>JANLVT010000077.1:0-120502 GCA_031364125.1 Lysobacterales bacterium | reverse complement strand
GCCGCCGGGCTGGGCAGGCTTGCTCCGCCTTCGGTTTTGCCCGTTGTCTATACTGAGGCTGTTTAGAGACTTTCTACATCCCCTGCGCCTGGGCGTGGGGGCAATGTGTGTTCACGCTTATCCCGGGGCGCCAAACGCCCGCGCGGCGGGCTACTCCCCGGAGGAAGGGGCGGCCATTGTAGGCGGTCGCGGACGCAGCGCGCGGTTACACTGATTCCATCCCCCGCCACATCATCGGAATCTCCATGCACTACCGTCGTCTGGGCGCCACCGGCCTGCAGGTTTCCGCGCTGTCGTTCGGCGCCTGGCTCACCTTCGGCCAGCAGATCGGCCGCGGCGCGGCGCGCGATCTGGTCGCTGCCGCCTGGGACCACGGCATCAATGTCTTCGACAACGCCGAGGGCTACGCCAACGGCGAGGCCGAGCGGGTGATGGGCGACGTGATCGCCGATCTGCGCCTGCCGCGCGATGGCTATGCGGTGTCGAGCAAGGTGATGTTCGGTTCGGCGAAGGATCCGCTGCCGATGCAGAAAGGCCTGTCGCGCAAGCACGTGCGTGACGCCTGCGACGCCGCGCTCAAGCGGCTGCGTGTGGATTACATCGATCTGTACTTCTGCCATCGTCCCGACCCGGAAACGCCGATCGAGGAAACCGTGTGGGCGATGGACGGTCTGATCCGTCAGGGCAAGGTGCTGTACTGGGGCACCTCGGAATGGTCGGCTGCGCAGATCCGAGAAGCTGCGAAGATCGCGAAGCATCACGGTCTGCAGGCGCCCTCGATGGAGCAGCCGCAGTACAACCTGCTGCACCGGCAGCGGGTCGAGCTGGAATACGCGCCGCTCTACGCCGAGCTGGGCCTGGGCACCACGATCTGGTCGCCGCTGTCGTCGGGCCTGCTTACCGGCAAATACAACGCCGGCGTGGCCGACGACACCCGCCTGGGCCAGGAAGGCCAGGCCTGGCTGCAGGGCATGGTGCTGGGCGACAGCCAGAACCGCCGCCTGGAGCGCGCCCGCAAATTCACCGCATTGGCCGTCGAACTGGGTCTCGCGCCGGCGCCGCTGGCGATCGCCTGGTGCCTGCGCAACCCGCACGTGTCGACGGTGATCCTGGGCGCCAGCCGGGTCGAGCAACTGTTGCAGAACCTGGAGGCTCTGCTTCTGGCCGACAGCGTCGAGGGCGCGGTCTGGGCACGGGTGGAAGCGCTGACGGCGTGATGGCAGACGGACACGCGCACACACGCGCACACCCGGCTGACTCGCGAATGATAATCGCCATCATTTTGTTGTCTTCCTTGTGGAGCGCCTCCGATGACCACGCCGCGGCGCATGCCGGAACATGAGCGGCTGTCGCATCCGTCCGCATTGCCGTCAACGGCGGAATCGTTTCCCGGCGAGTCCCCGCTGCCCGTGTTCCACAGCCCGGGTCTGCTACAAGGCGGGCGCGAAATCATGATCCGCCACGGCAACGAGTGTGCTCTTGGTTGATACGCTTGGAATGAAAGCAGGTTCCCGCAAGCGAAAAGCAAATCCCCCGTAGCCCCGTTTTTCAAAGGGGGCGAAGCGCTGGCTTCAAAGGGAGCAAGGCGCTTGTTTCAAAGGGGGGGCGAAGCGCAGGCTGCGTCGAGCGATCGGGCGAAGTGCACGTTGCAGAAGTTTCGATCAAGAGGCAACTCTGGAGCAGAGAATTGTCTGCGTGCGAAGTTCCCAACGCATTCCGTACGACGCTCGCAAAAGCGAGGCTGTGTGTCCCCCGTGAAAGCGGCTGTATTACCCCCTTTGGAAAAGGGGCAGGGGGGTTGCTCGCGCCTTGGATCTTTCACATGGCACTGCCGACAGACGTCAATGCACGCGCGGCACAGGCGGCGGGACGGGTGGAGCGGGCGGTGCCGGCGGCATCCGCACCGCGCCGTTGCCGTCGTCTTCCCAGGCCTGCATCCGCCCGTCCTTGTCGACCATCACGATCCTGCGGTGCATCAGCTCGGCGACGCCGGGCGCATGCGGCGCGGCGCCTGCCTTGGGCGGAGGCGGCGGCGCAGGCGGTGCTGGCGGCATGGGAGGCATGGGAGGCATGGGCGGCATCGCCGGGAACGACATCGCTTTCGGCACCTTGAGTTGGATATCGGCGGCGACCCGGTCGCGCAGATATTCCACCGCGACCGTGCTGTCCGCGGGCTTGTCGCGCAGCGCGTCCATCACCGCGCGCGGCGTGTCCACCGCCTTGCCGTCGACGCGGCGGATCACGTCGCCGGCCTGCAACTGCCCCAGCGCCGGGCCGGTGCTGAGCACCAGCACGCCCGTATCCGTGCCGAAATAACGGCCCAACTGCGCGTCGACCGACGCCAGATTCAATCCGTTCCAGCGGAAGGCTTCGGCCAGACGGTGCTGATCCATTTCGCAGTTCCCGCCAGGCTTGCAGTCGAAGCGGAACACGCTCGCGCTGCGGATCGCGTCCGCGTCGCCGAATGCCGGCAGCGGACGTCCGATCCGCGCTTCCGCCCGCTTGCGACATTCCGCATCGCCGTCCTTGCACTCGATCCGGATCACCCGCCGTTCGCCGGGCCGCTGGCTGGCGTCGTCGCCGCGGAAGACATGGATCTGCGGCGCGGTGCCCATCGCGAGCTGTTGCCCATCGGCCAGCCTTTCGACATCGACGCTTTCGGCCTGTATTTCGGTGCGGCCGTCGATCCGACGCACGATGACGTCGCCGCCCGGACGCATCATCGTGCGCTCGTCGACAAACACCATGATCCGCTCGTCCAGCTTCGGGGTGAGGCTGACCGTGCTTTCGCGGCCGTCGCGGGCATAGGTGAGTTTCACTGCGGTCTTTTCATCGAGTCCCTGCAACTGCAGGCGCGCGTTGTCGACCCGCGCCTGCGGCGTGTCGCCGGCGATGGGTTTGCCGGCGATGCGCAGCAGGCGGTCGCCGCTCCTGATGCCGGCGCCTGCCGCCGCGCCGTCGGGCGTGACCCCGGCGATGCGCACACCGTCGGCGGTATCGGGGGCGAACAGCACCCCGACCACCGGCTTGCGGCCGATGCGTTGCAGGATCACTTCGCATCCGCCTCTCTCCGGGTTGTCGGCGCAGAAGCGCTGCCAGCCCGCCAGGTGTTTCGGATCGACCGGGCGCTGTTCGCGCTGGATCACCCCCATCTGATCGCTTACCGATTGCTGGCCGCGATCGTTGATCGGATCGCTCGCGCCCGCATGGGCGCAGGTCACGACCAGCGCCAGGAACAGCGCGGCGCTGGCAGGAAGATCGGGTGTGGTTCGTGTGGACGGGCGCATGGCGTGCCTCATGAAGGATGGAATGGACGGAAAGAAGTCAACGGGTCAGTCGACGCGGACCAGCGCGCCTTCGTAGCTGCGGCCCTGCGCCGACAGCACGCGCTGCTGGGTTTCGAAATCGGTGGCGTGGCGCAAAGTGTCGACGCGCGCCTGCCACAGCGCCCGCTGCTGCAGCGCTTCCAGGCCCGGCTGCGCCAGCTGGGCATCGATCGTCGCCAGCTCCGCATCCAGCGCACCGGCCAGCGTGGCGGCGGGCCCGCTTTCGACGCGGGTGTCGCGGGTCAGCGCCAGCAGGGTTTCCAGTTGCGTGGACGCGGCATACAGCGATTCGAGCGTGGGGCCGGACGCGTCTTCCGAAGCCACCGCCGCGGATTCCGCCGGAGATGCCGCGCTCACCACTTCGCCGCCGGTCGTGGTCGTGGCGAGCCTGCGCTCGCGGCGAGCATCGCGCTGACCGCTGCGCTTCGTCTCCGCTACCGATGACGTTGGCGCCTGCGCGGTCGTAGCTGGGGAAAACGCTGCGGGTGTTGCGGCAGGCGTTTCGACGGTGGAGCGGAGATGAGCGGCGTTCGGCGGATCGATGCGCGGGGCGGCGGCAACGATCGTCGTGGCGTCGTCGCTGCCGGCATCGCGCAGCGTCCAGGCCAGCGGCAGCGCGGCCAGCGCGCACAGTCCGGCGGCCAGCGCCAGCCAGTGACGATGCTTGCGTTCGGGATGCCCAGGGGCATCGAGTCGAGCGGCGACCTGCGGCCATCGCGACGCGGGTGGAGATTCCAGCGGCAGCGCGGCGAATGCATCGCTCCAGCCGGAGGGCGTCGGGTTGCGGGATGCGTCAGCCATGGGCGGCCTCGCGTAAAGATGGAAGTGAAGGAACAGCGGTCGTGGGTTCGAGCAGTTCGCGCAGCCGGCGACCGCCGCGCGCCAGCTGGGACTTGGAGAAGCTCGCGGTGCGTTGCATCAGCGCGGCGATCTCGTCGTGGGTATAGCCTTCGGCGTGATACAGCCACAGCACGGTGCGGGTGTTGGCGGGCAGCGCCTCCAGCGCGCGCTGCAGTCGCGCGGCATCGGCAGCGGCGGGCGGCGGCGGAGTGTGTTCGTCGATCGCATCGACATCGTCGAGATGGTCGCTGTCCTCGCCGGGGCGACGCCGACGGCGCAGCGCCATCAGCGCCTCGTTCACCGCGATCTGCCGCAGCCAGCCCCAGAACGGGCTGCCCGCGCCCTCCGCGCCGCCGCGGCCGCGGAACTCGCCGATCCTGTCGATGACCTTGAGCATGGTGTCCTGCAGCACGTCCGCCGCCTGCTCGCGCTCCCCGCAGATCCGCAGCGCCAGTGTGAACACCGGACGCTCGAACCAGCGGTAGATCTGCTCGAACGCAGCACGTTCGCCCTGGCGCATGCGTGCGAGCAGCGCGTCCGGGACATCGATGGCGAAACTGGAAGGTCTGGAGGTCATCTCATCGTCTGGATGCGCAGGCGGGCGAAACCGTCGCAGCCGTGTCGCCTTCGCCTGTCGACCGCTCTCCTGCGGTACGCCTACACCTGGCGGCCGGGCCTATACTGATCCCATTCGAGTAGAGGAGAGTTGCAGATGGGTCCGTTCATCGGTTTCGTGCTCGTCGTCGTCGGCGTCATCGTCTTCTTCAAGGCCGTGCGGATGGTGCCGCAGGGCTACGAATGGACGGTCGAACGCTTCGGCAAATACGTCCGTACTCTCTCGCCGGGTCTGCATTTCCTGATCCCGATCTTTTACGGTGTGGGCCGCAAGATCAACATGATGGAGCAGGTGATGGACGTGCCCAGCCAGGACGTGATCACCAAGGACAACGCCGTGGTCAAAGTGGACGGCGTGGTCTATTTCCAGGTGCTGGACGCCGCCAAGGCCGCCTACGAGGTCGCCCAGCTCGAGCTGGCCATCCTCAATCTGGTGATGACCAACATCCGCACCGCGATCGGCTCGATGGATCTCGACGAATCGCTGTCCAAGCGCGACGAGATCAACGCCAAGGTGCTGACCGCGGTGGATCACGCCACCCATCCCTGGGGCCTGAAGGTCAACCGCATCGAGCTGAAGGACATCCAGCCGCCCCGCGACCTCATCGCATCGATGCAGCAGCAGAAGATGGCCGAGCAGAACAAGCGCGCCGCTGTGCTGGAAGCCGAGGGCGTGCGTCAGTCGGCGATCCTGCGCGCCGAAGGCGAGAAGCAGGCCGCGGTGCTGGAAGCCGAAGGGAAGCGCGAAGCCTCGTTCCGCGAAGCCGAGGCCCGCGAGCGTCTGGCCGAAGCCGAAGCGAAAGCGACGCAGATGGTGTCCGACGCCATCGCCGCCGGCAACGTCAACGCCATCAACTACTTCATCGCCCAGAAGTACATCGAGGCCTTCAAGGCATTGGCCGAGGCGCCGAACCAGAAGTTCATCATGCTGCCGATGGAGTCCGCGGGCATCCTCGGTTCGCTCGCCGGCATCACCGAGCTGGCGAAAGAAGCGCTGAGTCACCAGCAGGCCGGCAAGCCGCCGGCGATCACCCGCAGCGGAGGCTGAGCCATGCCGCTCGATATGCGCTGGGATGTGTTCGCCTGGGCGGTGTTCGCGCTGGTGCTGTTCGCGCTTGAAGTGATGGCGCCGGGCGCGTTCATGCTGTGGCTGGCGTTCGCCGCCAGCGCGGTGCTGGTGATCGTGTGGGCGGTGCCGGGCCTGTCGTTCCTGTTGCAGGCGGTGCTGTTCGTCGTGCTGGGCGTCGTGTCGATCCTGATCTACCGCAAATGGTTCCGGGGCAACGACGACGCGCCCACCGACCAGCCGACGCTGAACCGGCGCACCGATCAGTTGCTGGGGCGGGTGGTGGTGCTGCAATCGGCGATCGAACGCGGCAGCGGCCGGGTGCAGATCGCCGATGCCTACTGGACCGTGAGCGGCGCCGATCTGCCTGCCGGCACCAATGTGCGCATCGTCGGCGCCGACGGCATGGTGCTGAAAGTGGAGGCGGTGGCTTGATCGCTCTGCGGAAATCCGCCAGGAGAATGCTGATCAGGAGCATGCAGATCAGGAGCATGCAGATGCCGTCCCATACATCCAAGCGCGGACTTGGCAGCGTCATCGCGGTTGCCGCATTCGCACTGGCCTTCGGCGCAACCGCGGCCGAAGGCAGTTTGGTCGGCGAAACGATCCCGCCTTATCCCGCTGGGCTCGATGAACTGCAGGGCATCTGCATCGCCGGAGGCCCGTCGCTGGATCGCATCTGCGACTACGGTTTGCAGGTGATAGGCAGACCATCTGCTGATCCGGACAGTGCCGCGACGCCGATCCAACTGCTGGCGTCGCGCAATGTCGAACCCGAGGCCTCGCAAGCGCGGTGGCGGGTGACCGATGCGGTTGCAGTGCCCAAGCCGCGAAAAGGTTACGAGCTACAACTCGGAAGTTGCAGGTTTGATCGTATCGATGGTGCTCCCATCGTCGCCTTCGTCCGGCACGGCCACCGCGAGTATTCGCGCGATGTGCTCTGGGCGCGACAGATGGATATCGTCAGCGGCAAATTGCAGCCGGTCGCAATCAAACGGGTCGACTGTCTCAATGAGGGGCTCGGCGTCTAGCGTCACCGGCGCACCATGCGCCGGCGTGCGGTGAGAAAACGTCATGAGCGCAGCCGCGCATCCGCCGTCGCGCTCTGGGATAATGCCGGCCTTTCCGAATCGGCCGGGCACATGACGCAGAAGACCATCCTCAACGACGCCCATCGCGCGCTCGGCGCCAAGATGGTCGACTTCGGCGGTTGGGACATGCCGATCAGCTACGGCTCGCAGCTCGACGAACATCATCAGGTGCGCCGCGACGCCGGCATGTTCGACGTCTCGCACATGACCGTGGTCGACCTGCGCGGCGCGAAGGTGCGGCCGTTCCTGCGCCATCTCGTCGCCAACTCGGTCGACAAGCTGCAGAAATCCGGCAAGGCGCTCTACACCTGCATGCTCAATCCGCAGGGCGGCGTGATCGACGATCTGATCGTCTATTTCCTCGCCGAGGATTTCTTCCGCCTGGTGGTCAACGCCGCCACCCGCGAAAAGGATCTCGCATGGATCGGCCAGCAGGCCGCCGCATTCGACGTCAGCGTCGCCGAACGCCCCGAACTGGCGATGATCGCGGTGCAGGGTCCGAACGCCCGTGAGCGCGTCATCGGCCTGCTTTCCGCCGACACCGCACCGGCCGCTGGAAAGATCGGCAAGTTCGTCGCCACCGAAGCCGTGACCAAGGACGGCACGCCGCTGTTCGTCGCCCGCACCGGCTACACCGGCGAGGACGGTTTCGAGATCGTCGTCCCGCAGGATCGCGCGGTCGCGCTGTGGGAGGCGCTGCTCGCCGCCGGCGTGAAGGCGGCCGGACTGGGCGCGCGCGACACGCTGCGCCTGGAAGCGGGCATGAATCTCTATGGCCAGGACATGGACGACAGCGTCAGCCCGTACGAAGCGGCGCTGGCGTGGACCGTCGCGCTGGACGCCGATGCCGATGGCCAGCCGCGCGACTTCATCGGCCGCGCCGCGCTGGAAGCGCAGAAGGCCGCCGGTGCGCCGCGACAGATGGTCGGACTGGTGATGGACCAGAAAGGCGTGCTGCGTCATGGCCAGACCGTGCTCACCGCCGCAGGCGACGGCGAGATCCTCTCCGGCACGTTCTCGCCGACGCTGGGCAAGGCGATCGCATTCGCGCGCGTGCCGGCCGGCGAACTCGGCGAAGTGCGCGTGGACATCCGCGGCAAACTGCTGCCCGTGCGCGTTGTCAGGTTTCCGTTCGTGCGCGATGGCGCGAGCTTGCTGCCCGAAACGTCGGCTTGAATGCAGGAAACCCGTCGGCCGCCGGGCAGCATCAGCCGCGCGCGCGGCCTTGACGACCGTTTCAAATCGAGATTTGTCGCGGGCGGGTATTTGATCCGCGCCGTCCCGCTTCTACACTAGCCCTGCATTCCCCCATTCCCCCATTCCCCCATTCCACCGCCACCACACCCCTGCGGAGCCCAAGATGAGCGAGATTCCCGGCGACCTGAAATTCATGAAGTCCCACGAGTGGGCCCGCGTCGAAGGCGACGGCAAGGTCACTGTGGGCATCTCCGATCACGCCCAGGGCCTGCTCGGCGATCTCGTCTACGTCGACCTGCCCGAAGTCGGCGACCGCGTCGAAGCCGGCAATGCCTGCGCCGTCGTCGAGTCGGTGAAAGCCGCTTCCGACGTGTACGCGCCCATCAGCGGCGCCATCGTCGCGGTCAACAGCGCGTTGGCCGACAAGCCGGAGACCATCAACGAGGACGCCTACGGCGAAGGTTGGCTGTTCGTGGTCGAGGTCGACGATGCCGACCAGCTCAACGATCTGCTCGCCCCGGACGATTACGCCGAGCTGCTGGAAGACGACGACCACTGATTCCTGTCGCAGCATGCGCCGTGCCCGCGTCATCGGGGCACGCGATCCGCGACCGCCGAAGCCGCCCCCGGGAACGTGGGCGGCTTTTTCTTTCTCCGCGCGGAGCAGACGTCGTCGTGCGTAGCGGTTCGGATTCGCGGTTCAACGCATCGCCGAGCGCGCGACGCGAGCGGATCGTCGCCGGCTTCGATGCGCGGGAATGCGTCCGCGCGCATGTCATCGACACTGTTTCGGCGCGCGCGCGATGCGTCGCAGATGGCGCGTATCGCCTTTTCGAGTTCGCGCAAATCCGCGCAATCCGGCTTGTGCAGCGCGAAAAAAGCTTGCCCGGAAAAGTCTCCGAAGCGATTCGTTTATCCTTCGGCCGCCGCCGCCGCCGCGTGACTTCAAGTGCCGCTCGCGGTGGACCTCAACCCTTTCGCGCACAATGGCCCGCAGATAAAACCACTTTAAAAACGATGTTTCTTTTCTGACATGCAGATGCGGACTGCGATCGTGCGCGCCCACGACGCAAACGAGTGCGGCGCATTTCTCTTCCGCTATGGAGCGCATTCGAGGGACAACGCTCGCTTTTTTTTCGCGAGGGGTGTTGACAGTTGAAAAAAGCGTGATTAGGTTTCGCCCCAAGTGTCGTCATAGCAGAAGCGAGTGAGTCCGTCCAAGACGAAAATGCGAAGCACAAACCGATCTTCCGCCCGGACTCGCGTTCCGGTGGAAACAGGCTTCGTCTCCGCTGCTGAAAATCGAGTCGTCATCGAGTCGCCAGGCTCGCATCGTTCAACCCGCGGCCGTGCCGGTCCCGGGTTTTCTATTGTTCGGCGCAGGAGCGCCAAGGCAGTGGATCGGGCGTTGCCCTCGCGGACGTTTCCACAATCCGGGCATCGCGGATGCGATTCCGGCACGAATCCGTACCGGCTTGCCTAGTGCGCCGGCGGTGGGTGGCGGGTCCGATTCCCGCGATCCTGTTGCTGTATGGGCCGTAGTACCAATAGTTTATCCACTGACGAGGAGAGCCATCCCATGGCTGTTAAAAAAGCTACGAAGAAAGGCGCCAAAAAGGCGACCAAGAAAACCGTGAAGAAGGCCGTCAAGAAGGCCGTCCGCAAGATCGCGAAGAAAGCTGCCAAGAAGGCCACCAAAAAGGTCCCCAAGAAGGCCGCTGCCAAGAAGGCCGCTGCCAAGAAGACCGTGAAGAAGGCAGCGAAGAATACCGCCAAGAAGACTGCGAAGAAGGCCGTCAAGAAGGCGGCTGCCAAGAAGACCGCGAAGAAAGCTGCCAAGAAAGCTTCCAAGAAAGCCACCAAGAAAACCGCCAAGAAGCCGGCCAAAAAGGCCGCAAAAAAAAAGGCTAAAAAATCTGTAGCGCGCGGTAAAAATGCTGCGCCGGCCGCTGTGCCGGAAGCACCTGAACCGATGATGTAATCAACGCCCCGATTAGCTGTATCCGAAACTCCTTCTCCGCGAGCCCAGGCGGGGAGGGAGTTTTTTTATGCGCTGAAGTCGGGTGTGGCAAATCGGCCCGGGTGTTGTTGCTGCACTGCCCGCGTCAGCAGGGTCCCTTGAAAAGACGATAGGCCGCGGTGAAACAACGGTTCGCTGATCAAGTCAACTGCCCGACTGACGTCGCCAGTCGGTTCACCCGCACACGGAATATGCTGTGGGGTCACGTTACAGCTTCAATGCGGGGATATCGGCCGGATCGTGCGCAGTCGTCTCGACGAAGATGCGCGAGGCTTTGCTTCAAGTGGCCCACTCGAAAGCGGTGAGCGCTGTGTCCACGTCACCGCATCATGGGATCAATGCGGCTTTGCGTCCGATACCGAGGCTTCGACGCCGCTGTTCGTGGCTGCGGCATTCGGCAGCTTGGGCAGACCTTGAGCGTACAGCCCTTCGTCCAGCGCCTCGGCTTCGCCTTCGAGCCAGCGTTGCGGGGTGGCGCCGATGGCGCGATCCAGAATCGTCGGCAGCAGGCCAGAAGGCGCACTGCTGTTGGCGTTCCAGAGGATGGCGACGCCGAGATCGCGCTCCGGCATCAGCGCGATCACGCCGCGATAGCCTTGCACGACGCCGCCGTGGAAGACCACGCGATGGCCGGCGTAATCGTAGACGCGCCAACCGAGGCCATAGCTTGCGGAGTTCAGCCGGTCGCGCCGCCACTGCGAGCCGCGCGTTTCGCCGGGGGTGTCGATCAGCGGCGCGTGCAGGGTCGCGAGCAGTGAGCCCGACAACACGTCGGGCCGATAACCGTTCTGTGCGAGCAGCCACTGCGCCATGTCGCTGATGCTGGCGTTCACGCCGGCGGCGGGTGCGACCCGATAGTAGGTGGGCTTGGGTGTGACCGCGGACCAGCCGCGACCGGCGCGGATATGCGGTTTAGCCCAGCGCGGGCTGGCCAGGATGCCGTCCAGGCCGTAGCTGGCATCCTGCATGCCCAGCGGTTTGAACAGCCGCCGCGCGACCCACTGGTCGAACGCCTCGCCGCTGGCGGCCTGCACCACGTCGCCGATGAGACTGTAAGCGATGTTCTGGTAGGCATAGCACTCGCCCGGCGCGCATTTCATCGGCGTATAGGCGAGTTTCTGCACCAGGGAATCGTATTCGGCGTTGCGTTCGAGATCGCGATCGAAGGCATTGTGTCCGACGCCGACGCGGTGGCTCAGCACCTCGGCCACGGTCAGTTGAAGCGCTGCGCGTGGGTCGGAGAGCTGCAGCGTCGGGTAGTAATCGACCACGCGGCTGTCCCAGCGCAGTTTGCCATCGGCGACGAGCATGCCCGCCGCCGTCGCCGCGAATGATTTCGACAACGACGCCAGCCGGAATACGGTGTGGGCGTCGACGGTCTCGGGCTGATGGACATCGGTGATGCCGTAGCCGCGCGCGCTGAGCACGCGGCCGCCCTGCACAATCGCCATCGCGAGGCCCGGTACTTTCTGGCCGGCGACGAGATTATTCGCCAGCGTTTCGAATTCGGTCACGTTGAAGCCTGCCGCCAGCGGCGCAATGCGCAGGCCGGCGCCGGGATAGACCCGCGTCATCGTCGCCTTGGACGAATACACGCCGAATGCCGATGCCCGCGCTTCGGGCGTGCTGCTGTCCCAACGCAGGGTGCTTTGCGCCGATAGCCCAGTCGCGAGCGGCAACAGCATCGCCACGATGCCGGTGCGCCAGGCCAGTGCAACGGAACGGGCGCGTCCTTGCTGCGATTGCCTGCGGCGCGTGTTCTTGTCTTTCATCGCGAGCCCCCCCTGCGTATGCTTCGCGTGCAGGTCAGTGTCGGAAGTATCACGTCCGGAATCGCGCTGTCCGCCTTGATCTCGGCGGGCACCGCTTCCGGTCTTGTCGGGCCGATCATAGCGCCTGTTCCGCCATTTGCATGAACAAGGGGAGATTCGATGCTTATTTTGTTGATCCTGCTCGCAATTCTTGTGGTCGGCGTGCTCTGGGGCGTCGGCGTCTACAACGGTCTGATCACCTCCCGCAATGGTTACAAGAATGCGTTCGCCCAGATCGATGTTCAGTTGCAGCGGCGTTTCGACCTCATTCCCAACCTCGTCGAGACCGCCAAGGGCTACCTCAAACATGAGCGCGAGACCCTCGACGCGGTGATCTCGGCGCGAAGCGCGGCGCAGTCGGGCCTGGCCGCCGCCAAGGCCAATCCGGGCGATCCCGAGGCCATGGCGACCCTGGCGGCCGCGCAGGGCCAACTGAACGCGGGTCTGGGCCGTCTGCTCGCGATCGCGGAGGCCTATCCGGACCTGAAGGCCAACCAGAACATGATGCAGCTCACCGAAGAGCTGACCAGCACCGAGAACAAGGTCGCGTTCGCGCGACAGGCGTTCAACGATGCGGTGATGGCGTTCAACAACAAGCGCGAAGTGTTCCCGTCGAGCGTGATCGCCGGCATGTTCGACTTCCCGGCCGCTACCCAGCTCGCGATCCCGGCCGACAAGCCGGAGATGCGCGACGCGCCGAAGGTGCAGTTCTGACCGACGCGATCCTGATGCGTGCGGCGCGGTTGTTTGCGTCTTTCGTGGCGACAACCGCACGCTTACGTCTTCAAGAACCGTCATTCCAGGCTCGAGCATGAACTTTTTCGAACACCAGGCCGCCGCGCGCAAGGCCTCCATCCGACTGGTGCTGCTGTTCGTCCTGGCGGTGATCGGGATCGTGTGCGCGGTTGATGTCGCGGTGCTGATCGCCCTCGGCGTCAACGATGAAGCCACGCCCGGGCAGACCGTCGCGCTGCTGGTCGTCGCTTCGCTGGTCACGGTCGCGATCATCGGTCTGGGCTCCCTGTACCGCATCGCCAGCCTGCGCGGCGGCGGTGAGACCGTGGCGCTGCAGATGGGCGGCGTGCCGGTACCCGAACAGACCCGCGACCCGCAGCTGCGCCGGCTGCGCAACGTCGTGGAAGAGATCGCCATCGCCTCGGGCGTGCCGATACCCAAGCTGTATGTCCTCGAACACGAAGCCGGTATCAATGCCTTCGCCGCCGGCTATGCGCCGTCCGACGCGGTGATCGCGGTCACCCGCGGCACACTGGACCGGCTCAATCGCGACGAGCTGCAGGGCGTGATCGCGCATGAGTTCAGCCACATCCTCAACGGCGACATGCGCCTGAACATCCGTCTCGTCGGCGTGCTGTTCGGCATCCTGATGCTGGGGCTGATCGGCCGCAAGATCCTGGAGCACGGCCGTTTCGCCGGCCGCGACAAGGGCGCCGGCGCGGTATTGGTGGCCGCGCTGGCGGCGATGGCCATCGGTTATATCGGCCTGTTCTTCGGGCGGATGATCAAGGCCGGCGTCAGCCGCTCGCGTGAGGTTCTCGCCGATGCCTCGGCGGTGCAGTTCACCCGCCAGACCGCGGGATTGGCGGGTGCGCTGAAGAAGATCGGCGGCGTAGCCGAAGGCGCGAAGCTCGAACGCGCCAGCGACGCGGAGGAAGTCAGCCACATGCTGTTCGGCGATGGCATCGGCCTCGGCGGCATGTTCGCGACCCATCCTCCGCTGCTGCAGCGGATCCAGGCGCTGGAGCCGAGCTTCCGCAAGGACCAGCTCGCAAGCCTGCAACAGCGTTGGCTCAGCCAGCCGCCCAACGGCCTGGAGGAAGACGCGCGACTGGGTCTGAACGATGGCGATGCATCGCGACTGCCGGGCGCCGATGCCGAATTCATCGTCAGTCCGCCGATGGTGGTGGCGCAGGTCGCGCACCCGGCCGCCGACGACTATCGCCGCGCCGATGTCATCGTTTCCAGCATCCCGGAGCCGCTGCGCGTGCTGGTCGCGAACCGCGAAGACGTGGTGCCGCTGATGCTGGCGCTGCTGCTCGACGAAAACACCAGGGTGCAGGGCAAGCAGCACGCCGAGATCGCCGCGCGGCTGGGCCGCGAGACCGCTGTTTTCGCCCAGGCCATGCGCAGCGAACAGCTCGGCGCGCTGCATCCGATGCAGCGCCTGCCGCTGGCCGCGCTGGCCTTCCCGGTGCTGCGCCTGCGCCCGCGTCCGGAACTCAACGTCGTGCTCGATACGATCCACGCGGTGGTCAATACCGATGGCCATGTGTCGGTGTTCGAATACTGTCTGGGCACGCTGCTGCAGCATCAGCTGCGCGAATCGCTCGATCCCTCGCGGCATGCGCCGTTCGGCCGCGGCAAGATCGCAGACGCCAAGCGCGAGGCCGCGATCCTGCTGGCGCTGATCGCCCAGGCAGGCCACCACAACCAGCATGACGCCCTGCGCGCCTACCTCGCCGGCCTGCAGCGCGTACTGCCGCGCGAACACATCGACTACGCGCCGCCGCCGGAAGGCGTGCTTGCGCTGGAAGCGGTGTGGCCGGTGCTCAATCGTCTGAACCCTGCCGCGAAACAGATGATGGTGGAAGCCGTCACCGCAGCGGTCAGCCACGACGGCAGGATCAGCGTGAACGAAGCGGAGTTGCTGCGCACCGTTTGCGGCGTGCTGCATTGCCCGCTGCCGCCGATGCTGGAGCGCG
The DNA here is from genome assembly GCA_031364125.1 of Lysobacterales bacterium. GTDB lineage: Bacteria > Pseudomonadota > Gammaproteobacteria > Xanthomonadales > Xanthomonadaceae > Lysobacter_I. The sequence continues at coordinate 105,816 of JANLVT010000077.1, read as the reverse complement.
GGTAGGTCGGATCTTCTCGAACGGAACGCCGACGATGTCCGGGTTGCTGTAGAAGCCGTCCGCGAACGTATCGTTGGGCCTTGGAGCCCGATATGTTCCGACCCCATCGCGACATATTGCTGCGCTGGGCGAATCCAGTGGGCATCTGTGGGAGTGGTGGAACCCGCGATGCTGTTCTACCGCATTCCGTCGGTCGCGATGCCCACGAAGCAGCGATGTTCTTCTCCCTCCCTTTCGCATAGCGAAGGGGAGGGTTGGGGAGGGGTGCTTTGCAGGCCGTGCATTCACTGGCGCTGGGTGCAGATGCTTCTTTGTCGGGCTTCAGTGTATTTCTCGCAGATTTTTCGGCTCCGGAAGAGCAGAGAACAATGTCTGCCGATGTCGCTGTTCGAGAAGCACCCCTCCCCAGCCCTCCCCTTCGCTGCGCGAAAGGGAGGGAGGTGCCCGGTCGATCTGCACCGTGCTTTTGAAAGTACGGATTTACGCTTTTGTGGGAATGACGATCAACAGCGTCGCGACTTGCGTCGCTCCCACAGAGTCCCTGCAGCATCGGCACTTGGGTGCCGGACTTCGCTGGGGCAGACTGCTCCAAAGATCATGCGCCCCTATCCCACATTCCTCGCTTGCCTCATTGCGCTGCTGTCCTTCGCGGGGGTGTCCGCTCGCGAGACTGCGGGTCATGCATACGTGAACCCGCGCACGATACGTGCGGGCGAGACCGCGTTGAGCGTCGAGGTGTTCGGCATCGACGACCCCGCACGCATCGCGATGCTGCAGCGATGGGCGGAAGAAGCCGCGCGCGCGACCGTGTTGCCGTCCGGCCGCTTCCCGCTGCGTTCGGCGCGGGTCGAAGTGCGCGAAAGCCAGAGCCGCGGCAGCAGCCCGGTGCCGTGGGGGCAGACATCGCGCAATGACGATGTGTCGGTGCTGCTCTATGTACGGCGCGACGCGAGCTACGGACAACTGCGCGCGGACTGGACGGCGGTGCACGAGTTCTCGCATCTGGCGCATCCGTATCTGGGCGAGCGCGGACGCTGGCTGGCCGAGGGGCTGGCCAGCTATCACCAGAATGTCCTGCGCGCGCGTGCCGGGCTGCTGGCGCCGGAAGAGGCCTGGCATCGGCTCGATGCCGGGTTCCGACGTGGCGAGGCGGTCGCGGGTGGGCCGGCGCTCGATGCGATGGGTCGCCAGCGCGGCGGCACCATGCGCGTGTACTGGGCCGGCGCGGCGTACTGGCTGGAGATGGACCTCGCGCTACGCCGCCATCACGACACGACGCTGGAGGCGGTACTGGATCGCTACGCGCAGTGCTGTCTCGACGGCACCGCGCACGTGGCGCCGGAAGATTTCGTCGCTGCACTTGATCACGCCGCGGGCATCGAGTTGCTGGTAAAGCGGTATCGCGAGTACGCCGAATCGACGGTATTCCCGTCGCTCACCGACACCTACCGCGCACTGGGGATCGAGCGCTCCGGCGCTGTGTTGAAGTATTCGGATGACAGCGCCGCGCGGCGACTGCGGGAAGCGATGACCGCGCCCAGGCCGCGGGACTGAAGGCTGCTGCGGCGCTTGGATATATCGCTGTGGGAGAGATGGCGGCGTGAAGCCGGGGCCGCGATCAATCCGCCAGCTTCGCCGACACCGATCTGATCAGCCTGTCGATTGGGGACTGGTATTCCTCGTCGTTCACGAAATCCCGGAATTCGCCGGCGTCGTAGAAACGGCCGTAGCAGAACTTGCAGCTTTCGAAGCGGATGTGCGGCTGATGCGGATCGACCATGTTGATCAGCGGATAGTGGTCGCAGGCCGGGCAGAGCAGGGTGACGGCGGCCGGTGCGGTCGGGTCGAAGAATACGTTTTCAGCGGGCGTCGCCGGCTCGACCAGATCGATCGTTTCCGCCTGATCGCGCAGCTGCTCATGCGCCATCAGTTCGAACCACATCCCTTTGCAGCCTTCGCAGCGATGGACAGGCTCCTCCAGATAGGCGAGCAGGTGCATCGGAGATCGGCATTTGGGGCATTGCATGGGCGACGGCCGGTTCGGGGACAAGGGGGGCCATTCTGCCGCAGTGCGTCGATGCCGTCTCCCGCACCCTTTCTCTGCGCAGCTCAGTCGCCCAGCAGCTTCACGAAGCGCACCGCGCCGTCGGAAAAGCCACAGGCGCGGTAAAAGGCGTGGGCTTCGGTGCGGTGGCCGGCGCTGGTGACTTCCAGGCGCGCTGCGCCGCCGGTACGGGCGCGACGCTCGGCATCGCGCAGCAGCAGGCGGCCGACCCCGCGACCCTGGGCGTCCGGCGAAACCACCAGTGCCGTGACCCGACAGGTGGTGGTGTCCAGCGGCAGGTAATACATATAGTCCATCGCCATCAGGCCGCAGACCGCGCCGCCCTGGCGGGCCAGCATCAGCGCCTGACGGTCGTTGTGGAGGACGGTGGCGATGCGTTCGGCGGCGTCGGCCGGCTCGCAGGGGTAGCCCAGTTGGGTCAGCAGCGCGGCGACATCGTCGGCATCGGCCGGTACCGCGCCGCGAAGATCGATACGCAGATCGAAGTCCGCGGCATCGGCCGGGGGCTGCGCGCCCGTCGTCACCGGCTCAGCGCGTGCCGTACACGACCACGGTCTTGCCGCGGGCGTGCAGCTTGTTGTCGGCCTGGAGCTTCTTGAGCACGCGGCCGGCCATTTCGCGCGAACAGCCGACCAGACGTGCCAGCTCCTGGCGCGATACCCGAAGCTGGGTGCCCTGCGGGTGGCTCATCGCCTCGGGCTCGCGGGTCAGGTCGTGCAGAGCGCGGATGATGCGGTCGGTCACGTCCAGGAAGGCCAGACGACCGGCCTTGCGGCTGGTGTCCAGCAGGCGCCGGGACAACTGGGCGCCGATGGCGTAGATCAGCTGCGCGGCATCGCCGCCCAGCGGGCCTTCCAGCAGTTGATACAGGCGCTCGTAGCCGATTTCGGCCAGCTCGCACTGGGTGCGGGTGCGCAGGATCACTTCACGGCGGTCGCTTTCGATGAACAGGCCCATCTCGCCGACGAATTCGCCGGGACCGAAATAGCCCAGCACCAGTTCGCGGCCGTCCTCTTCCTCGGTGATGATGCTGACCGAACCGGAGATCACGTAATAGAGCGTTCCCGCCGGATCGCCTGGACGGAACACTTCGGTCCGCGGCGGATAGCGGCGCCGGTGGCAATGCGAAAGGAATCGCTCGATAGTGGCGACAGTGGGGGCGAGAGGATTCGCATTGCGTCGGAGAGGGGTCAGCGTGGCCACGGGCGGTGTGTTCATGCGAGCCGGAACGGGGGAATAGACAAGATTAGGCCTTTGTCACGTTCCCGGCAAACGGCGGTCGTAGACTGAGCGCGATCGCGACCTGTGTTGCACCGCAGCGCCCGCTCCCCCCGGGCGGGCGCAATGCCGCATAATCGCGCCCCCAACCTCCCGTCCCAAGGAATCGATGCCGTGGTCAAGCCACTGCCGCGTCTGAAGCTGCAAGGCTTCAACAACCTGACCAAAGCGCTGTCGTTCAACGTCTACGACGTGTGCTATGCGGTGTCCGAAGAAGAGCGCCAGCGGTATATTGCGTACATCGATGAGGAATACAACGCCGACCGGTTGACCCAGATCCTCACCGACGTGGCCGAGATCATCGGCGCGAACATCCTCAACATCGCCCGCCAGGACTACGACCCGCAGGGCGCGTCGGTGACCATCCTCATTTCCGAGGAACCGGTCATTGACAAGAAGGACGCCGGCAAGGAGCTCATCTCCGACGCGGTGGTCGCGCACATGGACAAGTCGCACATCACGGTCCACACCTATCCGGAGACCCATCCGGACAACGGCATCGCCACGTTCCGCGCCGACATCGATGTGGCGACCTGCGGCGTGATCTCGCCGCTGAAAGCCTTGAATTACCTGATCGAGAGCCTCGAATCGGACATCGTGGTCATGGACTACCGGGTGCGCGGCTTCACCCGCGACATCAAGGGCCGCAAGCACTATATCGATCACAAGATGAATTCGATCCAGGATTACCTGGCGAAGAACATCAAGTCGCGCTACGAAATGCTCGACGTGAACGTGTATCAGGAGAATCTGTTCCACACCAAGATGCACCTGAAGGACTTCGACCTCGACAACTATCTCTTCGAAGAGAAGGCCAAGAACCTCTCGTTCAAGGAGCGGATGAAGATCGAAGCGCGCCTGCGCCGGGAGATCGAGGAGCTGTATCAGGGCCGCAACCTGGCGGAGTGATTCCCCGGGGCGTCACGAAAAAGCCGGCGAAAGCCGGCTTTTTCTGTTGTAGGGTGGGCCCTGGCCCACCATCGCAACGTCTCGGATCGCTCTGTTCAATGATCGGAACAGCTTCGATCAGCGTTCGTCGCCACCGGGTAATTCGTACAGGGTGGGCCAAGGCCTCGCCTACAGGCGATACGCCACCGTCTTCATCACTTTCGATGCCGCCGCCATCAAGGCCGGCAAAGGCTGCGGCAGGATCCGCGCGCCGGCGGCTTCGGCGTGCTCGGCGTGGCGCGCTTCGTCCGCCTTCATCACCGTCAGGATCGCGCGGCTGCGCGCGTCGGCCGGTGGCAGGGTTTCGAGGTGTTCGTCCAGATGCGCTTCGACCTGGCGCTCGGTCTCGACCACGAAGCCCAGATTCCAGCCGTCGCCACGGAGCCCCGCGAGCAGGCCGATGGCGTAGCTGCCGGCGTACCAGACCGGGTTGAGCAGACTGGGGCGGCTGTCGAGTTCGCGCAGGCGGTCCGCGCACCAGGCGAGGTGGTCGGTTTCCTCCTGCGCGGCGGCGTGCAGTTGCGCCCGCGTCTGCGGGTCGCGCGCGACCGCCGCCTGGCCGACGTACAGCGCCTGCGCGCAGACCTCGCCGACATGATTGATCCGCATCAGCCCGGCGGCGTGGCGGCGTTCGGCGTCGTCCAGTACCACGTCGGCCTGGTCGGCGCCGGGGTTCGACCGTGCGGCGAGCGGCGAGCCGGCGATGGTCTCCAGCGCGTTCTGGGCGTCGGCGAGCAGGCGGTCGAAGCGGGAGAGTGCGCGGGTCATGGTCATGAGAGACATTCTGATAGGAATTCGAGCGGATGTTGCACCGGCAGGGCGGTGCCGTTCGCCAGATGCAGCCGGCAGCCGATATTGGCGCTGAGCAGCCGGGTCGCGCCGCTGGCGGCGAACTGGTCCAGCAGCGGCTGGCGGAAGCGCGCCGCGCGCGCCGGATCGGTCAGCATCTGCGTTCCGGCGGCCCCGCAGCAGCCGAAGCCGGCATCGACAACGACCACTTCAAGCCCGGGCACACGCGCCAGCAGATCACGCAGGGCGATGTCGCTGCGCACCCCGTTGCGCTGGGTGCAGGGCAGATGCAGGGCGACCCGTTCGCGACGCGGCGCGAAGCGCAGGGCATCGGCGTGCTGGGCCAGGAAGACGCTGGCATCGACCGCCCGCGCGCCGACGGCATCCGCCACGGCCTCATGGCAGCCGCTGGCGAGGGTCAGTACTACCTCGGCGTGGGTGAAGGCGTGCAGATTTCCGGCTTCCAGACGCAGCGCGGTCGCAGTGTCGCCAGCGTGGGCGTGCAGGGCGCCGCAGCAGGTCTGGCCGGCCGGAAAGTCCGCCCGCAGTCCGATCGCATCCAGCAGCGTCGTCAAGGCGTTTCGCACCGATGCTTCATACTGCTCTGCGATGCAGCCGATGAAGACGGCGGCTCCGGGCCTGTCGGCGGTTCCGGGCGGTTTCGCGGGCCCGGGGTGGGGCCGGGGTGGTCGCGGCAAGGGTCTGAAGGCGGCGGGAAGCAGCGGCCAGACCGTTCGATACAGACCCAGAACGGTGCTGCGCAGATCGGAGCGTTCGGCCAGCCGTTCCGCCGCGCGCTGGCGCCAGCCCGGCGCACGTCGCTCGCGCTGACGCGCCCGCGCCTGCGTCAGGATCGCGCCGTAGTCCACCCCGGCCGGGCAGACCGACTCGCAGCGCCGGCACCCGAGACAATGGTCCAGATGCCGGTCGCCGGCCCCCGTCGGAGCCGTCAGCCCGGTCTCCCAGGCATTGATCAGCGCGATACGGCCCCGGGGCGACTCGGTTTCGATCGATTCCAGCGCGTAGGTCGGACAAGTCGGCAGGCACAGTCCGCACTGCACGCACTGGTCGGTCAGCGCGTGCAGGGTCGGGGCAGCGGGATGGATACAGGGAGCGGCGGTCACCCGGCAATCTTCGGGCAAGACGCCGGGTTGCGCGAGGCAGGGACCGTCATCCGTCCCCCAGGGCGTTCTGTTCTGCCCCGACGACTTGCGGCGGCGTGGCCCGCGGGCTATCATTCCGCCTCTTTGTGGCCCCGCTCACGCGGCGACACGACGACAACGCGAGGCGAAGTTCCGCCGGTTTCCGTAAGGAAACCCCGTGGAATCAGTCCGACCAGGCACCAATCAAAAGAGCTCCTTCATGAAGACTTTCACTGCCAAGTCCGAGACCGTCCAGCGCGACTGGTATCTCGTCGACGCTTCCGGCAAAACGCTCGGCCGCCTGGCCGCCGAGCTGGCCAGCCGCCTCCGCGGCAAGCACAAGCCCGTTTACACCCCGCACGTCGATACCGGCGACTACTTGATCGTGGTCAACGCCGAGAAGATCGCGGTGACCGGCAACAAGTTGAACGACAAGCTGTATCACCGCTTCACCGGCTATATCGGCAACCTGAAGACCGAAAACCTCGCCCAGGCGCTGGAACGTCATCCGGAGCGCGTGATCGAGATCGCCGTGAAGGGCATGCTGCCGAAGAATCCCCTCGGCCGCGCCATGTACAAGAAGCTCAAGGTGTACAAAGGTGCCGAGCACCCGCACGCCGCCCAGCAGCCGCAAGTCCTGGATATCTAAACGATGGCTACTCAGCAGAATTACGGCACTGGCCGTCGCAAATCCTCCGTCGCTCGCGTGTTCCTGCGCAAGGGCACCGGCACCATCACCGTCAACGAGCGTCCGCTGGACGAGTTCTTCGGCCGCGAAACGTCGCGCATGATCGTGCGTCAGCCGCTTGAGCTCACCAAGACCGGCGAACAGTTCGACATCATCGCGACCACCTCCGGCGGCGGTACCACCGGCCAAGCCGGCGCCATCCGCCTGGGCATCGCCCGCGCGCTGGTCGAATACGACGAAACCCTGAAGTCCGAGCTCCGCAAGGCTGGCTTCATGACTCGCGATGCACGCGAAGTCGAACGCAAGAAAGTCGGTCTGCACAAGGCGCGTCGCGCCAGCCAGTTCTCGAAGCGTTGATCCATTCCGCCGGCCGGGTGCGTTTTCCCGGTTCTGGCGGTACGCTTTTGGGGCTACAATCGCAGCCGAACAGCTCTACAGCCCCGTCGCCAAGCGGTAAGGCACCTGACTCTGACTCAGGCATTCGGTGGTTCGAATCCATCCGGGGCTGCCAATCTTCAAGAAACCCTGCCGCAAGGCGGGGTTTTTTTTGTGGCGTAGGTAGCGCTTGCCTTCGACGTGATCGGCGCCCTTGTGATCTGCAATGACGCAACAGCGCCACGCCCGCCAGTGGATCGGTTTTTTCGCGCGGAAGGTCCGCGGCGCAGAGCGCGTTCGGTCATGCCAGCCTATGGCGTCTGCGATTTCATATGCCCTCGATCCGGATGATTCGATCCTGGCCATGCGAAAAACGGCTCTTTGACCGTTTTGGCGATCCCGAACGGGCTTTCATCACTCCTGTCAGACCTGACAGTTGCACGACATCGGTAGCTGAGGCTAAGGTCGTCACGGTCGGCGCTTGCCGACAGCTCATACGACAGGGGATGTTGTGTTCGATTTTCTGAAAAAGTGGTTGGGGGGCGGGCAGGAGCCGAGGTCGCAGGCACTGCCGCAGGGTATGCCCACTGTTGAACAGCGTCGCTCCGGTTTCGGCATCGCATACGACGCCGATCTTGTGCCTTCGCTGAAACGTGACCATGCCGATCTGGTCAAGTTGTACACCGCGATCGGAGAAATAGCGCGACAAGGGGAGTTCCAGCAGGTACCGCAGATGCTAAATGCCTTCAAAGTGCATCTTGAAGGACATCTGATCGCCGAAAACGTCCGTTTCTACAACTACGTGGAAAGCGCGATGCAGGGCGATCCGGAAAGCACTGCGCTGGTTCGCAGTTTCCGCAGAGAGATGAATGCGATTGCGCGTGGCGTTGTCGACTTCGTGAAGAAGTATCAGCTCAGTACGTTCGACCATCAGGCCCGTCAGGAATTCATGACGGACTATCAGGCCGTGCTCGCGCTTCTGGCGCAACGGATCGAGCGCGAAGAATCCAGCCTTTATCCGCTGTATTTGCCGAGCTGATCTTGTCGGGCGGGATTTACCGGGCTGATTCTGCCCGGTTGATCCCAAGGCCCGAACGGTCGGCTTGGATGTCCGCCTTGAGGGTTGTGAACTGACTTCCGTATTCGATTTCGACGTGCACGCACAGGTTCGGCGACACAAGGATGTATCGCCCGCGGGACGGATGCCAGGCATCCGCTCCGCAGGGACTCGGATCCGGCCAACACCGGCTCCGAGAGGTCTGAACGGCCCAAGGATGGTTTCGTTCGGACGTTCCCGGTCTTCCCCTTACCAGAGTGCTCGACCAAGGAGATCGTAATGAAGAAGGAAGCAACCGCAAAACACGACGATGTGGTTCTGACCCAGGCCATGCGCCGCTTGCGTCACGAACTGGAAATCCACCCTGTTTTCGCCGAAATCGCGCATACCGAAGCCTTGCGTTCCTTCATGCAGGTGCATGTGTTCGCCGTCTGGGATTTCATGTCGCTGGCCAAACGATTGCAACGCGATCTTACTTGCGTCGAACTGCCGTGGATGCCGCCGATCGACCCGGCCGCTGCCCGTCTGATCAACGACATCGTGCTCGCCGAAGAAAGCGACATCGATGCCGACGGTCATCCTGCCAGCCATCTGGATCTTTATCTCAAGGCGATGCGCGATGTCGGCGCATCAACCGAACAGTTCGATGCGTTCATGCGCGAGCTGCGCGGCGGAGCCGGGCTGTCAGCGTCGCTCGCTACGGCGGAAGTCCCGCAGTTCGTGCGCGATTTCGTCGAGCACACCATCGATACCTGCCTGCAGGGCAGCACTCTGGAAGTGATGGCCAGTTTCTTCTATGGTCGCGAAAACGTCATTCCCGACATGTTCCAGAGTCTGCTGGAGCACTGGGGGCTGGATGTCGAGCAGGCGCCGGGCTTCGTCTATTACCTGCAGCGGCACATCGAACTGGATGGCGATACCCACGGTCCGGCCGCCCAGCATTTGATCGAAAATGCATTGGTCCGTGCCCCGGACGAGCTGCAGGACACGCGCGAAGCGGCGCGTCTGGCCCTGCAGGCACGTCGCGCGCTGTGGGATGGAACGGCCGCGCTGTTGCGCGAGCGCCACGGTGTGCAGGTTGCGCCTGTGCGCAAACTGACGCCGGTCGCGGCTTGACGTCCCGGGTTTGTCCACGCGCGCGGCGCGGGCGATCACCGCTGCGCAACCCCGACCGGGATTGCGCAGCGGCTCCGCTTCAAACGTCGCGGACAACGTCATTCGCCGATGCGATGCCGATGCCGGGCGCTAACGCCGGGATGCACCAGCGATCCGGTTGTGCCCGATTTTCCGCAGACATCACCGCCGGCCGTGCGCACCGGGATCATGTTTACATTCGGATGATGCGCTGGCTGTCGCTCAGGCCGCGTGAGCAACGTGCACGGCCGACGACGGGCCGACGACGCGCAGATTCTCCGCAACCGGCATGCTGAACGCGAGACTCATCACGTTGCCGATCCTGCGTGCCGCGCCCAGCCGTTCGACCTGCAGGCCCATGTGCCGCATCATTCTTTCGAACGGTGCGCTGGTCACGCCGACCAGGCTCTCGGCGCCCTGCGTCGCGATGAACCGGAACACCTCCGCGATGATCGACGACGATATTCCACTGAAGCCGAAGCCTCCTTGAGACCGCTCATCGCACAGCGCGAATCGGCTGACCTCCCAGGTCGAAGCCGATGCCGGTGCAGCCGAGCCGTCGAGAAGTCCAGGGAAGATATCCCGAAGCATGTTCGGCCCCAATGTCGGCAACAGCCGGCAGCAGCCGAGGGCACGCGAGTCGCCGTCGTGGGCCACGACGTAATGCGGGCCGATCAGATCGAACCAGTCGTGCTCGCGTCCGTCCTCGACGCGCACGTCCCAGCCCAATCGTTTGTGGAATACTTCCGAACGCAGCCGATACATGCTGTCCAGAAGCGGGGCCCCCAGTCCGTGTTCTCCGGCACGCGCAATGGTGATAGCAGCCATGATGTCTCCTTGTTTCGTTGGAAGGAGACATAAGAGAGAGCGACCACTGTCAGTGCTTGCAGCTGACCTACCTTACAGGTTGATGCAGTTCCGTTTGCGCTGCACAGGCTGCCACGGATCTACGCTGCCGGCAGCGCAGAAAGTAAGCGTTTTTCGCGGGATTGCTAATTTCAAAGCCGAAAAAAACGATATTGATAACAATCAATTCATGGTTGTTTTTTCGGACTGCGCGAAACTGCGACGGTGGCGTCGCGTCCGGCCGACGCCGCCGGTCAGCTGCGCAGGGAGACGATCAGACCGAGCGATACCGCGCGTGCGATCGCGGCCTGGCGGCCGCTGACGCCGAGTTTGTGGGTCGCATTCTGAAGGTGGAAGATCGAGGTCCGCTCGCTGATGTTGAGCAGCAGGCCGATTTCCCAGCTGGTTTTGCCCTCGGCCGCCCACGACAGGCATTCGCGCTCGCGCTTGGTCAGCGCCGGCAAACGAACCGGCGTCCGGGACGGCCCGAAGCGCCGTGCGGCCTCGTGCACGTAATGCGCGAGCAGGTGAAGCTCGGGCATGATCGTTTCGTATTCGGCGGCCGGCAGGTTGCTGGATGCGTAGGACATCAGCCCCCACGACACGCCGGGGCCATGCAGCGGCACGCTGACGCCGCTGCCCAGCCCGTGCTCGCGGGCGTCCCCGAACAGATGGCGGATCTTCTGCAGGTGCGGATCGACGATCCGGCGATGGTGGTATTGCGCTACGTCCCACGCGAGCGGCGTCGCGCGGTCGTGGCAATGGCTGACGATCGGGTCGATGCTGATGTAATCCATTTCGAGGTAGCGCGCGATCCAGTTTTCCGGATACGTTCCCATGCGCAACTGATTCGGATGGTCGTTCATCAGCGGCAGATCCACCGCGTAAAGCCAGAAATCGACGCCGAGTGGCTTGACCACGCGATCGATCTCTCCGGTCAATGCTTCGGTGCTGGGCGCATCCTCGAACGCGCGCAACTGGTCGATGTCGATCAGCGTCCTGCCTGCCATTGCTGTCCCTGTCGTGCTCGTTGCCGAGACAAAAAAACGCGATCGAAGGCCGCGAAGAGGATAGGCAGACTCGGCTGCCGGCCTGAAACGTGTTCCCGTCGATGCCTGACCGATTGGCTAAAATAGCAGGCTTGTCGCATCGCGTGGGGTTCGATATTCGGGACAGCGCGACCCGAGGTTGCGAAAGATACAATCGCGGTCTACCGGCGGGCGTCGCGTCCGCGATCTTTCTTCGAGAACTTTTCATGGTCGCTACGTTCCGTGCGCCGTTCACGCCCCGCGACGGAGTGGTCGCGGCTCTGCGCAGTCGCGGTTTCGCGGTGCTGGCGCCGGAAGATGTGGCGGCGATGGCCGGGGTGCCTCTGGATGCCCTGCATGCGCTGGCCGCGGGCTGGAACGATTTGCCGCACGACGAATACCTGCGCGACGGCGGGCGCTACCGGCAGCGCCGGCATGCCTGCTTCGTGATCGGAGCGGACGGCTTCCGGCAGGCCCCGCACCGCGCCCACTACCAGCCGCTGGATTACAACGCCCTGCACGGCGGTCTGCAGCGCTGGTTCGCACCGATCGCGCCGCAAACCAACGCCGCACCGGCCTGGGGGCGATTGCTGCGCGCGCTGGGCGACCGCCTGCGCGAGGTCCGTCCGGTCGATCCCTGGTACGTGGAAGCGCACCAGTTCCGGATCGACACGGCCGACGGTATCGGTCGCCCCACGCCGGAGGGCGCGCATCGCGATGGCGTCGATTTCGTGGCCGTGTTCATCGTCGCCCGGCATGCGATCCGCGGCGGCGAGACCCGGATCTTCGAGGCCGATGGCCCTGACGGCCAGCGTTTCACCCTGACCGAACCGTGGAGCCTGTTGTTGCTCGACGACCGCAGGATGATCCACGAGACCACGCCCATCCAGCCCGAGCAGTCGCCGGAGGCGAGCACGGGCGATGGCCCGGGATATCGCGACACGCTGGTGGTGACGTACCGGGCCGATGGCTTCCAGGCCGAGGGTTGACCGGGCGCCTGGGTAAGTCAGTTACAATTGAAACCAATTCCACTGAGCGTCAGAGGTTGCGATGAAGCTGGGTTCTCTCAAGGCAGGCGGGCGTGACGGCACGCTGATCGTGGTTTCCCGCGACCTGGGCCGCGCGGTGCGCGCCGAGGGCATCGCCCCGACCCTGCAGCGCGCGCTGGAGGACTGGTCGAATCTCGCGCCGCGGCTCAATGCGCTGTCGGAGGCCTTGAACGCGGGCGAAGCCGAAGGCGCGTTCGATCTCGACCTTTCCCTGCTGGCCTCGCCGCTGCCGCGCGCCTACGAATTCGTCGACGGCAGCGCCTATCTGCCCCACGTCGAGCGCGTGCGTCGGGCCCGCGGGGCCGAGGTGCCGGAGAGCTTCTACGTCGACCCGCTGATGTACCAGGCGGTCAGCGCCGGGTTCTACGGTCCGCGCGACCCGGTGCGGGTGCCCAGCGAGGACTACGGCATCGATCTGGAAGCCGAAGTCGTGATCGTCACCGACGACGTGCCGATGGCGCCGACGCCCGAGCAGGCGGCCGGCCACATCCAGCTGATCGGGCTGGTCAACGATGTATCGTTGCGCAACCTGATCCCGAACGAACTGGCCAAGGGTTTCGGCTTCCTGCAGTCCAAGCCGCGTTCGGCGCTGTCGCCGGTGTTCGTGACCCCGGACGAACTGGGCGATGCCTGGCAGGGCAACAAGGTGCACCTGCCGCTGCTCACCCACATCAACGGTGCATGGTTCGGCGCGCCCGAAGCCGGCATCGACATGCACTTCGATTTCGCGCAACTGGTCGCGCACGCGGCGAAGACCCGGCCGCTGTCGGCCGGCACCATCGTCGGTTCCGGCACCGTGGCCAACGAAGACACCTCGCGCGGCGCCTCCTGTTTCGCCGAGAAGCGCACCGTCGAGACGCTGGAAACCGGCAAGCCGATCACGCCCTTCATGAAGTACGGCGACGTGGTGCGGATCGAGATGCGCAGCCGCGACGGGCACGACATTTTCGGCGCGATCGAGCAGCGGATCGAGCCTGCGGCAGGCTGATGTCGGCCGGCCAGGCAGACGTTACGCTTGCCGTGGATGCCCTGCGTGAGCGGGTAAGCTCTGGCGAACTTTTCAGGGATCCGTATTCCGGCGCCATCGTCCGTGCGGCGATGGACGCGCCAGCGCCGCCACTGACCGCCCACGGTACGACGCGTCGTTCGTCGTATGCGGGCGGCGTTAGCCGTCATGGATGACCTCGAAATGGCGGCCGCTGTTCCTGAAATGCGCCGCCTCACTCGCGAGCATGGTTCCCGTGCTCCTCGATGGAGAGGATGCGCGGCTGCTGTGGGCGCCGTAGCCGATCTCGTATCTCGCGTATGCGCTGGTCCGCGGCGAGTGGATGGGAGCGTATCCCTATCCCTTCATCGACGTACCGGCGCTGGGCTATCCGCGGGTGTTCGCCAACGCCGCCGGCTCGTTGCTGGTATTCGTGGCTGCGGGCGCGTTGCTGCGTCTGGCCGCGCGTCGGCGCTGAGCGCCACACGGCGGGCGGTCGCTTCCCCGGAGCGCCATCGCGGCGCTATGGTAGTCGGGCCGCGCATTGCGGTGCATCCCATCGTCCGGCCGCGCGCTGCGGCCAGGTCATCTTACGGAGCGGTCATGAGCGATTCCCTGCGGCTGTACGGCTATTGGCGCTCCAGCGCCGCTTACCGGGTGCGGATCGGGCTGAATCTGAAAGGGCTGGCCTACGAATCGGTGCCGGTGCATCTGATCCGCGACGGCGGCGAGCAGCATTCGCCCGCGTTCGCGGACGCCAACCCGCAGAAGCTCATCCCGGTGCTGAAGCATGGCGAACGGATGATCCGGCAGTCGCTGGCGATCCTGGAATATCTCGACGAAACCTGGGACGGATCGGCCGCGCTGCTGCCCGCGACCGCGCGCGAGCGGGCGCGGGTGCGCGCGCTGGCGCTGATCGTGGCCTGCGACATCCATCCGCTGAACAATCTGCGCGTCCTGCAGTATCTGGAGCGCGAGTGGAACGCGCCGCAGCCCGAACGCGACGAATGGGTGCGGCACTGGATCCGCGAGGGTCTGCATGCCTTCGAAGCGCTGCTGGCCGACGACCCCGCTACCGGCACGTTCTGCGAAGGCGACACGCCGACGATCGCCGACTGCTGCCTCATTCCCCAGGTCTACAACGCCCGCCGTTTCGCCGTGGATCTCGCTCCGTTTCCCACCATCCGCCGGATCGAGGCCGAATGTCTGGCGCTGCCTGCGTTCGACGCCGCCCGCCCGGAGAAACAGGCGGACGCGCCGGGCCAGGCAGACTGATCCGCTGCGACGAATTCCAGCCCCGTCCCCACGGGTGGAAGCATCGAAAGGCAGGTGTTTTCGGCACGCGATGCAAACGACGACGCCCCGAACGGAGCCGGGGCGTCGTCGTCGTTGCAACGATGCGAATGGCTTCAGTGCTGGAACGCGCTGCCGTCCCCGCCCTCGAACGCCACCGCGTATGGATCGTGCTCGCTACTGCCGCCTTCCGAGAGCCGGAACTTCAGCGCCAGACCATCGCGGGAGTCGGCCGCGCGCAGCGCCTGCTCCATGTCGATCTTGCCTTCCTTGCACAGCCGGTACAGGCACTGGTCGAACGATTCCATGCCGTCTTCCAGCGTCTCTTCCATCGCCGCCTTGATTTCGTGCACCTGGCCGCGACGCAGCAGGTCGCGGATCATCGGCGTGTTGATCAGCACTTCCACCGCCGGGATGCGGCGGCCGTCGGTGCCCACCACCAGCCGCTGGCTGATCACCGCCTTGAGGTTCAGGGCGAGGTTCATCAGCACGTTCTTGTGCGCGGTTTCCGGGAAGAAATTGAGGATGCGCTCGATGGTCTGGTCGGCGTTGTTGGAGTGCAGCGTCGCCAGGCACAGATGCCCGGTCTCGGCGAAGGCGATGGCCGCCTCCATCGTCGTTGCGTCCAGGATTTCGCCGATCAGGATCACGTCCGGCGCTTCGCGCATCGCGTTCTTCAGCGCGTTGTGGAAGGCGTGGGTATCCAGGCCGATCTCGCGCTGGTTGACGATCGATTTCTTGTGCTTGTGCAGGTATTCGATCGGATCCTCGATGGTGAGGATGTGGCCGGCCGCGGTGGTGTTGCGGTAATCGATCATCGACGCCAGCGATGTCGATTTGCCCGAGCCGGTGGAACCGACGATCAGCACCAGGCCGCGCGGCGCCATGATCACGTTCTTCAGCACCTGCGGCAGTTGCAGTTCCTCGAGGCTGGGGATCACGCTGCGGATCGCGCGGATCACCATGCCCACTTCGCCGCGCTGCTTGAACACGTTCACGCGGAAGCGTCCGGCTTCTGACACCGACAGCGCCATGTTCAGCTCCAGGTCGCGCTCGAACTCGGGCACCTGGCCCTCGTCCATCAGCGAATAGGCGATCTTCTTGACCATGCCCGGGGGCAGGCCGGTGTTGCCGAGCGGATAAAGTTTGCCTTCGACCTTGATGTGCACCGGCGCACCGGTGGTCAGGAACATGTCGGAAGCATTCTTGTCCGTCATCAGCTTCAGGAAATAGCCGATGTCCATCGATGAACCTCCCGGGTTCTGGTATCTATCCAATGATTTTCGGATGCGGCGGCCGGATTGCCGCATTGCATCGGCCGGACATGCTGAAGACAATGCGCCTGCGTCATGACCGAATGACGAACAACGATTCGACCACGACCGGTCCGACTGCCAACACGATCCACTACCGACACGCACCCCATGCCCGCAAGCTTCGCACAAATGCCGCGCGTCTCGCAGTGCCCGCGCCGGGTACCAAGTCACATGCGCACCACGTTGCTTGTGATAGCGCTCACGCTTCCCGTCTTGATCGCGCCGATCGTGGCCGCGCAGCGAACGTCGCTGCCGACCCATGAACTCGCCGCGGCCCAGTCCGCGGTGGCGCGGGCCGAAGGCGCGGATGCGGCGCAGTACGCAGCCGAAGCGCTGCTGCGCGCCAAGACCGCACTGGGCCAGGCACAGGCCGCATTGGCCGCACGCAAGGCCGCCGACGCCACCGGGCTCGCGCAGCTCGCCGCGGCCGAGGCCGACTATGCCTACGCCCGCAGCCGCGACGCCATCCAGCGCAGCGAATTGACCCGCCGTCGCACCGAGATCCGCGAACTGCGCCAGCGTCTGGGCGTGGAGGGTTCGCCATGAACGCCGTCCGCGGCCTGACCGTTATTGCGCTCGCGCTGTCGCTGGCCTTGCCGTTCGCGACCGCCCGGGCGGCCGAGTCCGATCCGGATGTCGTCCGCCTCGGCCAGCGGTTGCAGGCGATCGATACCGACCCGCAACAGAATGCCTTCGCGGCCTACGAGCGTCTGCAGGCACGGCAGGCGCTGCAGACCCTGCAGACGGCCAAGCGCAAGCAGAAACCGCAGGCCCTGCAGATCGCCAGGATCCGGATCGAAACCGCTGAGCTTGCGGCGCGCACCGAATCCGGCGGCGCCGAGCTGCAGCGCCTCGAAATCGAGCGCGGCGAGCTGCTGGTGGAAGCCAGCCGCCGCGATGCCGAACGCGCCCGCGCCGAGTCCGAGCGGCTGCGGATCGAGGCCCGGATCCAGGCGGAGGAAACCGCCCGTCTGCGCGAAGCGGTGGAGGCCGAGTCGCGCAATCGCGAGGAAGCGGAGGGGCTGCTCGACACTGTGGCGGGCAGCGAGACCGAAAAGTTGCGCTTGGCGCGCGAGCGCGAGGCCGAACTGGCCCGTCGCGAGGCCGAATTGACCGCTGGCGGCCCGCGGCCCGCAGATCCTGCGCCCAAGCCCGCCGTCAAGCCGAAGCCCAAGCCGAAACCCAAGCCCAAGCCCAAGCCCGTCCAGCGTTGATCGGCGAGGCTGTGTTTGCCAAAAACGCATGGGTTAACAATTATTTACATCGCCCCGCTTGGGCTTTGCCGCGGCGCAGGCCCTCCAGCACCGGGTGACTCACTTAACAGGTTGCTGAAATACCTTCGTCCAGGAGGTATTTCAGTTCGCACGTCCGGCACATGTCCGGACGTGCTCACGGCGAATCAATCGCTTACGCGCTTGTTTCGCCGGCGCAGCCATCCATGGCTGCGTTAACAGGCCGCTGAAAACCTGCTGCCGCAGGTATTTCAGCAGCCTGTTAATGGTGCGGACCGTGCTTGCCGAGCGCGGAGGAGAGGAGTAGGGTCGGGTTGCCGGAGGTCCATTCGTCCTCCGGGAGGACGAGCAGAGCCGATGACGCCGATGCACGATTCAATCCAGCGCCATTCAATCCAGCACGAATCGATCCAGGCAGCCTCCAAGGAGAATGCCGCCGCTAGCAAAGGTGTTTGCGGATGTTCCGGCCCGGCGCATCCGCGTTATTGTTTCGAGGCTCGTCCCCGCAGCGCCCCGTGCCGTTCCAGGCCGGGGCGTTTTCGTTTCCGGGACCGACTGCAATCCCGGCCGTTCCAACACCCGCGTTTCCCACCCTGCGATCCGGCCCGTCGGCCGGGTCTTTCAACGTCCTGTGAGGAGGAATCCATGTTCGAAGGGCAGCCCCAGACCGAGCTCGAAGCCTTGATGAAGGCCAATGCCGAATTCCGCCAGCTGTATCACCGCCACAAGGAGCTCGACAAACAGGTGCTCGACGCCGAACTCGGCGTACTGCCGATCGACGACACCCGCCTGGTGCAGATGAAGCGCGAGAAGCTGGCCGCGAAGGACCGCCTGACCCGGATGTACGACGCGCTGCACCACTGAGGCAAGCGCCGCAGTGTGTGGACGACGACGGGGCGTGCAGCTCCGTCGTCGTATGGCGCAGCGGGGCGTAGCGCCTCTTCTCATGCCGCCGTGCCGCGCCGCGCCGCGCCCCCGCTACCGACGATGCGATAATCCGGCCTTTCCCATCCGAGCTTGGCCGGCATGCCGAATTCCCCGTCGAACGATCCCTCGATCCGCAAGCCCGCCATCAGCGACTCCGTGTTGGACCTGATCGCCGATACCCCGATCGTCCGCGCCCAGCGCCTCGACGCCGGTCTGTGCACGCTGTATCTCAAGCTTGAATGCCAGAACCCCGGCGGTTCGATCAAGGACCGCATCGGTCTGCGCATGATCGAGGCCGCCGAGCAGCGCGGCGACATCCAGCCCGGCGCCACGCTCGTCGAAGGCACGGCCGGCAATACCGGCATCGGCCTGGCCCTGGTGGCCCAGCAGAAGGGCTATCGCCTGCTGCTGGTGGTGCCCGACAAGATGAGTCGCGAGAAGATCTTCAACCTCAAGGCCATGGGCGCCGAGGTGGTGCTGACCCGTTCGGACGTGGCCAAGGGTCATCCGGACTACTACCAGGACATGGCCGCGCGGATCGCCCGCGAGACCCCGGGCGCCTACTTCATCAATCAGTTCGGCAACCCCGACAACCCGGCCGCGCACGAACACGGCACCGGTCCAGAGATCCTGAGGCAGATGAGCGAAGTCGGCGGCCTCGACGCCATCGTCTTCGGCTGCGGCAGCTCCGGCACCATGACCGGGCTGTCGCGCTGCTTCGCCGAACACTCGCCGCACACTGATCTGGTGCTGGCCGATCCGGTGGGCTCGATCCTGGCCGAATACATCAACGACGGTCGGCTCAATGAGAAATCCGGCAGTTGGATGGTGGAAGGCATCGGCGAGGACTTCCTGCCCGATATCTCCGACTTCAGCCGGGTCAAGAAGGCCTATGCGGTGACCGACAAGGAAAGCTTCCTGGCCGCGCGCGAACTGCTGCGCTGCGAGGGCGTGCTGGGCGGATCGTCCACCGGCACCCTGCTGACCGCCGCGCTGAAATACTGCCGCGAGCAGACCGTGGCCAAGAACGTGCTGGTGTTCGTCTGCGATACCGGCAACAAGTATCTGTCGAAGCAGTACAACGACTACTGGATGCTCGACAACGGCTTCCTGGAGCGCGATCAGCACGGCGACCTGCGCGACCTGATCCTTCGCCCCTACACCCGGCGGGACACCGTGGTGGTCGGCCCCAACGATCTGCTGGTCACCGCCTACCAGCGGATGAAGCTCTACGAGATCTCGCAGTTGCCGGTGATGGACGGCGAGATCATCGTCGGCATCCTCGACGAAAGCGATGTGCTGCTGCACGTCTACGGCGACGAATCTCGGTTCCGCGACCCGGTGTCCACGGCGATGGTCAGCAAGCTCGACAAGCTTGACGTGCGCTCCCCGGTGGAGGCGCTGCTGCCGGTATTCGACCGCGGCCACGTCGCGATCGTGATGGACGACGACCGTTTTCTGGGCCTGATCACCCGGATCGACTTGCTGAACTGGCTGCGACGCCGCGTTCAGTAACCGGGAGGCGCCCGGGAGGGCGATGGTACAATCGCCGCGTTTTCACGGCGTTCGCCGAAGGACGATGCGAATGCCGCCGTGGGGGCATCGGCAGGGTGGCCGACGGGGTGACCTGGCGGTTGCCCGGCGTCCGGGTCCGACCCAGGCTCCTTCGCCCGGGTCCGCTGGCGCTTTCCGAGCCCCGCGACGCTCCAACCCTGATTCGGACCCGATCGACATGATTCATTACCTCGAATCCAGTACCGCAATGCCCTTGGGCGATGCACTGGAGATCATGCAGAAGCGCATCATCGACGGCCGGACCACCTACTTCGGCGTGCCGACGCAGAAGAATCCGCTGGATTTCTGGGTCTACCAGGAGCTCCTGACCGCGCGTCCGCCGGACGTGATCATCGAGATCGGCAACAAATACGGCGGCAGCGCGCTGGCGCTGGCCCATCTGCTGGACCTTATCGGCAAGGGCCGGATCATCGCGATCGACATCGATCACGCCCATCTATATCCGGCGGCGAAGGCCCATCCGCGGATCCAGTTCATCGAAGGCGATGCCTGCGCGCTGGCCGACGAGATCAAATGCCAGATTCCTGAGGGCGCCGACGTGCTGGTGATCGAGGACAGCTCGCACACTTACCAGAACACCCTCGACGTGCTGCGCGCCTATTCGCCGCTGACCCTGCCGGGCGCGTATTTCATCGTCGAAGACTCGATCTGCCACCATGGCCTCGATGTCGGCCCGGATCCGGGCCCGTTCGAAGCGGCCGAGGCGTTCGTCGCAGAGAATCCGGATTTCGAGATCGACCGCTCGAAGGAATCGTTCCTCATTACCTGGAATCCCAAGGGGTTCCTGCGCAGGAAGTGACCCAGGCGGGCCGCCGCCACCGATTCGACAGACCGCACCGACAGACCGCCGTTCCGGCCATGACCCGGCCGCGCGGGACCGCATCGATAACGCATCGATAACGTATCGATAACCAAACCAGACACGACGAGGCCGCCATGGGTGAGGATCGCAAGCAGCAGGAAACATCGTGGGGCCTCGGCACCAAGGCCATCCACGCGGGTCAGTCGCCGGATCCCACGACCGGTGCGGTGATGCCGCCCATCTACGCCACCTCGACCTACGCCCAGAGCAGTCCGGGCGTGCATCAGGGCTTCGAGTACTCGCGCACCCACAATCCGACCCGCTTCGCCTACGAGCGCTGCGTCGCCGGCCTCGAAGGCGGCAGCCGGGGATTCGCCTTCGCCTCGGGTCTCGCCGCGTCGTCCACGATCCTGGAACTGCTGGACACCGGCAGCCATGTGATCTGCATGGACGATGTCTACGGCGGCACCTTTCGCCTGTTCGAGCGCGTGCGCCGACGCACCGCCGGCCTCGACTTCAGCTTCGTCGACCTGACCGATGCCGCCGCGCTGGAAGCGGCGATCCGGCCCGAAACGCGCATGCTCTGGGTGGAAACCCCGACCAACCCGATGCTCAAGATCGTCGATCTGCAAGCGGTCGGCGCGGTCGCGAAGAAACACGGCCTGCTGATGGTGGTCGACAACACTTTCGCCTCGCCGATCCTGCAGCGGCCGCTGGAGTACGGTGCCGATATCGTCATGCATTCGGCCACCAAATATCTGAACGGCCACTCCGACATGGTCGGCGGCATGGCGGTGGTGGGCGACAACGCCGAGCTGGCCGAACAGATGGCGTTCCTGCAGAACTCGGTGGGCGCGGTGCAGGGGCCGTTCGACAGCTTCCTCGCCCTGCGCGGCCTGAAGACCCTGCACCTGCGCATGAAAGCCCACTGCGCCAACGCGCAGGCGCTGGCCGAATGGCTGCAGACCCATCCGGCGATCGAACAGGTGATCTATCCCGGCCTGAAAGACCATCCGCAGCACGCGCTGGCGGCGCGGCAGATGGACGGTTTCGGCGGCATCGTGTCGATCCGGATCAAGGGCGGCTTCGAAGGCGCGAAACGCTTCTGCGAGCGCACCCACCTCTTCACCCTGGCTGAATCGCTCGGCGGCGTGGAAAGTCTGGTCAATCATCCGGCGGTGATGACCCACGCCTCGGTGCCGGTGGAACGCCGCGCCGTGCTGGGCATCCACGACGATCTGGTGCGCCTGAGCGTGGGCGTGGAATCGCTGGACGACCTGCGTCACGACCTGGAGCGGGCGCTCGCGCAATGAGTCGCGGCAGCCTGATCGACGCCCATCGACCGTTCCCCGCCGGGCCGTCCAGCCTGTTCGCGGGGTTCTGGCGCGAGCGGCGCCTGATCGGTCAGCTGATCCGGCGCGAAGTGCTGGGCCGCTACCGCGGCTCGGTGATGGGTATGGCGTGGTCGTTCCTGCATCCGATCCTGATGCTGGCGGTCTACACGTTCGTGTTCTCGGTGGTGTTCGAGGCGAAATGGCCGGGCATGCTCGAAGGCCAGAGCAAGTCGCGTTTCGCGCTGTTGCTGTTCATCGGGGTGATTTGCCACGGCCTGCTGGCCGAAGCCATTACCAAGGCGCCGGCGCTGGTCATCGGCAACGCCAATTACGTCAAGAAAGTGGTGTTTCCGCTGGAGACGCTGGTCTGGAGTCTGGTCGGCTCGGCGGCGTTCCACGCCGTCGTCAGCCTGCTGATCCTGCTCGCTG
The DNA here is from genome assembly GCA_031364125.1 of Lysobacterales bacterium. Taxonomy (GTDB): domain Bacteria; phylum Pseudomonadota; class Gammaproteobacteria; order Xanthomonadales; family Xanthomonadaceae; genus Lysobacter_I. Next base: position 83,524 of record JANLVT010000077.1, on the reverse strand, counting down.
CGCAATGGCTGTCCGAAGGCTGGGTGCCGCTCACCGCATGGTGGCTGCCGGTGATCCTGCTGCCGCTGGGCTTCTTCGCACTGGGCGTGGCGTGGCTGTTGGCGGCGCTGGGTGTGTTCATCCGCGATATCGCCCAGCTCAGCGGCGTGGTCGCCACGGTGCTGATGTTCCTTGCGCCGGTGTTCTATCCGGTCGCCGCGTTGCCCGAGCAATACCGCGCCTGGGTGTATGCCAATCCGCTGACCGTGGTGATCGAGCAGAGCCGTGCGGTGTTGTTCGCCAGCACCGCGCCGGACCCGACGACGATGCTGCGCTATTACGCGATCGCCCTGGCGTTCATGTTCTTCGGCTATTGGTGGTTCCAGAAATCGCGCCGGGGGTTCGCCGATGTCCTTTGAGCCGTCTCCCGCACCGGCCGCCGTCGAGCATGTCAGTGTCGAGCATGCCATCGTCGTGGCCGGGATCGGCAAGTGCTACCAGCTCTACGAACGTCCCGAGAATCGACTGAAACAGGCGTTGATTCCGCGCCTGCAGCGCGCGATCGGCCGCGAGCCGACGCGGTTCTTCCGCGAATCCTGGGCGCTGCGAGACGTGTCGTTCTCGGTGGCGCGCGGCGAGACGGTCGGCATCATCGGCCGGAATGGTTCGGGCAAATCCACGCTGCTGCAGACCATCTGCGGCACCCTGTCGCCCACCCACGGACAAGTCGCGGTGTCCGGGCGGATCGGCGCGCTGCTGGAGCTGGGCAGCGGCTTCAACCCGGAGTTCACCGGCCGCGAGAACGTGTTCATGAACGGCGCGATCCTGGGGATGGACGCGGACGAGATCGCGGCAAAGTACGACGCCATCGTCGCCTTCGCCGACATTGGCGAGTTCATCGACCAGCCGGTCAAGACCTATTCCAGCGGCATGTACGTGCGGCTCGCGTTCGCGGTGATCGCCCATGCCGATGCCGACATCCTGGTCGTCGACGAGGCGCTGTCGGTCGGCGACGTGTTCTTCGCCCAGAAATGCATGCGTTTTCTGCGCGATTTCCAGACCCACGGCACGGTGCTGTTCGTCAGCCACGATGCCAGCGCCATCGTCAATCTGTGCGATCGCGCGATCTGGCTGGACGGCGGGCGCATCGGCATGGACGGCCCGGCCAAGACCGTCTGCGAGGCCTATCTCGCCAGCACCTACGGCCATGCGCCGCTGCCGGCGCGCGCCGCAGCGGTTCCCACGCCGGTGTCGATGCCCGGTCGCGACGACGATGGTGACGACCTGTCGCTGGACGTCAGCCGCCTGCGGGTGTTCGCCTTCGATCCTGACCGTGCCGGTTTCGGCGATGGCGGGGCGCGGATCGAAACGGTCGGCTTTTTCGGCCTCGACGGCCAGCCCCTGCGCCAGTTCGGCGGCGGTGAGCTGGTCCGTCTGCGGGTGTTGGCGGTGGCCGAGCGCGCCTTGACCAGCCCGATCATCGGTTTCCTGATCAAGGACCGCCTGGGCCAGCAGATCATCGGCAAGCACACCTGGCGCGACGATGCGCCTGCGGCGCCCGCCGCGGCCGGCGACCGGGTCGAAGCGACGTTCGAGTTCCGGATGCCGCATTTCCCGCGCGGGCGCTACACGGTGGATGTCGCGGTCGCCGACGGCTCGCACCTCGAGCACGTCCAGGCCGCCTGGGTCTACGATGTCCTGGCCTTCGAATCGGCGCCCACCACAGTCACCGCCGGGCTGGTCGGCATCCCGTTCCGATCGGTGTCGTTGAGCGTCGGGGCCGGTGATGGCTGACGGCCCGTCGCCATCGTCCTCATGCATACCTGTCGTTTCCATACCGCTCATTTTGCAACCCATCGATTTCCGAGGTTTCCCTTGCACGTCAGCTCCTACGAACACATGCAGCGGCTGGTGTCGAAATACCTCGATCGCGACCGCGCGATCCAGGCGATCGACATCGGTTCCTACGACGTCAACGGCTCGTATCGCACGCTGTTCGACAGTCCGAACTGGCGCTACACCGGCGTGGATCTGGAGAAAGGTCCGGGCGTGGACGTAGTGCTGACCTCGCCGTACCGGTTTCCGTTCGCCAGCCGCAGCGTCGATGTCATCGTTTCGGGCCAGGCGTTCGAGCATGTCGAATTCTTCTGGATGAGCTGGCTGGAAATGATCCGGGTGCTGAAGCCCGGCGGGCTGATCTTCCTGATCGCGCCGTCGCGCGGCCCCGAACACCGCTATCCGCAGGACTGCTGGCGGTTCTATCCGGACGGCTACCGCGCGCTGGCTAAATTCGGCCGCTGCGAGCTGGTCGAGGTCACCACCGACTGGGAGCCGCATCCGGATCCGGGCAGCGGCCCCTGGGGCGATACCGTGGGCGTGTTCCGCGGCGTGGACCTCGGCCTGCGCCAGCGGCTCGCGCTGGCGTTCGCGCGTCGCGCGCTGGGCGCGCAGGTGGGTGCATGAGTGCGTTCGTCGCCACCATTGCGCTCAATGTCGGCATGTCGATGGCGCCGCGGCAGGTGCCGCCCAGCGCATGGATCGGCCATCTGCCGTTCGCGTTCTGGGCGGTGGAGGAAGCGCGCCCGCGCATCCTGGTGGAACTGGGCAGCCACAACGGCACGTCCTATCTCGGTTTCTGCCAGGCGGTGGCGCGCTGCGGCCTGGACACGAAATGCTACGCGGTGGACACCTGGCAGGGCGACGAGCACTCGGGGTTCTACGGCGATGAAGTCTTCGAGGCGCTGAACGGGCACAACGCGCCGTACAGCGGTTTTTCGCAGCTGCTGCGGATGACCTTCGACGAGGCGCTGACCTATTTCGCCGACGGCTCGGTAGATCTGCTGCACATCGACGGCCTGCACACCTACGACGCGGTCAAGCACGATTTCGAATCGTGGCTGCCGAAACTGTCCGAGCGCGCGGTGGTGCTGTTCCACGACACCATGGTGCGCGAGCGCAATTTCGGGGTGTGGAAACTGTGGGATGAACTGCGCGCGCAGTATCCCGGCTTCGAGTTCCAGCATACCCACGGCCTGGGCGTGCTGCTGGTCGGCGCGCAGGCGCCCTTGCGTTTCCGCGAACTCGCCGCGCTGTCTGGCACCGATGCCGAAGTGCCGGTGCTGCGCCTGTTCGATGCGCTGGGCGCGCGGATCTACGCCAGCGAGCGCGCCGATGCCGCCGAAGCGGGCCTTGCGCAGGCGCTGCGCAACGAACAGCAGTCGATGGCGGCCGCGCAGTCGGCGCACGAATATCTCGCCGGGCGCGTCGCCGAGCTGGAAACGGGTCTGCAAACGCGCGAAGCCGAACTGCAGGTGCAGTTGCAGTCCGGGCGCGACGCGCTGCAGGTGGAGGCTTCGAACGCTGCGATGGCGGGCGAAGCCCTGCGTCGGCTCGAAATCGACCTGGTTGCGATGGCGACCCGCAATGGCGCGCTGGAAACCGAACGTGCGGCCTTGGCCGGGCGCGCGGATGCCCTCCAAGCCGAGCGTGCGGCATTGGCGGAGCGCGCCGATGCGCTGGAAACCGAACGTGCGGCCTTGGCCGAACGCGTGCGGACGCTGGAGGCGGCGATGCTGCAGGCGCAGGATGCGCTCGCCGCCGAGCAGGCCGGGCATGCGGCAGAAGCCGGATTGGCTTCTGCGCTCCGGCGGCAGTCCGACGCGCTCGCACAGTCGCAGGCCGACCTGCACGCGCAGCTCGCCGCGCGAGACGCCGAGCTGGCGGCGCGGCACGCGCAACTGGACGAACTGCTGCGTTCGACCAGTTGGAAGATCACCGGCCCGGCGCGCTGGCTGTCGTCGCTGCTGCGGGGAAAATCGGCGTGAGTTCGATTCGCGCCATCGCCGGCCGCGCGGTGCAGAGCGTCTACCGGCGCATGCCGATGTCGTGGGAGACTCGGCTGGCGATCAAGAACGCGGTGTTCACCACGTTCGCGCCGCTGTTGAAGCATACGAACGTCTACCGGCGCTGGTATGCCTTCGGCGCGCAGCGCGGGTTCGTTGCGGTCGACGTGCCGCCCGCGCCGCTGCCGCGGCTGCCGGATCCCGAAGTCTCCGCGGACGGCGAACCGAACGCCGCCGCGCGCTGGATGCGCGACGTCCTGGACCGTGCGCGCGCGCCGCGCAGCGCGCACTACGTCGCCCGCCCGGCCGATGCGCCGCCCGCCGCCGTGCGGGCGAAGGCGATCGCGTTCTATCTGCCGCAGTTCCATCCCATCGCCGAAAACGATGCGTGGTGGGGCCGCGGCTTCACCGAATGGACCAACGTCAGCAAGGCGGTGCCGCAGTTCATAGGCCACGAACAGCCGAAACTGCCCGGCGAGCTCGGCTTCTACGATCTGCGTCTGGTCGATGTGATGCGCCGCCAGGCCGAACTGGCGCGCCTGCACGGCGTGCATGGCTTCTGCTTCCATCATTACTGGTTCTCGGGCCGCCGCCTGCTGGAGCGCCCGGTCGACCAGTTCATCGCCCATCCCGACATCGATATCGACTTCTGCCTGTGTTGGGCGAACGAGAACTGGACCCGGCGCTGGGACGGCCACGACAGCGATGTGCTGCTGGGCCAGAACTACAACGACGACAATGACCTGTCGTTCATCCGCGATCTGCAGCCGTATCTGCGCGACCCGCGCTATATCCGCATCGACGGCCGCCCGCTGGTGATCGTGTACCGGCCGTCGCTGCTGCCCGACTGCCGCCACACCCTCGATCTGTGGCGCGAGGACTGTCGCGCGCAGGGGCTGGGCGAGATCTTCCTGGCGATGGTGCAGTTCGATGTGGACGATCCGGGCACCTACGGTTTCGACGCCGCGCTGGAATTCCCGCCGCACAAGGTCGCGCGCGGCCTGCAGCCCATCAATGCGCGGCTGGATATCGTCAATCCCGACTACTGCGGCAACGTGGTCGATTACCGCGAGATGGTCGACAGCGCACTGCATTGGCCGAAGCCCGACTACCCGCTGTTCCGCGGCGTCTCGCCGAGCTGGGACAACGAAGCGCGCAAGCCGGGCAAGGGCTACACCTTCGCCCATGCCGATCCGGAGGAATACGCGCGCTGGCTGGAAGGTGCGGTCGATTACGCCGAGCGCCATCCGGTGGCGGGCGAGCGCGTGGTCTTCGTCAACGCGTGGAACGAATGGGCCGAAGGCGCGATGCTGGAGCCGGATTCGCGGCACGGCTACGCCAACCTGGACGCGACCCGTCGCGTGCTGGAAGCGAGGCCGCAGGCTTCGGTTCTCGGGCGCGGCAGGATCGCGCTGATCTCGCACGATGCCCACCCGCACGGCGCGCAATACCTCGCGCTGAACCTGCTGCGCGAACTGAAGAAGATCGGCCTGGATGTGATCGTGCTGCTGCAGGGCGACGGCCGGCTGGAGCCGGATTTCGAGGCGCTGGCGACGGTGCATCGTCTGTACGCGATGGCCCCCGAAGCGATTCCCGCGCTGGCCCGCAGCCTGCGCGCCGACGGCTGCACGGCGGTGATCGCGAATACCGCGGTGTCCGGGCGGGTGACGCCTGCGTTCGCCGCCGCCGGCATCCGCATCGTCGCGCTGGTGCATGAGTTGCCGGGCGTGATCGCTGAGTACGGTCTGGCCTCCGCGGTCGAGGCGCTGGCGCGCGACAGCGCCGCGGTGGTGGTCGCGGCGGAAGACGTGCGCGACGGTCTGCTGGCGCATTGGCCGGCGGACGCAAGCCGCGACAAGCTCATGGTGCGGCCGCAGGGGCTGTTCACCCGCAGCCGTTATCGCGGCCTTGCCGACATGGCAGAACCCCGCCGCCGGCTGCGCGAAAAACTCGGGCTGCCGGCGCAGGCGCGCATCGTGCTTGCGGTGGGTTACGCCGATCGTCGCAAGGGCGTCGACCTGCTGGTGGAAGCCGCGACGCGCTGTTGCGCGCGCAGTGCCGACACCCATGTCGTGTGGGTCGGCCATCGCGAGGTCGGCCTGCAGTCGGAGATCGACGCGGCGCTGGCGAAGGCGGGCATCCAGAATCGCTTCCATTTCGTCGGCATGGATTTCGAGACCGACGATTACTACGCGGGCGCCGATGTCTACGCGCTGAGTTCGCGCGAAGATCCGTTCCCGTCGGTGGTGCTGGAAAGTCTGGCGGTGGGCACGCCGGTGGTCGCGTTCGCCGCGACCGGCGGCGGCGCGCGGCTGGTCGAAACCCAGGGCGCGGGCCTGGTCGTGCCGGCGTTGAATGCGGCCGCCTATGCAGATGCCATCGACGCCCTGCTGGACGACGAGGCCCTGCGCACGCGCTGCGGCGACGCCGGGCGTACGTTGATCGACCGCGAGTTCTCGTTCCGCGGTTACGCCCTGGCATTGGCCGATCTGGCCGGGCTGGACATGCCGCGGGTGTCGGTGGTGGTGCCGAACTACAACTATGCGCGCTATCTGGAATCGCGCCTCGCCAGCATCGCCGGACAGAGCTGGCCGGTGGCCGAGATCATCGTGCTGGACGATGCGTCCACCGACGACAGTCTCGCGGTGCTGCAGAGCCTGCGCGCGCGCCTCGACCCGGAGCCGCGCATCGTCGTCAACGCCGACAATTCCGGATCGGTGTTCCGCCAGTGGCGCAAGGGCGTGGAACTGGCGACCGGCGAGTACGTGTGGATCGCCGAGGCCGACGATCTGGCCCAGCCCGCGTTCCTCGAAACCCTGCTCGCCGCGATCCATGGTCGCCCGGACGTGGTGATGGCCTACTCAGAGTCCGAGGCCATCGACCTCGACGGCCGTACCGCGATGCCCGATTACCGCAGTTACACCGGCGAGCTGTCGGCGCAAAAATGGAACGCCGCCTACACCGCGACCGGCGCCGAGGAAGTCGCGCAGGCGCTGGCGGTGAAGAACACCATTCCCAACGTCAGCGCCGTGCTGTTCCGCCGCGAGCCGCTGCTGGCGGTGTTGCGCGAACATGAGGACGAGATATGCGCCTATCGCATCGCCGGCGATTGGGTGGCGTACCTGCATCTGCTGGCGCGCGGCGGCATCCACTACCACCCGGCGTCGCTCAATCGCCACCGCCGCCATCAGAACAGCGTGACCTCGGCCTCCGATCTTCAGCGGCACTACGATGAAGTGGTACGCGCGCAGGGCGTGGCCGCGCAAACCTTCGCGCCGGACCCACGCGCGCGCGCCGCCGCTGCGGCTTACGCCGGCACGCTGCGCCGGCAGTTCGGATTGCCCGAACCGCAGACGGAGCCCGGTTGATGCATGCGTTGATCGTCGGCGGCAACGGGTTCATCGGCTCGCATCTGGCCGAGGGGCTGCGCGCGGGCGGGCATGCCGTGCGCGTGCTCGATCCCGGGCCTGCGCGCGCCGACACCGACTGGTCGGCCATCGATTATGTGCGCGGCGCGTACAGCGATCCCGCGTTGCTGGACGCGGCGCTGGACGGCATCGACACCGTCTTCCATCTCGCCAGCACGACGGTGCCGGCCAGCTCCAATCTCGACCCGGCGTTTGACGTGTCCAGCAATCTGCTCGGCGCGCTGGGCCTGTTCGCGGCGATCGAAGCCAAAGGCATCCGCCGGGTGGTGTTCTTCTCCTCCGGCGGCACGGTCTACGGCAATCCCGAAACCCTGCCGATGCGCGAGGACCACCCGCTGCGGCCGATCTCGTCGTACGGCATCGTCAAGGTCGCGGTGGAGCACTATCTGCGGATGTACGGCCATCTCGGCCGGCTCGATCCGCTGATTCTGCGCCCGTCCAACCCGTACGGCCCGCGCCAGTCGGCGGCGGGCGGGCAGGGCTTCATCGCCGCGGCCATCGCCCGCGCGCGCGCCGACGAGACCCTGCAGATCTGGGGCGACGGCGAAGTGGTGCGCGACTATCTCTACATCGACGATCTGGTCGATCTGGCGATCCGCGCCGCCGCCAGCGGCGAATGCGGCACCTTCAACGCCGGCAGCGGCGATGGCCACAGCCTCAATACGATCCGCGCCGCGATCGAGCGCGTCGCCGGCCGCGCGATGCGCGTCGAACATCTGCCGAGCCGCGGTTTCGACGTGCGCGAGGTCCGGCTGGACATCGCCGCCGCACGCGAAGGCTTCGGCTGGTCGCCGACCGTCGATCTCGACGACGGCATCGCCCGCACATGGCGCGCGCTTCCCCTCGATACCCATTCATTCCCCCCAGGATCTCCACGATGACCGACACCACCAGCACCACGCCCTGGCTTCAGACCCTGATCGACAGCCTCGACTCCCCGCAGGTCAGCCCGCTCGGCGAAGCCCTGCCGAAATTTCCCTCGGTGGAAATGCAGCAGAACACCACCGGGCTTTCCGCGGAAGCGGCGCTGCGCCAGGCGCATGCGTTCTACACGGACGTCGAGCGCGAAACCCGGGCGCTGGGGCGCGAACTCGGCCCGAACACCCGCGTGCTCGACTTCGGCTTCGGCTGGGGGCGCATCTCGCGCACGTTCATGGAAAAGATCTCGATCCACAATCTGTACGGTCTGGATGTCGACCCTTCTTTCGTGGAGATGACCCGGTCGTTGTTCGATTCCCACCACTTCGACGTTTGCGCCGCGTTCCCTCCCACGCCCATCGAGGATGGCAGCTTCGATCTGGTGATCGCCTATTCGGTATTTTCGCATCTGTCGGAAAAAGCATGCGCCGACTGGATGCGCGAGTTCGCGCGGATCCTCAAGCCCGGCGGCGTCGTGGCCTGGACCACGCGCCACGACAGCTTCTTCGAATTCTTTCGTTGGGCGAAGACGCAGGGTGCCGATGCACCCCCCTACATCCGCGCGCTGGGCCAGTTGTTCCCGGATATCGATGATGCCGCGCGCCGGTACGGCAAGGGCGAATTCATCCACGCCACATCCGACGGCGTGAGCGGCGGCGGTCCGCGCGACACGAGTTTTTATGGCGAGACATGGATCCCGGCACAGTACGCGCGGACGGCGTACGCCGAGCATTTCACCTTGGCGGCAAGCTGCTTCGACGGCTCGAAGTACGACCAGACGTGTATGGTCTTCCAGAAAAAATGAGTCGAAGCCATTCGGCTTCACCGAAATCAAATCGTGAGGGTGTGTGATGTACAAACAACATGATTGGATGCAGGAAAGGCCGTGGATCGATCTTCCCGACGCGGACATCGACGCCTACCTGGACCGGTTGTCGGAACAGGCGGACTTCGATCTGCGCCGCGCATTGCACCAGTGGCGCACCGATGGCGTTGTATTGTTCGAGAACGTGGTCGATCCGCAGTTGATCGACGCACTGATCGGCGACATCGAATATCTGCGCGCTCACCACCGCGATTTCGATCTGCTGGTCGAAACCTCCGGCGTACAGCGGCATATCACCGACCTCACCGAGGAAGAGTTGAACTCGCCGGGATTGAAGTTCAACAGCCTCTACACGATTTCCCGCGCCGCCGCGAAGCTCAGCCTGACCCGGGAAGTGTCGCTGTTCCTGTCGCATGTCTTCAACGATTCGCCGTGCGCGCTGCAGTCCCTGACGTTCTACAAGGGCAGCCAGCAGCCGATCCATATCGACTACCCCTACGTGCGCGTGCAGACGCCGGTCTCGCATCTCGCCGCAAGCTGGATCCCGCTGGAGGACATCCATCCCGATTCCGGTCCGCTCGCCTATTACCCCTCCTCGCATCACGAAGACATTTCGGGATTCTTCGACTGGGGCGACGCTTCGATCCTGTTCGAACCCGACAGCGTCCGGACACCGATCGAACTGAGCGAATATCTCACCGAACGGATGCGGGCCGCCGGCGTGCCGCCGCGCGTGTACTGCCCGCGCAAAGGCGATGCGTTGATCTGGCACGGCAACCTGTCCCACGAAGGCACGGCGATCCGCAATCCGGCGCTCACGCGCAAGTCATACGTGACCCATTATTCCTCCATGACCGCATATCCGAAGGCGCATCTGAAGCCGGAAGCGCCGGAGGGCGGCTATATCGCGCGCCAGCACAACGGCGTGGTCTACGAATACAGCTGGCAGTCGGATCTGAACCAGCTTCCCAGCATCGCGCTCGATTCTCCTTGAAGGACACCCCGCTTATGAAACCCATCGTGATCGCATCGCTCGCTATCGCCATCGCCGCCTGCACCCCGCCCGACAATGCGGATCCGGCAAAAGTCGAACCCGTCGCAGCGCCTGCGTCCGCCGAGGCGCCCGCGGCTGCGCCTCCCGCTGTCGAAGCGCCCCCTGCCGTCGAAGCGTCCTCCACGCAGCTCCGCGCGCTTGCTGAAGCCGAACGGGCGGAAAAATCGATATCTTCCAGCAGCTGCAATCTCGAATCGATCGGAGGCCAGGCCTTTACCGACAGCGACATGCCGCTGTCGTCGCCTTCCGCGGTGAACGCGACCGGTTGGCTCAAGGCCGATCGAGACGGCGTTGCAATCGAGGACGCCGCGATACGCATCGAAAGCGAGGACCGCACGCTGGTGTGGGGGATGCCGCTGGTATACGGCATCAACCGAAAAGATCTCTCCACGGCTTCGCCATCGGCCGACGCCCCCTTCGGATTCGAAGTGCAGCTCGACGCCAATTCGCTTCCGTCGGGCCGTTACCACGTCTACCTCGCGTATCGGGCCGAAGGGATTTTGTACTCATGCGACAATGGCCGGCATATTTCCCTTCTGTAATACGGTCTCGACGAAGTAGTCCGACGCCCGGGCCGCGCGTCGCGCATCGCACCAGGACGCCGGGCCGAATCTTCTCTCCAGACTCCAGCGTGTGATGCCGATCCGGCATACGCAACACACATGTTCCTCATCCAAATCTTCGAGGTTTCAGCAATGAGTATTCACGATATCGAACAACTGGTTCCGCCGGGCGAGTTGATCGCCGCCAACAAGATCGGCGGTTTCAGCGATCCTCAGGGTGCGGTCGACGAATTCCGCGGATATGGCCGGCTGCAGATGCAGGACTGGATCGGACGCGGATACGTGAAACCCGAATCGCATGTCCTGGATGTCGGCTGTGGCCTGGGCCGTGTCGCGCATTCGCTGGCCGGTTATCTGGACACGGGTTCCTACACCGGAATCGACGTCACCAAATCCTCCATCGACTGGTGCGCGGAACATTACGCAAGCCTGGAGAATTTCCGTTTCATCCATGCGGACCTGAGCAACTCCCACTACAACCGCCCCGATGCCAGCAGCGCGGCGCAGTACGTGTTCCCCGTCGAGTCGTCGAAATTCGACTTCATCTGGTCCACCTCCCTGTTCACGCACATGCAGATCGACGAAGTGGACAACTACCTCGGCGAAATGGCGCGTGCGGCGAAGCCGGGCGCGGTGCTCTGGAACACGTTCTTCATTCTCGATGAGGTCTCCGAGCCGCTGTCGCGCGCGGGCGTCCCCGGCTGGGGCTCGTTGAACTTCGAGGCCGAAGGCGGCCTGTACATGACCGAGAACAATCCGGACCACGTGATGGCGTACTACATCGACCGTCTGCGCGCGCTCCACGACAAGCACGGACTGGATATCGTGCATGTCGGTTTCGGCGGCTGGTCGGGCCGGCCCGGCGTTGAAGGCAATGGTCAGGACGTGATCATCTGCACGCCGCGCGCGAAGGCTTGATGCGCACCGCGCGTCAACGGCTTCCATCGGCGTCTCGCGCGAGCTCATCTTCGATGCCTGTTTGCGCCCATCTTCGGCGAGCCATGATCGGATCGGATTGCCCAAGCCCCGTGATACAGGTCCGGAATCCGGACATGGATCCTATGTCCGGCCGTTTGGATATGAGTCCTGCGTTTATGGCGCCTATTCATTCAGGTGCGCCCGATCAGGCCCGCTCACCCGGAAGCCGGAGTCGGAGCGTACGACCGGGCTAGAATCGCTCGGCGCCAAGCAATATGGCGAAATGTGAGCCCGGTTCGGTTCCGGGTGAGCGCCCCCTCTCAGGCTTCGACGGCAAAACAGCGGACGTGGGATGCGACGCCCCTGCACTTGGGCGTATGCTTCGCCTTCACGCTCCGGTCGTCGGGGCACGTTGTCGAGAACCCTAATGCGCAAACTTGCCCTCACCCTTGCCGCGGCACTCGTCGTCGGCGGTTGTACGTCCGAAACGGAGATCGCGCAGGAAGCCTCTCTCACTGGCGGGAAGCCGCAGACCGTGTCTGCTCAATTGTCCCAGAACCCGCGGGTCCATACCGGACGCACCGTTGCGTTCGCATCGCTCCCCGACCGCGGCACGCTGCTCGCCTTCGATCGCAGCAACAAACCGGTCCAGCGCGGTGCCTTTACTTATCATGCGGTGCAGTTGAGCGAGGCGCATGCCCTCAACGCCGCCGCCCCCGGCAAATCGATTGATCTGCCGCTGCCGTCCGGCGAGACCATGAGTATCGCCTACCAGCGCCATGAAGAAGCGCCCGACGGCAATTGGTCGTGGATCGGCAAGACCAAGGACGGCCTCGATGCCGTGATCACCTTCGGCGAAGGCGCCGTGTTCGGTCGGATCTACCAGAAGGACACCGAGGCCTACAGCCTGACGATGTCCGGCGGCCGGTCCTGGCTGGTGCAGACCGATCCCAGCAAGCTGCTCGACGGCAACCTCGGCCGCAATCCCGATGAATCCGATGCCCTGATCCCGCCGAGCATCGCCGCCGCCGTCGGCGCCAGGAAGCTCAGCGCCGCGGCATCGGTCGAAGGCGGTGGCAAGGCGAGCGCCGCGAACACCGTCGACGTAGTGCTGGGTTACACCAACGGTCTGGTCACCAAGTACGGCAGCGCTGCCAACGCCACGACCCGTCTGTCCAACCTGATGGCCATCACCAACCAGGGTTACGTGAACAGCCTGATCACCCCGCGCGTCCGCCTGGTCCGCACCGTGCTGGTCAACTACACCGACAGCAACAGCAACGAGCTGGCGCTGGAAGCCCTGACCGGCTACGACTGCTCCCCGACCAGTTGCACGCCGCAGACGGTGCCGGCTGAGCTGGTCCCGCTTCGCACCGCCCGGGACGAATACGGCGCCGATCTCGTGTCGCTGGTTCGTCCCTTCCAGGCGCCGCAGCACCAGGGCTGCGGTATCGCCTGGCTGCTCGGCGGCGGCGGCTTCGCCATCGACAACACCGATGCGCCCTTCGGCTATTCGATCGTCAGCGATGGCAACGACGTCGACGAAGGCGATGGCCGCAATTATTTCTGCCGTGAAGAAACGCTCGCCCACGAGCTCGGCCATAACATGGGCCAGCAGCACAACACCGAGGACAGCGGCGGCGATTCCGGTACCCACCCGTATTCCTACGGTTATCGCGAAACGCTGACCACCGGCTTCTACACCGTCATGGCCTACCGCCTGGCGAACAGCAGCCAGTTCTCGATCAACTATTTCGGCAACCCGAGCGTCAATTACACCGACACCGGTCGTCCGACCGGCACGGCGACTGCTGACAACGCACGCAGCCTGAACATCTCGATGCCGCTGGTCGCGCAGTTCCGCGCCTCGGTGGTGCCTTTCGGCGGCCGTGCCCGCAACGATTTCAACGGCGACGGCAAGAGCGATATCGTGATGTGGAACCCGTCGATTTCGTACCTCGCGTACTGGATCATGAACGGCTCGCTCTACACCGGATCTGGCGGCTTCGGCGTGGCTTCCGGCTTCTCGCCGGCCGCCACCGGCTTCCTGACCGCGATCCCCCAGACTGCGTTGCTCGCACGCAACACCACCACGCAGACGCTTTACAGCTACATCTGGAATGGCACCACTCATGCGCAGGGCACCATAGGTGGCACGCCGGCAGGCTGGAACCTGATCGGCAGCGGAGACGTGGACGGCGACGGGAAGGGCGACCTGCTGTGGCGTAATCCGACCACCGGCCAGTTCGCGTATTGGCTGATGAACGGTGCGGTCTATCTCGGTGGCCAAGGCTACAGCCCGCCGGCGACGTATGTGGTCTCGGGTATCGCGGACTTCAACGGCGACGGTCGCGTGGATCTGCTGTGGAACGACCCGGGCACCCGCAACGCCAGTATCTGGCTGAGCAATGGCACCGGCTTCACGGTGAGCCTGATCGGGCAGTACGGTACCGACTGGAATATGATCGGCACCGCCGACGTGACCGGCGACGGCAAGGCCGACATCCTGCTGCGCGACAACGCCAACACCTATCTCGCTTACTGGCGTATGGATGGCGCTGTCTATCAGGGCGCTGCTGCATTCGGGTTGGCGTCGGATCGGGGCCTGTATACCACCGGCGATTTCGATGGCGACGGGGTCGAGGATCTGGTGATCCAGCGGGCCAGCGACCGCCGACTGTATCTGTGGCGCAGCACCGGCTCTGTCTTCGTCGAAAGCAATATCGGCCAGTACGGCGTCGACTGGACCGTCATCAAATAAGCCCATGCATCGGGCAAACAGCAAGGCCGGCGACGAAAGTCGCCGGCCTTCTTTTTGCACGATTCCCGGGCCGACATTCAGGTGCCCGCGATGCAATTGTTGCAATGCAAACTCGGCTATATTAGTCGGCGGGCAGCAATTGCTCTTACTTGGGATATACACATGTCAATCGCACTTCGTTGTACGGCGACAGTCCTGTCGCTCGCGCTCGGCGCACTAGTCATGGATGCTTCGGCGCAGCAGGTCAGTGGTGCCTCCGGCAACCGCGGTGGCACGAAAGCCGCCAGCGTTTCGGTCTCGCCGAAACAACGCGGCGAAATGGCGCGCCAGTTCGTTACCAAATGGGGCGGTTACGTGCAGCGCGTCTACAACGTGCCGGTGCGCGTGTGGTCGCAGCGGATGGTGTCGAACTTCGCCACCGCCGATTCCACAAATTTCCGCGATGCGCTCAAGCGCGACACCTTCGAAGGCGCGATGGCGCAGCTCTCGGGTAGCGGCCATCGCCTCAGCGACGAGCGCGTCATCCACAAGTTCGCGACCATGAAGGCCGGCAGCGACAAGGTGCTCGGCAGCCTCAGCGGCGACCTCGTCTACACCCCGATCCAGCCGTGCCGCATCCTCGACACCCGCAACACCGGTGCTGGTCCGATCGCCGGCAACAGCACCCGTAGCTTCGTTTCGATCAACCAGGCGAACTTCACTTCCCAGGGCGGCAGCGCCACCGATTGCGGCACGCTCGGCCTCAATGCCACTGCGGTCGCGATCAACCTGACTGCCGTGTCGCCGACCATCGCCGGCTTCGCCACGATCTATCCGTTCGGCACCACCCAGCCGCTGGCGGCCAGCATCAACTACGCCGCCGGCGCGTTCGTGAACAACGGGATCATCGCGCAGATCCCGAATCCGCTGACCACCTCGGATTTCACCGTCTATACGTTCGCCGAGTCGCACTACGTCGCCGATATCGTCGGTTACTTCGCGCCGCCGCAGGCGACGCCGCTGGGTTGCGTCACCACCTTCGCGACACAGAATGTCGCCGCCAGTTCGCCGTTCAATTTCGCGATCCCGGCATGTCCGACCGGCTATACCGTCACCGGCGCGGGCTGCCGCACGCCGGGCCTGAACGAAGCCAACTGGGCCATCAACGGTCTGTACCGCAATGGCGCCAACATCGATGCCTACTGCTCAGGTTTGAACACCACTGCGGGTGTCATCACGGTCGAAGGCACGGCGCAGTGCTGCCGAGTCCCGGGGCGCTGATCCGAAGCCTCATGTGTTGAACGAAGAGCCGGGGAAACCCGGCTCTTTTTTTTGGGTGATGGACGCGCTCGCACATTTGAGAGGGGGGGCGGGCGACGCAGGCCGTCGAGGCCGGGGGCGATCCGGATTGCTGCGCGCTGCGCCGATGCCGGAATGCTTGGCCAATTCCGGCGACCTTTCGCGTAACTAAAGATACCGGCAACATTTGCTTGCCAAGACACCAGGAGATCAAAAGATGGCGACGCACACACGTAGGTCTAATGGCATGCTCGCGTTTGCACTTGTTGCGTTCGCGGCATCCGCATCCGCGCAGTCTCCTGGTGGTCACGCTCCCGGTGAGCGTCTGAATCGCGCAGCGGCTTCTTCGGCCCAGATTTCGCCCACGGAACGCGGGCAACTGACCCGCCAGTTCGTCAACAAGTGGGGCAATTATGTCCAGCGCGTCTACAGCGTGCCCGTGGGTACGTGGTCGCAGCGCATGGTGTCGAACTTCGTGAGCGCGGATGCCAGCAACTTCCGCAATGCGCTCAAGCGCGATACTTTCGAAGGCGCGATGGCCGAGTTGACGGGCACCGGACATCGTCTGAGCGATGAGGCCGTCATTTCCAAGCTCGCCTCGCTGGATACCGGCTCGTCCAAGTCGCGCGCCACCGTGAAAACCCTGGGTGCCCTGGGCAACGATCTGGTCTATACCCCGATCGCGCCCTGCCGCATCATCGACACCCGCAGCACCGCCGCCGGCGCGATCGCAGGCAACGCCACGCGCAGCTTCGTTGCGATCAACGCCAGCAGCTTCACCAGCCAGGGGGGCAGCGCCACCAACTGCGGCACGCTGGGCCTGTCCGCAACCGCAGTCGCGATCAACCTGACCGCAGTCACTCCGTCCGGCGCCGGCTACGCCACTGCGTATTCGTTCGGCACCGCGCAGCCGGTTGCTGCCAGCGTGAACTACACCGCCGGCGCCATCGTCAACAATGCGCTGATCGTGCAGATCCCCAACCCGCTGTCGTCGTTCGACTTCACCGTCTACACCTTCGCCCAGTCGCATTACGTGGCGGACATCGTCGGCTACTTCGCGCCGCCGGTGGCCACTGCGCTGCAGTGCGTGGAGACCGCGAACACTTCCACCCCCGATCCGGGTGTCATTCCGGGCGGAACCCGCAATGAAGTGGCTCCCCTCTGCCCGACCGGATACACCCAGACCGCGACCAACTGCGAGACGACGAGCTGGCTGATGCCGATCGTGTTCATCAAGGCCGGAACCTGCTCCGCGCGGAACAACGATTCTGCCAATCAGTTTCTCCGCGCATCACGCACCTGCTGCCGCGTGCCGGGTCGCTGATCGTCCCAACCGCTGTTCGCAAATGGAAAGAGCCGGGGAAACCTGGCTCTTTTTTGTTGCGGGAGTGAGGCGCGAGTGCGGCGCGAGTGCGGCTGCAGCGCGGCTTGCAGCTCCGGCAGGCGCTTGTACCGATCGCCGACCGGATGATCTTGAAGATCGGTGCTTCGTCATGGCCGCGGTCGTGCCGGCGTCCCTGCCGTCTGGCCAAGTTCGGCGGCTTTCAGCGTTCTGAACTCGGTAGCCATCTCAGTAGAGGACAAACAATGAAAAAGCAGTTGAGCTTTCTGGTTTTGGGCGCGACCTTGGCACTCGGTATGCCCCAGGCCGTTATCGCGGCACAGAAGTTGGCGCCTGTCGGCACGAATGCGAGCCCGGCGACGCCGGCCGAGCGTGGCGCGATGGCCCGGGCCTACGTGCTGAAATGGGGCGGGTACGTGCAACAGGTCTACAAGGTGCCGGTCGACGTCTGGGCCAAACGCATGGTGCCGACGTTCGCTGGCGCCGATGCCAGCAACTTCCGGCGTGCCTTGCAGCGCAACACTTACGAGGGCGCTTCGGCTGAGCTGAACGGTGCCGGGGCGAGATTTTCGGACGAAAAGGTCATCGATACGATGGCGCGGGCCGGTATCGTTGAAGCGTCGGCCAGGCAGAGGTTGGTGGCGAGAGCGTTGGGTTCGGCCACCTCGGATCTGGTGTACACGCCGATCACCCCGTGCCGGATCCTGGATACGCGGGTGGCGGGCGGCGCGATCGCCGGCGGTTTCAGCCGCGACTTCAATGCGGTGGTGGGAGGCGGCGGCAATTTCAGCAGCCAGGGCGGCAGCGCCACCGACTGCGGCGGGGTGGCCGCGGGGCAGGCGGCGGCGGTGATCAACGTCACCGCAGTGACCCCGACGGGTGCAGGCTTCGCAACAGTCTATCCGTTCGGTGCAACGCGCCCGCTGGCGTCGAGCGTGAACTACACCGCGGGCGCGATCGTCAACAATACGGTGGTGACCAAACTGCCGAATCCGCTGACCACCAAGGATTTTTCGATCTTCACCTTCGCGACGTCCGATTTCGTGGCTGACATCGTTGGTTACTACTCGCCGCCGCAGGCGACCGCGCTGGACTGCGCGACGGTCTCCTCGGCTGCGACCAATGTGGCCGCCGGAGCGTATGCATCGCTTCCGGTCATCAATTGTCCGGCCACCTACACACCCACGGCGCTGTCCATTTCCGCGGGCGAGAATGTCCTGGTCGCGGACAGCTATACCGCTGGCCAAGCCGGGCAGATATTCGTCAGGAGCCTGAGCGCCAATGCCCAGGCCGTTACCGCGAAAATGAACTGCTGCCGGGTGCCGGGTCGCTGATCGATCCAACCGATCTTGCATACGAAAAGAGCCGGGGAAACCCGGCTCTTTTTTATTGCGCGACGATGTGCTTCACAGCGCCGCCTGAAGCTCCGGCAGCAGCTTGAACAGATCGCCGACCAGGCCGATGTCGGCGATCTCGAAGATCGGCGCTTCGCCGTCCTTGTTGA
The DNA here is from genome assembly GCA_031364125.1 of Lysobacterales bacterium. Classification (GTDB taxonomy): domain Bacteria; phylum Pseudomonadota; class Gammaproteobacteria; order Xanthomonadales; family Xanthomonadaceae; genus Lysobacter_I. The sequence continues at coordinate 65,111 of JANLVT010000077.1, read as the reverse complement.
TGGCGACGATCGTGCCGGCGTCCTTGATGCCGGTGAGGTGCTGGATCGCGCCGCTGATGCCGATTGCGATGTACAGCTCGGGGGCGATGATCTTGCCGGTCTGGCCGACTTGCATTTCGTTCGGCACATAGCCCGCATCCACCGCTGCGCGCGAAGCGCCGACGCCGGCGCCGAGTTTGTCGGCGAGGTCGTAGATGATCCTGAAGTTCTCGGCCGAACCTACGCCGCGGCCGCCGGAGACCACGCGGCTGGCGCTCTGCAGGTCCGGGCGGTCGGATTTGCCGGCGGCCAGGCCGACGTAACGGGTGTGGGCGGGCAGGGCGGCATCGGCAGACACCGCTTCGACGGCGGCGGCGCCGTCGCGGGCGGCTTCGGGCCACGACGCGGTGCGCACGGTGGCGACCACGACCTGATCGGCGGCGGCTTCGACCGTAATGATGGCGTTGCCGGCGTAGATCGGACGCTTGAAGGTATGGCTGCCGTCGACGGCCATGATGTCGGACACCTGCGACACGCCCAGCAGGGCGGCGACGCAGGGCATCAGATCCTTGCCGAAGGTGGTGCTCGGGCCGAACACGTGGCTGTAGCCGGCGGCGACCTGCGCGATCTGCGGCGCCAGCACCTGGGCGATGGCGTTGCCGTTGGCGGCGTTGGTCACGGTCAGCACTGTGGCCACCCCGGCGATCTTCGCGGCTTCGGCGGCGACGCCGGCCGGATCCGCGGCCAGCACCACAACGTCGATGGCGTCCGGATTCAGCGCCTTGGCGGCCGACACGCACTTCGCGGTGGACGCATTGAGTTTGCCGTCGAGATGTTCGGCAACGATCAGAATCTTGCTCATCACAGCAACCCCTTCGCTTTGAGTGCGGCGACCAGTTCGGCCGCGTCCTTCACCATCACGCCCTTGCTGCGTTTGGCCGGCGGCGCGTAGTGGGTGGTTTTCAGCGTGTCGCCGGATTCGACACCCAGATCGGCGAACTGAATCGTCTCCAGCGGCTTGCTCTTGGCCTTCATGATGTCCGGCAGCTTGATGAAACGCGGCTCGTTCAGGCGCAGGTCGGTGGTGATCACCGCTGGCAGATCGACTTCCAGCGTTTCCAGGCCGGCGTCGACTTCGCGCACAACCGTGGCCTTGCCGTCGGCAATGTCCAGCTTGCCGGCGAAGGTCGCCTGCGGGCGGCCCCACAGCGTGGCCAGCATCTGGCCGGTCTGGTTGGCGTCGTCGTCGATCGCCTGCTTGCCCAGGATCACCAGATCGGGCTGTTCGCGCTCGATCAGCTTCAGCAGTGCGCGGGCGGCGGTGAGCGGCTGCATGGCGGCATCGCTGACGATGTGGACGGCCCGGTTCGCGCCCATCGCCAGACCGTTGCGCAGATGCGGCTGGGCGTCGGCCGGAGCGATGGTGACCACCACCACTTCGGTGGCGATGCCCTTGTCGCGCAGGCGCAACGCTTCTTCCAGCGCGATCTCGTCGAAGGGATTGGGCGACAGCTTGACGCCGTCGGTGATCACGCCGGAGCCATCCGGCTTGACCTGGATGCGGACGTTGTAGTCCACCACGCGCTTGTAGCCGACGAGAATCTTCATCGTTCGGAGTGTCCTGGGAGCGAAAGAGGGACCGGACGATGTTCGGCGTCCGGCCAAGAGGGGAATTTTAGCGGTTCGGCGGGGCGGCTGCGACCTGAGCCGCAGGCGGCCTCGATCAAGCGGCTTTCATCAGGCGGCCTTTTGGTCAGGCTGCTTTGATGAGATCGGCCGCGCGCTCCGCGATCATGATCGTCGGCGCGTTGGTGTTGCCGCCGATCAGGCAGGGCATGACCGACGCGTCGATCACGCGCAGGCCTTCGACGCCGTTGACGCGCAACTGCGGGTCGACCACGGCGTCGGCGTCGCTGCCCATCCGGCAGGTGCCGATCGGGTGATAGACGCTTTCGGCCTTGGCGCGGATGAATTCGGCCAGTCCGGCATCGTCCAGGTCGGTGCGCGCCGGGAAGATCGGGCGGCCGCGATACCGGTCGAAAGCCTTCTGCGCCAGGATCTCGCGCGACAACTTCGCGCACTCGACCATCATCTTCAGGTCGAAGCCTTCCTCGTCGCCGAGATAGTTGGCTTCGATCCGAGGCTTGTCGCCGGCGCGGTTGCTGACCAGCGACAGGCGGCCGCGGCTGCGTGGGCGCAGGAAACAGGCGTGCAGGGTGTAGCCGTCGCCCGGAAGGCGTTTGCGGCCGTGGTCGTCCAGCATCGCCGGCACGAAATGGAACTGGATGTCGGCGCGATCGTCCGGCGCAAGCTGCGAGCGCGCGAAACCGCCGGCTTCGGCGACGTTGCTGGAGCCCGGGCCGCGGTGGCCGCGCAGGTAATAGTCGAAGGCGGTTTTGATGTCGCTGATGCGGTCGTAGGTTACCCGTTCGGTCGAATGGAACAGGGTGCAGATATCGAGGTGGTCCTGCAGATTGCCGCCGACGCCGGCGCGGTCGGCGACGACCGCGATACCGTGCCGGCGCAGCTCGTCGGCCGGGCCGATGCCCGACAGCATCAGCAACTGCGGCGAATTGATCGCGCCGCCGCTGATAATGACTTCGCGCGCCGCCGGCTGGTGGAAGGCCTGGCCGCGCATGACGTAGGTGACGCCGCTCGCGCGCTGGCCGTCGAAGGTGATGCGGTTGACGACGGCGCCGGTGTGCACGGTGAGGTTCGGGCGCTGGCGGGCCGGATTGAGGTAGGCCAGCGCCGACGAGCAGCGCGCGCCCTCGCGCTGTGTCACCTGATAGAAACCGACGCCGTCCTGGACCGCGCCGTTGAAGTCGGGGTTATGGGCGAGGCCGATCTGCCGGCTGGCATCGATGAAGGCCTGCGACAGCGGGTTGGTGTAGCGCAGGTCTGACACGCTGAGCGGACCGTCGCCGCCGTGGAACGCGTCGGCGCCGCGGACGTTGCCTTCCGATTTCCTGAAGTAAGGCAGGACGTTGTCCCAGTGCCAGCCGGTCGCGCCCTGCGCGGCCCAGTCTTCGTAATCGCCCGAGACGCCGCGGATGTAGCACATCGCGTTGATCGAACTGGAGCCGCCCAGCACCTTGCCGCGCGGCCACCACAGCGCGCGCTGGTGGAGATGGGGTTCGGCGGCGGTGTTGTAATCCCAGTTCATGCCTTTCTGGTTGACCAGTTTGGCCACGCCGGCGGGAATGTGGATGAAGGGATGCCAATCGCGCGGGCCCGCTTCCAGCAGCAGCACTTTGACCGTGGTGTCCTCGCTCAGGCGGTTGGCGAGCACGCAGCCCGCCGAGCCGGCGCCGATGATGATGTAGTCGAACACGCGCAGACCTTATGAAATCGTGTGCAGGCGACACTATGCCCGCCGCCTAGAGCAATTGCTCTGCATGCGGGGCGGGCGTTCGCGGGGCGGGAAATTCCGGCATCGCTCGCCTCGCGGGGTTGCGCTGTCGGCCTGCTAGAGTGGCGCCTCCGCATTGCACAGGTGGATGGCGGATGCCGCCGCAGCCCGAAATGGACTCCGCGAAAGATTCCGCACAGCCCGCCGGCGCGCTCCGGGGGTTGCGGCAGGAATTGACCGAATCGCCGCCGCTGTGGTGGGCGCTGCTGTATTTCTTCAGCCTGTTGTGCGGCTACTACGTGCTGCGCCCGGTGCGCGATGCGATGGCCGCGTCCGGCGATATCGCGACCGTCTTCCCCGACCCCTGGATCGCCTGGGCGCTCAGCCATGGCTTCGCGCTCAAGGACTTCGTCCTGCAGGCGCTGTTCACCGGGACGTTCGTGTCGATGCTGTTGCTGCAGCCGCTGTACGGCGCGCTGGTGTCGCGCTACCCGCGCCGGGTGTTCCTGCCGGCGCTGTATCTGATCTTCATCCTCTGCCTGATCGGTTTCTGGTGGATCTTCGATCGAAACGTCTCCGGCCGCGGCGCCCTGTTCTTCGTGTGGACGGCGGTCTTCAACCTGTTCGCGGTCTCGGTGTTCTGGAGCTTCATGGCCGACGTGTTCGACAACGAACACGCCAAGCGCGTCTACGGCTACATCGGCGCCGGCGGCACTCTCGGCGCGCTGCTGGGGCCGTCGATCACCAGCCTGCTGGTGAACCGCATCGGCGTGGGCTCGTTGCTGCTGGTGTCGGCCGGATTCCTGGTGGTGTGCCTGCTGTGCATCGTGCGCCTGCGGCCATGGGCGCGGCAGCGCGAACAGCGCAGCGGTCAGGTGGTCGATGGCGCGATGGGCGGATCGATGTGGGCCGGGTTCAAGCTGGTGGCGAACGATCCTTTGCTGCGCGGCCTCGCGCTGCTGATGTTTTTCGGCGTGGGCGTCGGCACGCTGCTCTACAACGAGCAGGCCGCGATCGTGAAGCAGTTCTATCCCACGTCGGAGGCGGCGACCAGGTATTACGCGCGGATCGACTTCCTGATCAACCTGTCCACGATCCTGATCCAGGTGTTCCTCACGCGCTGGCTGCTGCGGCGTTTCGGCGTGGGGCCGGTGCTGTTGATTCCGGCCTTTGCCATCACGTTCGGCTACTGCCTGCTGGCGATGTCGCCGCTGCCGCTGCTGGTGGCGGCGGTGCAGATCGCCACGCGTTCGGGCGAATTTTCGCTGGGCAAGCCCGGCCGCGAGACCTTGTACACCCGGGTCGACCGCGAAGCGCGCTACAAGGCCAAGGCGTTCATCGATACCGCGGTGTACCGCGGCGGCGACCTCACCTATGTGTGGCTGCACAAATGGCTGGCGGCGTTCGGCAGCCGGGCGGTCTTCGCCGCGGGTATCGGCATCGCCGTCGCCATGAGCTTCAGCGCGTGGCAGGTGATCCGCGCGCAGCGCAAACTGCCGCAGTGATGCCTGCGGCCGACGCGTCCGCTGCACAGTCCGTCTTCGTTTATTGACAGGAGTTTTACCGATGTCGTCGATCGCCGTTGTACTGATCGTGCTGGTCGCGCTGCTGCACGTCTATTTCCTCGTCCTCGAAATGTTCCTGTGGACGAAACCGCTGGGCATGAAGGTATTCCGCAATACGCCGGAGAAAGCCGAGAGCACGAAGGTGCTCGCCGCGAATCAGGGGTTGTACAACGGGTTCCTCGCTGCCGGCCTGTTGTGGGCCGCGTTCGCCGGCAAGATCGATGTCGCGCTGTTCTTCCTCGGTTGCGTCGTCGTCGCGGCGCTGTACGGCGCCTACAGCGTCAGCAAGCGCATCTTCTATGTGCAGGGGCTGCCGGCGATTGCGGCGATTGCGGCGGTGCTGCTGGGCTGATCACCCCTGTCGGCATATTTCAATCCAAGAAGATGAAGCTAGCCAATCAGCCCCATCCAGATCGAAATCGTAATTTGGAACGGTCAGGTTGTCGGTTGTTCGTAGGCTGGGCTGAGCGCAGCGAAGCCCAGCATCGCACCGAGCCAGCCGCATGCTTCGCCATAGGCTGGGCTGGGCTTCGCTGCGCTCAGCCCGGCCTACGATCGATCTTGCGTTCGATTCACCGCGCGGGGCGCGGCGACATCCACATCGAGATCGTCGCCCGGAACACCACGTCGCCGGCGTCGTCGGTCAACACCACGTCCACCGGCAGGGGGTAGCCGCTGTCCGCCGCGACGATCGGGATCGCCGGTGTGGCCACGCCGCGGATCGTGCCCATCGCTTTCTTCACGTATTCGACGGTCATGCCCTTGGGAATCCAGCGCATCGAATCGGGCAGGCTGACCTCGGTCATCATCCCGCCGGTCAGTTCCGCGAGGTTGCACATCGCGATCGCATGCACGCTGCCGATGTGGTTGGTGATGCTGCGGTGGCGGCGCAGGCGGGCGACGCAGCGGCCGGGTTCCAGTATCTCGATCCGCGGCGAAATGCTGCCGAAGTAGGGCGCCTTGAAACAGATCGCGCGGGTGAACAGCCAGTGCCCTGCGGGCCAGCGGCGCATGCGTTCGTACAGGGCGAGGGTCTTGTTCGCCATCGTGCGGTCCCTTGGATGTCCGATGAACTCGAAAAGAGAACGCCGGGGTTGGCCCGGCGTTCGTTTGGTCGATGCGGTGCGGCTTGTGTTGTCCGCGTTACGCCGCTGCGCGATGCGCGCTCGGCTTGGCGTCCTCGATGTAGCAGGCCGAACGCAGTTCCCACGACTCGAAGTCGTCGACCATGATCGTGTCCAGCGTCATCTCGCGCAGATCTTCCAACTGCTTGCGCTCTTCCGCGGTAATCCAGCCTTCGCGCACGCCCTCGTCGAGCTGGGTGTTGAAGTCCAGCGCTTCGATGTCGCTGTTCTTGAGCCCCTTGACGAACTTCCGCTCCACCGGTTCGGCCAGGATCATCTTCGGCAGATAGCTGTTGACGCGGCCGGCCGGGTTGTTTTCGCAGGGCTCCAGGAACAAGTCGCTGGAGAGGCGGTCGCGGGCTTCGCAAGGCGTCATCAGCAGGCTGGCGGCGCGATGGCCCAGACGGTCGCTCGGCGCTTCCGCGCGACGGCCCCACGGGAAGATCACCAGCCACAGCAGCCAGCCGACCGGACGGATCGGGAAGTTGCGCAGCGCGCCGGACAGCGCCAGCTCAATACGGTGGATCGCATCATGGAAGGCCCACGCCAGCAGCGGGTGATCGGCGACCGGACGGCCCTGGTCTTCGTAACGCTTCAGCATCGCGCTGGCGATATAGAGATGGCTGAGCACATCGCCGAGGCGGCCGGACAGCGATTCCTTGAACTTCAGCTTGCCGCCGAGCAGCAGCATCGAAGTGTCGGCCATCACCGCCAGCGCCGCCGAGTAGCGGTTGAGCTTGCGATAGCAGCGGCGGGTGTATTCGCCGCCCGGGGTGGTGCCGACGCGCGAGCCGGTCAAACCGAACCACCACGCACGCACCGCATTCGAGATCGCGTAGCTGATGTGGCCGAACAGCGCGCTGTCGAACTGGTCGATGCGCTGTTTGGGATCTTCCAGTTGAGCCGATTTCATTTCCTTCATCACCCACGGGTGGCAGAGGATCGCGCCCTGGCCGAAGATCATCAGGCTGCGGGTCATGATGTTCGCGCCCTCGACCGTGATCGCGATCGGCGCCGCCTGCCAGCCGCGGCCGGCGTAGTTTCGCGGGCCGAGGATGATGCCCTTGCCGCCGTGGATGTCCATCACGTCGCGCGCGACTTCGCGGCTCATCTCGGTGCAGTGGTATTTGGCGATGGTGGACGGCACGGCGGGATTTTCGCCGCGCGCGACCGCGGCCGCGGTGGCCTCGGCCAATGCGCTGCACGCGTAGGCGCGGCCGCCGATGCGGGCCAATGCTTCCTCCACGCCCTCGAAGCGGCCGATCGACAGCCCGAACTGCTTGCGGATGCGGGCGTAGGCGCCGGTGACGATGGCCCCCATCTTCGAGGCGCCACTGGCGGTGGAGGGCAGGGTGATGGAACGGCCGATCGACAGGCATTCCATCAGCATGCGCCAGCCCTGGCCGGCATAGTCTTCGCCGCCGATCAGCTGGCTCAGCGGCACGAACACGTCCTTGCCGATGATCGGGCCGTTCTGGAACGGCGCGTTCAACGGGAAGTGGCGGCGGCCGATCTCAAGGCCGGCGGTGTCGCGCGGCACCAGCGCCAGCGAAATGCCGATGTCTTTCTTGTCGCCGAGCAGGCCGTTCGGGTCGTACAGGCGGAACGCGACGCCGATCAGCGTGGCGACCGGCGCCAGGGTGATGTAGCGCTTGTTGAGGGTCAGACGGATGCCGAGCACGCTGGCACCGTTCCATTCGCCCATGCCGACAATGCCGTAATCGGGAATGGAGGTGGCGTCGGAGCCGGCGAACGGGCCGGTCAGCGCGAGGCACGGGATTTCGCGTCCGTCGGCGAGGCGCGGCAGATAGTGGCGTTTCTGTTCTTCGGTGCCGTAATGCATCAGCAGTTCGGCCGGACCCAGCGAGTTGGGGACGCCGACGGTGGAGCTGAGGACGGAGGAGATCGGCGCCAGCTTCTGGATGACCTTGTGGTTCATCAGCGCCGAGAACCCGAGGCCGCCGTATTCCTTCGGAATGTTCAGGCCGAAGAATTTGTGCTGTTTGACGTAATCCCAGAGCTGCGGCGGCAGATCGGCGCGGATGTGGGTGATTTCCCAGTCGTTGGTCATCCGGCACAGATCCTCGACCGGGCCGTCGAGGAAGGCCTGCTCTTCGGCGTTCAGCATCGGCCGGGGCAGCGACAGCAGCTTGTCCCAGTCGGGCTTGCCCGAGAACAGCTCGCCTTCGAAGCCCACCGTGCCGGACTCAAGCGCGGTGCGCTCGGTGTCGGACAGCGGCGGCAGCAGCTTGGTGTAGAACTTCAGCAGGGTGGAAGTGATCAGCGCCTTGCGCAGCGGGGTGATCAGCATCGGCACGGCCACCAGCAGCATCAGGACCGCGGCCACCAGGGTGGCGGTCTGATGCGCCCCCAGCAGCCAACAGCCGACCAGCAGGGTGGCGGTGACCGCGGCCCAGATCGCCAGTCGCAGGCGATGGTAGGCGCAGAACGCGGTGGCGATCAAAAGGGCGAGAAAAGGAGCGAGGTATTGGATGGCGATGCTCATGAGGCGCTCCGGCGAGCCTGTGCTCGGCGTATGAACTGTATTGGGAAGGCGGGACTGACAGTGCGTGCTGACTAGAGCGTGTTATCTCGGGTGTGTTAACTCGGGCTTGCTGACAGGTGTGGCCCGCAGGCCGTTCCATACGCAGCAGTATGGGTTTGCTTCTTCGCCGTTGTCAATGTGCCTGAGCGATTCGGGGCGCTTCTGGGTCGCGGGATTGCAATCGTAGTCACACGATACTTTTCCCGGCGGTTCCGTATGGTTACACTGTTGCCATGAATGACATCGCCATCAAAACCGAACGCAACGGCCGCCTCAGCGCGGAAGACTGGGCGCAGGCCGCCCTCGACATGATCGCCGAGCAGGGTGTGGCCGCGGTTGCGGTCGAACCGCTGGCGCGGCGGCTGGGCGTGACCAAGGGCAGCTTCTACTGGCACTTCCCTTCGCGCGACGCGCTGCTGGCCGCTGCGCTGGAGCGCTGGGAAGCGGTGGAGCAGGAGACCGTGTTCGGCCAGCTCGAAGCGGTCAGCGATCCGCGCCAGCGTCTGCGCAGACTGTTCCATGTCGTTGCGCATGAAGTGAAGCCTCACAAGATCTACAGCGAACTGCTCAAGGCGCTGGATCACGCCGCGGTCGGTCCGGTGATCGAACGTGTGTCGCAGCGTCGCCTCGAATACCTCGCGGCGTCCTTTCGCCAGACCGGGCTGATGCGCACCGATGCGCAGCACCGCGCGCGTCTGGCCTACGCCGCGTATGTCGGCTTCCTGCAGTTGCGGCTGCAGTTGCACAACCCGCGCCTCGCCCAGGACGAGTTCGAAGCCTACGTCGAACACGTCATGGACACGCTGATTCCGCCCGTTCCCGTTCCACGAGCCTGAGTACCGCCCCGCATGAACGTGATCGCCGCCGCCGCCGCCGCCGCCGCCGCCACCGACACCGACACCGACACCGCACCCACGCAACTGCAGAGCCTCAGCGACTGGGTGGCCGAGGTGGCCGCGCTGACCCGCCCGGATGCGGTCCACTGGTGCGACGGCTCCGATGCCGAGTACGACGCGCTCGCCGCGAAGATGCAGGCCGACGGCATCCTGATCAAGCTCAACGAACGCACGCATCCCGACAGCTGGCTGCACCGTTCGCATCCGGACGACGTCGCGCGCGTCGAACATCTCACCTTCGTCTGCACCGCGCATGCCGACGATGCCGGCCCGAACAATCACTGGATGTCGCCCGCCGACGGCCATGCGCAGATGGACGCGCTGTTCGACGGCTGCATGCGCGGCCGCACGCTGTACGTGATTCCGTACTGCATGGGCCCGATCGATTCGCCGCTGTCGCGCTGCGGCGTGGAGATCACCGATTCGCCGTACGTGGTCGCGAACATGCGCATCATGACCCGCATGGGCACACCGGCGCTGGCGCGGATCGAGCGCGAGGGGGCCGCCGGCGGTTCGTTCGTGAAGGGCCTGCATTCGATCGGCGAACTCGACCCGAACCGCCGCTTCATCATGCATTTCCCCGAAGAACTGACGATCAAATCCTTCGGCTCCGGCTACGGCGGCAACGCGCTGCTGGGCAAGAAGTGCCACGCGCTGCGCATCGCCTCGTACCAGGCCCGCAGCGAAGGCTGGCTGGCCGAACACATGCTGATCCTCGGCGTGGAAAATCCGCAGGGCGAAACCCATTACATCGCCGCGGCGTTTCCCAGCGCCTGCGGCAAGACCAACCTCGCCATGCTCATTCCGCCGGAGGGCTACCGCCAGGACGGCTGGAAAGTCACCACCATCGGCGACGACATCTGCTGGATGCGCCCCGGCGCCGACGGCCGCCTGTACGCGATCAACCCGGAAGCCGGTTTCTTCGGCGTCGCGCCCGGCACCTCCAGCAACTCGAACCCGAATGCACTGGCGACGATCCAGCACGACACCATCTTCACCAACGTCGGCCTGACCGCCGATGGCGAGCCGTGGTGGGAAGGTCTGGACGGCGGCGCGCCCGCCTACGATTGGCGCGGTCGTGAATACGATTCCACAAACGGTCCGGCCGCCCATCCCAACGCCCGCTTCACCGTCAGCGCGAAACAGTGCCCGTCGTATTCGCCGAAAGCCGAGGACGCGCAGGGCGTGCCTATCAGCGCGATTGTGTTTGGCGGGCGCCGCGCCTCGCTGGTGCCGCTGGTGTTCGAAGCCCGCGACTGGACCCACGGTGTGCTGGTGGGCGCGGCGATGGGCTCGGAAACCACCGCAGCCGCCACCGGTGCGGTCGGGGTGATGCGCCGCGACCCGATGGCGATGAAGCCGTTCTGCGGCTACAACTTCGCCGATTATTTCGCGCACTGGCTGTCGTTCGATCGGGCCGACGTCAGGCTGCCCAAAGTGTTCCACGTCAACTGGTTCCGCAAAGGCGACGACGGCAAGTTCCTGTGGCCCGGTTTCGGCGACAACCTGCGCGTGATCGAATGGATGATCGGGCGCGTGAAGGGCAGCGCCGGTGCGGTGGAAACGCCGATCGGCGCGCTGCCGCGTCCGGCGGACTTGAATCTCGACGGGCTCGCGCTGAGCGACGAAGCCCGCGCCAAGCTGTTCGGCTTCGATCAGGCCGGATGGCGGGCCGAGTTCGCCAGCATCGGCGAGTTCCTCGACGAATACGGCCCGCGCATGCCGGCGGCGCTGAAGGCCGAGCAGGCGACGATCCTGGCCGAACTGTCGCGCGCGGACGCCTGAACCTGCAGCCCGGGCGGTTCGCTTAAAATCCCGGGATGCAGACTCGCGCGACATCCAACAAACAGCAGGCGCTCTGGCAGCAGGGTCAGCGCCACACCCAGCAGCGGCAGTGGCGCCAGGCGGCGGCGGTCTACGAGGCCATCGTCGACCACGACCGCGGCTTCCTGCCGGCCTGGCTGGAACTGTCGACCGCGAAGGAGATGCTAGGCGCATATCGCGAGTCCTTCCATGCGGTGCTGGCCGCATCGGCCATCGACGGCGTGCCGGCGATGGCAGGGCTGGCGGTGGCGCGGCGGCTGCGCCGGTTCGAGGCATTGCCCGAACTGCAGGCCTATATCGAACGCACCGGTCTGGCCGGGACGCTGCCGCCCGAGAAGCTGATCGATCTGGCGACTTTCTTCGCCAGCGCCGGCGACCACAGCAGGACGATGACGTGGATCGAGCACGCGCTCAAACTGCGCCCGCAGCTTGCGGACGCGCACAACATGCATGGGCTGGCATTGATGTTCGCCGGGCGCTCCGAGGCGTCAGCCGAAGCCTTCGAGCGTGCGCTGGCGCTGCGTCCGGATTTCGCAGCCGTGTACTCGGTGCTGTCGCGGGTGGCGAAGACCACGCCGCAGCGCAACCATGTCGATGCCCTGCGCAAGCTGCTGGCGCAGCCGAATCTCACCGCCAAGGACGAAGGCCACCTCGGCTATGCGCTGCACAACGAGCTGCACGACCTGGGCGATTACGATGCCGCATGGGACGCGCTGACGCGGGCGTGCCGCGCCCGCCGGATCGAGCAGCCCTACGATCATGCGCAGACCGTGGCGGTCTTCGATGCGCTGCGCCGGACCTTCGATGCCGGATTCGTCCGCAACGAATCGCCTTCGGATATTCCCGGAGATCCGCTCACCCCGATCTTCATCGTCGGCATGCACCGCAGCGGCACGACGTTGCTCGAACGCATCCTGTCGGGCCACCCGGATGTCGCCGACGCCGGCGAAACCTACACTTTCCCCGCCCAGTTGCGCTACGCCGCCGACCATTTCTGCCGCGGCATCATCGACGGGACCATCGTCGAACGCGCCCCTGGATTCGATTACGGCGCGATCGGCCGCGGATTCCTCGATGCCATGCGTACCCGCGGCCGCAGCTTCGTGACCGAAAAGCAGAATCCGAACTTCATTCTGCTCGGCCCTATCGCCAAGGCACTGCCGCACGCGCGGTTGCTGCACATGCGCCGGGATCCGGCGGATACCTGTTTCTCGAACCTGCGCACGCTGTTCACGGCGGAAGCCGCGTATTCCTATGATCAGGTGGAAGTGGCCGATTACTACAAGGCCTATCGCGATCTGATGGATCACTGGCGCGAGGCGCTGCCAGGGCGGGTATTCGATATCGATTACGACGCCATGGTCACCGAACCCGAGGTGCAGGCGCGGCGGATCGCCGCCCACTGCGGGTTCGATTTCCGTGCCGACATGCTGCAGGTCGATCGCAGTTCCGGCATGGTCGCCACCGCCAGCTCCAATCAGGTCCGCAAGGGCATCCTGACCAACCGCGGCGGTTTGTGGCGCGCTTACGAGCGGCATCTGGGACCGATGCTCGACCGGCTCGCCGGTCACGGCCTGCTGTGATCGCCGTGGCAGCGACCTCCGCATATCGTCCACCGCAGGTCGACCTGGGTATCCCTGTATGACCGTCAATGTGTTCCCCGCTTTCGCCGTCCCGTTCGGCGAGTCGTACCATCCGCAACCCGCATCGCTCAACGCCGAGCTGTTGCGACTGACCCGTGCGCTCGAGGCGTTGGGAGCGGGCTACCGCAATCCGCAACCGGTCGTCCATCAGCCCGAAGGATTGTTCGAAAGCGAGTTCGACTTCTTCGCGCGGCCCGAGCCCTGTGTGCAGCAGCTGCGGGGCTGGGTTTGGGGCGAATTGGCGGAATTCATCCGCAATATCAATCCTGGCATGGTCGAGAACGCGCGCGGCCTGCAGGTCGCCAGCCAGACCTGGTTCCATTTCACCCGCGACGGCGGATATTTCGGCTATCACAACCATCCGATGGCCAGCTGGTCGGGTGTGTACTGCGTCGCCGACGGCGATCCGTCGCCAGAGTATTCGAACAACGGCAGTCTCGTCTTTCCGCATCCGCTGACCGTGGCCAATGCGTTCATCGACCCGACCAACGCCGTGCTGCGCTGGCCCTTCACGCAGGCCAACTACGTACTCGATCTGAAGCCGGGACAACTGGTGCTGTTTCCGTCATGGCTGGGACATTACGTCACCCCGTTCCGCGGCCCCACCGAACGGGTCACCGTCGCGTTCAACACCTGGTTCCAGAAAGCCGCCTGATGTCGGGGTAAGCGCTCGATCGCATCGTCGCGATGCGGCTCTATGGCGTGCCTGGGCATTGAAGAGTCTTGATCGGTATCCGCCATCAGCTCCGGCCCGCAGACATAAAAAAACGGCCCCTTTCGGGGCCGTTTTTATGACGCTGAACCGGAAGCGATCAGAACTTCTGGTTGTACTGCAGGTAGAAGAAGCCACCGCCCGGCAGATCGTAGGCGCCGTCGAACGAATGCGCGAACGAATTGCGGGTGATCGGTGGATCCTTGCCGAACAGGTTGCGGGCGCCGACGGCGACCTTGCCGTTCCACGGCGTCTTGAAGCCGACCTGCACATCGTGATAGATGCGCGAGCCGATCCGGTTTTCCAAGCCACCCTTGCTGTTGCAGAGCTGGGTGGGGGTGATGCCGTAGTCGAAGTAACCCTGGCTGTTGAAGGGGCATGCCTCGTCCAGCGCGGAGTAGTAACGCACCGCCCAATTGGCATCCCAGTCGCCCTTCTGCCACGACGTGGTGATGTTGGAGCGCAGACGCCACGCCGGGCTGCCGTTGTACTCGCCCACGGTGCCGAACAGGGTGTTCTCGGTCGTGTAGGTGTTATCCCACTGGAACGTGAACTTGCCCCATGCGGTTTCCGGCATGGCGTAGGTGACCTGGAAGTCGTAACCCTCGACTTCGCCCTCGCTCAGGTTGAACTGCGACTGGCGCAGATCCAGGATCTGGCCCGAAGTATCGCGGACGATGAACGAGCAGAACAATGCCTGCTGAGTTGCGTCGGCGGCGGCACCCGGCTTGCCGGGATTGCGATAGCACGCGTTGAGGATGGACTGCGAGCCGCGGAACGAAATCACGTCCTCCAGCGAGATGTTGTACCAGTCGAGCGTGAAGTTCAGGCCCGGCGCAAAGCTGGGGCTGTACACGATGCCGAAGCTCTTGGTTTCGCCGAATTCCGGCTGCAGGTCCGGGTTGCCGCCGGTGAGCGAGCGGATCTGGCTGTTGGGCTGCGCAACGCCACCGACTGGAACGCCATTCGCCTGACAAAGCCCTTGGTTGGTGATGAAGCGGAGGGGATCCGTGGGAGAGGTAGGCGTGTAGCTCGTATCGATAACGTTGAAGTTGGCCGTATTACAGGGATCGACCGCGGCCGGGAAGCTCTCGCCGCCGCCCTGGTACAGATCGGTCACGCTCGGAGCGCGGAACGACTCGGAGAAAGTGCCGCGCAGCATCAGGTCTTCGAAGATCTGCCACTTCAGGCCGACCTTCTTCGAGGTGTCGCCGCCGAGGTCCGGACTGATGTTCGCGCCGCCGAAGAAGCCGGAGGTCTCATAGTCGGACTTGCGGGCCGCCAGGTTGAGCTCGAGCAGCTTGAACCCGGGGATGTCGGCCAGGATCGGCACGTTGAACTCGACATAGATTTCGTCGGAGTTGACCTCGCCGTTGGTCGGCTCGGTGAAATTGTCCGATGAACCGCCGCCGGCGACGAGTGCGTCGGGCTGGTTGATGAAGCTGGTGCGGCGGTGTTCGAGGCCGACCGCGAAGCCCAGCGGGCCGGCCGGCAGGTCGAAGAGCGAGCCGGACAGGTTCGCGAAGTAATCCTTCGTGCTGTTTTCCTGCGATTCGTTCTTGGTGTAGCTGATGTAGCGGAGCATCGAATCGTATTCGGCGCGCGAGATCACGCCCGCGCCCAGGCCGAGGTCCGCGCCGCCGAAGACGTTGAACGGCACGCAGCCTGCAATGACCAGGCCGGCGCCATCGAGACACTCGAGCGCACCGGTGACCGGATTGCGGCGCGAATCGCCCACAGCGCGACGCAGGTTGAACAGGTTGATGTAGTTCTCGCCGCGGGTGTTGATGCGCGAGTTCAGGTACGAATAGCCGACGTCCCAGTACATGTCGCGGCCGCCCAGATCGAACGAACCGTCCAGTGACAGGGTGACGGCGGTATTGTCGTTGTCGTAGTACGGTTTACGCGGGCCGACCGCAATCGAGCGGAAGTTGGCGCCGCGGAGGTTCTGGCCGAACGGGTTGAACACGCTGCCGGCGGTCGGCGCGAACGCCCACTGCGGGCCGCTGATGCCGCGGACATCCATGGTCAGCGGCACTTCGGCCAGCTGCTGGTTGGAGTCGCGCTTTACGTAGACCGCCTGCACGTTGGCATTGATGCGGTCGGTCAGACGCAGGCTGCCCTGGCCGTAGACGTTGAAGCGTTCGATCGGCTGCAGCAGGTAGTTGACCGGCGCGAAGTTGTAGCGGTCGGAACTGCCCGAACCGTCCAGGCTGTTGCTGATGAAACGCCGGAAATCGGTGGCCTGACGGCCATCTTCGCCCGGTCTCAGCGTGAACGGACCGCCGGCAACAGGAGTGCAGGAGCGGAAGCCGGTGGCCGGATTGGTGACGTAGGCAGTAGAGCAGCGGGTGAAGTTGCCGCGCGCCGGGCTGCCCGAACCGAACAGGCCGCCCGAAGCGAGATCGCCGCCGCCGAAGACCGGCACGGACGAGATTTCGCGATCGCCGGCATAGACCGGATCCTGGGTCTGGAAGCCGAGGCTGAGCACGGCGTTCCAACGGTCGCTGTTCGAGCCGACGGTGAAGTCGTAGCCCTGCTGGAAACCGTCGCCCTTGGTGTAGCCGCCGAGGTAGACGTTGGCTTCGGCGCCGTCGAAATTCTTGCGGGTGATCACGTTGACCACACCGGCGATGGCGTCGGAACCGTAGATTGCCGATGCGCCGTCTTTCAACACTTCGATGCGCTCGACGATCGAGATCGGGATGGTGTTCAGATCGACGTCGCCGGTGCCCTGGGTGACCCAGCGGCGGCCGTTGACCAGCAGCAGGGTGCGGGTCGAGCCCAGACCGCGCAGCGAGATGTTCTGGGTGCCGTCGCTGGCGTTGGTGCCGGTGGTGATGTTGCGCAGCGCGCCGCCGTCGCTGGCGGTGATGTTGAACAGCACATCGCCGACCGAACTCAGACCAGTGGCTTCGAGAGCCGCGCGGTCGATGGTGAGTACCGGGGAGGTGCCTTCCACTTCGGCAGAGCGCGGAATGCGCGAACCGGTGACGACGACAGTGTCGAGTTCGTCATCCGAAGGGGTGCTTTGGGCAAACGCGACGCCCGTGCCCGCGAGGGCGGTGGTGCTTACGAGCGCGAAGGAAATCGCGTCGCGCAGCTTATTGGTCTTCAAAGTCATCTCTCTCTCCAAGCGAGTCTTGGGGTTTCCCATGGGAACCTGCCCACTGCCGTCAAGAAAGACGCCAAAGCAGGTCAGGCCGGGGCCGATAGTAGCCCCACTCGGAGAAAAATTAAAGTGTCGTTAACCCGGGCCCGGATTACGCGTAAATCCGGAGGGAAACCGCGGACTTACAGATCCTGCTCGTAGCGGACGTAGGGCACGGCGCCCTCATCGTCGCCTAGGGAGGCCGCCGGGGCGAAGGGATTCTTGCCGCGGGTGACCAGGTTGTCGGCGCCGACCGTGAGCTGTCCGCTCCACGGCGTACGCCAGCTCAGACCGAGGCCCAGGCTGCCCCAGCGGTCGCGGCCGGGGGTGTCGACGACTTCGCCGACGACATTGACGCCGAAGGCGCCGATGCCGCCGCCGACATTCAGCTGGCGCGAGGTCCAGCGGTCGGTGAAACCGGGAATTTCGGCCGGCGTCTGCAGTCGGGCCTTGGCCACGGTGCCGGCGATCGAGACGTAACCTTCGCGGGGCAGGGACTTCTGGCTGAAGATAGTGAGATCGTTGACGTCGATGCGGCCGTTGCCGCCGGAACCGGGGGCGAGCCATGCCGGCATCGAAATGCGGCTGGCGCCTGCGCCAATGCCCACCTGCGTGCCGTTGCGCTGGAAAAGCGCCGCTGCGCCGGTGCGGCTGTTGTTGGCGGGAATCGATGCGAGGACGCAGTTGTCGGCGAGATTGTTCAGGGCTTTGGTGAGGCCCTGTTTGCGGTCGCAGAGCAGGCCCAGCGAATCGCCGGCGCCGAGGCCGAACGCAGTGTCGAGATGACGTACGCCGAAGCGCGCGAGGGTGCGCGAATGCGCGTTGTCCACGGGTTCGAGTACGACCGCACCTTCGAATTGGCCGCTGGATTTGTTCCAGATCGGAAGTTCGACGCGATCGCGGCCCGGCTTCGATTGCGCATGCGCGGACGTTGCCGCGCCGAGGGCGAGCAACAGCAGTATCGGCAATGTGCGGGGGGGCGTGCGCATGCTGCAATCAGACCGCGTATCTGCGGCTTCAGTTCCTCGACGGATCCAGCGGAGTTCAGGCTATCAGTTTTATGGTTCTTTAACAATCCAGCCACCACAGAAAACAGTGACTGTCCGCGCAGCATGGCGCTGTTTCATTGCAGTCGTTGTGGGGCGTCCAAGTGGACCGATTGGGGCGCGAACAGGCCGGCGACCTCCTCCCCGGTGTAGCGGTAGGTCTCGCCGCAGAATTCGCAGCGGATCTCGGCGATTCCAGCATTGCCCTCGGCGGCGGCCCGCGCCTCTTCCTCGCCCAGCGATTCCAACATCGACGACACCCGTTCCCGGGAGCACGAACAGGCGAACTGCAGCGGCTTGTCGCCCAGCACGCGCGCGCCGTCCTCGTGGAACAGCCGGTGCAGCAACGTTTCGGCAGGGGTGTCCAGCAGTTCCGGCGCGGCGAGGGTCTCGAACAGGGCGCTGGCGCGCTCCCAGCCGTCGAGATCGCCCTCGTCGCCGGGCAGCTTCTGCAGCATCAGTCCGGCCACCCGTTCGCCGCTCGCAGCCAGCAGCAATCGGGTCGGCAATTGTTCGGACTGGCGGAAATAGCCTTCCAAGGCGGCCGAAAGCCCGCCGTTTTCCAGAATGTCCGCGTCCAGCCCGACCAGACCCTGATAGCGCGCCGGCTCCTGGCCGCGCACGCCGGGATTCTCGATGGTGATCGCAAGCACGGCGTCGGCCCCGAGCGAACCGAGCCTGCGCGCGCCCGGCAGCTCGCCCTCCGCCAGCGTGGCGATGCCGCGCAGGGTGCCGGCGCCGGTGCATTCGGCGAACAGGGTGCGCAGCGCGCCGGTGCCTCGCAGATGGACCGACAGCCGGCCGTCCACTTTCACGTGCCCGGTGAACAGGGCCGAGGCCGCGACCGCTTCGCCCAGCAGCCCGGCCACGTCGTCCGGGTACTCGGCGCGGGCGCGGATCTGCGCCCAGCTGTCGTCCAGGCGGACATGGACGCCGCGCACGCCGGCCTGTTCCAGCAGGAAGCGGGTGAGTCGGTCGGGGGTGGTGTCGGCGGTCATGTCGGCGGCGGGCTCTGCAAGGACGATGTCATGGGTGGACGCGGCTTCGCGGATAATGCCGCGACCACGGGGAGACGGCAGAACATGGGGCAGAACGGCGCAGATTCAAACCTCGACCCGCCGCAGGCGTCCGTCGCGGCCCCGAAGCGTCGGCGCCGCTGGCTGCGCTGGGTGTTTTTCTGGCTGCCGCTGCTGTTCGTGGTGGCGACGGTGCTGCAGGTGGCGGTGCTGCGCTTCGTCGATCCGCCGCTGACCGCGTTCATGATCGGTCGCTATGCCGAAGCCTGGGGCGAGGGCGACCGCGGTTTCTCGGTGAGCTACGACTGGCGCGATGCCGACGAGATCTCGAAACAGCTGCCGTTGGCGCTGGTCGCCGCCGAAGACCAGCATTTCCCGGTCCACAACGGCTTCGACTTCAAGGCGATCGAAAAGGCCCGCGCCAACAACGCCAAGGGCCGCAAGGTCCGCGGTGCCAGCACCATCAGCCAGCAACTGGCGAAGAACCTGTTCCTGTGGCGCGGCCGCAGTTGGGTGCGCAAGGGGTTGGAAGTCTGGTACACGGTGCTGATCGAGGCGATGTGGCCGAAAGAACGCATCATCGAGGTCTACGCCAACGTCATCGAATACGGCGATGGCGTCTACGGCGCCCAGGCCGCCGCCCGCCGGTTCTTCGGCAAGGACGCCGCGAAACTCACCGCCGCCGATGCCGCACGTCTGGCGGCGGTGCTGCCGTCGCCGCGCAAGTACAGCGCCGCCAAGCCCGGGCCGTACGTGCAGCGCCGCAGCCGGGCGATCCAGCGCCAGATGCGCGCGCTGGGCGGGCCGGAATACCTCAAGTTCGACTGATCGGGTCGCCGGTTAATCTATCTATATGTCTACCGAACGCCTGACCGTCGTCGTCGCCGCCTTTAACGAGGCCGAAGCCCTGCCGGCGCTGCACCCACGCATCGCCGCGGCGTTGGACGCGCTGGCGGGCGAGGGCGTCGAAGGCCATGTCCTGTACGTGGACGATGGCAGCCTCGACCGCACCTGGGCGGTGCTGGACGGCATCGCCGCCGCCGATGCCCGGGTGTCGCTGCTGCGGCTCAGCCGCAACTTCGGCAAGGAGGCCGCGCTGACCGCCGGCCTGGACCTGGTCCGCGAGGGCGCCGCGATCATCCTCGATGCCGACGGCCAGGATCCGCCGGAGCTGATCCCGCAGTTCGTGGCCAAGTGGCGCGAGGGCTACGACGACGTCCACGGCACCCGCACCGCGCGCGACGGCGATGGCTGGCTCAAGCGCGGCACCGCCCACGGCTTCTACCGGGTGATGCAGCGCCTGTCGAAAACGCCCATCCCCACCGATACCGGCGACTTCCGCCTGCTGTCGCCGCGCGCACTGGCCGCGCTGCGCCAGCTGCGCGAGCGCCACCGTTTCATGAAAGGCCTGTTCGGCTGGGTCGGTTTCGCGCAGGTCGCGATTCCCTACCACCGCGAAGCGCGGGTGGCGGGCCGCAGCAAATTCAATTTGTGGAGACTGTGGAATTTCGCCCTCGAAGGCGTGACCAGTTTTTCCACGGCGCCGCTGCGGGTGGCGACCTATCTGGGCGTGCTCACCGCCGTGCTGGCCTTCGTCTATGCGCTGTGGGTGGTGATCAAGGCGATGCTCTGGGGCGATCCGGTGGCCGGCTGGCCGACGATGATGGCCGTGATCCTGCTGCTGGGTGGCGTGCAGCTGATGGCGCTGGGCGTGATCGGCGAATATCTGGGCCGGCTGTACGAGGAATCCAAGCAGCGACCGCTTTATCTGGTGGATCGCTGGCGGCCCGCGGCGGGCGTATCCTTGGGCGACGACCCTGAAGGAGACACGCCCCATGCGCACCGTCCGTCAGCTGTTGGAAGCCAAGAGCCCGACGATCCACGCGATCCGTCCTGAGGCCCCGGTCCTCGACGCCATCCGCCTGATGGCCGAGGCGCACATCGGTGCGGTGCTGGTGATGGACGGGCCGCGCCTGGTCGGGATTCTTTCCGAACGCGATTACGCGCGCAAAGTGGTGCTGCAGGGGCGTTCGTCTTCGGACACTCTGGTGAGCGAGATCATGACGTCGAATGTGCTGACGACGTGGTCGCTGGATACGTCGGATCGCTGCATGCAGACGATGACCGAGCATCGCATACGGCATCTGCCGGTGATCGATGGGGATGAGGTTATTGGCATCGTGTCGATCGGGGATCTGGTGAAGGCGGTGATCGAGGATCAGCGGGCGGAGTTGGATTCTTTGCAGCGGTATATTGCGAGTTAGGCGACTGGAGTCAACGTGGTCAGCAAGGTTCAAGAACGAATATTTGCCGAGAAGGCCGTCACTCTTCTGGCCGCGGATTGGGTGCTGAAGGATATTCCCGAACCACTGGATTTTGAGGTCCGAACTGCCGCTGAGACCTTTGGGCTCGAGGTTCGACAGATATTTGTCGATGTAGAGACTCACTTTGGATCAGCAATGAAGAGGCGCGAGATAAAGACTATTCGCGCTCTATCATTGTTGGCTAAAAAGTACTACGAGGAAGGTGGGCTTCCGATTTCAGCGCAATTTCTGGGGGTTGTTTCGTCAATAAATTCAGATGCTATATTGAAATGCATGCTCGAATCTGCGCCGGAATATTCTGGGGGTCGTGTTACGGTTCAGGCTCCGCAGGTGAAGGTTTTCATGAGCCCACTCCCCGAGCATTTTGTGCGTTATTCGCACTGGAAATTTGTCAATGACAGAGTGGGTTGGTTGAAGAAAGTGTCAGGAACTGACTTGCAGGGTGCCATAGATAAGAAGGCTCTGAATCTGGCAGCTTATAAGCAAAAATATGAGCATATTGAGTTGTTGCTTGTAGCTGAGCGCGGGTTCAATTCCGGAAAACTAATCTTAGATGATTTACATCATTTAATAAATCCTGGGTTTCGCAACATTTACTTCATGTCATATCCTGAATCTATTCACCGCATTGGTTAAGCAAGTAGGATGGTTTGAGCGAAACGATACCCATCAGCCTTCAACAGCAGAGCTTCCGCGCTGTGCGCGGGTAACTTTCTTTGTCGCAAAGAAAGTCACCAAAGAAAACTCTCTAGTGCCGAGGCAAATCTGCCATCGGTGAGTTGGCCGGGATTTTTCGATGCGGCATCCTGCCGCGTCGAAAAACGGTGCGCGTCCTGCGCACCGCCCTTCGGGTCTTCAATCTTGAGAGCGTTCGCTCGCGCGGAAAGATCGTTGGGACGGTGGAGGTTGTCGAAAACGTGGTGTGTAACTGGCTTCTGGTGTGTCAGGCTTGTGAGCAAGTAGGATGGGTTGAGCGAAGAGATACCCATTAGCCGCCAACAGCAGAGCTTCCGCGCTTTGCGCGGGTAACTTTCTTTGTCGCACTGCGCCGCCTGCGGCGCGAACGGCGAAGCCGGCCCGAAGGGCGAGCGCCTTGGGCGCGAGTCAAGAAAGTCACCAAAGAAAACTCTCTAGTGCCGAGGCAAATCTGCCATCTGCGATGTTGCGGGGATTTTTCGATGCGGCATCCTGCCGCGTCGAAAAACGGTGCGCATCCTGCGCACCGCCCTCCGGGTCTTCAATTTTGAGGAAGTTCGCTCGCACGGAAAGATCGTTGGGACGGTGGCGGTTATCGAAAACGCGGCGCGTAATTGGCTTCAGGTGAATCAGGCTCGTGAGACGCGAAGCCTTGCCGTCAACGCTACTGGCTGCCAATGGCTTCGCCACGCTCAATTGCATGCAAGCTCCGCGTCCCATTCGCCGCGGCGACTTTCAGTTCAACGCTTCGTTCGCGGCGGGTCAAGACCCGCCCTACAAAAAGCGTTCTGCGAGTTGCGTCGTCCCATCGACACGTCAGACAGCCCGAATCTGCTCAAGATAGTAGACCCGGAGGGCGGTGCGCAGGATGCGCACCGTTTTTCGACGCGGCAGGATGCCGCATCGAAAAATCCCCGCCATACCGCAGACGGCAGATTTGCCTCGGCACTAGAGAGTTTTCTTTGGTGACTTTCTTTGCGACAAAGAAAGTTACCCGCGCAAAGCGCGGAAGCTCTGCAGTTGCCTTTAATATCGCAAGCAACTTCGAAAAACACCACCCAGGAAACCAAACCCATGAACCACAAAGGAAGCTGCCACTGCGGAAACATCGCCTTCGAGATCGAAGGCGACATCGACAGCGCCCTGTCCTGCAACTGCTCGATCTGCTCGCGCAAAGGATCGCTGCTCTGGTTCGTCCCCCGCGACAAATTGACCCTGCTCGCCCCCGAAGACGCCGCCAGCACCTACACCTTCAACAAACACGCGATCCAGCATCGCTTCTGCTCCACCTGCGGCATCCATCCGTACGGCGATGGCACGGATCCGAAGGCCAACCGCATGGCCGCGATGAACCTGCGCTGCATCGAGGATCTCGATCTTTCGGCCATCCCGGTGCACGAGTTCAACGGCCGTGCCATGTGAACGAAGACATCAAGCCGATCTCCCAAGGTTCCCGCATGCATTCCTGATCGGTATCCCCATCACATCCGCGGCCCGCAGTACCACGTCGAAAGCCGCGTGACGCAGGCGCTCCGAGGCCGTGGGGCATGACGTTCGCACGCGAACCCGCAGGCGCTATTCTATCGCGATGAGCAACAGCTGCCTCGTCGAAAAAATCGGCTACCACATCCCGCTCAGCCCGCAGGATGCGGCGCTGCTGGCGAAGCTGGAGGAGGCGGAAGAGCCGGTCCGCATCAAGGCGATGGTCCGCGACATCGGCGTGCCCGCCGAACACCTGTACGTGGTCAAGTCGGGCTGGTTCTACACCTACATGACCCTGCCCAACGGCAGCCGGCAGATCCTGCATATCCACTACCCGGGCGACATCGTCGGCATCCCGGACGTCGCGTTCTCGAAAACCGCTTCCGCGCTGGCCGCGGCGACCGATGGCTTGCTGTGCCCATTCCCGAAATCCGGGTTGTACGAAGTGTTCGAGCGCTCGCCGCGCTTGTCTGCGCTGCTCTTCAGCATCGGCATGGTCGAACATGCGGTCCTGGCCGACCGCATCCGCATCATCAGCCGGCTGGGCGCGAAAGAGCGCGTGGTGCATTTCCTGCTGGAGGTCGTATCGCGGCTGCGCGTGACCCGCCGGGACATGAAGACCCAGTTCGATCTGCCGCTCAGTCAGAGCATGATCGGCGACGCGGTCGGACTGACAAACGTCTATGTCAGCCGTGCGCTGAAGCAGATGCAGGCAGAGGGCTTCATCCGCCGCGATGGTCACGGAATCGACCTGCTCGACGAAACGCGCATGAAGCAGAGCGTGGATTTCGAGGATCGGCATTTCCGCATCGATACCACCTGGTTTCCGAAATCCTGAAGCAATCGAATCCATTGCCCAGCCTGCGACGGTGTTTGAAGCGTGGCATGGTCGTTAATCCGGATTAATGCGGTCGGCGACGGCGACGCTTACCGTGTGCTACCCCATGCAGCGGTATCCCGGATATCAACGTCATCATGCGTCATCCCCAAGCCGCCATCGCCGCGCTACCTTCGGCTGTCGCCCGCGTCGCCATGCGGAGGCAGCCATGAAGATGCATGGCATCGCCTGTAGCAGCGAAGCGTATCCTATGACCATGGAGGAGCTGACCGAACTGCTGGAAAGCGCGCGGCGCTTCAATGCGCGGGTCGGCGTCACCGGCGTGCTGTTCCATCATTCCGGCCGCTTCTTCCAGTATCTCGAGGGCAGCGAGGATGCTGTCCGCGAGGTGCATGCGCGGATCATCGCGTCGTCGCGGCATCATTCCCTGCGGCTATTGCTGGACACGCCCCTGACGGAGCGGCATTTCTCGGGATGGCACATGGGGTTCTGCGAGCCGCCCGTGAACGAGTTCCAGGCGATCGCCAACGACGACTGGGCCGGCGCGATGCCGTTGACGCGGACGACGATGCAACGCCCCGAACCGTTGGCGATCGTGCTTTCCTGCTGGAGCCGGTGGATCGCCGACCGCCCGGCGAAGTGAATCCAACGGGTTCAAGCGCGCCTCAGCGCCCCGACACCACCTGCGCCATCACCGCGATGTAGTGGCAGACGCTGCCGGCGATCACGAACAGGTGCCAGACGGCGTGCGAGTACGCGAGCTTCGGCCGGTGATAGAAGAACGTGCCCAGGGTGTAGGCGATACCGCCGCCGAGCAGCCAGCCGAAGGTCCAGGGATCCAGCGCGCGCATCACCGGCTTCGCGGCAAGCATCACCAGCCAGCCCATCGCGATATAGACGAGGGTGGACACCAGTTTGAAGCGGCCGGTGTAGAAGAGTTTGAAGATCACCCCGAACACCGCCAGCGCCCAGATGGTGCCGAACAGCCACCAGCCCAGCGGGCCGCGCAGGCCGATCAGGGTGAACGGCGTGTAGGTGCCGGCGATCAGCAGATAGATCGCGCAATGGTCGAAGACCTTGAGCCGGCCTTTCACCACCGGATGCTGGATGGCGTGGTAGAGGGTCGAGGCCACGTACAGCAGCAACAGGGTGATGCCGAAGACGATGGCGGCGCTGAGCTGCCAGCCGTCGCCGTAGAGTGCGGCGAGGGTGACCAGCACCGCGCCGCCGGCCAGCGCGGCGGCGGCGCCTACGCCGTGGGTGAGTGCGCTGGCCAGCTCTTCGCGCATATGTGCTTCGCGCATGTGGGCTTCGCGGTTCGCTGGTTCGTGCGCGGTATGCGGTGCGCTCATGCGTCGACGATCTCCGGTTCAAGTCCTGCAGATACTTCAAATGCCTGCGGGACGAATGCCGGCGGGGGGGAGGCCGGCTGTGAGATCATGAGGGATCGGCCCTCGGTTTGCCCATGATCGTTTCCCATCTGCACCGTTACATGTTCGTCGCGATGCCCAAGACCGGCACCCATTCGGTGCGGCAGGCGTTGCGCGAACACCTCGGCCCGGAAGACATCGAGCAGGTCGGTCTGTTCGTGAACAAGCGGTTTCCGTTCGATGAGGTCGCCCGGATCAGGCATGGCCACCTGAGCGTGCGCCAGATGCGGCCTTATCTCGGCGACGCGGTCTGCGACGGGTATTTCAAATTCACGTTCGTGCGCAACCCGTTCGACCGCTTCGTCTCGTATTGCGCGTTCATGACCCGCCAGCACGGCGAGTTCGAGCGCGACCCGCAGGGCACCATGCGCAGGATCCTGTTCGATCTGCGGCCGATGGACCATGTCCATTTTCAACCGCAGTACACGCTGCTGACCAACGCTGCCGGCGCGCTGGAGATGGATGTCATCGGCCGGGTCGAGCGCATGCAGGACGACTACGACGCCATCTGCGCGAAGATCGGCATTCCCGGCCGCGCGCTGGACAAGGTCAACAGCTCGAAACGCGGCGATTACCGCCAGTATTACGATCAGGTGCTGATCGACGGCGTGACCGAGCTGTACCGCCGGGATCTGGAACTGTTCGACTACAGCTTCTGATCGCGCCCAGTACCAAGCCACAAGAGACCTGCGATGAGCCACGACCCCTACGCCAACCCGCGCAAGACCACCACGATCCGCCGTCTCGGCGCGGTCGATATCGCCGCGCTGAAAGCCGCGGTGTCGGCGATTCCGGAAGCGGTATGGGACGCCGAGAACGCCGACAAGCCGAACCGGTTCGAGGCATTGGACAAGACCCGGCATATCGTCTTCCGTTTCGTCGACAGCACGCGCGACTGGCGCGGTTCGCACGACCGTCCGGCGTGGGCCGAGTGGCAGGCGCTGCTGGCGCCGGTGATGCGGGCGGCGGTCGCGCCATACGCCTATGCGAACGGCCAGTTCCCGCGGGTGATGTTGGCGCGCATGGCGCCGGGCGGCGAGATCAAGCCGCATCGCGACGCCAACGCCGCCGCGAAATGGCCGCACAAGATCCATGTGCCCTTGCTCACCAACGACAAGGTGACGTTCTTCGTCGATGGCGTCGGTTATCACTTGCCCGAGGGCGAAGCCGCTGAAGTCAACAACATGGGCGTGCATGCGGTGAAGAACGATGGCGACACCGACCGCATCCATCTGATCTTCGAATATTTCGATGTCGACCAGCCGGCGCCGGAGTGGTTGGCGGGGGTGATTGCGGGCGCGTGATATCAGCTCAATATGTCGGGAATGTTCCGACTTGGCATGTGTCGGGATCAGATGACATATCAATCGGAAACACCAGCCCGCCTTGCGCGCATGCGTAGCTGGATACGGTGATGACGATGAGTCTGTGTCCTGACACCCGGTAGTCGAGATAGCCGGTGCCCTCGTTGCGGTCATTGACGAATCGAAGTCTAGGCATTCCGTCGTCGCCGATCGCGTGTTCAAAGCGTTGTTCGCGCAGATCGTAAACGCAGGTGCCTTCGGACCGGTCTGCGATAACGCCGACTTTCGACACGATCCGCAGGGACGTCAGTCTGCCGTCCGACAGGCGCGCATGGGCATCCGTGGCATATTCCGCGAACTGGCCGGCACCTTTCCAGTCGCATGACATGTCGACAGTGCTGTGGCGCTCCACGCACCCGATCGATGCGGTTGCAGCCAGGATCAGCAACATTTCTCGAATCGGCATGGCCTTACTCCAGCCGATTGAGTTTTCGTATGCGTTTCAATCTCCGCAGGATGCTCCGAGGATCATCGAACACATACTCCTCGACCTCCACCTGCATGCCGTCGTCGGCTTCGAAGACCTCGCGCATCGCGTACAGCCGGCCGTTGCCCTCGAAGGCCAGCCAGCGGCCGCCGTTGCGAACGACCTTGATCTGCGACACCGACGGAATGATGGTCTGCAGCGCTTCGCTGTCGAGCAGCTTCGTCGTCAGCAGCGCGTCGCGATGCATGCGCAGCGCATCGGCGCGCTCGCGGGCGCTGCGCAGGGCGGACTCGCGATCGATGCGGTGGATCGGTTGCAGTTGCGCCAGGGGCACCCGCACCAGGGTTTTGCCGGTGCGCTTGCGGTGGATGTCCATGACCACTTTGGCCATGTACGCATCCTTGTGGTCCATGTGCGCGAGTTCGCCGCGCTTGCCGAGGAGGTAGTGCCACCATGTTCGGATCGTGTGGATCATGGGCGCGGATGGCTGTTTGTGGTGCCGCATTCTGATCGAAAAGCGGTGCTCTGCGCGATGGGCTGCGAAGTGCGAATCCCCCCGCCATCGCTGCGCGATGCCGACCCCCTTTTTCAAAGGGGGTGAGCCGACGCGTTTGCGAGGCACTGCCTCGCGCGTCGGCGAACGCCCGTGCGAGTAGCGCGGGCCGGATGAGCCGACGCGTTTGCGAGGCACAGCCTCGCGCGTCGGCGCATGCGCGTCGTCCCGATGGACTCGACGTCAGTCGATCGCCACCGCATGCGCATGCTCGCGCGTGGCCATGAAGCTGACCGCGGGTGCGCGTTCCTGCGCGAGCTGCAGGTTGACGCGCGTCGGCGCGAGGTAGACCAGCTGGCCGGCGGCGTCGACCGCGAGGTTCATCGCGTTCTTGTCGCGGAACTCTTCCAGCTTCTTGGCGTCGTCGCAGCGGATCCAGCGCGCGGTGGCGACCTGCACCTGCTCGAACGAGGCGTCGACGCCGTATTCGTCCTTCAAACGATAGGCGACCACGTCGAACTGCAGCACGCCGACCGCGCCGAGGATCAGGTCGTTGCTCATCAGCGGGCGGAAGAACTGGGTCGCGCCTTCTTCCGACAGCTGCGCGAGGCCTTTCTGCAACTGCTTGAGTTTCAGCGGATCGCGCAGGCGCGCGCGGCGGAAGAGTTCCGGCGCGAAGTTCGGAATGCCGGTGAAGCTGAGGTTCTCGCCTTCGGTAAAGCTGTCGCCGATGGAAATGGTGCCGTGGTTGTGGATGCCGATCACGTCGCCCGGCCACGCGGTTTCCGCGATCTCGCGGTCGCTGGCCATGAAGGTCAGCGCGTTCGCGAGTTTCATGTCCTTGCCGGTGCGCGTGTGCAGGGTCTTCATGCCGGCGCTGAACTGGCCGGAGCAGATACGCATGAACGCGACGCGGTCGCGATGCTGCGGATCCATGTTCGCCTGGATCTTGAACACGAAGCCGGTGAGTTTGTCTTCGCCCGGTGCCACGATGCGGCCGGTGGTGGCGCGCGCTTTCGGCGACGGTGCGTGTTCGATGAAGAAATCCAGCAGCAGCTGCACGCCGAAGTTGTTCACCGCCGAGCCGAAGAACACCGGCGTCTGTTTGCCGGACAGATACGCGTCCTTGTCGAACGGATGCGAAGCGCCTTCCACCAGTTCCAGTTCGTCGCGCAGCTCGGCCAGCATCGCGTTGCCGATCTTCGCTTCCAGCGCGGGGTCGTCGATCGAAGCGAAAATCGTCGAATCCTGACGGGTGAAATTGCGCCCGGCTTCGTACAGATGCACTTCGCCGGTGAGCAGGTGCACCACGCCCTTGAGGCGCGAGCCCATGCCGATGGGCCAGGTGATCGGCGCGCACTGGATGCACAGCACGGATTCCACTTCGTCCAGCAGATCGATCGGCGGTCTGCCTTCGCGGTCGAGCTTGTTGATGAAGGTCATGATCGGCGTGTCGCGCAGCCGGCAGACTTCCATCAGTTTGATCGTGCGCTCTTCGACGCCCTTGGCCACGTCGATCACCATCAGCGCCGAGTCCACCGCGGTCAGCACGCGGTAGGTGTCTTCGCCGAAGTCGGCGTGGCCGGGGGTGTCGAGCAGATTGACGATGCAGTCCTCGTACGGGAACTGCATCACCGACGAAGTGACCGAGATGCCGCGCTCTTTTTCCAGCGCCATCCAGTCGGAGGTGGCGTGGCGGGCGGCCTTGCGGCCCTTGACCGAGCCGGCCATCTGGATCGCGCCGCCGAACAGCAGCAGCTTTTCGGTCAGCGTGGTCTTGCCGGCGTCGGGGTGCGAAATGATCGCGAAGGTGCGCCGACGGGCGGCTTCGGTGGAGACATCGGACATGGGGAGTGGCGCCAGAGCGCCCGGGATCGAAAGGAAGGGCGCGATTATAACGGCCCGGCTTGCCTCAAGCCCGAAACCACTGGGGCCAGAAGTTTCCTGTGGGAGCGGCGGGAGCCGCGATGCTGTGCTGCAAAGCCTTTCCGATGCCTGTCGCGGCTTGACCAGCCATTCGGGTGTTAGAAACCGCCGCTCCTACAAGGCAAACCGGCTCTGCTGACATGTCCTGTCAGCGGTCGGCGCTATTCTCCCGCCATGAGCACCTACTGCGACTTCGCCCCCGGGCACCCGGTTCACGGGCCTTATCACGACCACGAATACGGCGTTCCGACCCGCGACGAGTCGGCGCTGTTCGAGCGGCTGATCCTGGAGATCAACCAGGCTGGATTGAGTTGGGAAACCATCCTGAAGAAGCGCGAGGGCTTCCGCCGTGCCTACGACGGCTTCGACGTGGATACGGTGGCGGCCTACGGCGACGACGAGCGCGCCCGGCTGCTCGCCGACCCCGGCATCATCCGCAACCGCCTGAAGGTGGAGGCCGCGATCCACAACGCACAGGTCATCCAGGGATTGCGCGCGTCCCACGGCGGTTTCGCCGGATGGCTGGATGCGCACGCGCGGCTGGACGGCGCGCTGCGCGACAAGGCGGCGTGGGTGAAGTTGTTCAAGAAGTCGTTCCGCTTCACCGGCGGCGAAATCGTTGGCGAGTTCCTGATGAGCCTCGGCTATCTGCCGGGCGCGCATCGCGAGGATTGCCCAGCGTTCAAACGCGTCGCGAAGTTCGATCCGGCCCAGGCAGAACCTGGCCGATAACGATATTCGGGCCGTGCCCACGACTGGTGGAAATGAAACATTCGCGCTTTCTGTAGAGCGGCCTTCAGGCCGGCCCAGGCAGAACTCGGCCGGCGACGACATGAGGGCCGTGCCCACGGCTGACGAAAACGAAACGGTTGCGTATCGGAAGCAGCGGGCTGAAGCCCGCTCTACTGACGAATCATTTGGATTCGGTGAACCGCAGAATGCCCTGCGGGCCGAACATGCGGAACGGGATCGATTCGAGCCGCATGCCGCGGTTCGCCTGCACCGTGAAGTGCAGATGCGGGCCGGCGGTGAAGCCGGTGTTGCCGGAAAACCCGATGGCCTCGCCCTTGCGCACACGCTGACCCACGCGCACCAGCGCGCCATCGACGTCGAGATGCGCGTACAGCGCCATCGTGCCGTCGTCGTGGACGATGCGCACGAAATTGGCGCGACCGGAGAATGTTTCGGCATCGAGGCCCGCCCGGGCGTAATCGGCTTCGACTTCCATCACCGTGCCGGTGCGCGCGGCGACCACCGGGGTGCCGATCCCTGCGGCGAAATCCACCGCATGCCGGTTCTGGACGTCGTGATGGCTGTAGGCGCCGCCCCAGCCCTGTTCGACCCGCAGCTGCGAGGTCTGCAGCGGGTAGGCGTATTCGACATCGCGCGGCGTCGCATCGGGTGTGCCGGGCACGACCTGCAGCCTCAGCCCGCGGACGGGCTGCGCCTTCAAACGCGCGACCAGTCTGCGCTCGAATCCGCGCAATACCGTGCGCGCCGGCAGCGGCGGGTCGCCATCGGTCGCGGCGTCGTTGTCGGGTGAAAGCATGACTTCCACTGGGCCTCCGAGTCTGTTCTCGGCCCAGACTTCGACCGTACCGGCGGCGTTGCCGGCCAGCGGTTCGACGAAACTCACCGCGACGCGCGGATCCTGCGGCCCGGCCATGCGCAACGTCGTCCACGACGCCTGCGTGCTGGCGCACAGCGTGCAGACGACCAGCAGCGCGAGACGGGGCGCGCGCATCGTCCGGATTACAGACAGCCGCGGTCGAGCTTCAGCGCCTTCGCGATATCGCGCAGGTCGAAGGCGGCGACCGCTTTGTCCTGGTGCACCGCGAACAGCGCGCCCTTCGGAAACCGCTTGCTCGCCGCGGTGCGCAGGGTGATGCCGTCGGTCGTGGCGATGGTCTTGCCGGTGATGCTGCCGATGCGGGTCAGGGTCTTGCGGTCGAAGACGTGGAACACGGTCAGCGGCGAGAGCTGGTCGACCGAGACCCAATAGCCCTTGTCCCGTTTGCAGGCCCACAGCGACACGCCTTCGGCCTCGAAGGCGAAGGTGTCTTCCGGAATCTGCCGCCCGGTGGCGCGGCCGGCGAGGGTGTACTCGCGCAGGGTCGACTGCGGACGGTATTCGTCCGCGATCAGCAGGCGATCGTGGGCCGCGTCGCCGGCGATCGATTCGACGATGCGCAGCGCATCGTCTTCGCCGGTGTTGCCGAAGTGGCCCTGCGATTCTGCGGCGAATCCGCCTTCGGCATCGAAGCGCAGGCGATAGCGGCGCGCGCGCCGATTCAACTGTTCGAGCGGCGGCAGCACGTCGAAACGCTCGCCGAGCATGAAGTTGTCGGTGACGTAAGCATCGACGCTGCCGTCGCTCTGCGGGTTCAGCCACAGCCCGTACGGCGCGCGCAGCTCGGTGTCGCCGAAGCTGCCGAGCGGGCGGAAATCCGGCAGCGACAGCATCTGCACGCGGCGGTTGTCGCGTTCGACCACCAACAGACGGTCGCCGTGCACGGCGATGCCGTTCGGGCGCTTGAACTGGCCGGGTTCGCTGCCTTTGGCGCCGAATTCGTGCAGCCGGGCGCCGGTCTCGGCGTCGAACACGATCAGGCGATGGCTGGATTTGGCGGTCGCGATCAGCCAGGCGGTGCCGTCGGGGTGGCGCCAGGTCGCGAGCGAATCCAGCTCATCCTTGGTCGGGCTTTCGGCCGAGACGAAGGCCTCGGCGACGACGACCGGCGATGGGCGGGGCGGCTTCGCGGCGGCGTGCGGCAGGGTCGATACGGCGAAAACGAGCAGTAAAAGGGCGCTGCTGGCCGCACGTACGCCGCGGAAGGAAAAAGTACGCATGCGCGAAGTATCGCGGAATCGGCGCCGTCGGGGCGGTGCTTATAATTTATCGTTCTATGCGGATGAAGCGATTGACAAGCTCCGGACCCTCCGGCAATCTGCGTGCATCCATCAAGACCGGCTGAGGGACAGGCCCGAAGACGCCGGGGCAACCTGATGGAGGCATCGCAACCGCGATGGCTCCACAAGGTGCCAACTCCTGCGGGGACCCTGCGTCCGCCGTGAAGATGGTTGCGCGCTCCGGTCGTGTCGTTCGTCCATGCGCAGCAGCTTCCTTCCGGTTTCCCCGCGGATTCGATGGCCCCATCGCCCCGGAGACCGCCATGACCCTCGCCGCTTTCGCCGAACCGCAGCTCGCTGACCCACAGCTCGCGACCCCGACCCACTACGACTGTCGATCCTTCGCCGTGGCCGCGCCCATCGGCGCGATCCGCGGCCGTGTGCACGCGCCGTTGACGCTGGCGCATGCCGGCGCGCGCGATCTGCACATCGGCTATGAACTGGTCGGCCCGGCAGGCGCGCCGGTGGTGCTGGCGGCGGGCGGCATTTCCGCGCATCGGCACGTCGTGGCCAGCGATGCATTCCCCGAGTCGGGCTGGTGGCAGAGCCAGAGCGGCGTCGGTCTGGATACCTCGCGCGTGCAGGTGCTGGCGATCGACTGGATCGGCGCCGACGGCACCCTGGATGCGCCGATCGACAGCGCCGACCAGGCCGATGCGATCGCCGCTGTGCTCGATGCGCTCGGCATCGACCGGGTGGCCGCGTTCTTCGGTTGCTCGTACGGCGCGATGGTCGGCCTGCAGTTCGCGGCGCGTCATCCGCAGCGCGTGGGCAAGCTGGTCGCGATCAGCGGCGCGCACCGCTCGCATCCGTTCGCCAGCGCCTCGCGCGCCCTGCAGCGCCAGGCGGTGGCGCTGGGCCAGCTGCAGTGCGACGAATCGCAGGGGCTGGCGCTGGCGCGGCAGCTGGCGATGCTGACGTATCGCACGCCGGACGAGTTCGCCGAGCGCTTCGCCGCGCCGCCGACGCTGGTCCACGGACGCCTGCGCGTGGCCGCCGAGGATTATCTGGAGCACTGCGCCGCGACCTGGATCGCGCGCACCACGCCGACCGCGTTCCTGCGCCTGTCGGAGTCCATCGATCTGCACGCCATCGATCCGCGCCGCGTGCCGGTGCCGACCACGGTGGTCGCCATCGCCGAGGACCGGCTGGTGCCGCAGGACGATCTGTTCGCGCTGTCCGAAGCGCTGCCGCAGGGCGAACTGCGCCTGCTGAGCTCGAAATTCGGTCACGACGCCTTCCTCACCGAAACGCGCGAGATCGGCCGCATCCTCGATCAATCCTTGCACAACGTGTCCGGAGGTGAAGCATGAGCGCCGACAACATCAACCCTCTGCCGCGCCGCCGCACCGCGCGCGCCGCCACCAACGCGGTCCGCGCCGGCATCGACCGCGATACCGCGTTCGGCGCGGTGACGCCGCCGCTGGTGCTGTCGTCGAATTTCAGCTTCGCCGGTTTCGGCGAGAAGCGGCAGTACGACTACACCCGCAGCGGCAACCCGACCCGCGACCTGCTGGGCGAGGCGCTGGCGGACCTGGAAGGCGGCGCCGGCGCGGTGGTCACCTCCACCGGCATGTCCGCGATCACCCTGCTGCTGCACGCGCTGTTGAAGCCGGGCCAGCGTCTGGTGGTGCCGCACGATGCGTACGGCGGCAGCTGGCGCTTGTTCAACGCGCTGGCGGCCAAAGGCGCGTTCGAGTTGACGACCATCGATTTCACCGACCCGCGCGCCTTGGCAGAGACGCTGGCGACGCAGCCGGCGGTGGTGTGGATCGAGACCCCGTCCAACCCGCTGCTGCGCATCACCGATCTGCGCTTCGTGATCGACGCCGCGCACGCGGTTGGTGCGTTGACCGTTGTCGACAACACCTTCCTGTCGCCCGCGCTGCAGACGCCGATCGAATTCGGCGCCGATTTCGTGATTCATTCCACCACCAAGTACATCAACGGCCACAGCGATGTGGTCGGCGGCGCGGTGGTGGCGAAGACCGCCGAACAGCACCAGTCGCTGACCTGGTGGGCGAATGCGCTGGGCATCACCGGTTCGCCCTTCGACAGCTTCCTCACCCTGCGCGGCCTGCGCACGCTGGACGCGCGCCTGCGCGTGCATCAGGAAAACACCCACGCCTTGATCGCATTGCTTCAGGATCATCCGGCAGTGCGCAAGCTGCATTACCCGGGCCTGCTCACGCATCCGGGCCATGCGCTGGCGGCGCGCCAGCAGCGCGGCTATGGCGCGATGCTGAGTCTTGAACTGGAAGGCGGCGAGGCGGCCGTGCGCGCATTCGTCGACGGTCTGGACTACTTCACGTTGGCCGAATCGCTGGGCGGCGTGGAAAGCCTGATCGCGCATCCGGCGACGATGACCCATGCGGCGATGACGCCGGAAGCGCGGCAGGCCGCGGGCATCGGCGACGGTCTGCTGCGGCTGTCGGTGGGCATCGAACACGCCGACGATCTGGTCGAGGACATCGCGGCCGCGCTGGCGCGCGCGCTCGCGGTGGCCGACGCGCGAAAAACGCTGTCGCAACAGGTCGCGGTATGAGTTCTGCGGCCCTTGCGACGCGTACGCCGGCGGCCGTGCGGCCGGCGCGCATCGCGCTGCTGGGGACCGGCACCGTCGGCAGCGCGGTGCTCGCGCGTCTCGCCGGCTGGCAGGGCACCGCGCTGGGCGAACGGCTGTCGCTGCGCTACGCCGCGAATTCGCGGTTCGCGTTCCAGCCGGCATCGGTCGCCGATGCGGTGGAGCGCGCGGCGCGACGCGATCATCCGCGTGCGATCGCGCCGCCGCCGTCGCCGCCGTCGCCGGACGCCGTGCCGCAGATGCTCGGCGACTACGGCGTGCGCATCCTGATCGACGCCACCGCCAGCGAAGCCGTGGCCGAGCGTCACGCGGCGTGGCTGGCGCAGGGCATCCACGTGGTCACCGCATGCAAGCTGGGGCAGGGCACGTCGCTCGCGCGCTGGCAGGCGATCCGCGATGCGCAGCGGCGCGGCAACAGTCGTTACGGCGACAGCGCCACCGTCGGCGCGGGGCTGCCGCTGCTGCGTTCCATCCGTACGCTGCAGGCCGGCGGCGACCGCATCCACGCCATCGCCGGCGTGCTGTCCGGCTCGCTGGCATGGCTGTTCAATCGTTACGACGGCCTGCGCCCGTTCTCGGGCTTCGTGCGCCAGGCCCGCGATGCCGGCTATACCGAGCCCGATCCGCGCGATGATCTCAGCGGCGAAGACGTGCGCCGCAAGCTGCTGATCCTCGCGCGCGCCGCTGGCGTCGTGCTGGACAGCAATGACATCGAAGTCGATTCGCTGGTGCCGCCGGGACTCGCTGCGCTGGCCGCCGCCGATGTGGATGCTGCGCTGGCGGCACTGGATGCGGCGATGCGCGAGCGTTACGCCGATGCCTACAAGCGCGGCGAGAAACTGCGTTTCATCGCGCGGCTGGAAAACGGCAGCGCGCGCGTCGGTCTGGAATCGCTGCCGGCGGATCACCCGCTGGCCGGCGGCGCCGGCACCGACAACAGGGTGGCGATCTGGAGCGATCGCTACCGCCGGCAGCCGCTGGTGATTCAGGGTCCAGGCGCGGGTGCGGAAATCACCGCTGCCGGGTTGTTGGACGATGCGCTGGAGATCGCCGCGAAAGCGTGATGGCGGCGCGTCGCGCGGGTGCCTCACATCGTGCGAGTCATGTTCCCGGGCTGTTCGTTGCGGGATGGCCGAAATACTCTTCCAGCGGCTCGGGCCTGTGCAGCCCGAATCCCTGCGCGAAATCGACGCCCAGCGAGCGCAGCAGATCGCAGTCGTCTCCGCTTTCGACCTGTTCGGCGATGGTCTTCTTGTTGAGGACATGGGCGATGTCGGTGATCGAACGCACGATCACCGTCGACAGCTGCGAGTCGCGCAGGTCGCGGATGAAGCTGCCGTCGATCTTGAAGTAGTCGACGTCCAGCGAGCGCAGGTAATTGAACGAGCAGAAGCCGGTGCCGAAATCGTCGAGTGCGAAGGCGCAGCCCAGGGCGCGCAGTTGGGTGATCAGCGTCTGCGCGCGGGCGAGATCGCGGACGGCGCTGGTTTCGGTGATTTCGAAACACAGGATGCTGGCCGGCAGCGGGCTGCCCAGCACGCGTTCGACCAGGAAACGCTGGAAACTCTCGTCGACCATCGATGCGGCGGTGAGATTGATCGCGCACAGATGCACCTGTGCCGCGGCTTCGGGGCGGGCCTCCAGCCAGCCCAGCGCCAGTTCGATCACGTGGCGGTCGAGTTGCACGTCCAGGTGGAAGCGTTCGGCCGCAGGAATGAAATGGCCGGGCGCGAGGCGCTGGCCGGTCTCGGGGTCGCGCATGCGCAGCAGGAACTCGAAATGGCGGCCCGGCGACGGTGCGGCGCCCAGCGGCATGATGGCCTGGCAATCAAGTTCGAACAGGCCGTTGTCAAGCGCTTCGCGGATGCGGACCGCCCAGCGCATCGCCGCGGTGCGTTCCTGCAGTTCACCCGGCTCGTGGTTGGCGACGCAGATGCGGTTGCCGCCCAGCTCCTTGGCGGTGAAACACGCGCTGTCGGCCAGCGAGAACAGGCGTGCGGAGTCGGCTTCGCCGGCCCGGAACGTCGCCAGGCCGATACTGACGGTCACGTTCAGGGTCTGGTCCTGCCAGCCGATCCGGAAGCGCTCGATCGTGCGCAACACGATCTCGGCGGTGCGCAACGACGCATTCGGCGGGCCGTGCAGCAGGAGCGCGAACTCGTCGCCGCCGATCCGGAACACCTGGTCGTCCTGCCCCGCCCTGGAGCGCAGCAGCGCGCCGATCGCCTCGATCACCGTATCGCCGGCAGCATGGCCGGCGGTGTCGTTGATCAGGCTCAGGTGGTCGAGGTCGAGGTACATCAGGCCGTGTTCCTCGCCCCGTCGCGACATCGCCCGTTGCACCGCTTCTTCGAAAGCGCTGCGGTTGGGCAGTCCGGTGGCGGCGTCGGTCACCGCCCGGGTCAGCGCCTGGCGGGTGGCCGCGCGCTGCTCGGAGATCGCCGCCATCAGCATCAGCGGAATGTTCGCGAACAGGCACATGAAGCCCAGCAGCAGCGCGGTGTCGAGCGGATCCTTGGGCGCCTGGAAGCCGCCCAGACCCAGCGCGGTCAGCGAGGTGATGGCGAGCACCGCGACGCCGGTGCCCAGCACCGACCACAGCGGTTCGAAGCGCGCGGCGCTCCACAGCAGCAAGGCGAGCGGCAGCGACACCAGCCCCAGCGAATACAGGCCACTCCTGGTGCCGGCGTAATAGAAGATCGGCACGGTGAGCGCGGCGCACAGCGCCCAGACCCACTTCTCGCGCGCCGACGAGTATCTGCCGTTGACGGTGAGGCTGTGGCCCCCTGACGACCGATGGGTCAGATAGAGCACCGAGGGTGCGAGGCAGATGATGCCGAGCAGGTCGCTCATGGCCCATCGCGCGAACGCCAGCCAGTGTTCCTCGCCGGCGGCCATGCCCGAGGCCACCAGTCCGGCGGTGCCGATCAGGCCGGAGGTGATGGACATGGTCAGCGCGCCGCACATCAGCCCGAAACCGCTGCGGACGCTGAGTCGGGCGCGGGTGCCGGTGATCAACGTGCAGACGTAATAACCGGCGAGCGCGCTCAGCAGATTGCTGGCGACCGAGTAGGGCAGGAATTCGTGCGGAACCAGGTTGAACAGCCAGTGGTTCAGCAGGACTGGAATCGGCACGAACAGCGACCAGCGCGGGCCGTAGCGGAGCACCGCGGCGTAGGCGACGCCGGAGGCCGGCCAGAACAGGCTGACTTCGCCCGGCGCCAGAATGAAGGCCCCTGCGTACCATGCACCCAGCAGATACAGGGCCGTCAGCCACACGAGGCGAAACATCCAGTCTGGCCTCCCGGGCAGTTGTCGTGCCCCGAGTCTAAACGCGTATTCGCATCTGTGACCGATGTCCGTCGAATTTTGTCGGTCGGGCGCCGTCCTGTCCGCCCGGGATCATCGTCGACGAGGCCCGTTCACCGATATTCCTATCGCCGGGATCCGCGCCGTTGCGCAGATGCGAACCGGTCGATAAGGCCCTGCCGCGCTCAGCACTCGATGACGTTCACCGCCAGACCGCCACGCGAGGTTTCCTTGTATTTGTCCTGCATGTCGCGGCCGGTGTCGCGCATGGTCTTGATGACTTTGTCCAGCGACACCTTGTGCTTGCCGTCGCCGCGCAGCGCCATGCGCGATGCGTTGATGGCTTTCACCGCGCCCATCGCGTTGCGTTCGATGCAGGGAATCTGCACCAGGCCGCCGATCGGGTCGCAGGTCAGGCCGAGGTTGTGTTCCATGCCGATCTCGGCGGCGTTCTCGACCTGTCCCGGTGTGCCGCCGAGCGCAGCGGTCAGGCCGGCGGCGGCCATCGAGCAGGCCACGCCCACTTCGCCCTGGCAACCAACTTCCGCACCGCTGATCGATGCGTTTTCCTTGTAGAGGATGCCGATGGCCGAGGCGGTGAGCATGAAGTCGAAAACGCCCTGTTCGTTGGCGCCCGGGCAGAAGCGGTCGTAGTAGTGCAGCACCGACGGAATGATGCCGGCGGCGCCGTTGGTGGGCGCGGTGACGACGCGCCCGCCGGCGGCGTTTTCCTCGTTCACCGCCAGCGCGTACAGATTCACCCAGTCCAGCACCGTGAGCGGGTCGCGCATCCCCGCTTCGGGCTTCGAGGACAGTTCGGCGTGCAGCGCCGGCGCGCGACGGGTGATGTGCAGGCCGCCGGGCAGTACGCCGACTTGGCGGATGCCGCGCTGCACGCAGGCCTGCATCGCGGTCCAGAGCTCGCGCAGGTTCTGGCGGATTTCGGTGCCCGAGCGCCACGTGTGTTCGTTCGCGAACATCAGGTCCGCGATGTTGAGGCCGTTGCGTTCGCATTGATCCAGCAGTTCGGCGCCGCTGTGGAACGGATAGGGCAGGTCGGTGGTATCGGCGACGATGCGGTCTTCGGCCGCTTCGTCCTGGTTGACCACGAAACCGCCGCCGACCGAATAGTAATCGCGGGTGGCGATGACTTCGCCGGCGGCATCGTAGGCGGTGAAGCGCATGCCGTTGGTGTGGAACGGCAGTTTCTGGCGCTTGTTCATGATCAGATCCTGCTTCTCGTCGAAGCCGATCTCGTGGCGGCCGAGCAGACGGATCTTCTTTTCGCCGCGGATGCGGGCCAGCGCTTCGGGAATGACGTCGGGGTCGATCTCGTTCGGCCAATGACCTTCCAGGCCCATCAGCAACGCTTTGTCGGTGCCGTGGCCGCGGCCGGTCATCGCGAGCGAGCCGAATACTTCGGCGCGCACCCGCGCGGTGCGCGCGAGGTCCCCGCCGCCGTTGCCGCCCGCGCCGTCGCCGCTTTCCTCCAGCCAGCGGTGGACGAAGCGGCAGGCGGCGCGCATCGGCCCGACCGTATGCGAGGAACTCGGCCCGATGCCGATCTTGAACAGGTCGAACGTACTGACGGCCATGCGCATATCCCGGATCGATGCGCCCGGACGTGTGCCCGGCGCGAGAGGGCCGTATTCTATGCCGCATCGCGCATGCCCCACTGACGCCAGCGTATGGTCCACGGACGCCCCTCCCGATTCATCCTTTATCAGCGCGACGATTGCCATCTGTGCGATCTGGCGTTGACGGTGCTGGCCGAGGCGCGCTTCCCTGAATTCGAGAGCGTGTTCATCGACGACGACGCTGCGCTGGAAACCGCGTACGGCCATCGGGTGCCGGTGTTGCGCGACGATGCCCAGGCAGTCGAACTGAACTGGCCGTTCGACGCCCGCGCGGCGGGCGGGCTTGCGGCCGACTGAGCGCAGGGCGCAGCGCCAGCGATTCCATGGATAGCGCGTGCTGGCGTGTCATGACGATGTCGCCGGAAGAGGCTGCGGACGAAAGCCGCGATCAAAACCACGAGGAAGGCCGGGATGAAAACAATGATCGTGCGCAAGGCCACAGGGATGCGCTTGGGGCTGGTCGCGATGGCGTCGGTGCTGGCCGTCGCAGGCTGGGCGTCGGCCGTGGGTCGCGATACGCCCAGCCACGACGAACTGCTGCGGATGCATGACGACTTCGTATTGGCGTTCGTGCAGAGCGAGGGCTTCGGCAGGATGCGCGTCACGCCGATGATGCGGGTCATGAGCACCTATCGGACCCGCGGCGAAACGCCGCTGTGGGTGCAGGATCTGCAGATGATCGGCATCGCCAGACACGATCCGCCGGTGGTGTTCTCCTCGGCGTTCCAGGGATTCCAGCACAGCGAGGACGGCACGGCGCTGGCGCCGCGGCGCGCAGGCAGGCCGTTGACCGGAACCGAGCGCGCCGATGTGCGCGCGCTGGAAGACGGGCAGCGCCTTGTGGTGCGGCCGCAGGGCGATGCGTTGCGCGTGGTCGGGCCGATCAGCGCCGGCGGCGAATGTCTTGGCTGCCACAAGGACAAACGCGCCGGCGATCTGCTCGGCGCGTTCGTCTACACCATGCGGCCGCTGCCGTCGGAGCCCCCGGCGACGCGCTGACGTTATTGGGGCTTGAACACGACCTTGGTGGCGACCTTGATCTCGTTCGGGATGTCACTCGGGAGGATTCCGGCATCGACCAGTGCGCCGCTGCCGACGCCGAACGCCTCGCGTTTGACGATGGCCTGCCCAGTCAGCACCGGTTTGGCCCCGGGCGACCAGGTGAAGGTCAGCGTGACCGGCTTGCTGACGCCGCGCAGGGTGAGTGTGCCGTCGGCGGCGTAGCGATTGCCGCCGAGGCGGCGGAATTTCGTCGCCGAGTACAGCGCCTGCGGGAAGCGTTTGCTGTTGAAAAACGAAGTGCTGTGCATCTGGTTGTCGTAATCGGCGTTGCGCGTGGTTGCGCCGGCCAACGGGATGGAGACATCCAGCGTCGCATCCTCCAGATCCGCGGGATCGAAGCTGAAACGGGTGGTGAACCCCGGGAAATGCCCCTTGAACGATGTGTCGTAATAGCTGCCGGTAAAATTGAGGTAGGAGCCGGGTGTCTGAACGTAGTCGGCGCACACGGCAGGCGCCGAAACGAAGAGCAGCAGTGCCGCCAACGATGTTGTCTTGAACATGATGCTGTCCCTGTGGTGGATGTCCACAGAGAAGAGGCGGCAAGGTGGCAATCCGTTGTGACGCAACGATTGCCGCTGCACAGAACCCGGACAGGAACCGGGGCGTCCCGGTTCCACGCGTCCGCCTTGTCTACTTCGCCTGCAAGACGACTTTGGTCGTGATCTTGATCTCGTTCGGGATGACCTTGGTATCGGCCCAGTCCCCGCCGCCGACGCCGAAGTCGAGACGTTTGACGACAGCGGTGCCGGCCAGCACCGGTTTTGCGCCTGCAGTCCAGGTGAAACTGAGCGTGACCGGCTTGCTCACGCCGCGCAGGGTCAGGGTGCCGTCGGCGGCGTATCTGCCGCCACCCAGCGAGCGGAACTTCGTCGCCGTGTAGCGCGCCTGCGGAAACTTCGGGCTGTTGAAGAACGATGCGCCGCGCAGTTCGCTGTCGTAATCGGGGTTGCCCGCCGTGGCGGTGGCCAGCGGAATGACGACGGTGAGTCTGCCGAGTTCGGGCTTGGCCGGGTCGAAAAAGAGCACGGTGGCGAAGCCGGGGAAGCGGCCGTTGAAGGCATCGCCCTGATATTGGCCTGAGAAGCCGAGCGTGGAGCCCGTGGTCTGGACGTAATCGGCGGCGGAGGCAGGACCGGCGAGCAGCAGGCCAACGAAGAGCGCAGCGGTCAGGCGCGCGCCGGATGAAAGCGGTCGGGTGGATTCATGCGGCATGGTCCGGATCCTGAGGGAGTGGGGTGTCGATGGAGGAAGCCGCCGCCGTGGCTGCGGGCGCTGTGGCGGTGTCGCCAGCGCGCAGCCAGCCGCGCGGCAGCATGCGCGCGAGGGTGGCGTCGCGCTGGAACAAGTGGTGATAGAACGCGGCGCCGGCATGCGCCACGACCAGCAGGGCGAGCAGCCAGAACATGATTTCGTGCGCGTCCGCCGCCAGTTCGTGCAGGTCGTGGTTCTTCTCGACGATGTACGGCAGGTTGATCAGATGGAACCACTGCAGCGGGAAGCCCGCGGCCGAATTCAGCACCCAGCCGCTGAGCGGGATCGCGAACAGCAGCGCATAGATGGCGAAGTGGGTCAGGCCGGCGATGCGTTCCTGCCAGCGCGGCGAGCCGGGCACCGGCTGCGGCGTGCCGGCATACAGGCGCCACAGCAAACGCACGGCGACCAGCGCGAGGATGGTGATGCCGATCGATTTGTGCAGGGCATAGGTCTGGATCTTGTCCGGGCCGTTGGGCAGGTCGCCCATGGTCAGGCCCAGGTAGGCCATGGTCAGGATCAGGACGACGACCAGCCAGTGCAGCAACTGGCTGACGCCGCCCCAGCGGTCGGGCGTGTTCTTCAGGGTCATGGTGCGGGTTCAGTGGTGGTCTGGGGAAGCGAGCCGGTCTTTGCGGCTCCCGGAGAAGAAGAGGCGTCGATCGGGGCATCGGGTGTGTTGGCATCGACATCGTCGCCTTCATCGCCACGGCTGCGGACGGCTTCGGCTTCGATCCGCAGCTCGACCGCATCGCCGATGACACTCGGCCAGGCATTGATGCCGAAGTCCTTGCGGCTGAGCGAGGTGGTGGCCGAAAACCCGACCGTGCGCCGGAAAGGCGGCAGTGGGTGGCGCTTGACCGCGTTGAGGGTCACGTCCAGCACGATCTCGCGCGACACGCCGCGCAGGGTCAGCATGCCGTACACCGAGGCGCGGTTCGGGGCGATCGGCTCGACGCGCGTGGAGACGAACACGGCTTCGGGGTGGTCCTCGACATCCAGCAGATTGCCGGCCAGGGTCGCCTTGTTCCAGCCGGCGTCGCCCATGTCCACGCGCGTCATCGGCACGCTGGCCCGCAGCGTGGCGACTGTCCAGTCTTCGGCATCGAAGACCAGCTGGCCGGTACTGCCGGACACGGTCCCGATGGCTTTGGAGAACCCGGCGTGCTCGATCGCGAACATCACCCGGGTGTGCACCGGGTCGAGGCTGTAGCGAACGGCTTCGCCCGCCGCCGCACCGCCCGCGAACGGAAGCGTGATCGCGAATGCGACGAATGCGGCGATCCGGTGGCGATGGGCGAACGGCATGCGGGAATCTCGGAGAGAGTTTGCCGGATTCTAGGCGAATGCAGCAGCATATGTCCCCACAGGGCTGCAATGATGTATCGCGCGGCCGGCGGTCACGCAGGGCGAGGGAAGAGATTCAGGATGGCCATGCACTGGGATCGTGTGTCCGGGGACAGCTTGCGGAGAGGAGAGGTGCAGAGGAAACGCATCGGCCAGAACATCCACTCGACGGCTCGGTGCTGGCGGCTGATCATTGCGGTTCTGCTCTGCGGTAGCTGCGCATGGCCGATGGCGGGTCCCGCCGAGGCTGCGCCCTCCGGGCCGCCTTCGACATACCGCTTCGTCCGCTTCGGCGCGGAGCAGGGGCTGTCTTCGATCATCAACGATCTCGACGTGGACCGCCAAGGCTACGTCTGGGTGGCGACGAGCGACGGCTTGGCGCGTTACGACGGCACGAAATTCCGGTTCTGGCGGCGCGAGTCCGGTGTGGACAGTTCGTTGCCCGACAACAATGTGCATGTGATCGCACTGGATGACGATGACCTGTTGTGGATTGCGTCCCCGGACCATCTCAGCATGATGGATGGCAGCCGCAGGGATTTCATGCGGATACCTTTCGAGGGCGACGCTGCGACGTGCGGCGATGAGATCCAGGGCGTGTCCGCTGCCGTGGGGGGGCGGTGTATGGGTCGTCTCGTACAAGGGTTGGCTGTGTCGCGTCACGCACAGCTTTTCCCTTGCGGGTGTTGTATGGCTGCGCGCTACCCGGCCATATCTGTAAACACAGATAAACAAAAAAAACGCATGACTTTCGTGTGCGATTAGCCGCCTGATGAGGTGTGTTCAGCACCTTCGATCAATCTAAAGGCCGGTAGCACAATGGTCAAGTGAAATGCTTCTATTTTTGTAAGCAAC
The DNA here is from genome assembly GCA_031364125.1 of Lysobacterales bacterium. GTDB lineage: Bacteria > Pseudomonadota > Gammaproteobacteria > Xanthomonadales > Xanthomonadaceae > Lysobacter_I. The sequence goes on along the minus strand of JANLVT010000077.1, from coordinate 20,323 downwards.
TTAGGGGCTGGATTTCTTGTGCGATTCGTGACAAGCACAATATTAAATTTCAATGTGCTGAGTCAGTATCCATGCTCGTCCCCGATGATGTAGATTTGCTTCGTCTGCCAGATCGGCACTGGTATGCTGCTTACACAAAATTTCAATCAAGGAGAAACACATGAATTATTCGTTCCATTCGGCAGACGGTTGGTGCTTCCTGCTTACTAATGCAGAGGGTCAATACATCGCCGGGTTCCGGTTGGCGTTATGGCGATCCACCCCCGAAGGCGATGTGGTGGGTATGGTTGCTGTGACCCCATTCGCTCCTCATCTTCCCGGCGATTTGCTTCAATTGACATCTGTACCGCCGGCTCCGGGTCATTACCGCCATTGGGACGACCTTGACTCCGCTGTGCAAGCAATTATCAGTAAAGGTTGAAGCCACAGCTAAAGTAGCTGCCCGTCATAGGGTCACCTCACTGGAACGCAAATGAAAAGCACTGCACTCCAAGGTTTGCTTAGTGCGGGCATTCTTTTTACTTCGGGCTGCGCGCAGGCACCATCTGCCCAAGTCGCGGTGCCTGAATTACCGGCTACATCAGTTGCAACGCCGATTGCCCCCAGTCCTGCAAGCCCTGCTAAGGAAGTCCCTGCCATGTCCGAGGCCCCTGTCGCCAAACCCATGCTTGGCCCCGCTATTCCTGCGGCTCAACTGCGTGAACAGGTTCTCAACTTAATCGACAGTGTGAAAGGCCCAGAAGACATGAGCCGGGCGCATATCGAAAAAATGATGGGCGTGCGCTTGCAGCCGAGTCAGAAGTCTACGGATTACTGGGGGCACGAAGGTATGACGGATGCCGGTTGGGGGTATGGAATCGGTGTCCAAGGAGGGCGCGGAGAGGATTTGCCAAAATTCATTATCGGTTTCAGATCGAATGATGGCCAAGGCCAGGGCTTTGCTTCCAAATGCTCTTATGAATTGGAGAAGTTGGCTGAGGATGTCGTTGCACGTGGTTTCACTCGCTTCCCGCGCTGGGTACAGCCGCGTGCGCATTTAGTCTTTGATAGGGATCGCCCCGATCTCAGTTTTGGCGTGGCTGTAAAAATTTTCAAGTATGTACAGCAGATCGGTTTAGGCCCGGAGCAGTATCGCTATTGCGCCGAAACGATCTATATCTCTGCAGGCGTGCCCTTCCATGAGTAGATTGCCAGTGCATCTACAATCCATTACGGAGGGTCTGCCTGCGGGAAAAAGAGCCGATATTGAAGAAGCAATTCTTAGTTCGCCCTCTCTGCAACAACGGATGATGGAAGAGGCGCAAGCCGGTCGGTTTCAGCATGTGCGTCTACAACCACCGGGAGAGCATTCCGGTGGTTATTACAGCGGAACAGATCGTGCGATCTATCTTGACGTTGATATCTTTAAAACTTTGTCCAAGGACAAGACGGAACGCTTGGATCGCATCACCTACGTGCTCGGTCATGAAACTGCGCATAGCGCCCTCAGTGAAGGCCGAGCACATTCGACCAAGGCCTTCACTGGCGCTGTCCATGCTGCACTCTGGACTGAATCTGACTTTGGTCATGTTGATCTGACCAAGCCGGCCGAGCGCTATTTGCAATACGCTCGACAGGACGAATCGATGGCGACCATTGCGGCCTGGAATGTGCTGGCCGATCGAGTGGACCGTGAGGATGCTGGTCCGCTGTCGCAAGAAAATCTCCTGAAACGTGTCGCTGCGGTTGGCGATTGTGTGGTCGGTGCGGATGGAAATAGTTTCAAGGCTGCCCCTGGCATCACCCTTGATGCCCAGCAGCGCATCATCATCGGCAGTCCGCTGGCCCAGTCGGATAATGTCGAAGCGGTGGGCGTCTGCTATTACGACAAGCTCCCGCAGGAAGCGAAACTCGGTCGTAATGGCAATTCGGATTACACCAACCATTACGGTGCGGTGGTGGTCGGTACAATTGCCAGTCATGTGCGCGCGTATGAAACCGAAACGGGCCAGCGCGCGCACGATGTCCGACTCGATTTCGAGCAGCTCGGCCTGAAGGCAGCGCTACTGGAAGCTAACGGTCTTGAGCTTGGCGGCAAGAATTTCGTGTTGTTCGATACCAGTGGTGATCGCGTGCGCGGTGTAAGCCTGAAGCATAGTGACAAGGAGGGGCAGGACAACCCTGAGACTGAGCGGCGAATCGTGCAACAGCCCGGTGCGCCGCTGCTGTCCGAGCAGGCTCATTCAGACAATGGACTGTTTCGGCAGGCGCTTGCATTAGTACATGAACAAGATCGCAAAAGCGGACGCGTACCTGACGAAGATAGCGAACGGCGCGCTGCAATGTTGACGGTAAATGCAAAGGCATCTGGGATGACCGAGATTCGGTCGTTCGGAATGAGTAAGGACGGCACCCGTGCGTTCGTAATCGATAGTGCCGACCCCTACTGGGAGGGTGCAAATCGTGCTTATGCTGATGTCGCCACTGCCGTGCAGAAATCTTTGTCGACAAGCACGGAAAGACTTTCACAGGTCAATGATGAGTTGGACCAAAAAGCCGAACTAGAACGTCAACAGGCGCCATCCAAGAACATGAATACGCCAGAAAATTCCGGCCCGGTAATGAAGATCGGGGCACGGGGTTTTACAAGTCCTTCCGATGGCTCGGCTAGTTCTGGTGGGAATAGCGGTGGGGGCGGAGACGGTTGATTTCTGAGTGCGATCCGCCGTGCCGGCGGGCATCTGCTGCGACTGGTCAACGACGCGTTGGATCTCGCGCGGATCGAGGCCGGGCGTTTCGAGTTGGATCCTGCGGACTTCGAACTCGACGTATTGATCGACGATGCGATCGCATTGATGCGACCGCTGGCCGAGCGCAAGGGGCTGGCGCTGTTGGTCGAGATCGCCGAAGACCAGCGCGGCGGCTGGCACGGCGATGCCACGCGCTTGAGTCAGATTCTGCTGAATCTGCTCGGCAATGCGATCCGGTTCACCCCGCGCGGCGAAGTGGGGCTGTGCGTCGACGCATTGGCGCCGCAGGGTCTGCGCTTCACGGTGCGCGATACAGGCCCGGGTCTCGATGAGGAACAACAGCGCCGTCTATTCCGTCGCTTCGAGCAGGCGGAGGGCGCGCGTACCGCCAGCCGCTATGGCGGTAGCGGACTGGGGCTCGCGATCTGCCAGGAATTCGCGGTGGCGATGGGCGGCGGCATCGAGTTGCGCAGCGCGCCCGGCGAGGGTGCCGCCTTCATCGTGCGTTTGCCATTGCTGCGTGCGCAAGCGTCTGTTGCGTCAGCGCCGATCCCCAACCCCGGTGCGGCGTCGGTATCGACGGCCAGCCTGCACGTGTTGCTGGTCGAAGACGACGCCATCGTCGCCGACGTGCTGATCGGCATGCTGCAGGCGCAGGGCCACCGCGTGGTCCATGCCGGCCATGCGCTTGCGGCGCTGGCGGAGGTAGCGACGCGGCGCTTCGACCTCGCCTTGATCGACCTCGATCTCCCGGGCATGGACGGCCTCGCGCTGGTGCGCCATTTGCGCATGCAAACATTCACTCAGCCGATGGTGGCGGTGACCGCTCGTGCCGATGCCGAGGCCGAGCCACAGTCGCGCGAGGCCGGCTTCGACGCGTTCCTGCGCAAGCCGTTGACCGGAGACATGCTGGCGGAGGTGATCGACGCGATGCTGGTGCCGGCATCATCGCCGTGAACGATCGTTTCGCTATCGTGCGCTCAACTCATGCACCGCCTGCACCAGCGCGGCGACATGATCGGGATTCATGTCCGGCGACATGCCGTGGCCGAGATTGAAGACGTGGCCGTCGCGCGAGCCACCGTTGCCTTGCGCATAGCTGTCCAGCGCGCGACGTACCTGTTCGCGGATCGCGTCGGGCGAGCCGTACAGCGTGGCCGGATCGAGATTGCCCTGCAGCGCGACCTTGCCGCCGGTGCGACGCGCGGCATCGGCGAGTTCGATGGTCCAGTCCACGCCCACGCCTTCGGTGCCGGAGGCTGCGAGTTCTTCCAGATAATGATTGTTGCCCTTGCCGAAGAGGATCAGCGGCGTGCGCGCCGCGCCTTCGCCGCGCTGCAGCTCGCGGGCGATACGGACCAGGTAGGGCAGCGAGAATTCGCGATACATCGCCGGGCTGAGCACGCCGCCCCAGGTGTCGAAGACCTGCAGCGCCTGCGCGCCGGCCGCGCGCTGTGCGGCGAGATAGGCGATGACCGCATCGGTGTTCACCGACAGCACGCGATGCAGCAGCTCGGGCGCGTTCAGCGCCATCGCCTTGATCTTCGAGAAATTGTCGCTGCCGCCGCCTTCGATCATGTAACAGGCCAGCGTCCATGGGCTGCCGGAAAAGCCGATCAGCGGCACGCTGCAGCCGTCGGGCATATTGTCCAATTCGCGGCGGATCACCCGCACCGCGTCCATCACGTAGCGTAATTCGGTTTCCATGTCCGGCACCGCGAGCCTCGCCACGTCTTCGGCGGTGCGCACCGGACGTTCGAACTTCGGGCCTTCGCCGTCTGCGAAATACAGGCCCAGGCCCATCGCATCGGGCACGGTGAGAATGTCGGAAAACAGGATCGCGGCGTCCAGCGGGAAACGGCGCAGCGGCTGCAGGGTGACTTCGCAGGCCAGTTCGGGATTCTTCGCCAGCGCCAGGAAGCTGCCGGCCTGTTGGCGGGTGGCGCGGTATTCCGGCAGATAGCGGCCGGCCTGGCGCATCAGCCAGACGGGCGTGCGGTCGACGGGCTCGCGACGCAGGGCGCGGAGGAAACGGTCGTTGCTCGGAGCGGTGTCGGTGGTCAAGCGGAGATCCTGGGCGGAAGTGTTGATCGAGTGCTTATCGAGTGTTTGTCGAAAACAGGGATGGAGAGGTTAAACGGACTTCGATGCTGTCGCAGCGGCCATCCATGGCGATACACGCTTGGCTTCGGAACGCCCGGCCCGGCCATCCTTGACCGGGCGCTCGGCGACATGTGAACTGCCAATAAGGCAGTTCACAATCATGTCACCTCGCCCTGTGCGAACATCAACTGGAAGCCTTTTTTCAGCGTCTGATCGCGCGCGCGCTCGAACGCGGCGAGCGCGCTGGCCTGGTCGAGATACTGCTCGCGCTTGAGCGTGCTGCGGCCGCCGACCTGGCCGGATTCGCGGGTCAGCGTCCAGCCGCCGATCAGATCGGCTTCCAACTGCAGTTGCACGAAGCGGGGGGCTTCGCGGTCGTCGGGGCGTTGCTGCAGGAAAAGGCGCATGCGCGGATTGTAAGGGCTGGCGCCGATGGAACGGGCGGTCAGCCTTCCTGCAGTGTTTCGAGTACGGCGTCTTCCGGCACATCGGAGACGATCCGCGCGGTGCCGGGCGTTTCCCACAGCACGAAACGCAGGCCGCTGGCGCTGGCTTTCTTGTCCAGGCGCATGCGGTCGAGCAACAGGTGCGCGTCCAGCCCGGCCGGCAGCGCCGTGGGCAGCCCGAAGGCGGTCAACAGGCTGCGGATGCGTCCCACGTCCGCAGCCGGCGCCATGCCCAGGTGCGCCGACAGTCGCGCCGCCAGCACCATGCCCACCGCCACCGCTTCGCCATGATTCAGCGCATCGCCGTCGCCGCTGTAGCCCTGTTCGGCTTCGATCGCGTGACCGAAGGTGTGGCCGAAATTCAGCAGCGCGCGTTCGCCGTGCTCCAGCGGGTCACGTTCTACGATGCTGGCCTTGTGCTGGCAGCTGCGGGCGATGGCTTCGACCAGCGGCTCGCGTTCGCGCGCCAGCAGCGCCGCGGCATGCGCTTCCAGCCAGTCGAGGAAGGGCGCATCGACGATCGCCCCGTATTTGACGACTTCGGCCAGACCGGCGCGCAGTTCGCGTTCCGGCAGCGTGTCCAGCGTGCCAATGTCGGCGAACACCGCGCGCGGCGGATGGAAGGCGCCGACCAGATTCTTGCCTTGCGGCAGATCCACCGCGGTCTTGCCGCCGACCGAGGAGTCGACCATCGCCAGCAGCGTGGTCGGCAGCTGGATGCAGTCGATGCCGCGCATCCAGCATGCCGCGGCGAATCCCGCCAGGTCGCCGACCACGCCACCGCCCAGCGCCAGCACGCAGGCGTCGCGGGTCGCGCCGGCCTTCGCCAGCGCGTCGATGGCGGCGCCGAAGTGGCCGAGGGTCTTGGACTGTTCGCCGGCCGGCATGGTGAAACGCGTCACCCGCAGCTCGGGGCGGACCTTGTACAGCGCGGTCTCGACCCGTTTCGCGTAAAGCGGCGCCACGTTGTCGTCGCTGACCAGCAGGACGTGGCGGCCGTGGATGCGGGTGGTCAGCGCGGTGCCTGCGTCTAGCAGACCTTCGTCGATCGCGATGCTGTAGGGATGCGCGCCGCCGACGTTGACGGTGCGAAGTGCGGGAGTGGTCATGTCGTATCCGCTGCGCGGGAGGGTGCAGCCGGACGCTGCCAATGAGATTCGAGTTGTTCGGCCAGACGATCCACTGCTTCGCGCTTGTCCATGCCAGTGGGCGAAAACGTGAGATCGGCGACCTCGGCGTACAGCGGCGCGCGCGTGGCCGCCAGCCGCGTCAGCACCTCGCTGCGGTCGACGCCGGCCAGCAGCGGCCGGCTGCGGTCGGCGGCCAGCCGCGCCAGTTGTTCTTCGACGTCGATCTGCAGATATGCCACGAACCCGCGCTGGCGCAGCAGCGCCCGGTTGTCCGCGTCCAGTACCGCGCCACCGCCGGTGGCGATCACGCAGGCGTCGCGAGCCAGCACGTCCGCCAGCACCGCGCTCTCGCGACGGCGGAAACCGGCTTCGCCTTCGCTGGCGAAGATCGCCGGGATGTCCGTGCCGGCCCGGGCTTCGATCTCGCGGTCGAGGTCGGCGAAGGCCAGCCCCCAGCGCTGCGCCAGGCGCCGGCCCAGCGAACTCTTGCCGGCGCCCATCGGGCCGACCAGGACAAGATGCGTGGAAGGTGTCATGCCGGGATTTTAACAGCCGGGGCGTAGCCTGAGCTTCCGGCGTACCGCCGGGCCATCGTGGAGCGACATCATGTCCATCGCCAAGATCATCGAAATCAATGCTTCGTCCAAGACCAGCGTCGAGGATGCCGTCCGCAGCGGTCTGAAGAAATGCGCCGAGTCGGTCAAGAACATCAAGGGCGCCTGGATCAACGAAACCAAGGTCGTCACCGACGATGCCGGCAACGTTACCGAGTGGCGGGTGAACCTGCGGGTGAGTTTCGTCGTCGAGTAGGCATCATCCTGCGGCATCGACGAACCGCTCCGAACGTACGCGTCGCCGCGCATCCAGCACCAGGGTGCGGTCGACGATCGCGGGGAGGGTGCGCAGCGCCTGCCGGCTGACGCGCTCGAAATGCTGGACGAAGCGTTCGACTTGGGCACGGCTCATGCCGATCCGTCCTGAATGCGCCGCACGCGTCGTCTGCTCCTGTTGCCAGCGCCAATGCGCGACCGGTTCGAAATCCGGCGGCTGCAGCCACAGCAGGCGGTCGAGCCGCGCCCATAGCGCCGGATAGTTGTCACCGAGTCGTTCGTTGCACCAGCGACGCCAGATACCATCCGGGTCTTGGTCGCGTTCCAGTTGGTTGACCGGATCGCGCAGTTGCGCCGACGTTTCCGCCGGCACCTTCAGGCACCAGCCGTCGAACAGCACTAGATCGACTTGCCGGGCCGTGCGCCAGCGCGACGGCGGCAATCGCCGGTCGCCGAGTTTGTCGAAGCGCGGCAGCCGCGTCGCCGCGCCGGAGCGCAGGGCGTCCAGCGTGTCGCAGGCCAGCGCGAGATCGTGCGTCCCCGGCGGACCGCGGGTGACCAGCAGCGGGTGCACGTCGCGCGCCAGCCGCTGGCGTTCGCGACGGCCGAGGTAAACATCGTCGATCGACAGCGTCGCCACACGCAGGCCGCGTTCGCGCGCCAACATACCCACCTGCGCCGCGAGCGTGGACTTGCCGGAGCCCTGCAGCCCGGCGATGGCGTAGACCCGTGTGCCGTGATGCAGCGCGTCGTCGAGCACATCGGCGACGACTGCGGCTTTGAAACCGGACGGCCCGAAACCCGGTCGAGTCGATTTGATCCGGATCATGGGCGTCGGCGGCGGCATCGCGCGACAATAGCGCAACACCATCCCCGGAAGTCCCCATGCCCCTCTACGCCGAAGCACTCGCCACATTCGATTCGCTGTTCGCGCAGGCCAAGGCGGCCGGCATCCCCGAACCCACCGCGATGACCGTCGCCACCGTCGCGCCCGACGGCCGGCCCTCGGCGCGCATGGTGCTGTTGAAGGCCCATGACGCGCGCGGCTTCGTGTTCTACACCCACCTCGACGGCCGCAAGGGCCGCGAACTGCAGGCCAACCCGCAGGCCGCCCTGCTGCTCTTCTGGAAAGCGCTCGGCGAAGACGGCGTGCAGGTGCGGATCGAAGGCGAGGTGGAGATCGTCGGCGATGCCGAAGCCGAAGCCTATTTCGCCAAGCGTCCGCGCGCCAGCCAGCTCGGCGCCTGGGCCTCGGACCAGTCCGAAACGCTCGACGCCCGCGAAACCTTCGAGCAGCGGTTCGCCGATGCCGAGCGCGAATACGAAGGCCACGACGTGCCGCGTCCGCCGCGCTGGGGCGGCTTCCGGGTGGTGCCGCGCAACATCGAATTCTGGTACGGCGCGCAGTTCCGTTTGCATGAGCGGTATCTGTACGAACGCGGCTCGGATGGCGCGTGGACGAAGCGGATGTTGTATCCGTGAGTGCCGTCGTCACGTACGGCCCACAACGCATCGTCTGCCTCACCGAAGAGCCCACCGAAGTGCTGTACGCGCTCGGCGAACAGCATCGCATCGTCGGCATCAGCGGGTTCACGGTGAGGCCGGCCATCGCGCGCAAGGAAAAGCCGAAGGTCAGCGCGTTCACCTCGGCGAAGATCGGCGAGATACTGGCGCTGGAGCCGGATTTCGTGGTCGGGTTTTCCGATATCCAGGCCGAGATCGCGTCGGCGCTGATCAAGCATGGCGTGGAGGTGTGGATCAGCAACCACCGCAGCGTCGAGAGCATTCTCGATTATGTCCGCCGCCTTGGCGCGCTGGTCGGCGTGCCCGATAAGGCCAATGCCTATGCCGATGAACTGCGGCGCGGGCTCGACGGCATCGTCGCGCAGGCGGCGACGCTGCCGCGGCGGCCGAAGGTGTACTTCGAGGAATGGGACGAACCGCTGATCAGCGGCATCCGCTGGGTCGCGGAGCTGGTGCGGATCGCAGGCGGCGACGACATCTTTCCCGAGCGCGCGGCCGAATCCCTGGCGAAGGCGCGCATCCTCGAAGATCCCGACGAAGTGATCCGGCGCGCGCCGGACATCATCTTCGGTTCGTGGTGCGGCAAGAAATTCCGCCCGGAGAAAGTCGCCGCGCGTCCGGGTTGGGGTGCGATTCCCGCGGTCCGCGACGGCGCCTTGCACGAGATCAAGTCGCCGATCATCCTGCAGCCCGGCCCGGCGGCTTTGACCGACGGCGTGCGCGAGATCGCGAAACATATCCGCGCGTGGTCCGACCGCGCTGCGCGGGCCGGACGCCCATGAAAAAGGCGGAAGTCTTGCGACTTCCGCCTTCGTTCGCATCATCAACGCCGCATCATCAACGCCGGATCATCGTCGCCTGCATGGTCGCGACGTGGATGCGATCGCTGTCGGTGGACGTCGTCAGCGGCAAAGCCCACAGGTCGCCGTGGGTCACCATCAGTGTATGACCGGGCTTGATCACGCGGCCGCTGGCGATGAAGCGCGCGCCGTCGGCGGGGCGCAGCAGATTGACCTTGAACTCGACGCTCAGCACATCGGCGCCGGCCGGCATCAGCGTGGTCGCGGCCATGCCGCAGGCGGTATCGACCAGGGACGCGGTGACGCCCGCGTGCAGGAAGCCGTTCTGCTGGGTGAAGTCCGCATTGAAGTCGAATCCGATCTCGACATCGCCCGGCGCCACCCGCAGCAGGGTCGCACCGAGCGTGCGCATCAGCGCCTGTGCTTCGAAGATGTCGCGGACGCGCGTGGCGAAGGCGGGGTCTGGGGCCTTGAATCCGCTGCTGTCGCTCATTCGGGCGTGAACTCGCGGTTGAACTGCATCGATGCGGGGGCGGCGCCTTCGCGCGCGATCTTCAGGTCGAAGCTCAGCGTATCCGGCGGCGACACATCCACGGTGCCGACATAATCGATCAGCGCCTGCCCCGGACCCGATCCGGGGTCGCCGGTGCGCAGTTCGCGCATCTCGATGTCGCGGCGCTGGCCGTGCAGGTTGGCGACGGACGCCTGGATCGTCGCCGGCAGCGCGATGTCCTGGCCATCCGGGCCCTGGCGCACCGACACCAGCAGCATCAGCGTGTCGTCGCTGCGCTGGATCCCGTAACCGCGGGCCACGGCTTCGTTGAGATTGGCGGTGCGCATCACGTTGGCGCGGATGGTGACGTCGCCGATGCGGGTGATCGCCTCCTGCGGGGTATCGATGCGCTTGGCCTGTTTCGGCGCGTCGGCGCCGCAGGCCGACAGCAGAAGCGCGGCGCAAAGGGTTGCGGACTTCAAATAGCGGGACATCGAAAGCCGGGACATCGAAAGCATCGTGGGGGCCTCAGTCGTTCGCCGCGGACAGTTGCCTGCCGCGCTCGGTGGCGTTGCGGATGGCGTCAGCGACCAGATCGCGGAAGCCTCCGGTCTCGAAGGTCTCGATCGCGGCCTGGGTGGTGCCGCCCGGCGAGGTCACCCGGCGGCGGAGCTCGGCCGGGTCTTCGCCGGATTCGGTCAGCATGCGCGCGGCGCCCAGCACGGTTTCCAGCACCAGCGTCCGCGCAGCCTCGGCCGGCAGGCCTTCGGCCAGGGCGGCGGCTTCCATCGCCTCGGCCAACAGAAAGATGTAGGCCGGGCCGCTGCCGGACACGGCGGTCACCGCGTCCATCCGCGCTTCGTCGTCGATCCACACAGTCTTGCCGGCACTCGCCAGCAGATTCGCCGCGCGTTCGCGGCCGTTGGCATCCACTTCCGCGCTGCCGAACAGGCCGGTGACCCCGGCGCCGAGCAGCGCCGGGGTGTTGGGCATCGCCCGGACCACGGCGACGCCGCCGCCGAGCCAGCGCTGCAGCTGCGCGGCGGTGATGCCGGCGGCGATCGACACCACCAGCGGCCGTTCGGCCTGCGCCAGGGGCGCCAGCGCCTCGCAGACCGCGCGCATCACCTGTGGTTTCACCGCCAGCAGCCACAGCCCGGCGCCGCTGGCGGCGATCGGGTTTTCGCTGCCGACATGCACGCCGAAGTCCAGGGCCAGCGCCTCGCGCAGCGCGTCGACCGGCTCGGAGACGCGGATGTCGGCGGCGGCGGCGCCGCGCGCGATCAGGCCGCCGATCAGGCTGCGGGCCATGTTGCCGCCGCCGATGAAGGCGATGGTGTTCTGCTTGCTTGCTGTGTGTGGGTGAGTCATCTGCGTGCCGTGGGGAAGGGGTTCAAACGGTGGATGCCGCGATCCGGGGAAAGGGAACGTCCCGTATCCGCGCTTCGAAACGATGTTCCGGATGGTAGTTGCCGGCGTAGGTGAGCGCGATCCGGCCCGACCAGACGATATCGAACCGGTCTGATTCGCCGATCCGCGAGAATTCGATCCGATGATCGACCGCGCTGTCGTGGCCCAGCAGATAGAGGTGGAAGGCCAGTGCCTCGACGTCGTCGATCTCGCCTTCGACGGGATCCACGGCGAAGCGCCTGCCGTCGAGCCAGGCGGGCGAGTAGTCGGCGATATCGCACGCGTCGATGCCGCCTTCCTCTCCCCAATGGGTCGAAGACAGGATGCAGGCGTGATAATTGCCCCAGACGATCGGCGCCTCCCAGTCCGAGCCGTAGTCGACGTCTTCGTCGTCCTCGATCTCGCGCTCGGCGTAGTAATCGTCCGTCATCAGGTGCAGGTCGAACCACACTCTGCCGTCGACCTGACGCGCGGTCCACTCGAAGGTCTTGATGGCATGGCCTTCGGGCCAGGGATTGCCGGGGAAGTGGATGCGGCCGTCGGTCATGGCGCGGCGGCCTGCGGCGTGCGCGCACCGAACAGCCCGCTGCCGATCCGGACCATCGTCGCACCTTCGGCGATGGCCAGCGCGTAGTCCTCGCTCATGCCCATCGACAGCGTGTCGACATCGGCGTGGCGGGCGGCCAGGACGTCGAACAGCCCGCGCATCCGCTGGAACGCGGCGCGGCGGCGATCCATGTCCGGGTCCGGCGCGGGGATGGCCATCAGCCCGCGCAGCCGGAGTTCGGGCCGCTGGGCGATGGCCGCGGCCAGGGTGTCAATCTCCTCGGGCCGGCAGCCGTGCTTGCTGGTTTCGTCGTCGATATTCACCTGGATCAGTACGTTCAGCGGCGTCTGTCCGGATGCGCGGTGCCGGGCGAGCGCGTCGACCAGCTTCGGCCGGTCGACGGTCTGCACCCAGTCGAACGCGGCGGCGGCGTCGCGGGCCTTGTTCGACTGCAGGTGGCCGATCAGATGCCACTCCAGCCCCAGCCCGCCCAGCGCCGGCTGTTTGGCCAACGCTTCCTGCACGTAGTTCTCGCCGATCGCGACGCGACCTTCAAGAGTGCCGCCGGCGCGCGCATGCAGCGCCTCGGCCACCCGCGCGATCGCATCCGCGGGCTGGGTCTTGGCGACGACGAGCAGCCGCGGCATCGGCCGGTCGCCGGCGGCGGCGGCCATGCGTTCGAGGATGACGTCGAGTGCGGAGTGGGACGAGGGTGCGGACATGGCGGCGCGGCGGTTCGATGTCGTGGATGCGACGAGCGTCGCGGAATCGGCACAGGAAGTCGAGCCCGGCACGCGGATGCGCCGGGGACAGCGCCGGGTCCGGGGCTATACTCCGGCGGTCAGTCGTCTTTCACCTGTCAACACACATCGCAACGCGGGGAGCTTGCATGGATATCGCCGAACTTTTGGCATTCGCGGTCAAGAACAAGGCTTCTGACCTGCATCTGTCGGCCGGCCTGCCGCCGATGATCCGGGTCGACGGCGACGTGCGCCGTATCAACATTCCCGCGCTCGACCACAAGCAGGTCCACGCGCTGGTCTACGACATCATGTCGGACAAGCAGCGCCGCGATTACGAGGAATTCCTCGAAACCGACTTTTCGTTCGAGATCCCGGGCCTGGCCCGCTTTCGCGTCAACGCCTTCAACCAGAACCGCGGCGCCGGTGCCGTGTTCCGGACCATTCCCACGGAAGTGCTGACCCTGGAAGACCTGGGGACCCCGCCGATCTTCCGCGAAATCATCGACCAGCCGCAGGGCCTGATCCTGGTCACCGGGCCAACCGGTTCGGGCAAGTCGACCACGCTGGCGGCGATGGTCGACCACGTCAACAAGAGCGAATACGCGCACATCCTCACCGTCGAGGATCCGATCGAATTCGTCCACACCTCGCAGAAGTGCCTGATCAACCAGCGCGAGGTCCACCGCGACACCCACGGCTTCAACGAGGCGCTGCGTTCGGCGCTGCGCGAAGACCCGGATTACATCCTGGTCGGCGAGTTGCGCGATCTCGAAACCATTCGTCTGGCCCTGACCGCCGCGGAAACCGGTCATCTGGTGTTCGGCACCCTGCATACGTCCAGCGCGGCCAAGACCATCGACCGCATCATCGACGTGTTTCCCGCCGGCGAAAAGCCGATGGTGCGTTCGATGCTGTCCGAATCGCTGCGCGCGGTCATTTCGCAGGCGCTGCTGAAGAAGGTCGGCGGCGGCCGCACCGCGGCCTGGGAAATCATGGTCGGCACTCCCGCGATCCGCAACCTGATCCGCGAGGACAAGGTCGCGCAGATGTATTCGTCGATCCAGACCGGCCAGAGCTACGGCATGATGACGCTCGACCAGCATCTGCAGGATCTGGTCAAGCGCAGCCTGATCACCCGCCAGCAGGCGAAGAGTTACGCGAAGGACAAGCGTTTGTTCGAGTGATGTTTCTCTGTCATCCCGAGCGCAGCGAGGGGCCTGCTTCATCGACTTCGACCGTCATAGCAGGCAGACCCGTTTTTGTCGTGATGAAACCCTACTCGCCGTGTTCGGAATGAACAGCACAAGTATCCGGAGTTTTCCATGAGCACCATCGACTTCACCTCTTTCCTCAAGCTGATGGCGCACCAGAAGGCGTCGGATCTGTTCATCACCGCGGGCATGCCGCCGGCGATGAAAGTGAACGGCAAGATCTCGCCGATCACCCAGAATGCGCTGACGCCGCAGCAGAGTCGCGAGCTGGTCCTGAACGTGATGACGCCCGCGCAGCGCGAGGAGTTCGAAAAGACCCACGAGTGCAACTTCGCGATCGGCGTGTCCGGCGTCGGCCGCTTCCGCATCAGCTGTTTCTACCAGCGCAACCAGGTGGGCATGGTGCTGCGCCGGATCGAGACGAAGATCCCGAGCATCGAAGAATTGGCGCTGCCGCCGATCATCAAGACCCTGGCGATGACCAAGCGCGGTCTCATCATCTTCGTCGGCGCCACCGGCACCGGCAAGTCGACCTCGCTGGCGGCGATGATCGGCTACCGCAACCAGAATTCCTCGGGCCACATCATCACCATCGAAGATCCGATCGAATTCGTGCACAAGCACGAAGGTTGCATCGTCACCCAGCGCGAAGTCGGCATCGACACCGACAGTTGGGAGAATGCGCTGAAAAACACCCTGCGCCAGGCGCCGGACGTGATCATGATCGGCGAAGTGCGCACCCGCGAGGGCATGGACCACGCCATCGCCTTCGCGGAAACCGGGCATCTGGTGCTCTGTACCCTGCACGCCAACAACGCCAACCAGGCGATGGACCGCATCATCAACTTCTTCCCGGAAGACCGCCGCAGCCAGCTGTTGATGGATCTGTCGATGAACATCAAGGGCGTGGTCGCGCAGCAACTGATCCCGACCCCGGACGGCAAGGGCCGCAAGGTCGCGATGGAAATCCTGCTGGGCACGCCGCTGGTCCAGGACTACATCCGCGACGGCGAGATCCACAAGTTGAAGGAAGTGATGAAGGAGTCGACCAACCTCGGCATGAAGACCTTCGACCAGGCGCTGTTCGAGCTGTACCAGGCGGGCGAGATCAGCTACGAGGACGCGCTGCGCTTCGCCGACTCGCAGAACGAGGTGCGCCTGAAGATCAAACTCGCCCAGGGCGGCGACGCGCGCACGCTGTCGGCCGGTATGGACGGCGTGGAAGTGGCCGAGGTGCGTTGAGGCACGGTCGCGGCCAAGCCGTGGCCCCGGAGTGGAACTGTCGGCGCTTCGGCGTGTCCTATCGATTCGGCCCGACGACATTCGAATCCGCTGCCGCCGCCGATGCGCGTAGGAGGGCCTTCAGGCCCGATCTCCTCCTGAAGAGCCATGCTGCGTACGGATCGGGCCTGAAGGCCTTCCTGCGGCCCGATCCGGTTCGACACGTTAGAGTATGACCTTCACCCAACATCGGCCGCGGCAGCGGCGGCAAGGGCAACACCCGTGAATGCAGTGGTCCAGACAGCGGCAGAATCGTCATCGGAAGAACAGGTGGTAGCGCCGCGCGTGAGCGACGGCGACCGCATCGTCGCCGCGCTGCTGGAGAAAGGGCGGCTGAAGGAAGCCGATCTGGTGCGCGCCCAGCGCCTGCAGGAAGAAACCGGCAGCGAGCTGCTGGCGCTGATCGCGCGGCTGGGACTGGTGTCCGAGCGCGACCATGCCGAGGCCTGCGCCGACGTGCTGGGCCTGCCGCTGCTGGCGGTGAAGGAACTGCCCGATCTGCCCCCTGAAGGGGTCGAGCTGACCCTCAAATTCATGAAACAGTTCGCGGCGGTGCCGGTGGGCGAGAGCGAAGCCCACGTCGCCGTCCTCATGGCCGACCCGCAGGACGTCTACACCCTCGACGCGATCCGGCTGGCCAGCCAGCGCGAGATCCGGCCGCTGGTCGGCCTGCGCTCGGAGATAGGCGACCTGATCGAACGCTGGCACGGCCAGGGCCGCAGCGCGATGGGCGCGATCGTCGAAACCGCCGAGGGCGAGACCGGCGATGTCGACGATGTCGAACACCTGCGCGACCTCGCTTCGGAAGCGCCGGTTATCCGCCTGGTGAATCTGATCATCCAGCGCGCGGTCGAGCTGCGCGCTTCGGACATCCACATCGAGCCGTTCGAGAACCGGCTGAAGGTGCGCTACCGCATCGACGGCGTGCTGGAAGAGGGCGAAAGCCCGCCGGCCAATCTCACCGCCGCGGTCATCTCGCGCGTGAAGATCATGGCCAAGCTCAACATCGCCGAGCGCCGCCTGCCGCAGGACGGTCGGATCATGCTGCGGGTGCAGGGCAAGGAGCTCGACCTGCGCGTGAGCACGGTGCCGACCGCGCACGGCGAATCGGTGGTGATGCGCCTGCTCGACCGCGAGACCGTGGTCTTCGATTTCCACAAGCTCGGCTTCACCGACGAATTCCTGCCGCAGTTCCAGCACGTGCTGCAGCAGCCGCACGGGATCATGCTGGTTACCGGCCCCACCGGTTCGGGCAAGACCACCACCCTCTACACCGCGCTGGCAAAGCTCAATACGCCCGACGTGAAGATCATCACCGTCGAGGATCCGGTCGAA
Source organism: Lysobacterales bacterium (assembly GCA_031364125.1). Lineage (GTDB taxonomy): Bacteria > Pseudomonadota > Gammaproteobacteria > Xanthomonadales > Xanthomonadaceae > Lysobacter_I. Next base: position 3,741 of record JANLVT010000077.1, on the reverse strand, counting down.
TACCAGATCGAGGGCATCAACCAGATCCAGGCCAAGCCGCAGATCGGCCTCGACTTCGCGCATGCGTTGCGCAGCATCGTGCGCCAGGATCCGGACATCATCATGATCGGCGAAATGCGCGATCTGGAGACCTGCAAGATCGCGATCCAGTCGGCGCTCACCGGTCATCTGGTGCTCAGCACCCTGCACACCAACAACGCCGCCGGCGGCATCACCCGTCTGCTCGACATGGGCGTCGAGGACTATCTGCTGACCTCGACCATCAACGGCATCCTCGCCCAGCGCCTCGTGCGCCGGCTGGAGCCCACCCATGCCGAGCCCTACGAAGCGTCGCCCGAGGAAATCGAGAAGTTCAATTTCCGCCGCTACCAGCCCGAGGGCACGATCTATCTGTACCGCCCGCGCGGTTCGGTGGCCGCGCCCACCGGCTATCTCGGCCGTACCACCATCATGGAATTCCTGGTGATGAACGACGAGATCCGCCGCGCGGTGATGCGCCATGCCGGCATGGGCGAACTGGAGCAGTTGGCCAGGCAGGCCGGCATGCGCACGATGTACGAGGACGGCATCGTCAAGGCGCTGGCCGGGGTGACCACCATCGAAGAAGTACTGCGCGTCACCGAGGACGCATGATGGTGTCCAGAGGGCGGTGTCTTCGGGTGCGCGCGATCCGGCGCGGGGCAAGGGTCTGCATGGGGATTCGGGGATGAAGAAAGGCGTCGTGGTCGCGATATGCGCGGCCGTCGTGGCGGTGGTCGTGGCCGGGGGCTGGTGGTGGATCGCCCGCGATCGTGGATCCGTGGCCGATGCGCCCGATGCGGGCGACCAGCCCGCCAAACCGTTGACGGAGGCGCAGCGCGCCGAACGCAGCGAGCGCATCAAGCAGGGCATCGCCCATCGCCGGCATCTGTGGCGCGAGGCCAGCTACATCGAGATCCGGCAGGCGGCGACGGACGGCGATCTGGTCGCCCAGCGCAGGCTGTCGGAAGTGTATGAAGACTGTCGCGCGCTCGAAGGCGCCATGCGGAGCGGCCTGCAATTGCTGGGGCAACTGGCCGGATCCGATCCCGCTGCGGCGCAGGCCGTCGCGGGGATCAATCGCGACAAGGCGCGGCTGTGCGGGCAGGCGAATGCCGATCTGCGCAACGATCCGGCGGCTGCCGATTTCTGGTTGCACAAAAGTGCCAAGAGCGGGGATCTCGTCTCCGAAATGCGCTACTTCAGCCGTACCGTTCCCAAGCTCAGTCCCAGCCAATATCGTTACTTCATCGACAAGGCCCGTGATAGTGGCGATCCCGACGCGATCTTCGAATTCTCGTTGTTGTTGTCCAGACTCGACGGCCGTTGGCCCGATCCGGCGCAGGCGCCTGCGTTCGAAGGCGCGTCCGCCGAAGAGGCCTGGATCGTCGCAGCCTGTCGCGCCGGATATGACTGCGCGCGCGGTTCGCGGCTGATGAACCTGATCTGCCTCAATGCGTTCGCCTGCAGCCAGCCGGATTACCAGCGTCATGTCGCCTCGGCCGGCACCCCCGCGCAGCATGCGAAGCGCCAGCAATTGCTGGCGCTGATTGAAGGGAGCATCCTCATCCCGACGGCGAAGTGAGGGCCAGGCGGAACCGTCCGGGGAACCTTCGCGCTGCGGGAGGTTCCCAATACGGGCCGGTGGCCGATATGCTCCCGCGCTCGACCGCGATGGCCTCCGGCCATCGTTTCCTTTCCGCCGATGCGACTGCCCGATTCCCATGCCCCTGTACCGCTACAAAGCCCTGAACAGCCGCGGCGAAGTGTTGGACGGCCAGATGGAGGCCGCCAGCGACGCCGAAGTGGTGCTGCGCCTGCAGGAGCAGGGGCATCTGCCGGTCGAGGCGATGCTCGCCTCCGCGGGCGGCGAGCTGGCGTGGCGCAGTCTGTTCAAGCCCAAGCCCTTCGCGGGTGCGCGGCTGGTGCAGTTCACCCAGCAACTGGCGACCCTGCTCGGCGCCGGTCAGCCGCTGGACCGCGCGCTGTCGATCCTGCTGGAATTGCCCGAGGACGAAGTCGCGCGTCGCACCATCCAGGACATCCGCGACGCGGTGCGCGGCGGCACCTCGCTGTCTGTGGCGCTGGAGCGCCAGCACGGCGCCTTCTCGCGCCTGTACGTGAACATGATCCGTGCCGGCGAGACCGGCGGCAGCCTGCACGACACCCTGCAGCGCCTGGCGGATTACCTCGAACGCAGTCGCGCGCTGCGCGGGCGGGTGATCAACGCCCTGATCTATCCGGCGATCCTCATGACGATGGTCGGCTTCTCGCTGCTGTTCCTGCTCGGTTACGTAGTGCCGCAGTTCGCCGTGATGTACGAGAACCTCGATACCGAACTGCCGCTGTTCTCGCGCTTCGTCCTGGCGCTGGGCCTGTTCGTGCGCGACTGGTGGTGGCTGTTCATCGCGATTCCCGCCGTGGGCGCGTGGCTGTTCGCGCGCAAATTCCGCACCCCGCAATTCCGCGCCCGCTTCGACGAATGGCTGCTGCGGCAGCGCATCGTCGGGCCGATCGTCGCCAAGATGGAGACCGCGCGGCTGGCGCGCACCGTCGGCACCCTGCTCAGGAACGGCGTGCCGCTGCTCACCGCGCTGGGCATCGGCGGCCGGATCATCGGGAACCAAGCGCTGATCGGTGATGTCGAAGCTGCTGCGGCCGAAGTGAAGAACGGTGTCGGGCTGTCCGTCGCGCTGGGCAAGGGCAAGCGGTTCCCGCGACTGGCGCTGCAGATGATCCAGGTCGGCGAAGAGTCCGGCGCGCTCGATACCATGCTGCTGAAGACCGCCGACACCTTCGAATCCGAAACCGGGCTGGCGCTGGACCGGATGCTCGCGGCGCTGGTGCCGGCGATCACGGTGATCCTGGCGGTGGTGATCGGCTTCGTGATCATGGCCGTGCTGCTGCCGATGTACCAGCTCAGCGGCTCGATCTGATCGAATCGATCTGATCAAAGCCGCGCAAGGTCCTGCGTTTCGGCGCCGCCCGCCATCGAAATTCCATGTGTTTCGTTTCCGAGCGTTCCCACTTCCTGAATGGACTGACCGACATGCGCAATTCCCGCCCGTTCCGCCGTCCCGCACCGCGCCGTTCGCAGGCCGGCATGACCCTGATCGAGATCATCATCGTGATCGTGCTGATCGGTGGCGTGTTGGCGGTGGTCGGCAATCAGGTGTTCTCGAACAAAGACAAGGCGAACCACAAGCTTGCCAAGATCCAGGTGGAGAAAGTCGCCGCCTCGATCGAGCAGTACAACTCCGATGTCGGCGAATATCCGCGCACGCTGGAGGATCTCACTACCGATCCGCAGCTCAACGGCTGGCTGGGTCCGTACGGCACCGCCAGGGATCTGAAGGACCCGTTCAACAATCAGTTGCAGTACGCGGTGCCGGGCCAGGACAGCGATTTCGATCTGAGCAGCTACGGCAAGGACAAACAGCCCGGCGGCAGCAGCGTCGACGCCGATATCCGCTACGGCCAGCAGTAAGCGTTCCGCAGCGCCGCCGACCCGGTCCCCGCACCATGCTCTCAGACCCTGTTCATGATCTTTTTGCGCGTGCGAATGCCCCTGTTCGGGTGGCGGGCAAGGCGCGCTTCGCCGCTAAGCCTGGTGGGCTTGGCAAGAAGCGCAACGCCGCATGCCGCCCGAACAGGGGCATTCCCTTCGGGTTGTCGCCCCACAGCGCGCTGGGCTTTGTTGCAAATCCTCGCCGGGCCACCAGC
>JANLVT010000079.1:0-56014 GCA_031364125.1 Lysobacterales bacterium | reverse complement strand
GCCTCGTCCATGTAGTGGGTGGTGAGGATCAGGGTCTTGCCCTGGTTCATCAGCCTACGCAAACGCTGCCACAACATCTGGCGTGCCTGCGGGTCGAGGCCGGTGGTGGGTTCGTCGAGGATCAGCAGTTCGGGGTCGGCGATGAGCGCGCGCGCCAACGTGAGGCGACGCTTCATACCGCCCGACAGCGTGCCGATGGGGGCGTGGGCCTTGCCCTCCAGGGCCGTGAAGGTCAGCAACTCCTCGACGCGCTGCTCAATGATTTTTCCGCTGAGGCCGAAGTAACTGGCATAGACGCGCAGATTTTCGATGACGGTGAAATCGGGATCGAGGTTGTCCTGTTGCGGCACCACGCCGATGCGCGCCCGCATTTCGCGCGCCTGTTGCGGAATATCAAAACCCAGCACTTTGAGGGTGCCGCCGCTGGACGGGGTCGCACCCAGCAACATCCGCAGGGTGGTGGTCTTGCCGGCGCCGTTGGGGCCGAGCAGGCCGGTGATTTCGCCGTCGTTGGCGGTGAAACTCACGCCACGCACGGCCTGCACCAGACCGGTCTTGGTCTTGAACGACTTGTGCAGATTCTGGACATCGATCATGGGACAACCCCGTGAAGAAACTACGTGGATGACGCGAACGCCGCAGCGCTTGCGAACGACTCTCTCCCTTTGGCCAAAGGCCGAGGGGGTGAGGTGGCATGCTGCGAGCCACAGGCTCGCATGCCGCCGAACGCCAGCCTGCTATAGCAGGCTGGCAGGACGGGTTGGGGAGGGGTGCTCTTGAACAACTGCGTCACTCCGAACCCCCTCCCGACCTCCCCCTGCGCTGTGCGCAAGGGGAGGAGCAAAGCTTCAACGCGACATCAAGGCTCCCAGCCGTAATTGCCCGCGAACGGCGGCGTCGGCTTCAGGCGCTGCAGGCATTTGGCGTCGAGCGCTTTCGCATCGGCGGTTTCGACGAACTGCGCGAACAGTTTCGGCATGCAGCCGGTGGTGAGCACGCTGTGGCCCTGGCCCGGCAGCACCAGATGACGGCCGTTCGGCAGCGTCTTCACCACTTCGTCGCCGTAGCGCGGCGGGGTGACCGGATCGAACTCGCCGCTGATCGCCAACACCGGTACCTTGCCCGCCAGCGGCTTGCGGAACGCGGGATCGCGCTTGCCCTTGGGCCACACCGCGCACTGCGCCTGGATGAATTCGGCGATGTCGTTGCCCATGATCGTCGCCTCGTCTTCCGGTCGCGTCCGGATCTCGGGATCCTCGGTGCAGCTCACCGACAGGTGCATGCCCAGCGCCATCGAATCGCCGATGTCGCCGCTCAGCGCGCGCGACTGCGACAGCAGGGTTTCGTAGCGGCCTTCGGACGCGTCGTGCAGGATCAACGGCAGCATCGACGCCGATTCCGGGCGATACGCATAGAACCGCAGCAGCCCGCCGAGATGACCGAAGCGCGGCACTTCCTCGCGCCACTCGCCGCTGGTGGGGTCGCGGTAGCGCACCGGCGCGAGATTCCCCGCCTGCAGCGTCGCGCGCACCTTGGCGAGCAGCGCAGTGGGATCGCCGATATTGCGCTTGCAGGCGGCATCGGCGACGCAGCGCGCGAACTGCTGCTTGATCGCGGCGTCGAGGTTGCGCGCGTGGTCCTGGCCCAGCACCAGGGTGTTGGGCGCGATCGAATCCAGGGTGACCGTGCGCGTGTGCGCCGGATAGCGCGCCGCGTACTGCTGGGCGACACGGGTGCCGTAGGAAATGCCGGCGAGGTTGAGCTGCTCCACGCCGATGGTCCGGCGCAGCAGATCGAGATCCTGGACATGGTCGCCGGTGGCGTAGAACCGCAGATCGCTGGTCTTGGCCAAGCGGTCGCGGCAGCGTTCGGTCAGCGCGCGCATCTGCGCGGGGTCTTCGCTGCCTTCGAAGGTCTCGTCGAGCGATGTGATCTCTCCGCACTGCAGCAGGTGCGAGCCGCCGGTGCCGCGCGCATCCACCAGCAGGATATTGCGGCTGCGGCGCACGTCGCTCAGCGCCGGATGCATCATCGGGTAGCTTTCGAGGATCGACTGGCCGGGGCCGCCGGCGATGATCACCACCGGGTCGGACTGGGTCTGGCTCTTGGCCGGGACCATCGCCACCGCCAGCGAAATCTTGCGGCCGTTGGACGCGGCGTGGTTTTCCGGCGCCTCCAGTTTCGCGCACTGCGCCTCGACGCCCTGGCCGCGGTCGCCGCCCAGGGCGCAGGGTTTGAACACCAGCCCACCATAGCGCAGGTCACCCTTGGCGTCGGTCTTCGGAACCACGGTTTTTTCGGCCTGCCCGCCGCAGGCGGCGAGCGCCAGCGCGAGCGAGGACAGCAAGAGGGGTTTGAGCATGATGTTGCCTCGATACTGATGACGGGTGCGAAGTGGGTCGAACCGGGCTGCAAGGCCAGAAGGAAGATGCGTGCGCCCGGTGAAAGGAGGCGAACGCGACGAAGACTGGGCCGTGGCGATACCGCGGCTCAGTGTGTGGCCGACGACGGCGATTGTGGGCGGGCGATGCCGGATTGGCGCGCTTGCATCATCGCTTCCGCATCGGTGCGGAGGGAGGCCAACTCGTCGACCAGCAGCGGGATGCTGCCGGCATCGCTGATGTCCCCGAGATGACGGACGCCACGCTCGACCGCTTGCAGCGCGAGCGGGGCGTCGCCCGTTGCGATCGCGATGGCCGCCTCGGTCAGCGCGCGTTGCGACTGTTCGACCACGCCCCCCTTGGCGCGCGCGTACCAGACCGCGGCGACGGCGGGGTCGTGGCGGTAGCGTGCGGCGAAATAAGCGACGTCGCAGGCGATCGACTGGCGGAATCCGGCGAGATACGCGTCATGGCCTTCGGCCAGGACATCGATCCATTCTCCCGCGGCGGCGAGGTCGCGTCGATCGAGCGCGACCTGGAACGCGATCATCGCAGCGCTCAGGTCGCGCAGCGGTTCTTCGCCGCGCAGTGCGATCGCCCGCTCGAGCGGCAGGGGGTCGCGGTCGCGGGGGCGTACGCCCGACAGCGCTTCGGCGTACGCCGCGATCAACATCGTGCGCTGTTCCACTGCGCGGCCCCCGCGCACCTGCTCAAGGAACTGACGGCCGTCGCTGAGAAATCCGCCCGCGCGCATCGGCAGTGCGGTGACGACGAAGATCGGAATGGACAACAAGCCCAACAGGGTCAGATAGGACGATAGTCGGCCGTCGGTGACAGCAGCGGCCGAGAGCGCCAATGCCGTCAGGAGCAGGCTCGCGACCGGGCCCCCGGCGATCAGCGGCAGCAACTGGCCCCGCATCGGACGCGTCATGTCCGGCAATGCCGCCGCTAACCCCCCGAGGGTTTCTGCGCGCAGGAACCAGTCCAGCTTGATCCCCGACACGGTCCGCCGCAGCCTCAGCGGCCCGACGATCAGCAGCATGAAACGCATGCCACGCGACATGCCGCCGGCGAGATGGCCCAATTCGTGCACCAGTAGCGCCAGGAATGCCAACAGCGGCAGGGCCAGCAGATCGAATGCGCTCAGCGTATCCAGGCGCGAAGCCAGCCAGCCTCCCCGTGTGGCGAAATGGCCCGCGCCCCAACCCAACACGCCGCCGCCGAGGCCGAAAGCCAAACCCAACAATAACGACTTGACCGGACGTTTCCGGGGCAGGGGGGCGGCCGTGTGCGGTTGCGCGTTCGAGCCAGTGGATGAGACGTTCATACGGGTTCTCCGGGCGCGGATGTTCGATGCATGCTTGTGCGTCGAAGCGGAAATGGGCAGCGGCGTCCGGCTGCCCCATGTCTCCATGACGCAACGAAAGCGCGAATGTGACCGCTTCGTCGACGCGACGTGCGCCATGCCGGGCGCACGTCGCCGGCATTGATGCGCCATGGCGCGCTGATGACAAGAAGATCGACGCTATCCCGGCACGCAAGCGACTGCCGTATCGGAGGCCGAGGGCAGGCTGGCGTCGTATTGCCCGGCACCGGTCGCATGGAAGGTCTGTCGCTGCAGGCCCGCGCGACAGACCCACTTCGGCATTGCGGCCCGCATGTCATGCCCGCCCGGGAACAGCCGCCGTCGCGACGACGGCCGTCGCCTCATTTGCTGCTGACGTATTTCTCGCGGCGGATCGCCGGCACCGGCAGGCCGTGGCCCTTCAGCGCCTCGAAGCACACGTCGACCATGTTCGGGTTGCCGCACAGGTAGGCGATATCGGATTCGGCCTGCGGCGCGAATTCGGCCAACTGGTCCTGCACATAGCCCTTGCGTACGTCGGCGTGCGCATGCGGCGAGCCCTCGGCGGGCAGGTCGCGCGAGAAACACGGCATGAAGCGGAAATTCGGGTGCGCGTCGGCGAACGCACGGAAATCGTCGCCGTACAGCAGTTCTTCCGGCGTGCGTGCGCCGAACAGCAGCACCACTTCGATGCCGCGGCCGGCGATCTGCGCCGCCAGCTGCGGCAGCATCGCCCGGTACGGGGTGACGCCTGTACCGGTGCCGATCAGCAGGTAGCGGCGGTTGGCGTCGCCGGGCATCAGGCAGAACCGGCCGTAGGGGCCGCTGGCCTCGATCCGCCCGCCGACCGGCAGGTCCGCGAACAGCGCGGTCGCGGCGCCACCGGCGACGTAGCTCACCGCGATCTCGACCGATTCCCCCGGCCCCAGGGCATGGTTGTGCTGGGTCGCCAGCGAATAGCTGCGCTTGGTCGCGGTGCCGTCGGCGTAGTGGAAATGCACCTGCAGGAACTGACCGGGGATGTAGTCCAGCGGTTCGCCATCGTCACGGACGAAGCTGAGATGGGCGACGGTGGGGGCCAGCATCCGGCGGCCAACGAGTTTGAGGGGGAAATGGACGGGCACGGGAAGGAAACCTTGTGGAAAGGAGTGTTGCCGGCGCTGCATATCGGGAGCCGCCGGCACGGCCGCCTATACTAGCCGTTCCGTCGCGCCGATCTGTCCGTGCGCACGCCCGCCGGCGACGGCAAGGACCTCCGATGACCCCAGATTCCGCCCCCGGCGCCGACGCGCCGGCGCTTTCGATCCGCGACCTGCGCAAGACCTACGACAACGGCGTGGAAGCCCTGAAGGGCGTTTCGCTGGACGTGGCGCCAGGCGATTTCTACGCGCTGCTGGGCCCGAACGGCGCCGGCAAGTCGACCCTGATCGGCGTCGCCAGCTCGCTGGTGAACAAGACCTCGGGCGAGGTCCGCATCTTCGGCGTCGACATCGCCGCCCGCCGCGACGCCGCGATGCGCCTGATTGGCCTGGTGCCGCAGGAACTCAACTTCAACATGTTCGAGAAACCCTTCGACATCTGCGTGAATTACGCCGGCTTCTACGGCGTACCGCGCGCGATCGCCCGCGAACGCGCCGAGCGGGTGCTGAAGGAAGCGCAGCTCTGGGACAAGAACGACAAGATGAGCCGCACCCTGTCCGGCGGCATGAAACGGCGGCTGATGATCGCCCGCGCCATGATGACCAGCCCGCGGCTGCTGATCCTGGACGAGCCCACCGCCGGCGTGGATATCGAGATCCGCCGCGGCATGTGGAAGACGCTGAAAGAGATCAACGCCTCCGGCACCACCATCATCCTCACCACCCATTATCTGGAAGAGGCCGAAAGCCTCTGCCGCAACCTGGCGATCATCGACAAGGGCCGGATCGTCGAACAGGGGCCGATGAAGGCACTGCTGGCCAAGCTCGATGTCGAAGGCTTCCTGCTCGACATCGACGGCGCGCTGCCGGCGCGGCTGCCGTCGATTCCCGGCGCGACCCTGCACGCGGCGGACGACCACACCCTCGACATCGACATGCCGCGGGCGATGGACCTCAACGGCGTGTTCGCCGCGCTGGATGCCGCCGGCATCCGCGTGCGCTCGATGCGCACCAAGACCAACCGGCTGGAGGAGCTGTTCGTGAGATTGACCGGCGACAACAACGTGGGCGCCGCGGCATGAGCGCGCATCCGACCACGCCCGAGATGAGCGTCGCCCAGCGCCACCGCACCGCGCTGTACACCATCGTCCGCCGCGAAGTGGCGCGGATCCTGCGCATCTGGGGCCAGACCCTGGTGCCGCCCGCGATCACCATGACCCTTTATTTCCTGATCTTCGGCGGCCTGATCGGTTCGCGGGTCGGCGAAATGGACGGCATCAAGTACATGGACTTCATCGTTCCCGGGCTGGTGATGATGAGCATCATCCAGAACAGCTACGGCAACATTTCGTCGAGTTTCTTCGGCGCCAAGTTCGGCCGCCACGTCGAGGAATTGCTGGTCAGCCCGATGCCGAGCTGGGTGATCCTGGGCGGCTACGTCGCCGGCGCGGTGCTGCGCGGGCTGCTGGTCGGCGCGATCGTGCTGGTGATCGCGATGTTCTTCACCAAGGTGAGGGTGCCGCACCCGCTCATCACCTTGAGCACGGTGATCCTGGGCGCGACGATCTTCGCCCTGGCCGGCTTCGTCAACGCGGTGTACGCGAAGAAATTCGACGACATCGCGATCGTGCCGACCTTCATCCTCACCCCGCTCACCTACCTGGGCGGCGTGTTCTATTCGGTGAAGCTGCTGCCCGACTGGGCCGAGGCCGCGACCCACCTCAACCCGATCTTCTACATGGTCAACGCCTTCCGCTACGGCCTGCTGGGCGTGTCCGACGTGCCGCTGTGGCTGGCGTACGCGCTGATGCTGGGCTTCGTGTTTGCGCTGGGCGGCCTGAGTCTGTGGCTGTTGAAGCGCGGCGTGGGCCTGCGCAGCTGACGCCTTTCCAAATCCGACGGCTCCGCATTCGTAGGAGGGCCTTCAGGCCCGAGCTCTTCGTTCGTCATGGTGAGTCGAGAGCTCGGGCCTGAAGGTCCTCCTACGAACCGCGGTAGCATCCATGCCGGCACGTTCTCGCCGTCGTCGTTTCGACTGGAGCCTGTGATGCGTATCCGTACGACTGTCGCGATGTTGCTGATGATGCTTTTGACCGCCTGCAGCGCCGCCACGCCAACGGACGCGGCCTCACCCGTAACGGCCGTACCCGAAGCCGCTGCGCCCGATGCCCCCACGCCCGCCGCCGCGCCGCCGCCCGGCGCCGCCGGCAAGATTTCGCCCGACATGGTCGGCAAGGTCAGCCCGGTGCCGGCGTTCAAGGGCCTGGGCGAACACTTCAGCATCGAGATCCAGAGCCAGGGCGAACAGACGTCCGAGGGCATGCGCCATCGCGTCCATCTGATCTGGGGCATGGGCACCCACGATGCCGAAGGCACGCTGTTCTATCGAAGCGCGCCCGGCCCGGTGCACGGCGCACCGATCCTGCTCGACGGCACGTTGCAGACCGCACAGGGTCCGACAACGCTCCGGGTCGAGATCGTCACCGAAGCCTGCACCGACGACGGCGACCGGCCGCACCCGCAGCGGGTGAAAATCGCGCTGCAGGGCGAAACCGGGATGCAGGGTTGCGGCGACCTGGCGGTGTATTGATCCCCGCATCGACGCGTGCATGAACGGCGCGACAGGAGTAAGTTCCGGCACACGCCCCGCATCGTCGCCGAGGGCGAACGCAACACCCGCCAAGGAGGGTCGATGCCCAGGTTCATCCGGAAATTGCTGCCGCTGCTGCTGATCCCCGCGTTCTTCGCGGTCGGCCTGTATCTGGGGCCGAAACTCAGCTCTTCTTATCGCACGGGGTTCCCGCCCGCAGCGTACGCGACCGGCGATCACGCCGCGCTCTATGCCAAGGCCGGCAACGAAGTGGTGATGTACGCCACCACCACCTGCCCGTACTGCACGAAGGTGCGCGATCTTCTGGCCGCGGAGGGCGTGCAGTACACCGAATACCAGATCGACAAGTCCGAAGCAGCGAACGCGGAGTTCATCGCCAAGGGCGGCATCGGCGTGCCCTTGCTGTACATCGGCGAGCGCAGGATCGACGGCTTCCGCGAGCCGGTGATCCGCGACGCATTGAAGGCCATCGGCAAATCCGTTGATGAGCCGGCAAAGGCCACCGGCGCCTCCCTCTAGAACCTCGACCTCAAATGGTGTCAGCAGGACGACACCGCCTGCCGGCACTCGTGCACCCCGGGGCAGGGCTGGTGCTACGACCTGTGCCGCACCAACGATTACGACTGCGCCGCCGGCTGCTGATCGGCGCTGCCCGGTAATCCGAAGAACGCCATCGCCGTCGCCGTGGTCGCCGCGGCGACGGCTTCCACCGGCTCGCCCCGGTCGCGCGCCAGTTCTTCGACGATGTGAGCCAGATACATCGGTTCGTTGCGCCGGTGCGATGGCTGCGGCTTCACGGTGCGCGGCAGCAGATACGGCGCGTCGGTTTCGATCATCAGCCGGTTCGCCGGAATATGCTTCACCAGTTCGCGCAGATGCAGGCCGCGTCGTTCGTCGCAGAGCCAGCCGGTGATGCCGATGTGCCAGTCCCGGTCCAGACACTCGAACAGCTCCTTGCGTGTCCCGGTGAAGCAATGCACCACCGCCGGGCCCAGGCGACCGTCGAAGTTCTTCATCATCGCCACGAAATCGTCGTGCGCATCGCGCTGGTGCAGGAAAAGTGGTTTCAAAGCGTGCGGCTTACCGAGGTCGGCGGCCAGCTGCAGCTGCCGTTCGAACGCCCTGCGCTGCGCCGGCCGCGGCGAGAAGTCGCGGTTGTAGTCCAGCCCGCATTCGCCCACCGCCACCACCTCAGGGTGTGTATGCAGTTCGCGCATCTCGGCGTCGCACTCGTCGGTGTATTCCAGCGCCTGATGCGGATGCACGCCGGCGGTGGCGAACAGTTCGCCCGGATAAGTCCGCGCCAGGATCAGTGCTTTCGGCGAGTGCTCGCGGCAGGCGCCGGTGATCACCATCCTCGTCACGCCGGCGGCGCGTGCGCGCTGCAGCACCGCCTCGCGGTCGTGGTCGAAGCTGCCGTGGGTGAGGTTGGCGCCGATATCGATCAGGGTCATGCGCAAGACACGGGGAACGGGGTGCGCCATTGTACGGAAGCCGGGCGGCGGCTCCGGGCGCGCGCCGCGGGTTTTGACACAACTCGTTACACATTCCATGTCGCCGTCGTCAACGGCCGGCCCGCGACGCCGTTTACCATCACAACCTGCCCATCGAGAAGCGTCATGTTCCGCAGCACGATCGCCGCCGCCTGCCTCACTCTCGTCCTCGGTTTCGCCTGCGCGGCGCGCGCCGTGCCGATCTACGACTTCGCCCCCGTCACCGCCGAGATGCAGCGGTTCTTGCAGGTCCATCAGCTCGCCGGCGCTTCGCTGCGGGTCGGCAGGGCCGGCAGCGCGGTCCATCGCCAGGCCTACGGCGGCTACCGCTTCGACACCCGCATCCGCATCGCCTCGGCCAGCAAATGGCTGTCCGCGCTGGCCATCGCCCGTCTGGTCGAAAAGGGCCAGATGCGCTGGACCGACACCGTGGGCCAGTATTTCCCGCAGGCCCCCGCCGACAAAGCCGCGATCACCTTGCAACAGCTGTTTTCGCATACCGGCGGCATGTCGCCCACCGAAGACGTCTGCATGTCGAATCCGCTGTACACCTTGGCCAGCTGCGCGCAGCAGATCCTGCAGAAGCCCCTCATCGGCACCCCCGGCAAAGTGTTCGCCTACGGCGGCAATTCGATGCAAGTGGCCGGGCGCATGGCGGAAATCGCCGCCGGCAAAACGTGGGACGATATTTTTCTTGACGAAATGGTGCGGCCGCTGGGTCTGGCCGGCACCGACTACGCCACCGCCTCTACCGCGCCGGGCTATGTATACAACAGCAATCCGCGCGTTCCCGGCGGCGTGCGCAGCACGCTAGACGACTACGGACGCGTGTTGGACATGGTGCTGGCGCGCGGCTGTCTTGTCGGCGGTTTTCCCGATCAATGCCCCGCCGCGCAGCGCTTCCTGACCGCCGCCACGCTGGAGACGATGGCGCGCGATCGCAGAGTCGGCACCATCACCCTCTACAACCCCCCCACGACGACAGGCTTCGGCTACGGCATCGGACAGTGGATCGAAAACGCCGATGGCGTGAACCCGCAGATCGCGCAACCCGTGCTGTCCAGCCCCGGGGCGTTCGGAATGACGCCGTGGGTGGATCATGCCCGCGGCATCGCCGGCGTGTTCTTCGTGGAAGACCAGCTGTCGGCGGTGAATACCGATATCAACGCGATCCGCGCAATCGTGAATACCGTGACCGCCGAAGGCCGGGGCCGCCGCGTGGCGCCGGTACAGCCGGCGATCCCTGCCGCGCAGTCGGCGACCAAGACCATGCCCGTGCCGCGCGGCGATGCATCGCGCAGGCGGGTGTCGAAAAAAGGCTGAACATCGGGATTGCTGCGCTTGGCTGGAATTTGCAGGTCTGACTGACCAGCTTGCGAATGTTCAATATCTCGCATGGATCAGTACACGGCATCGCCGCTTCGCAATGCGTGAGACTGGCGCCTCCGCTAATGTAGGCATCGCCGTCCTGAGGAAAGGCCCGCAATCGGGCCTGCAAGGGCGGCCGTCGAGGAGGGCATGGACAGCAACAGTCACGAGCGTACGCGAAGCTACATTCTGGCCCGCCAGCAGAATCCCGCATGGCAGTTGTTGGCTTGGCGTCGGGCTCCGCTGGTGCTGGGTTGCCTGCAATCGCTGTTCGAAGACAGTCAGGATGGCGTTGATTTTGATGATGCTCAACAGGTATTGGCCGAGCTGTTGGCGGGTCATGCCGGACTCAGCGATTACGAAATCATCGGCGACACGACCATTCTGGCACGCAAGGAGTTGCGCACCTGGATCCGCCATGCATTAGTCGTCGAGCGCGAAGGCCGGCTGTACGCCACCGATGCGCTGGAAACCGCGCTGCGCTTCGTGGATGCGCTGGGCAGCCGCATGATGACGTCGACAGCCTCGCGCCTGGCGGTGGTTCAGCGCGAAATCGAACGTTTGGAGGCGCGGCTCAATCCCGATCCTCAGAGCCGTGCCGAACAGTTGCGTCGGCAGATTGCTGATCTGCAGCGCCAACTCGAAGAGGCGGAAGCGGGCCGCATCGAGGTCGCCAACGCTCAGGAAGCCACCGAGGGCATCCGTGAACTCTATGCGCTGGCAACCACCCTGCGCGCGGACTTCCGCAGAGTGGAGGATTCCTGGCGCGACGCCGACCTGCGCCTGCGCCATGCCATCGTCAACGAAGGCTACCACCGCGGTGCGATCGTCGACACATTGCTGGACGGTCACGACATCCTGCTTGAAACCGCAGAGGGCCGAGTGTTCCAGGCATTCCATCTGCAGTTGCGGCAGGAGGTCGAACTGGAAGCCATGAAGCACCGCCTGCGCATCATCTTGCAACATCCCCAGGCCAAGACGGCGTTGACACCGTCGCAACAGGCCGATCTGCGCTGGTTGGTGATGCGCTTGGTCAAGGAATCGGGTTCGGTCATCCGGGCTCGCTCGCGCAGCGAACGCGATGTCCGCAGCTTTCTGCGCACTGGGCTTGCCGCCGAGCATCATCGGGTGGGACAACTCCTCAATGAAGTCTTCCGTTATGCCCAAATGATCGATTGGAGTAGCGCATCGGTACGCAAGCAGCCCTCCTGCCTGCCGCCGCTGGCCATCGCCTGTGGCGGTCTGCCGCTGGTGGAACGGCTGCGCTTCAAATCCCTTGATCAGCAAGCGCTGCGCGATCTTGATCTGCAGCGCATGGCGGGCGATATCGACCAGATCGAGGCGGAGTTCTGGTCTTCACTGGACAGTCTCGATCGCGAAACCCTGGTCCGCGATACCGTGGATGCAATACGCGCCAGCCGACAGCCGCTGAGTCTGGCCGACCTCGCGCAACAGTTGCCACCCACGCACGATCTGGAAACACTTGCCGTCTGGCTGGGCATGGCGCGTGAAGCGGCTTGCGCGGTCGGCACACAGCGTGAACCCTTGGACATCACCACCCGAGACGAGCACGCCTTGCGCTTCCACGTACCATTGCTCGCGCTCGACCCCGCAGCGTTTGCGTGCTTCGAATGGGAACCATGACATGACGGCTGGCACCGAAAGCATCGATCACACCATGATCGGCCACGACGATCACGATGCACTTGAACGCCGCGCCACCCGCCACGCCGCAGACGAGGCTGTAAAGGCATCCGATCCGACGCATGTGTCTGCGGCGGTGCGCGCCACGATCCTGGAACTGATGAAGTACGGGCTGCTGGAGGAAGCCAGCAAGCGCAATCTCTACCGCAACGCGGTGTTGTACCGAAATGAAGTGGACAACGTGCTGAGTTCGCTTGAACTCGCACTCCGCATCGATGACATCCGCGGCCTGGCATTCATCGTGGTGACTTCGGCGTTTGACCGCGAGGACGATGAATGGACGCATCCGCTTGTGCGCCGGCAGCGCCTGACCCTGGAGCAATCGCTGCTGGTCGCGATCTTGCGCCAACAATTCGTCGCCCACGAAGTGGAAGCCGGCGTTGGTGCGAGTGATGCCCGGGTCGCGCTCGAAGACCTGCTCCCGCATCTGCAAGCCTATCTGGGCGATCTGGGGAGCGACGCCCAGGAGAAGAAACGTCTGCTGACATTACTGGAGCAGCTCAAGGGGCACGGCATCGTGTCCGACGTGGACCAGCAGGAACGTGTGACGATCCGACCGATCATCGCCCATCTCGCCAATCCCGAGAATCTCACCAATCTGGTGCAGGCACTGCGCGAAGCCGCTGCCAGCACAGGCATCCACGTTCGAGCGAGCGAGGCAACGGACGAATGAGCATGGTGTCCGCCCCCGCTTCGGGCAGCTACGTCCTGACGCAGCTCGACGTGTACGACTGGGGCGCCTTCGGCGGCCGTCACAGCGCGGAGATCGATCTGGCAGGCACCGCGATCATCGGCCCCACCGGCAGCGGCAAGACCACCCTGGTCGATGCGCTGATGACCCTGCTGGTCGCCAGCCCTCGCTACAACCTGGCCTCTACCGGCGGCCATGACAGCGATCGCGATCTGGTGTCCTATGTTCGCGGCGTCTCCGGTGCCGGCAACGACGGCGGCGACAACGAACACATCGCCCGGCCCGGCCCCGTCGTGACCGCGGTCGCAGCGCGCTTCAGCGACGGCGAAGCGGTGCTGCGGATCGGTGGCCTGTTCTGGTTCGACGGCACAAGCTCGGCATTGACCGACCTCAAACGCCGCTGGCTGTTCTGCCAGAGCGATACGCCAAGTTTGGACGAGTGGCTGGAGGCTCACCGGGAAGGCGGTGCACGGGCACTGAAGGAACTGGAACGCTCATCGCCAGGCCTGAAGATCTACGAGACCAAACAGTCCTTCCTGTCGCGACTGCGAAGCCACTTCGAAGTCGGCGACAATGCCTTCGATCTGCTCAATCGCGCGGCCGGCCTCAAGCAGCTCGACAGCATCGACAAGGTCTTTCGGGAACTGGTGCTGGACGACCGTTCCGCTTTCGACAGTGCGCGCAGCGTCGCCGATGAGTTCGACACCCTGGTTGGCATCCGCCAGGAACTGGAAACGGCCCGCAGGCAGCGCGACACGCTGGCACCCATCGAAAAGGGATGGGCTGACCATCAGGAAACGACCGCCAAACTGGACGAGCACAGCAGGTTATTGGAGCTGCTACCGGCTTGGTTCGGCGAGCAGACCATCGCGCTTTGGGAGCGCCGGGCCGCGATCGAAAAAACCCGATGGACAGAACTGCAGCAACAGGCCGATGCCCTGTCCAGGGCGCTGTCGCTTGCGCAGTCGAAGGAGCAGGCGCTGCAGATGACGTACCTGCAGGCAGGCGGGCAACGCATTGAAGAGCTGCGCCGACACATCGCCACCCAGGAAGAGACGTTGGGACGCTGCCGACGCCTGGCCACGCAGTACCAGGCATGGACCAGCGGCCTGGGCCTGAGCCAGGCGCTGACGCTGGCTGCGCTGCAGGACAACCAGGCGGCCGTCGAGCAGCGGAGGAGCGACGAAACCCAACGTTGGTCCGAGCAGAAGCAGGCCGCATGGGAAGCCGGCGCGAAGCAACAGGTGCTGCTCTCCGAGCGCGACCGACTCAAGCAGGAACTGGACGACGCCGAAAAGCGGCCTGATTCCAACATTCCGGGCGATCAGCACCGCTTTCGGGGTTTGCTTGCACATAATCTCGGCCTGAGTGAGGACGCCTTGCCCTTCGTTGCCGAGCTGGTCGAAGTCCAGCCCGAGCAGGCGCATTGGCGCGGCGCCATCGAACGCGCCATCGGCAGCGAGCGTCTGCGTCTACTGATCGCCCCCGAGCATGCACCTGCGGCATTGGCCTGGATCAATGCACGCGACAACCGCCTGCATGTGCGTCTGCGCGAGACGGATGCGCCTGCCGAACAGGCGCGGTTCCTCGACGATGGATTCACCCGCAAACTCAATTTCAAGGCGCATGCGCATCGCCATGCGCTGAAGCATCTGCTTGCCGGTATCGACCGGCATTGCGTGGACGACGTCCAGACCCTTCGCCGCACGCCGCATGCGATGACCCTACAGGGCCTGATGTCCGGGCGCAGCGGTTATTTCGACAAGCAGGATCAGAAATCGCTCGATCGCGACTGGATGACCGGCTTTGACAATCGGGATCAGCTCGCGCGTCTTGCACAGGATCTCGCCGCCGCGACGACACTGCATGCCGCCAGTCAAGACGAGATGCGCAAAGCCGAGGCGCTTGTCGAGGCGACCAGACAAAGTCTCACATTGCTGGATCGGATGAAGGAGACGGTATTCGACGATATCGACGTTCCTGGTGCGCAAGCTGAACTCGATCACTTGCAGCAGCAGTTGCAAGCGTTGACGGCTCCGGCTTCCGATGTCGAGAAAGCCAGAAGCGAATGGGAAGCCTCCAGGAAGCAGACCGAAGCGCTCCGTAGCAGACACATCGAACTGCAAACGCAGATCATGCTGCTCGCTCAAGCCATCGAGCGTGCGAACGATGCTGTGGGCCGCATCCGCAGAAGAGTCGGGAACGGACTTGACGAAGCCCAGAAGTCGCTTGCAATCGAACATCTGAAAGTGACGCACGTCGATGACCCCGCTGAGCTGGACGACCTTGAACGCCACGAGACCGCGCGCGTCCAGCAACAGATCAAGCGCCTGTCCGACCGACGAAGCAGTATCGAACAACAACTCATCCGCGACATGAGCAAGGCGAAGACGGCCGACAGCGGCGCATTGTCCGAAGTCGGCACCGAGCTGCAGGATGTGCCTGCTCACCGCGAACGCCTGCGCGTGCTCAATGAAGAAGCGCTGCCCGAAAAGCTCAGCCGCTTCCTCACCTATCTCAACCAGTCCTCCGACCAGGGCGTGACGCAGTTGCTCAGCGAAATCGATAGCGAAGTCACCGTGATCGAAGAACGCATCGCCGACCTCAATGCCACACTGGAGCGGGTGGACTTTCAGCCCGGCCGCTGCCTGCGCCTGGAGCCGCAGCGGGTCGAGCATGAGAGTCTGCGCACGTTGCGACAGGCCAGAGCCCACCTGCGTTCGGCCCAACTCAAGGACGATCTGGGCGAAAGCCATTACCGCGCCTTGTCCGATCTGGTCGGCCTGCTGCGCGACGCCGTGGATCGCCGCAAGACGCAAGGCGCACAGGCATTGCTCGATCCGCGCTACCGATTGCAGTTCGCCGTCTGGGTGATCGAACGTGGCAGCGGCAAGGTCATCGAAAAGCGAACCAGCTCCCAGGGCGGCAGCGGCGGCGAGAAGGAGATCATCGCCAGCTATGTGCTTACCGCGTCGCTCAGCTATGCCCTGTGCCCGCAGGGCAGTCAGCGGCCACTGTTCGGCACCATCGTGCTCGACGAGGCGTTCTCCAAGAGCTCACAAGCGGTGGCCGGACGCATCATCCGCGCGCTGACGGAGTTCGGTCTGCACCCGCTGTTCGTCACACCGAACAAGGAACTCCGCCTGCTGCGCGAACACACCCGCTCCGCCATCGTCGTCCACCGCAAGGGCGCACAGGCGACGATGACCACGCTGAGTTGGGAAGCGTTGGAAGCACACGCGCGCAATCGCACCGCGCGACAGGAGCGCGGCAATGAAGTCGCCTGAGGAACTGGCCGATTTACTGACACGTCAATGGCACAGCGCCGACAAACGCGAACAACGATTGCTCGATCCGCAAACGTGGCCCATACCATTCCCCATTGGCCGCCCACCGCCGATGCTGTTCGCGCGACAGACCTCACAGGTGCGCGAACACATCGAGCGCTGGCGGGCAGTCACGGTGGGCGAAGTTCAATGGCAGCCCATCGCTTACCGCAGCGCCGCGGAGCCGGTCTTGCTGCCGCAGCACTGGCAGCTTCGCTCGCCGGAGGAGTGGGCGCAGGCATCGGGCGATGCCCAGGTGCGACTTGAACTGCAACAGCTTCGATACCTGCTCGATCATGTCGATGGCCGCTTTCATTCGCTGCTGATCCGGCAGCGCGCGCTGTGGCGTGATCGCAACGGCGAGGATGTCGTCCAGGCGACCACGCTGGCGCTTGAGCTTGAACCCGGTATCGCGGCCGGACGACCGCTGCGCAGCCTTTCCTTGGCGGGCATCGACAGCAAGTTCATGGAACGTCATCGCGGACTTGTGACCGCATTCCTCGATATCCGTTTCGATGGGCAAGCTTCGCAGCTCGGGCTCAGCAGCTTTCTCGATGCTGCCGATGAAGGCGACCACTGGCTGTTGGTTGCGGCCTTGGCGCCGGGGCTGTTGCCCTTCGCGCAGCTGCGGGTGCGGGCACGCGAGTTGCGCGACGTACCCCTGCCGGCCAGACGCATCCTGCTGATCGAAAACGATCGCTGCCTGCATCTGCTGCCCACACTGCCCGACACCATCGCCGTGCTGGGTTCGGGACTCGATCTGGCGTGGCTGCGCGCGGACTGGCTGCGCGAACGTCAGATTGGCTACTGGGGGGACATGGACACGTGGGGACTGCGCATGCTCGCATGCGCCCGCGAGCTTCAACCTCACCTGACGCCGTTGCTGATGGACCAGCCCCTGTTCGAACGCTTCGCCGGCACGCTCGCGGTACCCGAGCCGATCAACGCCGGCCCTGTGCCACCAGAGGCCCTGACAGGTACCGAACAGGTGTTCTATCGGCAGCTTCTCGATCAAGACAGAGGCAGGATCGAACAGGAATTCCTGCCCGGAAACATCGTGGCTGAAGCCTTGTCGAAATGGGCGTGATGGCTTTCGCCCACACATTCGTCCCATGGGCTCCATGCGCTCCGTGTCTGCGCACAGGCTGAAGCACGGACGATCCGAAACGAGCACCAATCGAGCCATTTGCACGCTTTCCGGAATCCATTGAGCCCGGCTATGACATTCACATCGGCAACCATGCCGGATGAATCGGCCGAGGGTGCGTATTCGCAGTAGGCGTCACACATCGCGCCGCAAAGGATCATCGGCTGCCACCAATAGGATCAGCGGCACGTCGATGGCCGCGCCTGGATCCGCGGAACGTGGAGCTGGCGCAACAGGTCTGCACACGGATCAAGGACGAGAAATTGCTCAACGACTGCCTGTTCGACGTCTGCACCACGGGCGACCCGGTGTTCGCCGAGGGTGGGATCGTTGAAGCTGCGCTGCAGGAAGAGGCGAAGCTGCGCTGACGATCCGGGGCCACCGGATGCCTGCCAGGGCACCCGGTGGCGCCCATCGCACATCCGCCGCCAGCCTTCGTCCTGCCGACGGAGGCTGGCGGCATTGCCTTCCATGGCTCTTGAAACCCGCCAACCCGCGCCCAATCTCCGCGGTCTGTCCGTTCCACCGACTTTCCAGGAGCTTCCGGATGAGCATCGACGCCACCGAAACGGCCCCGCAGGCCGAAACCCATGCCTTCCAGGCGGATGTCCAGCAGGTTCTGCAACTGGTCATCCATTCGCTGTATTCCAACAAGGACATTTTCCTGCGCGAGCTGGTGTCCAACGCCTCCGACGCCTGCGAGAAGCTGCGCTTCGAGGCGATCGCCGACCCCGCGCTGCTGGAAGGCGGCGGCGACTTGGCCATCGATCTGGCCATCGACGCCGATGCGCGCACGCTGACGATCCGCGACAACGGCATCGGCATGTCGCACGACGAACTGATGCAGAACCTGGGCACGGTCGCCCACTCCGGCACGCGCCGCTTCCTCGACAGCATCGCCGCCGGTCAAAAGGTGGATGCGCAGCTGATCGGCCAGTTCGGCGTCGGTTTCTACTCGGCATTCATCGTCGCCGACAGCATCGCCGTGACCAGCCGCCGTGCCGGCCACAACAAGGCCTGGACCTGGCGCTCGACCGGCGACGGCCAGTTCAGCATCGAAGCCGCATCCGCCGACACCCCGCGCGGCACCAGCCTGCAGCTGCATCTGCGCGAAGACGCCGGCGATTATCTGCAGGCGTGGAAACTGAAATCGCTGGTGCGCACGTATTCCGATCACGTTGGCTTCCCGATCCGCATGGCCAAACCGGCCGCGAATACCGAAGAAGACGCCGACGCCGAGATCAAAGCGCCCGAAGCCGACGAATTCGAGACCGTGAACCAGGCCTCGGCGCTGTGGACACGGCCGAAGACTGAGCTGTCCGACGACGATTACAAGGCGTTCTACAAGCACGTCTCGCACGATTTCTCCGACCCGCTGGCGTGGACCCACAACCGCGTCGAAGGCAATCAGAACTTCACCTCGCTGCTGTTCCTGCCGGAACGCGCGCCGTTCAATTTCCAGCACAGCCGCGACGAACGCAAAGGCCTGAAGCTCTACATCAAGCGCATCTTCATCATGGATGCCGCCGAGCAGATGCTGCCGGCGTATCTGCGCTTCGCCAGCGGCGTGGTGGATTCCGACGATCTGCCGCTCAACGTCAGCCGCGAGCTGCTGCAGGAAAGCCGCCAGGTCGAACGCATCAAGGGCGCGCTGACCAAGCGCGTGCTCGACATGATCGAGAAGATCGCGCGCGACGAACCCGAAAAATACACCGCGTTCTGGGACGCCTTCGGCGCCACGCTGAAGGAAGGCGTGGCCGAGGACACCGCCAACCGCGAGCGCGTGCTCAAGCTGCTGCGTTTCCCCACCACCCGCAGCGCATCGGCCGATGAGCGCGTGTCGCTGGACGACTACATCGGGCGGATGGCCGGTCTGCAGGAACAGATCTACTACATCACCGCCGACGGCTGGAACACCGCGCGCAACCATCCGAAACTCGAAGCGTTGAAAGCGCGCGGCATCGAAGTGCTGTTGATGCACGAACGCATCGACGACTGGATGTCCGGCTACATGCACGAATACGCGGGCAAGACCCTGCGCAACGTCGCCAAGGGCGAGATCGACCTCGACAAGCTCGGCGACGCGCCTGACAAGGAAAAACAGGAAGAAGCCGCGAAGGCCGCCGCACCGCTGGTGGACACGCTGAAGACCGCGCTGGGCGACCGCGTGAAGGACGTGCGCGTCTCCAACCGTCTGGTCGATTCCGCTGCCTGCCTCGTGCTGGACGAATACGACATGTCGCTGCAGATGCAGCAGCTGATGAAGTCGATTGGCCAGGAAGCGCCGGCCTCCAAGCCCATTCTGGAAATCAATCCGGAGCACGCGCTGCTGAAGCGCCTGCAGGCCGACGACGCCTACCCCGCGCGCGTCGAGGACTACGCCGCGCTGCTGTTCGAGCAGGCGATGTTGGCCGAAGGCGGCAGCCTGGACGACCCGACCGCGTTCATCGCGCGGATGAACCGGTTGCTGGTGGGGTGAGGCAAAGCGCGGTCAGCGTTGATGCCAGTCAGCGAACACTGACGGTTAAGCAGGGGTCAGAGTAGATTTTCGCGGCAGAGCCGTGAAAATCTACTCTGACCCCGATTCACGGACCCCGATTCACCCCGCGCAGCCAGTGACCAACGACACGCGAGCTATGCCCGCCGGGCGCGCAGACTGACCGCACCGCCGTCAGGACAGCCACCGTCGCGATGAAGATCTTCCGCCCGGGCATGTTCTACGGCGCCGTCGCGCAGCGGCGGCAGGTCGGCGCGATCGCGCTGGCCGAGCTGCAGCCAACCGTGCCCGAGCATGATGTCGAAACCCACAGCCACGACGATGCGCACTTCGTGCTGGTGCTGGCCGGCAAGTACGTCAGCAGTGCGCACGGCATGCCGGCGGTGTGCGCATCGCCAGCGCTGATCTACAACCCGCCGGGCACCGTCCATCGCGACTGTTTCCGCGGGCTCGAAGGCCGCTTCTTCACGCTGTCGATCCCCGCCGACGCGCTGGGCGATCGCGCGTTGCCGATGCGCGCGATCCGGCCCGGTGTGTTGTCCGAACGCCACGCCTTCGCCCTGCGCACCGCGCTGCACGGCGACGACAGCGCCGCGCTCGACATTGAAACCGGGCTCGAAACCCTGCTCGACAGCCTGCAGCAGCGACAGCGTCTGGAACGCAGTGACGGTCCGGCATGGCTCGCGCGCGCCCGCGACCGGCTGCGCGACGATTGCGCGGACCCGCCGCGCATCGATGAACTCGCGCGACTGGCCGGCGTGCATCCGGTCGCGTTCGCACGCACGTTCCGCCGCCGCTACGGCCGCTCGCCGGGCGAGTATCTGCGTGAATGCCGGCTGGAACGCGCCGCCGCACTCCTGCGCGACCGCAGGCGGCCGCTGGTGGATATCGCCGCACGCGCCGGCTTCAGTGACCAGAGCCACTTCAGCCGCACGTTCCGCCAGCATTTCGGCTGCACGCCCACGGAGTTCCGGCGCCTGCGTTGATCGCAGCATGTCCGCGCTCGCATGCGGATGGTTCGATGCGTACAAATCGCGTCCGGACAATGCTGTTAGCGTATCGGCATGAGTTCACGCCACACCTGCCCATGACCGCTTTCCACGGAACCCAACCGATGACCCGCACCCTGCTCGCCCTCTCCTTCGCGCTCGCGGCAACGCCCGCGCTCGCGCAGAACGCCACCTTCGATGAAGTCACCCGCGCGGTCGCCGCCGGCGAGTACAAACAGATCACCAGCGTGGTCATCGCCCGCGACGGCAAGCGCGTCTACGAGCATTATTTCGACGAAGGCGGCGCCGAGGCGCGGCGCAATACCCGCTCGGCGACCAAGACCGTCGCCGGCATGCTGCTCGGCATCGCGATCAACGAAGGCAAGATCCCGAACGCGCAGATGCCGATGCTGCCGTATCTGAATTACCGCGGCGCCATCGAGAATCCGGACCCGCGCAAGGCGAAGATCACGTTCGAGGATCTGGCAACCATGTCGTCGCTGCTGGAATGCCACGACGAGAACCAGTATTCGCGCGGCAACGAAGAGCGCATGTATCTGGTCGAGGACTGGATGAAGTTCTATCTCGACCTGCCGATCCAGGGCTTCCCGGCGTGGATGCCAAAACCCGCGGATTCGCCCTACGGCCGAAACTTCCGCTACTGCACCGCCGGTACGACCACGCTGGGGGCCGCCATCCAGGGTGCGGTCGGCGAACGCCTCGACGCCTACGCGCAGCGCACTCTATTTGCACCGCTCGGCATAGAGAAGCCCGAATGGCAGTTCTCGCCGCTGGGCGTGCCGCAGGCGGGCGGCGGCCTCGGCCTGCGCAGCCGCGACCTGCTCGCGCTCGGCCAGCTGTATCTCGACGGCGGGCGCCACGCCGGCAAGCAGATCGTGCCCGCGGACTGGGTGAAGACCTCGATCGCCCCGCACGCGCACGTCGACGATGGCGTCGAATACGGTTATCTGTGGTGGCGCATGCAGTTCCCGGTCGCCGGCAAGACGTGGTCGTCGTACGCCATGAACGGCAGCGGCGGCAACAGCGTGCAGGTGTTCCCGGACCTGCGCGCGGTGGTGGTGATTACCACCACCAACTTCGACGTGCCGCAGCCGCACCGGTTCACCATGAAACTGCTGACGGAGAAGATCCTGCCGGCGCTGTGATTTGGCCTCCTCCCCCGCGAGCGGGGGAGGATCGAGGTGGGGGTGCGCGACATGACAGCGCACAGCTCCCCCCATCCCAGCCACGTATCAAGTACGGGGCTGGCTCTTCCCCGGCACGCGGGGGAAGGAGAAAACGGCCGCATGAGACAGACAATTCGCGTTGACTGACTGGTATCAGGCTCAAGCCCGCCTGATGCGTTCAAATCCGTCTTGGGCATTACCCGGGGAATTTCGGAAACTTTTCCTTCGGGTGCCGTGCCTTCCATTCCTTGTGCGACACGGTGCCTTCCCATACGGTGAACGAACGCGGCGGCCGGCCGCGACCCGACCACGTCTCGCCGTTGTGCGGCAGCCAATACTTGGGCGGCAGCTCGGTCTTCTGCGCCGCAGTCTTCTTGGCCGGCTTGGCACCGGCCGTCACCTGCGCCGCGATCTGCGCTTTCTGCGCGCTGTCGAAATGTTGGCCGAACAGATTCAGCACGCTCATCACCTGCGTGAACGCATCCGCCGCCTGCTCCTTGCGCAATGTTTCTTCCTGTTGTTCGAGCGCACGGATTTCGTCGGCCAATTTCGCTTTCGCCGATGCGATTGAATCAAGGGTAGGCTTCATCAGTTTGGAACCTTCTTCAAAGTTGGGCAATTATAGAAAGGTGGCTAGGGACATTCAATTACTGCGGAACGCAGGGAATCGCCAGGGTTGAATCGATCGGCTGCCATTTGAAACAAGTGGCCGATATCGTTGGAACAACCGCACATGGCTGGATCAACGTCCCCCCGTAATCTTATACGACAAGCCAGAGCGGAGTGCGGCAAATGGCTTGGAAGCGAGGTGGAAATGGTAATTCGTGGTCGGATTCTGCTTTTCTTCCTAAAAAACCGCAGTTAGCTGCCACGCAACTAGAGGCTCACAGAACCATGGCTTGTACTTTGCATCTGTTACCGAATGTCCCTGTAAGCGAGATTTGGGTTACCTAGCAGAAATAGAACAGATTTTAAGTGTAGAGCTCAGGTCAATTCAAACCACTAACAGGCTGCTCAAATAGCCACCATCAATCGGCCCAGCTCTTTCCGGCTAATCAGTCGGATCGGATCGCTTGTGGATAACTCCTGTCTTATGCTCCGATATTGCCTCTTATCCTTCAGATTTCGACGCTTCCGGCCGGAAAATCACCGTTTTCATCCCATTTCCCTTCTTGACTAGCAATGATCGTCAGCCAGACTCACTGGGTGAGACGGGTTGATAACTCTTCAGTGCCGAGGCAAATCTGCCATTTGAAATATGGCCGGGATTTTTCCATGAAGCATCCATGCCTCATGGAAAAACGGCGCACATCGTGTGCGCCGCCCTTTGGGTCTACAAAGGAATTCAGCAACTCTGTGACGGGCATTTCGATGGGACGATAACCTTTCTATCCCTCAGCGGGATCGACTGCTCGAAGCTCTGCAAAATTCAACCTGACCCTTGTTTCGGTCAGTGTATTCCACCGCGTGATGCGGATGCACGCCGGCGGTGGCGAACAGTTCGCCCGGATAAGTCCGCGCCAGGATCAGCGCTTTCGGCGAGTGCTCGCGGCAGGCGCCGGTGATCACCATCTTCGTCACGCTGGCGGCGCGCGCGCGCTGCAGCACCGCCTCGCGGTCGTGGTCGAAACTGTCGTGGGTGAGGTTGACGCCGATATCGATCAGGGTCATGCGCAAGCTACGAAGAACGGGGTTCGACATTGTACGGAAGCCGCGACGCCACTCCGGCCGCCGCAGCCGACGAAACCGCGGAAACAAATCGTTACAACTCCGCAGGCGCCCGGCCGCCGCCAGCGTCAACGTCGCGCCGCGCATCGGCGTTCACATCCGTACCCGCCACCACGGAAGATCCACCATGTTGCGCACATTGATCACCACCTTCGGCCTGACCCTGCTGCTAGGCACAGCCACCACCGCGCGTGCGGTGCCGATCTACGATTTCTCCCCCGTCAGCGCGGAAATGCAGACCTTCGTGAGGGCCAACAACCTCGACGGCGCGTCGCTGCGCGTCAACAAGCACGGCAGCGTGGTCTATCGCCGCGCCTTCGGCGGCTACACCCTCGGCACCCGCGTCCGCATCGCCTCGGCCAGCAAATGGCTGTCGGCGCTGACCCTCGCGCGCCTGGTCGACAAGGGTCACATGCGCTGGACCGATACCGTCGGCCAATACTTTCCGACCATCGAAGCGGCCAAGCGCCCGATCACGCTCGCGCAGCTGTTCTCGCACACCAGCGCGCTGCCCGGCGGCGACGACAGCTGCATGTCCAATCCGTTCTACACGCTCGCCAGCTGCGCCAACCGCATCCTGCAGGAGCCGCTGATCGGCGCACCGGGCACGGTGTTTTCCTACGGCGGCAATTCGATGCAGGTCGCCGGGCGCATGGCGGAACTGGCCACCGGCAAGGCATGGGACGACATCTTCATCGATGAGATGGTGACGCCGCTCGGTTTGAACGCCACCGATTTCGCGACTTCCTCCACCGCTTCGGGCTATGTGCGCAACACCAATCCGCGCATCGCCGGCGGCGTACGCAGCACGCTGGAGGACTACGGCAAGGTCGTCGACATGGTGCTGGCCGACGGCTGCCTCGACAACAGCACGACCCAGCTCTGCCTGCCCGGCCGCCGCTTCCTCAACCGCACCACCATCGACGTGATGGCCAACGACCGCACCGTCGGCACCGTCGACATCTCGCGCCCGCCGACGTCCACCGGCTCCGGCTACGGCATCGGCCAGTGGATCGATTCCACGTCGACGCTCATCGTCTCCAGCCCCGGCGCCTTCGGCTTCACGCCGTGGGTCGATCGCGTGAACCAGGTGGCCGGCGTGTTCCTGGTCGACGATCTCAACACCCGCGTGGTCGACGACATCAACGACATCCGCGCGATGGTGAACGTGGTCACCGCCGAAGGCCAAGGCCGGCGCGTCGCGCCGGTGTTGCCGGCGGCGACCGCAGCGCAGCTGCCGAAGACGGCTGCGATGCCCAATGGCGTCCGTATGCCGGATCGCGACCCGTCGAAGCGCCGCTGAGCGATCCACGCGATACGTTCAGCGGTCGCGACCGTAGCCCGGGTCCGTGCAACGCGCGGACCCGGGACGAAGCAAGGGATTGCTCTCCGAAGAGCACAGTTACGGACTTTGATCGTAAACGGGCTGCGTCGCTGTGTAACTCGTATCGACGCAGGATCGGTTGAGCGTAGCAACGTAGGATGTATATGGACTCCTCCCGATTGCCAACCGCTTTTTTGATCTTGGGTTGAGATTGCGAACGTATATCCGGCCTGTGGGTGAAGCCTTTGGCTTCTGGCCATGATGGAGCAGTCGCACGCGGGCGCCTCATTGGGCTATCGGCCTCGAAGGCCGCCACCCTACTCAGGCTCTTCCCGCGTTGGTCTTACCAGAGATCTTCATCGTCGGTCAGCAAACTCGTTTAACGGGTGTTTCACGCAGCGCGGTAGCGCTGCTCTCGGGTCAGGATCGCCCAGGCGATCCTGACGGTCTTGTTGGCCTGGGCCACGGTGGCGATGTTGCGATGCCGTCTTGCCGCAAGGTTCATCAGCCATCGGCTGCGGTCGTCGGGCTTGTCGGTCGCGGCACGCAGCACGCTGCAGGCGCCGTGCACCAGCAGGCCACGCAGGTAGCTGTCGCCGCGTTTGTGGATACCGAGCAGCTTGTGCTTGCCGCCGCTGGAGTGTTGCCGTGGCACCAGCCCCAGGAACGCAGCCATCTGCCGGCCGTTGCGGAACTGTCGGGCATCGCCGACGGTGGCGAGCAGGGCGCTGGCGGTGAGTGGACCGACGCCCGGGATCTCCAGCAATCGCCGCGCTTCGGGGTTCGCACGCACCTGACGTTCGATCAGCCGCGTCAGTTCTGCGATCCGGGCCTCCAGCGTGCGCAGGTCGTCGTAAAGCGCATCGAGCAGCTGACGGAAGTCGAAGCTCAAGCCGTTGTCGGCATCTTCGAGAAGCTCGGGAATGGCTTTGCGCAGCGCGGCCGGACTTTTGGCGATGACGATGCCGTATTCGGCGAGCAGGCCGCGGGTCTGGTTGATGATCGCGGTGCGCTGCTTCATCTTCATCGAACGGATGCGATGCAATGCCTGCATGTCCTGCTGTGCGACTGTCTTGACCGTGACGCGGGGAATCCCCGGATGCGTCACGGCCGCGCAGATCGCAGCGGCATCGTTGGCGTCGTTCTTCTGACCGATCACGAAGGGTTTGACGTACTGCGGGGGCAGCAGATGCACCGTATGCCCCATCGCCTGCAACTGCCGCCCCCAATGATGGGCGCTGGCGCAGGCCTCCATCCCGACTTCGCAGGGCGGCAGAGCGCGCATGAAGGGCAGCAATTGCGCGCGCTTGAGCGCTTTGCGCACCAACGCAGCGCCGCTGCGATCCACGGCATGCACCTGAATGACCGACTTTGCCAAATCCAACGCGACTCGACTAATCTTCATGGCGGACTCCTCCTGCTGTGTGACGGGTAGTGACAACCTCCAGTCTGGCACCTAGATGCCGTATCAGTGGGAGGAGTCCATTCCATTGGGTCATTGACCCCGCAACGGGCGCTCGACATTTACACCGATGATCGGACCCCTACAGCCCAACCCACCCGGCAGCAACGGCCCACCCAACCACATCAACCGCGCCATCCAGGCGGTTGTCAGCGAGTAGCACGTATAAGGCCGAAGGCCGCACCCGGGGCTGCCGTCACGGATAGTTCGCCACTTGCGTTTTCCGGGCGCGCGTTGAGCGCTTAGCCGGCTACGCACCAAGTGCCCTTGGTATCCATCTCACGCAGCACACGTATCTACTGGCGCACAATGAGGCGCCTCGAATAGATCTGGACACATCAGGGATATGGGAACCCTTCCAATTACGGCTCTGCGCGAGGCGGGTTACCGGCCTACCGTCAGTTCCGGAAACAGCGGCCCCGTCGGACGCCCGTCGACGATGAGTTCCGCCTCCGCGCCCATGTCGTTCACACTGAACGCGTCGGGTTGCCACAGCGCATCGTCGCCCAGCCAGCGGCTGACGTAAGCCAGCCTGTTGCGGCTGCCGGTATTGGGCGGCGCGCCATGTACGGAGAAGGGGTGAAAGAGAACCGCATCGCCGGGCTCGGAGGTCCACGTCGCCACGTCCAGTTCACCTCGCGCGATCTGCGCGTCGAAATCCGGGATGTCGGTATAGCCGGGGAGATCCGGGGCATCCGTCCGCGTGGGTGGACGGTAGCGCACCGCCTGCTGGCGATGGGTTCCGAGGATGCTCTGCAGCGGAGAATCTTCCATCGTGATCGGCGTCAGTGGCACCCAGATGGTCAGGATCTGCCGGCCCTTGAATGGAAACGATGCGGCGCCGTGGTGCCAGGGCGTCTTATTGGTCGCGTTGCCGTGTTGTTTGAAGTGTGCTTCGTCGCGCCAGAAGGTCACTTTGCTGATGCGCATGATCCTTGCGGCGAGCTGCGGCAGGCGCGAGGCCAACAGGTGGCGCATGAACGCCTGATCGTCTCTGGACAGGAACTCGACATAGGCGCCGCCGTCGTATTTCACGACGACCATGTTGTCGGAAATCTTCGCGGTCTCGCCGTGGCGGTCCAGGATCGCCATGATGCGCTCCGACAGTTCGCTCACCTCGGCGGGATCGAGCGCGCCGGCAATGCGCACTACACCGTCCCGGTCGTAGTCGTCAGCAAACTGCTCGATCTGTTCGTCATTCCACATCGACGCTCACCCCGGATGCATGGCGTGCGAGATCTGCGCAAATGATGGAAACCTCGCTCCAACTGTCCCGCACGTAATTTTCGTTGTACGCCTCGAACAATGCCGGCGCATCGCTGTTGCTCTCCAGTGCCCGGCTCACGTAGTCCGCGGTGTAGGCGACGTGCCGGCTTTCGTCTTCATGCACGCTGCCGATGACGTGCAAGATGCGGGTGCTGCGAGGATCCGTCGACGCGGAAAGGATGCGGGTGTATTGATGCAATAGGGCGAGATTCCTGACCTCGGCGGTATGGGTTGCGATCAGGAAATTTGTAAGGTCGCCGTTGAACGAATCGATGGTCGCGTCGTCGTCGACGGGTGGCGCGTCGCCGCTGTGCGGCGTTCCGCCCGCGAACCGGTCCGCAAGCGCCGCGAACATGAGGCAATGTCTCGCTTCATCGCGCGCATGCACGCGCAAACGTTCGCGCAAATCCTCGTCGTCGGCGAAACGCTCGGCAACGGCCTCGATGAAACGACTACCCGAAGACTCGTGCCGCGAATGCCTGGCGAAGCGCCGTGCGGCGACCTCCGGCTCAGCGAGCATGGCACCGTTGATCTCGTACATCAGGCGCGAATTCGGAAGATAGCTGTCGCTGTCGAGTACACGCAGTGAATCGAGATAGCGCGGGCTTACGGTGACGGAATGGCGCTCAAGCACCGCTCCGATCTGCACCGACATGACCGGTGTTCGCGACCTCCATTCGTCCACGGAACAACCTCCTGCAGCTTCGTATTGCGGATGAGATCCCGACGGCGAGCATCCGCTCGTCGTCGGGTGGCGACGGGCGATTGCCCGCCGTGCGCTTCAAAAGCCCTCAGAAGGGCCAGGACCATCTCCACTTGGAATTCGGATTGCCGGTTTCTGGGGCTCCGGTGACCGCCTGATTGCAGGAGATGACGCCATCCTGCCCCGCAAGCTGTTGCAGTTCGTTCGCGCGCACGAACATTTCCGGGTCCATCGCGCCGAGCTTCGCTGCAGCGGAATGGATGGCCTCCATCGATACGGTGGAAAAAGCAGTCTGGTTCGATTCAAGCATGACACTCACCTCGGTTGGATGCGGTCGCCTTTTGGTGAACTGGGCTCCGCCGGCGACCGGAACGGAACCAAAGACGCATTCCCTAGGGTTCCATCTTCTGGATCTGGTCGAAGAAGGGTGCCATGCCGCAGCAATGGCCATCGTAAGCACCGACGAGGTGTCGACTGAGCGTACGGTCGTGCGGACATCCCCCGCGGCACAGCGAGTGCCACTGGCATTCGCGCATCGCCTCTGCGGCGCGCGCGCTTTCGAGCTTCGCCTCGGCGATGAACTTCGAATCCCGGATGATTTCGTACAGCGGGGTACGTAGAACATTGCCCATCTTGGAATCGGGGCCGCCGACGTATTTGTCGCAAGGTGCGATATCGCCGTTCGCCTCTACGGTGATGAAACGGTCGGCGCAATCCCCTGACCACAGGCACGAGCTGGGCCTCTGGTTGCGGTGTATGGCGTCCACGAATTCATCGATGACGCTGATCTTGATGCGGTCGCGATATGCGGCTCGCCAGACGTCCAGCGTGTCGCAGAGGAATCCTACGAAGTCGGAAAACGGCAGGAAAGTGCCGTGCGCGACGCCGTCGTCGAAATCGTTCTCCGGCAGCGCATTGAGGAAATCCACCTGTTCGATGCCTTCCTCGACGAGGAATTCCAGAAGGCGCGCCGGACCGAGTTTGAGGACATCCTGGTCGACAACCATCAGCACACCGTAGGGAATCCGACGCTCACGGAGTTTGCGGATACCCTCCAGAACGCTTTGGGTGGAGCCACGGCCCTGCTTATCGATGCGACGTGCATCGTTGATTTCGGGCGGCCCGTCTAGGCTCAGGCCGACACCGATCTTCAGCGCAGCGAGGAAATCAAGCCATTCGTCGGTCAGATGCGTCGCGTTCGACTGGATGGCGTTCTTCACCACCTGCCCGGGTCGCTTGAACCTCTGCTGCAGCCAGATCATCTTCTTGAAGAATTTTGGCTTGAGCAGGGTGACTTCGCCGCCATGCCACACGAACTCGACGGTATGTGCGCCATGCATGGCCAGAGTCTCGTGGATGGTCCTCGCCATCACGTCGAAGCGCATGACCTGATTCGGTCCTTCCGCCCACGAACGGCAGTACACGCAGCGCAGATTGCACAGGCGCGTCGCTTTCAGGACGGCGACGATAGTGGCAGCGGGGGAAACGGCATGCGTCAGATCGCGGGCTGCTTCAGAGGCATAGATCGCTTGCTCGAGCGGCGTCAGAAGTTGGTCGGCTTCGAGCGCGCCGAGCATGGCGACCGCGTCCTGACTGGTGTGCAGGCGCTTGAGCAGCGCGACAGCAGCCTCTTCTTCCGGCGTGAATTCCAACGGTCGATTCGATTCGAGATGTTGCATGGGCATCCTTGCTTCGCCAGTGGATCAATGTCGAGCTCGCGCGGCAGTCACTTTTGGAAGTTATAGCGCATATTACGTTTCGGTACGTGCTGCAGTGCAACATTTCTTCTTGGGGACGCCCGGGATTCCAGCGACACAGACGACAGCGGCTTACAGCGGCACCCCGCCCATGCCCGGCAACAGCGGCCCCCCCAACCACATCCACCGCGCCATCCAGGCGGTCGTCAGTGCGATCAACGCGGTCAGCGGTACGCCGACGCGCAGGAAATCGCCAAAAGTGTACTGGCCCGGGTTGAGGATCAGCAGGTTGCCGTGGTGGCCGATGGGGGTGAGGAACGAGGCGACCGCGCCCATCGCGGTGCAGACGACGAATGGCACCGGCGGCAGGCCCAGGCCTTCGGCCAGGGCCAGCGCGATTGGGCACAGCAGTACGGTGGTGGCGGCGTCGGAGAGGATCTGGGTCAGCAGCGCGGCGGCGGCGAACATCACCAGCAGCAGGGCCAGCGGCGACCAGTGCGATGCATGTTCCAGCAGGAACGTGGCCAACATCGCGGCGGTGCCGGTGCGTTCCATGGCGATGCCCAGCGGAATCACCCCGGCGATCATCACGAAGATACGCACGTCGATCTGTCGGTAGGCCTGCTCCACGC
Source organism: Lysobacterales bacterium (assembly GCA_031364125.1). Taxonomy (GTDB): domain Bacteria; phylum Pseudomonadota; class Gammaproteobacteria; order Xanthomonadales; family Xanthomonadaceae; genus Lysobacter_I. The sequence goes on along the minus strand of JANLVT010000079.1, from coordinate 25,324 downwards.
CGACGCAGCGGGTGAGCACCATGGCCACCGCGCCCGCGAGGAACGCGATCTGCGGCTGCAGCAATTCGGTGGCGGAGGCGACCACGGCGGCCGCCATGATCAGCAGCGCCAGCGGCGCGCGGCTGCGGGTCTTCTTCTGGCCGTCGAAGGGCATCAGCAGCAGGAAGCCATGATGCGCGGCGAGTTGTTCGAAATTCTGCTGCCGGCCCCACAGCACCAGCAGGTCGCCTTCCTGCAGCGGCATCTCGGCCAGTTCGCCGTGCAGCCAGCCTTCCTTGCGCCACAGGCCCACCACCACCACGCCGAGATTGCGCAGGAAGTCGACGTTGGCCACGCTGCGACCGGCGAATTCCGAACGCGGCGCCACCACCGCCTGCACCAGTTGTTCTTCGCCCAGCAGCTCGGGCTTGTAGCCTTCGTCGGGTTTTTCACCGTATTTGGCCACGGCATGCAGCGCCAGGCCGGGTTCGTCCTTGATCGAGGCGATCTCGTCCGGCGACGCGCGCACCAGCAGCACGTCGCCGGCCAGGAACGGGCTGTCGCTCTGCTGCTGTCTGCGGCGCATGCCGTGACGCAGCCAGTCCACCACCTGCAGGCGGTCGCCGAAGGTCTTCTCGAACGCCGCGCGCGTCTTGCCGATCCATGGCGACCCGGCTTCCACCACCAGCTCGGTGTAATAGCGCTCCAGGCGCAGATAGTCGGCCTGGCTGGATTCGCCGCTGCGCTTGGGCACCAGCCAGCGGCCCAGCAGCATGTACACGGTGCCCAGCAGCACCAGCACCGCGCCGATGGGGGTAATGGCGAAGATGTCCAACGACTGCTGGCCGTCGCGTTCCAGCAGATCGTTGGCCAGCAGGAAGGCGGGCGCGCTGATCAGCGTGAGCGTGGTGCCCAGCGATGCGGCCAGCGACATCGGCATCAGCAGGCGCGAAGTGGCCAGCTTCTGTTCGCGCGCCAGCCGCATCAGGATCGGCAGCATCATCGCGGTGACCATCAGATGATGCGAGAACGCCGCAAGCGCCGCGGTGGCAGGCATCACCACCGCGATGGTGCGCCACTCGCTGCCCCCGGCCGCGCGCGCGATGCCCGCGCCGATGCGGTCGGTGATGCCGGTGGCCGACAGTCCCGCCGAGAGAACGAACACCGCCGCGACGATGATCGCAGGCTCGCTGGAAAAACCCGACAGCGCTTCTTTCGGTTCGAGGATGCCGGTCAGGGTCAGCGCCAGCAGGGCCAGCATCGCCACCAGGTCCACGCGCAGTTTTTCGCTGATGAACAGCGCCAGCGTGGCGGTCAGGATGACGAGAAAGAGAGCTTGCTGTACTTCCATGGACGAATGCGTGGCGATGCGGGGCGTTATACGGTAGTGCATCCGCGTTGCGGCGGTACGAACGCAGCGGGCAGTGGTGTGTCGCCGCCTCCGGAATGCAAAAAACCCGGCTTTCGCCGGGCTTTCTGCATGCGAATGCTGGAAAGCGTCAGAGATGCTTGATGATCTCGTCCGCGAATCCGCTGCACTTCACTTCGTTGGCGCCTTCCATCAGGCGGGCGAAGTCGTAGGTCACGTTCTTGCTGGCGATCGCGCCGTCCATCGCCTTGATGATCGCGTCCGCGGCTTCGGTCCAGCCCATGTAACGCAGCATCATCTCGCCGGACAGGATCACCGAACCCGGGTTCACCTTGTCCAGGTCGGCGTACTTCGGCGCGGTGCCGTGGGTCGCTTCGAACACGGCGTGGCCGGTGACGTAGTTGATGTTCGCGCCCGGGGCGATGCCGATGCCGCCGACCTGCGCGGCCAGCGCGTCGGACAGATAGTCGCCGTTGAGGTTGAGCGTGGCCGACACGTCGTATTCGCGCGGACGCAGCAGGATCTGCTGCAGGAAGGCGTCGGCGATGGCGTCCTTGATGATCAAGCCCGCGCCGGGCTTGCCTTCCGGAATCACGTGCCACGGACCGCCGTCGAGTTCGACCGCGCCGAAGTAATCGCGCGCGACCTTGTAGCCGAAGTCGCGGAACGCGCCTTCGGTGTACTTCATGATGTTGCCCTTGTGGACCAGGGTCACCGACTTGCGATTGTTGGCGATCGCATAGCCGATGGCGCTGTGCACCAGACGCTCGGTGCCCTGCCAGCTGACCGGCTTGATGCCCACGCCCACTTCGACCTTGCCGCTGCGCGCGGGCATGCCGATGGCTTCCAGTTCGCGATCCCACGCCGTCACCTTCTCCTGGGTGCCGAAGCGGATCTTGTCGAAGCCCTTGGGGAATTCCTTCTGCAGGAAATCCAGCACCTTCTGCGCGTCGGCGGAACCGGGTTCGAATTCGATGCCGGCGTAGATGTCCTCGGTGTTCTCGCGGAAGATCACCATGTCCACGTCGCCGGGCTTCTTCACCGGCGAGGGCACTCCCTCGAACCAGCGCACCGGGCGCAGGCAGACGTACAGGTCCAGCATCTGGCGCAGCGCGACGTTGAGCGAACGGATGCCGCCGCCGACCGGCGTGGTCAGCGGGCCCTTGATGCTGACCAGATATTCGCGGCAGGCCTCGACGGTGGCGTCGGGCAGCCAGTTGCCGGTGGCGTTGAAGGCCTTCTCGCCGGCCAGCACTTCCATCCACTCCAGCTTGCGCTGGCCGCCGTAGGCCTTGGCCACCGCGGCGTCCAGCACGCGGACGCTGGCGCGCCAGATGTCGGGGCCGGTGCCGTCGCCTTCGATGAAAGGAATGATCGGGCGATCCGGAACGTTCAGTCCGGTCGGGGATTTGGTGATCCTGGCGCCGTTCGCCGGCACCGCGGGTGTGAAATTACCTGATTCAGGCGTAGCCATTACACATGGTCTCCATGAAGGCCGGCAGCAGCGCCGGCCAAGACCGCCATTGTCGCGGCTTGCCGGGGCAGGGGGAAGGGCGCAGGGCGATCCGGGCGCCTGCGCCCATATGCCCACAGCCCATCGCATCGCCTGCGTGGACTTTGGGACAATGACGCCTGTCCCCGCCGACGAAGGCCCGTCGATGCTGTTCCCGTTCCAGGAAAGCGATCTGTTCGAACTCGCAGGCGATCGCGCGTTCCAGCGCGGGCGGGGCTATTTCGATGCCGGCGCCGTGGAGGATCTGGAGCGGCGTGCAGGTCGCTACCATGCGACGGTCATGGGAACGCATGCGTATCGGACCAGCCTGGGCTGGGACGGTGGTCTGGACGGCGACTGCGATTGCCCGGCGGCGGACGACGGGTTCTGCAAGCATCAGGTGGCGCTGGGTCTGGCGGTACTGGCGTCGGCGTCCGGTGAGCAACGGGAGGCGACCAGGGTCGCGCGCGGCCGCGGCCGTACGGCGGTGGCCAAGGACAGCCGCAAGAAGGCGCCGAGTCCCGGCCAGGCCGCGCCGGTCGACGACGACACCCTGCTTGCGCAGTGGTTGTCGGGCTTGCCGCAGGCGCGGCTGGTGGAACTACTGATCCGCCAGGCTGCGCAGGACAGTGATCAGTGGCGCGCCCTGGTTGCGCGGGCGCGGGCGGCATCGGCATCGGCCGGGGCGCAGCGCGAAGCGGTCAGGACATTGATCGGCAGTCCGCGCTTCATGGATTGGGAAAGAACCCGACAGTACGCGCGACGCCTCGAAGCGCTGTTCGATCTGTTCGATGAGCAGGCGGCCCGGGACCAGAAGGAAACCCTGTCGCTGATGCTGTTCGCGATGAAGAAACTGTTGTCCATCTACACGAAAGTGGACGATTCCAACGGGTCCATCGGCGATATCGGGCAGCGCGTCGGGCAGCGCATCCTGGCGCATGCGCAGACATTCGCCGTGCCGGCGCCCGCGATGGCGAAGGAGGTCTTCGCCGTGCTCGCGGTCGACGATTGGGACAGCCTGCATCCGCTGGCATCGTTGGCGCCCGCGCTGGGCCCGAAAGGCATGGTGGATCTGCAGGCCATGGCCGAGAAGCGGTTCGCGTCCCTGCCCGTACCGAAGCAGCGTTGGGACACCGGCGCGCACGAGTATCGGCACGCGCAGCGGATCCTGGAGAGTGTGCTGGAAGCGTGCGGGGATCTGGAGGCGTTGATCGCGCTGAAACAACGCACGCTCCACAGCGGTTACGACTACCTGATGCTGGCGGAACTGTGCCTGGCGCACGGGCGTACGCGGCAGGGCATCGATTGGCTGGAGCGCGGCGTCAAGCATGCGCCGGACGAATTCCGTCTGCACGACCGGTTGGCGGAGGCGTATTGCGCCGAGGGCTTCGCGCAGGATGCGATCGCTTTGCTGTCGAAGGCATTCGACCATCGCTGCTCGCACGAGCGTTACGCCATGTTGCGCAAGGTGGCGAAGGCGTACGGCGATTGGCCATCGCTGCGCGAACGCATCGATGCCGGCATCGCGAAGCGCAAGGGGCTGTCGACCGAGGCGCGGCTGGGCCTGCGGATAGAATTCAAACTGATCGATGAGGATGGCGAGGGTGCGTGGGCGTTGGCCGAAGGTCGGCAGTTGCCTTTGCATATCTGGTCGGCGCTGTTGCCGATGCTGGAACGCACGCGGCCGCTGGAGGCCGTGCGTGTACTGGAGATGTTGATCGACGATGGTCTGGGAAGGGCTTACAGCAGCCGATATCGCGAAATCGTCGAAACGATGAAGCGGATGACGCGCATCGCGCATGCGCATCCGGACACGGCGGGCGCGATAGACGAACTTCTGGCCGGCTATCGATCGAAACATGCGCGCAAGACCAAACTGATCGCGATGATGGCCGGGCTCTCCACACGGGCGCCGGTGCAGCCCGCGCGCGCGCGCAAACGCTGACGGCGCCGCCTGTGCGGATGTCGTTCCGCCGGGTTACGGGCGATCCGGTTTCGACCTCGCCACTCGCGGGCGCCACCGGACGTCCGTTGGCGTCCCCGGCCAGGATCGTTGCTGTCGCTGACCCGCGCGGATAAGCGTAAAGGGTGCGGTCGGCAGCGCCCGCGAACGCGGCTCTGGGATGGGTCTCACGGACCGTGTTCGGCGGCCGGATGCTGCACCTGCAAACGAAGTTCTGAGAGCGCTTGCACGAAATGCGGTCCGCGGCAGATATAGGATCGGCCGGTGCAGTGCGGGAGAGGGTTCCCGCCGAACGCACGCCTTCGATGGCGATCACTCGGCCGCAGGTCGGTACCTGCCTGGTCGGTTCCAGCAAGGAAGCGAGCCCCATTGTTCTGGTCGCCGATCGATCTTCAAGCGATGTATCAATCAATCATGGAGCGAATAGCAATGTCCCATCAGCAGACCCGTCTTACCGTCCGCCGTACCGCCCTCGCGCTGTCGCTGGCCGCCGCCGCGTTCGCCATCGGCAGCGTTTCCGCCGCCGAGCGCGCGCCCGTGCTCAGCAAAGTCGTCGCCGATGCCATGAAGCGCGACCTGGGCATGAACGACGCGCAGCTCGCGCAGTACTTCAATGCCGAGCGCACCGCCTATCTGAACCAAGCGCGCGTGGCCAAGCAGTTGGGCGACCGCTACGCCGGCAGCTGGCTGGAGCGCGATGCCGACGGTAACTACCGTTATGTCGCGGCCACCACCGGCGCCGCCAAGGCCGCGAGCGCGGGCGGAATCGAAGTGCGTCAGCATCGCTATACCGCTCGCCAACTGCGCAATGCGGCGGCGCAACTCGACGCCATCCATGCCGGCACCGTGCAGAAAAGCCGCTTGGTCGGTGTGCATGCCTGGGCAGTCGATGTGCCGACCAACAGCATCGTGGTGACGGTCGCGCCGGGCCACGCGTTGCGCGCGGTGGATTTCGTCGCGGCCAGCAGCGTCGATGCGGGCATGGTCCGCTTCGAGGTGTCGCCGTTCGAAGCGCCCACCACGTTCCTCAATGTGATCGGCGGCGCCGAGTACCAGTCCGGCGGCGGTCTGTGCTCGATCGGCTTCTCGGTCACGCGCGGTGCCACCAAGGGCTTCGCCACGGCCGGCCATTGCGGCGGCGTCGGTACCCCGGTGCGCCTCTCGGGCACGCAGGTCGGCACGGTCCAGGGCCTGTTCTACCCCGGCGGCGACCAAGCCTGGGCGAACGTGCGCAGCACCGACACCCTGTTCGGCCAGGTGACCAGGTACAACGGCACCGTGCAGCGCGTCCTGGGCCGCACCGCGGCGCCGATCGGTGCGGCGGTCTGTCGTTCCGGCCGCACCACCGGATGGCGCTGCGGCAGCATCGTTTCCTACAACAACACCGTCAACTACGGCGTCGGGAATGTGTCCGGCCTGACCCGTTCCACCGCATGCGCCGGCCAGGGCGACTCCGGCGGTTCTTGGATCACCGGCACCGGCCAGGCCCAGGGCGTGACCTCGGGCGGCCAGCTCCCGGCCGGCAGCAACAACAACTGCAGCGTGGCCACCCCGGTCACCTGGTTCCAGCCGATCAACCCGATCCTCAGCCGTTTCGGCCTGACGCTGGTGCTCGGTTGATCGCGTAGTTTCTGCACCGCGTTGTCGCACGATGCCCCGGGGAAACCCGGGGCATCGTCGTTTCCGGCCGGAAAACCTCTCGCAAGGCATTCGCCTCGCGACCGCCGGACGGGCCCGGCGGACGCTATTCCGGGGTTCTGCGGCGCGTGCTGACTTCCGGCACGGGCTGCGGCCGGTGTTTCGGAGAACGATGGCGCGAATCCTTACCGGAGTGCCCGCATGCTCGATCGTCGCGATGTCCTGAAGCTCGGTGCGCTGGGTCTGGCCGCCACCGTTGCCGCGCAGGCGTCCGCGCTTGCCACCGCGAAGGGTGCCGCTGCGCGCGACCCCGCGCCGCAGCCCGCCGGCAGGCCGCGTTCGGCCGAAGCGCCCTTCGATCTGCTGATCCTCGGCGGCACCGGACTGACCGGCCCGCATCAGGTGCGCTATGCGCTGGCGCGCGGACACCGGGTCACCATCTTCAACCGCGGCCGCAAGCAGCCGGAATGGCCGGGCGAGGTGCAACAACTGCTCGGCGATCGCGACACGAACGACTACGCCGCCATCGAAGCCGAAATCGCCAAGGGCCGGCGCTGGGACGCGGTCATCGACAACCCCAGCAGCGTGCCGGCGTGGATCCGCGACGCGGCCGTAGTGCTGAAAGGGCACGTCAGCGCGTACACGATGATCTCCAGCCTGTCGGCCTACGCCGACAGCGCGACGCCCGGCACCGACGAAACCGCGCCGCTGGCGACCTTCGACGGCGACCCGCTCAAGGAAACCAACGCCAGCCTGCGCGCCGACATGAACAAGTACGCCGGCCTGAAAGCCGCGACCGAAGCCGAAGCCCGCAAACACTTCGGCGACAAAACCACCATCGTGCGCCCGGGCCTGATCGTCGGCCCCGGCGACGACACCGACCGCTTCACCTACTGGCCGCTGCGCCTGTCGCGCGGCGGCGAAGTGCTGTGCCCGGGCGACGGCCGCGACCTGGTGAAGTTCGTCGACGCGCGCGATCTCGGCGAATGGATGATCCGCCTCGCCGAGAACCACGCCCACGGCATCTACAACGCCATCGGCCCGGATTACGACCTCGACATGGCCGCGCTGCTGTACGGCATCCGCGCCTCCACCACCCATGGCGCGAAGCTCACCTTCGTGCCGACCGAATTCCTGGAAGCGCAGAACGTCTCGCCCTGGGGCGACATGCCGGTATGGGTGCCCGGCAGCGGCGATTCCGCCGGCTTCCACACCCGCAGCAATGCGAAAGCGATCGCGGCGGGGCTGACGTTTCGCAGCATTGCCGACACCACAGCAGCGACACTGGCGTGGTTCGCGGCGCAGCCGGAGGAGCGCCGCAACGCGGGGCCGCGTGCGGGGATCAAGCCGGAGCGTGAGGTGGAGGTGTTGGGGGCGTGGAGGGCAACGCGGAAGGGGTGAGCGGACACCCGTTTCAAAGTTACCGGAGATCGTGGGCACTGAACGGAAGCATGTCATGCTGCTTTGTCGTCATTGCCGAGGGCAAGCTAGTCGATTGAGTATGCTTGTTAGTGCAGATGTCGTGGCTTTCAACTGAGCGAAAGAATTCTTTCAAATTAACGTACTTACTGCAGTCTCGACTATCATTAGTGAAAAGGAGGAAGCATGCCGCAGCCGAACTACAACTTCCGCTGGTTCCGGGATGGGGCCGATGACAGTGAAATTCCGGCTGAGCTGTTAGCCGCAGCACTGCATTCAGCACAGCGTGCATTCCACTACGCAGGAATGATTGCTGAGCACACTGATCGACTAGGTGAGCGTCTTCGCGCGCGCGTTCCAGTGGAGGTTGCTCGTAAGTATGTTTTACGATGCCGCCCTGCAATCCACGGCAGTTACGATGTCCCGACCACGCTAGGTTACGAAGAACTCGTAGATGACCATGCAGTTGAGCATGCCGCCGCCCTTTTTAATGCCGTTGTAGACGCTGGTCGCCAGATTTCAAATCAAGTTCTTGACGAGCTGCCTGCGGATGCTGTCGGACGAGCCTTTCTATTAGCTGTTTCAGGTGTTGTACCTCCCCGGGGTAGCGGGTGGTCGTTGGAAGTTCGTGGGAATGATGCGGTAAGCCGAGTCCTCACCGAAGATGCACATCGCAGACTGGAAGATCTTGCGCGCCTCCTTGAAGAGCGTCCCATCGTAGAGCGCGGCACATTGACCGGCGAACTCAGGGCAATCGATTTCTCCAGGAAACAGATCAAGATTTTGCATCTTGTGGATAACCGTGAGCTTGAATGCTCTTACTCAGTTGATGAGGAAATCTCGCTCATAAATCAACGCTTGTCCCTGGTTCATGTCACGGGGCGATTGATCCGCGACGCTTCTGGGCGTGTGTCATCCATTGACGAAGTCGACAAGATCGAACCATACGATGTTTCGCCGATCCATGTCGGACGTGTCGATACTTCGCATGGCCAATTGCAACTACGCCGACCGCTTACGCTTGAACTGCAACAGGATCCTGACTCAAATAGGCAATGGATGTCTGTCGAATATGAGGCTTTGGGACTGCTTGTGACCGCCCCAACTCGAGGCATTCTAGTGGATGCGCTTCGTGAAGAAATTGCATTTTTGTGGGAGGAATATGTCATGGATAGACAAACCGAGCTCTCTCCGGGGGCGTTAAGTCTTCGTGCGGAGCTTGAACAGCATTTCGAGGTGGTCGCCAATGCCGCGCGCTAAACGAGTGGTCGAAGCGAGCTTACTCGCAAAAGGTTTTCAAAGAGCGAACACCCATCATCGATATTTCGTCTACTACACCGTTGGCGGTGTAAAGACCGCAGTTCGCACCTACACAAGTCAGGGGGCCGGTGAGATTGACGATTACCTGCTTGGTCAGATGTCGAAGCAATGCAAAATTACAAAGTCAGATTTCTTGCAGCTTGTCGACTGCCCTCTGAGTCAAGCCGGATACGAAGCACTTCTGCAACAGAGCGGGCAGATCTGACAGCGACGAAAGGTTTATTTCCGCGTGGTCTTTAACGTCCTTAGTCTCAACCCGCGCCGTGACACTTCTTGTACTTCTTCCCGCTGCCGCAGGGGCATGGATCGTTGCGGTCCGGCTTTTCTTCGCGCTTGAGCTGCGTGCGCGGGGTCAGGGCGTCGATGCGGTGCAGGTGCAGGTCGGCCAGCATCGCGGGCAGTTGGACAATGATGCCGAGGCGCTCTTCGTAGCCCAGCGGGGTGGCTTCCGCTTCGGGGTCTTCGCCCAGCACTTCGCCGCTGGCGAGGCGGTCGAGGTAGGTGAAGATCTCGTCGATCCAGTCGTGTTCGTCCAGCCACGCGTCCCAGGCGGTTTCGCGCAGTTCGACGGCGCGGAAGAAGCCGTAGGCCCAGTCCTGGCCGACGTCCAGGGCGTCGTCGCTGTGCCCGGACGGGTCGTCGGGCAGCCACAGCAGCGGCGCGAGGTGGTCGGGGATGTCCCCATCGTGGCGCACGCGCTGTTCAACCATGCGCCAGTGCGACATCAGCAGCATGTCGACCTCGGCCGCTTCGGCAGCGTCGTTCCAGCGCGGCACCTTGCCGCCCCAGACCGCCGGCTGCCACTCCTCGGGCGGCACCGTCTCCGGCGACACCGCCAGCGCGGACAGATAGCCGTCCAGCGCTTCGACATTGAAGCCCTTGAACGGCACGGCGCGCTGGTCCAGCAGGTCGGAGAGGCGGTCGAGCTTGGCGTCGTCGAGCAGATCGGTGGCGGACATGGCGGTGGGTCGAAGGAAAACGGTGGATAGGGTAATCGACTGCGGCCGTCGCCGCGCCTCTGCCGTCGTCGCTGCGCAGGCGGGGACGACGGGTAAAAGTAGGGACGACGGCGAATTTAGTGGCGACGAGAACGGGAGGCGAACTTCAAACCGCTCGCGATCACTCGCCCGGCATCTGCGCCGGCGTATCGACATCGCCCGGCGCCTGCGGGGCGGTGAAGTCGATGGGGTCGTTCTCGTCGCGCAGCAGCGCGCGTGCGCCCTGGTCGCCGCGCAGCGCGGCGAGTGCGGGGAAGACGTTGCGCGGAAACACCGCCGGCACGCCGCGCAGACCGTCGTAGCGCGAGGCGACCATGCGCTGCGGATGCGCATCGGCCAGCGCGAGCAGGTCGCGCAGCCAGGCGTCGTGGACTGCGTATTGATCGACCAGCATCACCAGCAGGCGTTGCACCGCCGGGTCCGCCTCCACGCGCGTCACCGCCGCGCGCAGCGACGCCGACATGCCTTTGCGATGATCGGGCACATCGATGCGTTCCAGCGACGGCGGCGCACGCAGCGTGCGCCACAGGGCGTCGGAGTCGGCGCCGAGAGTCAGCACCACGCGCGGCGCCACGGCGCAGGCGCTATCGACCGCATGCTGCAGCAGCGAGCGGCCGCGCCACTGCACCAGTTGTTTCGGTTGGCCGAGGCGGCTGGAACCGCCGGCCGCGAGAATGGCGACCACCGTGGTCATGCGGATGTGGCGGCGTCCGCTGCGGCTTCCGGATAGCAATGCGTGCGATACGCCTGCATCGCTTCGGCCAGCATCGAGACCGCCAATTCCTGCGGGTCGCGCGCGCGCGGCAGCAGGCCCAGCGGGCTGCGCAGTCGCGCCGTGGCCGCGGCCGGCACGCCGCGCGCCTGCAATGCTTCGAGCCGCTGCGCCTGCGCGCGCGGGCTGCCCATCGCGCCGACCAGACAGGCGTCGCTCGCCAGCGCCCGCTGCAGGAACGGCAGCTCCCAGTCGTGATCGTGGAACAGGGTGATGGCGGCCGTGTACGCATCGAACGTCAGCGGCGGCAGCGCGTGCTGCGCTTGCAATACGTGCAGCGGCACATCGATCGTTTCCAACGCAGCATGCAGCTCGCGCTCGGGGCTGAGCGCGACCACCTCGATGTCCGCCGCGCGCGCCAGCCGGCACATCGCCAGCAAAGTGTCGCCGGCGCCGGCCAGCACCAGGCGCAGTGCGGGCTGGTGGCGGATGCGCAACGTGTCCGCAGATGCCGGTGCCGGCGGCAGACAATCGGGCGGCGTCGCGGCGTCGCGCCAGTGCAGGTCGAAGGCTTCGCGGCGCGCGATGGCCTGTGCGATCGCGTCAAAAGTTGCGGCGGGCACCGCGCCGTCGAACTGCAGGTCCAGGCCGCTGCCGCAGGGCAGCACGATGTCGACGTAGGGCGAGTCGGTGCCGTAGCGCACGCGCCGGCTGGCGGCATCGGCGATGGCGCGCTGCGCTTCCTCGATGACCGACCAGTCCAGACAGCCGCCTGAAAACGAGCCCGCGACCTCGCCGTGTTCGGTCACCGCCATCTGCGCGCCGATCCGTCGCGGCGCGGCGCCGTGGATGCCGACGAGGGTGACCAGCGCGCAGCGTTCGTCGCGCCGCGCGCTGGCGATCAGCAGCTCAAGCGGACGCGGCATGCGGTCGAATGGCGTCGCATCGAATGGCGCCGCATCGAATGGTGTTTCGCCGGTTCATTTCAGCGTGCCGAGGTACGCGACGATCGCCTTGCGGCGCTTGGCGTCGGGCGTCGCGATCATCATCGTCGTTCCCTTGACGCGCGTGGCCGGCGCCTTGAGGTAGGCGTCGAGTTCCTGCGCGGTCCAGGTGATCTTGCTGCCGCGCAGCGCGGCCGAATAGTTGCGGTAGGCGGCGACGCTGGCGGCCTTGCGGCCGACCACGCCTTTCAGCGTCGGGCCGGTCGGTTTGGCGCTGCCGTCCACCGAATGGCAGCCGCTGCAGGCGACGAACGCCGCCTTGCCTTCCTGCGCGGTCTGCGCGTGTGCGCCGAACGATAGGGCACAGCACAGCGACAACGCGGCGAGCGACACGATTCGATGTCTCATGGAGAGTGCTCCGCGTCGGATTCGGGCTTCGGGTTCACGCTTCAAGGTCATGCTTCCAGATCACGCTTCCAGATCACGCTTCCAAGAACGGCAGATCGCGCACGCGCTTGCCGGTGGCCTGGAAGATCGCATTGGCGACCGCGGGGCCGATCGGCGGCACCGCGCATTCGCCGATGCCGGTGGGCGATGCCGTCGACGGCAGCATGTGCACTTCGACCGCGGGCATCGCATCGATGCGCAGCACCCGGTAGGCGTCGTAATTGCCCGCGGTGGGCGCGCCGTTCTCCAGTGCGATGCGTTCGCCGAGCATCGCGCTGAGGCCGAAGCCGGTACCGCCTTCGATCTGCGCGCGCACGATGTCGGGATTGATCACGATGCCGCAGTCCGAAGCCACGACGCAGCGTTCGACCTGGATCCCGCCGTCGGCGGTTTTTGACACTTCCGCGACGGTGGCGACGAAGCTGCCGAACGATTGATGCACTGCGACGCCGCGATACCGGCCAGCCGCGACCGGCTGCGACCAGCCGGCTTTGTCGGCGGCCAGCGACAGCACCGCGCGTTCGCGCGCGTCGGCCGGCAGCAGCGCCAGCCGCAGCGCGACCGGATCCTTGCCGGTGGCCGTCGCGATCTCGTCGAGCAGGGTCTGCATCACGTACGCGGTGTGGGTGTGGCCGACCGAGCGCCACCACAGCACCGGCACCGGCGATGCCGGATGGGTCATGCGTACGTCGATGTCGGGCAATGCGTACGGCGTGTCGACGACGCCCTCGGTCGAGGTCGGGTCGATGCCGCCTTTCATCATCATGCCTTCGAACGGCGTGCCGGCCATGATCGACTGGCCGACGATGTGGTGCTGCCAGCCGCTGACGTTGCCGTCGGCGTCCAGACCCACGCGCACGCGATGCACGTGCAGCGGGCGATAACGGCCGCCGCCCATGTCGGCTTCGCGCGTCCACTGCAGTTTGACCGGCGCGCGGAAATCGATCGCTTTCGCGATCTCGGTCGCTTCGACGAACACATCGCAGTCGGCGACCGCGCGCCGGCCGAAACCGCCGCCGGTCTTCATCACGTGCAGGTCGACCTGTTCGGGTTTGACGCCGGCGATCTGCGCGCAGGCGCCCTGCACCGCGTCCGGCATCTGCAGGCCGCCGTGGATGTGCAGACGGTCGCCATCCTTGTGGATCACCGCGTTCAGCGGCTCCAGCGCGGCGTGCGCGAGATATGGGAAACGGTAGGTCGCTTCAATGGTTTTCGCGGCCTTGGCAAGCTTGCCGGCGGCATCGCCGCGCTGCAGCGCGACCTTGCCGTCCTGCTTGGCCAGCGCTTCGTATTCGGTGAACATCGTGTCGGAGGAACGCGTCTCCGCGCCGCTGTCGTCCCAGGTCACCTGCAGCGCTTCGCGGCCCTTGATCGCGGCCCAGGTGTTGTTCGCCACCACGGCCACGCCGCGGCTGATCTGCACCACCTCGACCACGCCCGGCACCGCTTTGGCGGCAGTGGCGTCGAAGGATTTGGGCTTGCCGCCGAAGCGCGGGCTGTGCGCGATGGTCGCGACCAGCATGCCCGGCAGCTGGATGTCGATGGTGTACGCCTGGCTGCCGTCGGACTTGGCGCGCGCGTCGATGCGCGAGGTCGCGTCCTTGCCGATCAGCGTCCACGCCTTTGCGTCCTTCAGCGCGATATCGCCGGGCACCGGCAGCGACGCGGCGGCGGCGATCAGGCTGCCGTAGGGCGCGCGGCGGTCGCTGCCGGCGTGGATCACTTCGCCGTTCGCGGTCGACAGCTCGCCGACGGCGACCTTCCACTGTTTCGCCGCGGCCTGCTTCAACAGTTCGCGCGCGACGGCGCCGGCCTTGCGGTAGCGCTCCCACGACGAGGGCATGCTGCTGGAGCCGCCGGTGAGCTGGAACGCGCCGCCCATCGCGAGATTGCCGTACCACTTGGGATTGCCGGCGCGGCCTTCGACGCGCACGTTGTCCAGCGCCACGTCCAGTTCTTCGGCGACCAGCGTCGCCAGGCCGTGATACGAGTTCTGGCCCATGTCGAACTGGCTGGAATACACGGTGACGATGCCGTCGGCGGCGATCGCGATGTAGGCCTCGAACGGCGAACCCGCGGCGGGTTTGCCGCCGGCCGCCACGGGTGCGTCGGCGTCGGAGGCTTCCATTTTGCAGCCGACCATCAGTGCGGAACCGATCAGCGTCGCGCCGAGCAGGAACTGGCGACGCGACAGCGCCGGGGTGTGCGTCTGCGTGGCGTCGACGACGTCCAGCGCGGAAAGTTTGCGACCGTTGAACATGCCCGTTCTCCTTACGCGAGTGCGGTGGCTGCGGCTTTGATCGCCGCGCGGATGCGCTGATAGGTGGCGCAGCGGCAGAGATTGCCGGCCATGGCCGCGTCGATGTCGTCGTCGTTGGGGCTGCGGTTGGTGTCCAGCAGCGCGATCGCCGACATGATCTGGCCGCTCTGGCAGTAGCCGCACTGCGCGACCGCGCCGGCGACCCACGCGTCCTGCACGGCCTTGGCGACCGGCCCGATCGCACCGGCGCCTTCGATGGTGGTGACCGGTTGGCCGACCAGCGCACTGGCCGGGGTGACGCAGCTGCGGATCGGCTGGCCGGCGACGTGCACCGTGCAGGCGCCGCACTGGGCCATGCCGCAGCCGTATTTGGTGCCGGTCAATCCGGCGATGTCGCGCAATACCCACAGCAGCGGCATGTCGTCGGGGGCATCCACCGGCACCGCCTTGCCGTTGATCGTCAGTTCGAAGGCCATATCGCGCTCCTGGTGCTGGTCTGAAGAGAAGAGGTGGCCGGATTTCCAGAGGCGTTCCCGTGCGGACTGGCGCAAGGAGCAGGGGAAGGGGGAGGAGCGCCGGGCCACGGTCGCCGCGCGGGCGAACCGGGCCACACTATTCCAATTCACCGGGGCCATCCAGTGCGCGCGGATGACACGCGCCGTTGCGCTCGCGGAAACAAAACGACATCCGCAAGAAAGAGCCACGAAAAAGGGCGCGACCGAAGCCGCGCCCTTCCGGGAACACGCGAAATGCCGACGTTACTTGGTGACTTCGAATTCCTTGGTCTGCACGACCGCGCCGTCCAGCGAGACTTCGACCTTGTACTTGCCGGGCGGGAAGCCGTCGGGCTTCGCGATCTGGAAGTTGGTGGAGCCGGTGCCGGTGAGGTTGAGCGCCTTGCTTTCGTTCGACACTTCCATGGTTTCCGCGCCGTTGGCGTAGGTCCACTTGGCGCCGATGTTGCCGGCGACGGTGGCGGCGGGGTCGCTGGTGGCGGTGCCGATCGACACGGTGATGGTGTCCTTGGGCTTGAAGCTGGTGCCGCTGGACGTGAGCTTCATGTCCGGGCCGACGGCGTTGCCGAGTTCGACGGTGGTGACCGAAGCGGTGGCGGCGACCGGCGCCGGTGCGGGGGCCGGGGCCGGTGCGGGGGCCGGGGCCGGCTCGCTGATGGCGGGCGGCGCAACGGCTTCTTCCTTCTTCTTGCAGCCGACGATGGCGACGCTGCCGATAACGGCGATGAGCAAGGCCTGGGTGAGTTTGTTCGTGAGCATGTTGTTCTGGAGCATGTTGTTCTGGAGCATGCGTGTGCGGTTCATTGGATTGGGTTCCTCGATACGGTCTGGATGGATATTGCTGCGTCGTCCGTGCGGAGCGACGCGCGCAAGCTGCTGATTCTGGAGAGCGCGATCAGCCGTCGGCCGGATCGTCGAGATCGCCGTCGCCGTCGACATCGATGGCCGGCAGCTTGATGGTCTGTCCCGGGAAGATCCGGTCCGGATCCTCGATCGTGTCGCGGTTGGCCTCGAAGATCTGGCGCCAGAACTTGGCCTTGCCGTAAAAGCGCTTGGAGACGGCCGACAGCGTGTCGCCCTTCTCGATGGTGTAGGTCTGTGCGCCAGTGCCGCCGCCTTCGCCACCGGTGATCTCCTCGGTGGTGGTGACGGTGGTCTGGACGTTGCCGAAGTCGGGCCGGGCCTGTTCGGTGCTGGTCGCCGAACTCTGCACGTTGGAAAAATCGGGTTTCTTATCGGGTGTGGTCATGTCGGACGGCTCCTGCCAGATGGCCGGGCCACAGTGACATGCCGAATGTTAAGAAACCATATCGACGCCGTGCTTTTTTCGCAGCGTGCAATTTGCGGCGCTGTTTTCTTTCGCAGCGTGCAATTTGCGGCGCTGGCCTACTGTCGCGCATCGCGTGCGGCGATCGGCGCAGGCATTGCGGGCGTCGCCCGCCACGGGTTGATGTCCAGCCCGCCGCGGCGCGTGTAGCGCGCTTCCACCGAGAGCGTTTGCGGCCGGCACTGCGCCATCACATCGACGAAGATCCGCTCCACGCACTGCTCGTGGAACTCGGCGTGGTCGCGGAACGACACCAGATAACGCAGCAGCCCGGCGCGGTCGATCCGCGCGCCGCGATAGGCGATGCGCACGCCGGCCCAGTCCGGTTGCCCGGTCACCGGGCAGTTGGATTTCAGCAGGTCCGAACGCAGCGTTTCCTCGACGACGGCATCGCCGGCATGCAGTGCGAGATGCGCGGCGTTCGGCGGGCCGTAATCGTCGATGTCGAGATCCAGCGTGTCGATCAGGGTCGCACCGTCCAGAGCCGCATCGTCCAGAGCCGCATCGTCGTCGACGGCTAACGGCGGCAGCCCGAAATCGACCGCGACCGTCGCGCCCGCGACCCGCGACAGGTCGGCGATGAGTGTGTCGCGCACGTGCGCGGCGGACTCGAAGCGCGCGGCGTTGAGCGAATTCAGATACAGCTTCAGCGATTTGGATTCGATCAGCATCGGCGACGCCGCCGGCACCGCCAGCGTCGCGGTCGCGGCTACCGGCTTGCCGCGCGCTTCCAGCCAGCTGAGCTCGTAGGCGTGCCAGCGGTCGTGGCCGATGAAGGGCAGCGATGCCGCGTCGGTGTCGATGCCGATCTCGGCACGGCCCAGCGTGCGCGGAATCGGAAACAGCAGGCCGGCGTCGTAATGCGACGGATACGCGACCTCGCGGCCGAGGGGGATGTCGGTGTGGTTCATGCGGGCATTATCGCGCAGCTGCTTTCCGTAGGGCGGGCCCTGGCCCGCCATTCCTGCGCATCCGATCGTTTCGAACGGTGATCGAAGCGGCTTCGCTCTTCGCGATCTTCAACGACATGGTCGCAATGGCGGGCCAGGGTCCGCCCTACGGATCTCCGTCGATGTCAGCCGTTCGCACCATGCAGATAATCCAGCGTCACCTGCAGCATCGCGCGCAGGCTCACGTCCAGCGCGGATTCGTCGAGGAAAAATTCCGGCGAATGGTTCGACGGCGCCTTGCCGGCGTCCTGGCCTTTCGGGGTGGCGCCGACGAAGAAGAAGAAGCCGGGCACTTCGCGGGCATAGAACGAGAAATCCTCGGCGCCCATGTTCAGGCCCATTTCGACGACGTTCTCCTTGCCGACCGTGCGTTCCAGGCTGGGCAGCAGCTTGGCGGTCAGCGCGACGTCGTTGACGGTCACCGGGTTGCCCTTGGTGTCCGGCACCTGCGCGATCGCGGTCGCGCCGTGCGCGGCGGCGACGTGTTCGGCGACGTTCTGCAGGTCCTTGAACACCGCCTGGCGCATGCCTTCGTCGAAGGTGCGGATGGTGCCGATCATCTCCACCTGGTCGGGAATGATGTTGTAGCGGATGCCGCCCTTGATCGCGCCGAAGGTGACGACCACCGGCTGTTTCGCGATGTTCTGGCGGCGGCTGACGATGGTCTGCGCGGTGCCGATGACATCGGCCGCGGCGACGATCGGGTCGACGCCGCCCCACGGCCGCGAGCCGTGCGTCTGCCGGCCCTTGATGACGATGTTGAAGCGGTCGGATGCGGCCATCGCCGGGCCGGCGCGGTAGCCGATCTGCCCGGCGTTGAGGGTGCTGAACACGTGCAGGCCGAACACCGCCTCCGGCTTGAAGTCGCGGAAAATGCCCTGCTTCAGCATTTCCTCGGCGCCGCCCTCCTCGCCGTCCGGCGGGCCTTCCTCGGCCGGCTGGAACACGAACAGCAATTCGCCCGGCAGGTCCGCCTTCATCGCCACCATCGCTTCGGCCACGCCCATCAGGGTCGCGGTGTGGGCGTCGTGGCCGCAGGCGTGCATCACGCCGACGGTCTCGCCGCGGAAGGTCGAGGTGACCTTGGACGCGAACGGCAGCGCGTTGCGCTCGGTCACCGGCAGCGCGTCCATGTCGGCGCGGATCGCGATGCGCGGGCCGGGCTTGCCGCCCTTGAGCACCGCGACCACGCCGGTGGTGGCGATGCCGGTCTTCACGTCCAGGCCGAGCGCGCGCAGATGGTCGGCGACGAGTTTCGAGGTGCGCACTTCGCGGTTGCCCAGCTCGGGATGCTGATGGATGTCGCGGCGCCAGGCCAGCACTTTCGGGGCGAGCCGTTCGGCCTGGCCGCGCACTTCGGGCCGCGCCATGCCGGCGGCGTGCGCGAGCGGCGTGCCGAACGCCCAGGTGAGGCACGCAGAGGCGAGGGACAGAGCGAGCAGGGTCGTGCGCATGCGGTCGGGTCTCCGATGAGTCCGGCGATGCTAACGCATGTGGCGCGCCGCCCACCTGTAGGAGCGGCGGAAGCCGCGATGGATGACGGAAAGACTTTCGGCGTGCCATCGCGGCTTCCGCCGCTCCTACAAAGTTAGGGTTCTCGCACTCGTCGAAACGCACCGCGCGTGCGAGGCTTCGCGCTTCGCCCGTCGCAGGCCGCACCCATGTCCGAACCCGCAACCGCCCGTCCGCTCGAAGGCGATGCCGCGCTGATCCGCGCGGTCGGTACGTTCGCGCTGACCGCCGCCGTCATCAACGTCATCATCGGCGGCGGCATCTTCCGGATGCCGTCGGCGCTGGCCGACAAGATGGGCAGCGCCGCGCCGCTGGCGCTGCTGGCCGGCGCGCTGGCGATCGTGCCGGTGGCGCTGTGTTTCGCCGCCATCGGCAGCCGCACCCAGGCCACCGGCGGGCCGTACACCTATCTCACCGCGGTGTTTGGGCCGTTCGCCGGATTCCTCGCCGGCGCGCTGATGTGGATCAGCAATATCGCCTCCAGCGCCGGCGTCGCCGCCGCGCTGTCGGTGCAGGTGGCGACGCTGGTGCCGGCATTCGCCGATCCCTACGCGCGTGCAGGCCTGCTGACCGCAGTCTATCTGCTGTTGTTCGCATTGAACGCATTCGGCGTGAAGCTCGGCGCGCGCGCGATCGCGGTGCTGGCGACGCTGAAACTCGCGCCGCTGTTCGTGCTTGCCGGCGTCGGCATGTTCTTCGTCGACTGGAGCCTTGTGAGTTTCTCGTTCGGCGACGTGCCGTCGGTGTCGGCGCTGGGCGCGTCGATGGTGTTGGTGATGTTCGCCTACTCCGGCATGGAGACCGCACTGGTGCCGTCGGGCGAGCTGCGCGACCCCGCGCGCAACGTGCCGCGCGCCACCATCGCTGCAATCCTGCTGGTGGTGCTGCTGTATCTGGGCCTGCAGATCGTCGGCCAGGGCCTGCTGGGTCCGAAGCTGGCCGAAAGCGGCGTGCCGATCGCCGACACCGCCGCGGCGCTGTGGGGGCCGGGACGCACGCTGCTGCTGATCACCGCCTGCATCTCGATGGCGGGTTTCATGCTGGGCAATCTGCTGGGCACCTCGCGGCTGGTGTTCGCGCTGGGCCGCGACGGTTATCTGCCGCGCGCGTTCGGCCGGGTCACCGCCACGCATCGCGTGCCGCTGCTGGCGCTGATGGCGCATGCCGGACTGGCCTGGGTGCTCGCGCTGGGCGGCAGCTTCGACACGCTGGCGCTGATCTCCGGCGGCGCGATCTGCCTGATGTACGGCCTGGTCAGCCTCGCGGCGTGGCGCGCGCAGCGCGTGAACCTGCGCGAGCGCGACGAGCCCTTCGTGCTGCCGGGTGGCCCGGTCATTCCGCTGATCGCGTTCGCGGCGATGCTGGCCATCGTCACCACGCTGACCAGCAAGGAATGGATGGCGATCGGGGTCGCCCTGGCGGCGCTGATGCTGATCTATGCCGGGCTGCGGCTGCGCGCGACGCCGGCGACGTGATCTACAAGCATCGTTTGCGTTTCGCTGTCGTCAGCCGTTGGCACGGCATCGTTTTCGTCGCCGCTTCATTGGCTGCCGGGGCCGGTCAGTGCGTATTGCGGTCGCGATGCCAGCCGCGGTGCTTGATGTCCAGATACAGGCTGTAGGCGGCGGTGAACGACGGAAACAGGTTCTGGATGATGCCGACCGAATCCTGCTTCTGCGAGAAGATGAAATACGACAGCGTCATCGCGCTGCCGACCAGACTCATGTACCAGAACGCGCGCGGGATCACCGGTTTGCCCTGACGCTTGCTGGCGATGAACTGCACCAGCCAGCGGCCGCCGAACATCAGCGCGCCGGTCAGGCCGATCAGCTTCCACGGGCTCATGTGGATGCCCGTCCACTCCAGCCACGCGATCGGAGAATTCATGATGTCGACGGGAATGGCATCCACGGCTAGATCTCCTCGGTCGCGGTGCGCTTGCTGCGTGCGATCAGCCAGGCCACGCCGCGCAGGTCGCGCAGACCCACCAGCGCGCGGTTGAGGTTGTTGTATTTCGACACGCCGCTGGCGCGGTGGCGGTGGTTCACCGGCACGCTGACGGTCTTCCAGCCGGCGCGCTGCATCAGCGCCGGCAGATAGCGATGCATGTGATTGAAGTACGGCAGGTCGAGGAAGGCCTCGCGCTCGAACAGCTTGATGCCGCAGCCGGTGTCGGGCGTGGCGTCCTGCAGCATGCGGCTGCGGATCGCGTTCGCGAGTTTCGACGCCCAGCGCTTGCTGCCAGTGTCCTTGCGCTGCACGCGCCAGCCGGCGAACAGTTTCACGTCGGCGGCGGAGGTTTCGCGCTCGGCCAGCAGTTTCGGAATATCCGCCGGATCGTTCTGGCCGTCGCCGTCGAGGGTGGCGATCCATGCACCGCGCGCCTGCTTCACGCCGGTGCGCACCGCGGTGCTCTGCCCGCTCTGGGTGACGTGCTTGATCACGCGCAGCTCCGGCACGTCGGCCTTGAGTGTTTTCAGCACATCCAGCGTGTCGTCGCGCGAGCAGTCGTCGACGTAGACGATCTCGAACGCTTCGCCTTTCAGCAGCGGGTTGCCGCGCAGCGCGGCGGTGATTTCGTCGATCAGCGGCTTGACGTTGTCGCGTTCGTTGAACACGGGGACGACGACGGAGAGGTGGGGAACACTCATAGGGAAAAACCTTCAGAAGCACGCAAGATAGGCAACTCTTTTTGGGACAAGGTCACTGTTTCCGGAAGCGCAGGATTATCGCCAGTCATCCGCGCACGCAAATATGTCCACATTGCTTCGGCGGGAATGACACGTCCGTGCCGCAATATGTCCTCATAGCGCAGTAATGCTTCTGCGCGAAAGGCTCGATAAGCCTCTGTGTCTCTTTCGTCCAAGCTATCGAGATCGAGATCGCCACTCATGCAAAAAGTCCTATGCCACAAACACGCCTCAATCCGTCTCTGAATTTACCGAAGCTGGGCGACTGATTATCTTCCACATTCATCTCTGGCCCAATTTTTTCAGCCCAGTCGTGCTTCAATTGGCCAGATAGCCAAAACCCACTTTTTTTGACCTCTTTCAGCCCGCCGGGATGCACCGCATCCGCCAGCAACTCCCAAGTGCCGCATACGCTATCCTGAGTATATGGTCTCAGCACCTCTTTTTTTGCGCGTGGATACGCGCTGAGTAGTGCTTTTCTATCACCGAGAAACCATGCTTCCATTTCCTCTATCGCAAGACGGAACAAAGCGCAGGGGGCTGGATTGCACCGCTGCAATACAGCATTCAGTTCTGCGAGAAATTCTTTACAATTTCTCCGGTCGCTATCGCATACGATAACGACCGCATCCACTCCAGGTGTCTTGCCGTAACCGCTCAATAGCCTGTGTAATTGATCGAGCAAAATTCTTTTTGCCGGATCTGCCTTTGACGATAGACCGGATGGGACTCGCCCGATCCCTTTATAAGGCTTGATACGCCACGAATGCGGTGTTCCTTGAGGGCCAATAATTTTCGGCAATAAAAACTCTAACAGCTTTGCGCCGGATGAATCTTCGACAAGTATTTCGATATGCATGCACTACCTCGAATCCAGGTAGTCGCTGTACCAAAGCCCGCCGAGTGGTAGACCCTCATCCACAAGATTGCGCACCAATTCAATATCGGACACTCGGGTAATTCTTGAAAAGCCATCCCCACCTTTTTCGAGTATCCAAACTTCGTTAGGGGAAAGCGCATCCACAAAATAAGGCTGATGTGTCGTCACAAAAACCTGAGGTGCATGTTCTTTGCCGGTTGCGTGCTTGCGCAGCTCTTGTGCAAGTGATTCTAGAAGGCGGTGATACAGCCCATTTTCCGGCTCTTCGATACAGATAAACGGCGGCGGCTCCGGGTCTTCCATCAAAAGAAGATAAGCGAACATCTTGAGCGTGCCATCCGACATCTGGCCCGCATAAAAAGGGTCCGAGAACGCGCCGTCGTTAAAACGCAACAAAATGCGTTTGTCGTCCGTTTCTCTCGCTTCGATTTTACGGACGCCGGGAATTTTGTCTGCAATCCGATCAAGGATGGATTGAAAACGATCCTTATGGTCACGTTGCATGTACTGAACAACGTTTCCGATGTTGTCCCCGGATGTATTCAGATGCCGCTGTGCGCCGGAAGCAGGAATCGTTCGCGCAGCGTCCGGGTGGAAATAGGAAAGATACCAGCCTTTAAGAAAGTCGCGAAAACGCTTTATTCTCGGATGTTCTTTCAATGTCCCAAGGGTGGCGATGCCCAGTTGCCGTAAGTCGGTTAACTCAACGACTTGCTGGGCAGGGTCTTCACCTTCTTCTCCCAACGCCAAAGCTTTCTCGCCAGCCCAGACATGCCCTTTTCCACTCTCAAGACGTAAGAAAGGATGTGGACGACCGTGTGTTTGTTTACTACGACGTTGCTTGAGGGCTTCCGATTTTACGAACGGGCGACCTTCATCGTCGATATCGATGGACAGTTCGTATGTGATTGGACGCTCGCCGCTGGATTCCCGGTAATACACCTCGAATTGGATCGGTTCATTCGTCCCCAGCGAACGCATGCGCTCGAACCCCCCGCGCTGTTTGGCATCGCAGGCAGTTTCCACATCGGTGGCAAGACAATCGGCGAGGAAACCAAATGCATCGAATAGCGTGGTCTTGCCGACCCCATTCTTGCCGATCACTACGGTGAATGGTGTCAGCGCTTGCTTGTCGCGCTGTGCGGTCAATCGTCCCAATGTGATATCGCGCAGAGCACGGTAGTTGCGAACCCGAAAGCCTTCGATCAGTGCCATGGCTTTAGCCTCTACGCTCGCTTCTGTACAACTGGACAGGAAAGCTCATCACCGCGCCTTCAACCGCTCCAACACCCCTTCCAGGGTGTCCAGATCGGTGTAATGGATCACCAGCCGGCCCTTGCCGCCGCGACCGTGCAGCACGTTGACGATGGTGCCCAGCGATTCGGACAGGTCGCGCTCCAGGGCGACGATGTCGGCCTGGGGTTTGGGCTTGGCGCCATTGGTGGTTTTGGGCTTGGCGCCATTGGGCACCTGGCCGGCGGTGTACTGCTGCACGCGGTGTTCGACTTCGCGCACCGACCAGCCCAGTTCGGCGGCCTGACGGGCCAGCGCGATCGCGGCCTGCGGCGTCAGCGACAGCAGGGCGCGGGCGTGGCCCATTTCCAGCGCGCGGGTTTCCACCAGGGTGCGGATGTCGGCCGGCAGTTCCAGCAGGCGCAGCAGGTTGGACACCGCCGCGCGCGAGCGGCCCACGGCTTCGGCGGCCTGCGCGTGGGTCAGGTCGAACTCGTCGATCAGCCGGTGCAGCGACTGCGCCTCTTCCAGCGGGTTGAGGTCCTCGCGCTGGATGTTCTCGATCAGCGCCATCGCGATCACGGTGCGATCGTCGACTTCGCGGATGACGACCGGGATCTCCGCCAGACCGGCTAGCTTGGTCGCGCGCCAGCGGCGTTCGCCGGCGATGATCTCGTAAGTCTTGCCGCCGTTGCACGAGCCCTCGCGCGCCACCTTGCGCACCACGATCGGCTGGATCACGCCCTGCGCCTTGATCGACTCGGCCAGCTCGTTGAGCTTGCCCTCATCCATGGTCTTGCGCGGCTGGAACTTGCCTGGTGCGAGCGCATCGACCGGCAACGTGCGCGGCACGTCGGCGAGCCCCGCCATCTGGGCGGCACGCCAGCGCCGCTCGCCAGCGATGATTTCGTAGCGCTGTGGAGTGCTTGCCGAAGGCACCCCAACCGGACGCACGACGATTGGCTGGACGATACCCTGCGCGCGGATCGAATCCGCGAGTTCAGCGAGCGATTCCTCGCGCATGTCCTGCCGGGGCTGATAACGGCCCTTTTCCAGCAAGTCCACGGGCACGTGCGACAGCTGGTCTCGTTGCTGAGTGGGCATGATTGCCGCCGGGCGCGGCGTGCCCTGCCCGAGCAGTGCCTCGAGCCCGCGCCCCAGCCCTCGTTTCTTGTCAGTCATCGGCATCCCCGGTGTCATGACCGTCGAGTGTAGCGACCCGTGCCGCGTTCGTCATACATCAACCAACTTCTTGTTTCCATTGATCTCGCTTTGCTGCGGGACGGTCGCTCACGAGTCGGCGTCCGGCCGCTCGGGCTCATCGGAACGGCGGATCATCTCGCCGGCCAGCGCGAGATAGGCGAGCGCGCCGCGCGAATCCTTGTCGTGAAACAGCGCCGGCACGCCGAAGCTCGGCGCTTCGGCGAGACGCACATTGCGCGGAATGATCGTGCGGAATACGCGATCGCCGAAATGCTCGATCAACTGCGCGGCGACGTCGTTGGAAAGATTATTGCGCGGGTCAAACATCGTTCGCAGGATGCCTTCGATCTGCAGGCGCGGGTTGATCGAGTCGCGGATCTGCTCGATCGTTCCGACGAGGCTCGAAAGCCCTTCGAGCGCGTAGTAATCGCACTGCATCGGGATCAGCACGGAATCCGCCGCGGTCAGCGCAT
>JANLVT010000068.1:0-61602 GCA_031364125.1 Lysobacterales bacterium | reverse complement strand
CAGTGGCCTGTTAACGCAGCCATGGATGGCTGCGCCGGCGAAACAAGCGCGTAAGCGATTGATTCGCCGTGAGCACGTCCGGACATGTGCCGGACGTGCGAACTGAAATACCTCCTGGACGGAGGTATTTCAGCAACCTGCTCGAGCTCACACCCCCGCCGCATGCCGCCAAAGCGCACGATTCAGCGGTGCGATCTTCCCCGCCAATCCCAGCGCATGACCGCGCAGCAGCGTGGTCGCAACATCATCGTTGGAAAACACGCGATTGATCGCGCTGAAGGCGTAGGCGGATGCGGTGGCGTCGCTGCGACGCGCACGAGCCCAGCGCGAGAGGCGGTGCGGGGCGCTCCACTCGACGCGACGCTGCTGTGCGGCAGCGACGATATCCCGCAGTGCGGAGACATCGCGCAGGCCGAGGTTGACGCCCTGCCCGGCCAGCGGATGCACCACGTGCGCGGCGTCGCCGATGGCGAGCACGCGGCCGGCGGCGTAGGCATCGGCGAGCTGGCGACGCAGCGGGAAGGCGATGCGCGCGCTCAACGGACGCACGTCGCCCAGGCGCGATGCGAACGCGCGGGTGAGTTCTTCCGCGAACGCCGCGTCGTCGAGTTCGACGACGCGCGCGGCTTCGGCGTCGGGCAATGTCCAGACGATCGAAGAAACATTCGTTGCATCGTCTCTCGGCGAACAGGGCAGGAACGCCAGCGGGCCGGTCGGCAGGAAACGCTGCCACGCGGTGTCTTCGTGCGGGCGCCCGCTGGCCACGTAGGCGACCACGCCGCGCTGTCCGTAGTCTTCGGTGTTCATGCCGATACCGGCGAGTTCCCGCAGCGTGGAGCGCCCGCCGTCGGCGGCGATGGCGATGCGCGCTTCGACGCGCAGGCCGTCGTCGAGTTCGAGCGTCGCACTGTCGTCGCACTGCTCCAGCGCGACTACGCGCGCGGGACAGCGCACCGTCACGTTCGAGCGCCGCAGCGCGGCCCACAGCCGGTCCTGCAGCAGCGCGTGTTCGATGATCCAACCCAACTGCTTCACCGCGAACGCATCGGCATCGAAGCGCAGCTCGTCGCCGCCGGCCGCATCCCACACGCGCATCCGCCTGTAGGGATGCGCGCGCGCGTCTCGCACCGCGTCCCACACGCCGAGCGATTCGAACAGCGCGGCGCTGTCGGGCGCGAAGGCATACACGCGCGGATCGGCTTCGGTCGACAGCCATGCCGGCGGTTCGGCGTGTTCGATCAGCGTGACCTGCAGGCCCTGCTGCGACAGCGCGAGCGCGCATGCGGCGCCGACCACGCCGCCACCGACGACGGCGGCATCGGCGAGACGGCCGGTGGAGGTACGACGATCGCCGCTGCGGCTCTCGCTCATTCGACGGTTCATGCAGTCACCTCACGACAGAGTTGCGGCACGTCGCCGCGATAACCCATCGCGCCGCCGACCAGCATCGCGCGCAGCGCGGGGTCGTTTTCGAGCGCGAACAGACCGAGGCTGCGCAGCGGCGACACCGATGGGGAAGGATTCGAGGTCCAGCGCGCGAGACCGTCGGAAAATGCGATGGTGCGCTCGCGATCGTCGCGGCGACGCCGTGCGTAGTCGGCCAGCACTGATGCGCTGCCGGCGTCCTCGCCGCGTGCGCGGCCGGCGTCGATGCATTCGACCAGGGTCAGCGCATCGCGCAGGCCAAGGTTGAAGCCTTGGGCGCCGATGGGATGCAGGCTCTGCGCGGCATTGCCGACCATCACTGCGCGCGGCGCGACGATGCGCTGCGCCAGCGTGCGCACGATCGGATAGGCGCTGCGCGGGCCAGCGTCGAGCAGACGGCCGGCGCGCCAGCCGAAGACGCGCTGCAGTCGCTGGAGATACGCCGCATCGTCAAGCGCCGCCACAGCATCTGCCTCGTCGCTGGCGACGCCATGGATGGTGCCGTAATGGCCATCGCCGCGCGGCAGCACCGCGGTCGGGCCGTGATCGGTCAATCGCTCCCAGGCGGTGCCGTCGGGCGCACGCTCGGCGCGGACGCGGGCGACGAACAGGGTCTGGCGGTAGTCGTGCCGTTCGGTCGCAATGCCCAAGGCCTCGCGCACCGCGCTGGCGGCGCCGTCGGCGGCCACCACGAGTCTCGCGGCGATCAGGCGCACGCCATCGGCATCGACGACGCGCGCCTGGCGCAGACCATCGGCGGTGTCTTCGGCGAAACCCAGAAAGCGCGCGGGTCGATAGCGGGTGAGGCGCGGCAGGTCGTCGAGCTTCGACGCCAGCGCGTCGCCGAAATCGCGCGCCACCACCACCTGGCCGAACGCCGCGCGCCCGTAGTCGGCGGCGTCCAGCAGCACTCGGCCGAAGTCGCCTTCGCGACTGATGTGGATGCGGGCGATGGCGCCGGTGGGCGCACGCAGGCGCGGCAGCACGTCGAGCGCGCGCAGGGCGTTGACGGTGGCCTCGGCGAAGCTGAGATTGCGCTGGTCGAATACCGCGGGCAGCGCGCCGGGCGGCGCGGCTTCCAGCAGGGCGACATCGATGCCCAGGCGGTCCAATGCGATCGTCAGGCTGGCGCCGACCAGGCCGCCGCCGACGATCAGCACATCGTGGGACGCCGATGCGGATGCGGTCGAGGGCCTGGAAAGGGTCTGCGGGGCGGGGTCGGGCGTGGACATTGCGTTATGCTAACGCTCTGTGTTCACTTCCGCCTGCGACCGCCGATGACCGCTCACGCTTCTTCTTCCTCTTCAGGCGCCGACGCCAACCGCGCCGGCCTGCTTGCCCCGGGTCCGCTGCTGCTGGCGGGCATGATCGTGCTGGCCGCATTGAGCCGCCTGCTGCCGCATCCGCCTAATTTCTCTCCGGTGGAAGCGATGGCGCTGTTCGGCGGCGCCTATTTCGCGAACCGCGCCTGGGCCATCGTCGTCCCGCTGATCGCGATGGTGCTGTCCGACATCGGCCTGGGCCTGATGTTCGGCGGCAGCTACATGAGCTACGTCGCCAGCCTGTCTTTCTGGTCGGTCTACGTCTGCATCGCGCTGTCCACGGTGCTGGGCTTCGGCCTGCGCGGCAAGGTCAACGGCGCCAACGTGCTGGGCTATTCGCTGATCGGCTCGGTGCTGTTCTTCTTCGTCACCAATTTCACCGCATGGCTGGGGTCGACCATGTACCCGCAGACCGGCAGCGGCCTGGTCGCGGCCTATATCGCCGGCATCCCGTTCTTCAAGTGGACCGTACTGGGCACTCTGTTCTACGCGGCCGTGCTGTTCGGCGGCTTCGCGCTGCTGCGCCGGCAGGCGCCGGCGCTGCGGGCGCAGACGGTCTGAATCATCGAAACGCTTCTGTAGAAGCGGCTTCAGCCGCGATCCTTACTCTTCGCCACGCGAGCACCTCGCGGCTGAAGCCGCTCCTACGAAGAGCTACGGACATCAGGAATCACCATGGGTAATCGGCTCTCCAAGATCTACACCAAGACCGGCGACGACGGTTCGACCGGTCTGGGCGACGGCAGCCGGGTGTCGAAGGATTCGGCGCGAGTCACCGCCTACGGCACCGTCGACGAGGCCAATTCCGCCATCGGCGTGTTGCTGGCCTGCGACATGCCGGACGATATCCGCGCGCTGCTGACCACCGTCCAACATCAGATGTTCGATCTCGGCGGCGAGCTGTGCATCCCCGGCCATGCCGCGATCGACGATGCCGATATCGAACGCCTCGAACAGCAGCTCGATCACTACAACGATCCGCTGCCGGCGCTGAAGGATTTCATCCTGCCCGCCGGAGGCGAAGCCTCGGCGCGCTGCCATCTGGCGCGCACCATCGTCCGCCGCGCCGAGCGCGAGTCGGTGACGCTCTCGCATCACGACGCCGTTCGGCCGCAGGCGATCCGCTATCTCAACCGCCTGTCGGACCTGCTGTTCGTGCTGGCGCGGGTGCTGGCGCGGCACAGCGGGCACGGCGAAGAGTTGTGGAACCACGAGCGTCGCCAGCGCCAGAAATGAGCGTCGCGGTCTTCACCCACAGCGCCTGCCTGGCCCACGACACCGGGCCGACCCACGCCGAAAGCCCGGCGCGGCTGGCCGCGGTGACCGCCGGTCTGCGCGAGACCTACCCGGATCTGGACTGGCGCGAGGCGCCGCGCGCCAGCCGCGGACAACTGCTGCGCGTGCACGCCGAATCGCTGCTGCATTCGGTGCTGGAAACCCGGCCGAGCGAGCGGATCTGGCTCGATCCCGATACGGTGCTGTCACCGGCTTCGGCCGAAGCCGGGCTGCGCGCTGCCGGCGCGGTGGTGGCCGCGGTGGAGCTGGTGCTGCACGGCGAAAGCAAACGCGCGTTCTGCGCGGTGCGTCCGCCGGGCCACCACGCCACCGCCACTGCGCCAATGGGTTTTTGTCTGTTCAATTCGATCGCGGTCGGCGCCGCGCATGCGCTGGACAAATTCGGCCTGTCGCGCATCGCGATCGCCGACTTCGATGTGCATCACGGCAACGGCACCCAGGCGATCTTCGATCTGGAGCCGCGGGTAGTCTTCGCCAGTTCGCACCAGATGCCGCTCTACCCCGATAGTGGCCACGTCACCGAACGCGGCATCAGCAACATCTTCAATGCGCCGCTGCCGCCCGGCGCGACCGGCGCGCAGTTCCGCGAAGCCTGGCACAGCCGGCTGCTGCCGCAGCTCGACGCCTTCCGCCCGCAGTTGGTGATGATCTCGGCCGGCTTCGACGCCCACCGCCTCGACCCGCTGGCGCAGGTGCAGTTGGAAGCCGAGGATTTCGACTGGATCACCCGCGAACTGGTCGCCATCGCCGAGCGCCACGCCGACGGCCGCGTGGTCTCCAGCCTCGAAGGCGGCTACGACATGCAGGGTCTGCGCGAATCGTGCGTCGCGCACGTGGGCGCGCTGCGCGGCTGAATCCGGCCGCAGGCCGCCATGATCCCGCGTTGCCGCACCGGGGCGGATGCGTCAAGCTAGCTGGGATCTGTCCCAAGCCTGGTTGAATGCGTGCGCAAAAAACTCCGTCTGCTGCCTTTGCCCTTCTGCATCGCCCTCTCGTTGTCCGCGCAAGCCGCCGACGACGTGCCCGAGGATTGGGGCCTGTGCCCGATCGAGGACGCGGTTCCGGCCTTCCCGGCGCATCTCGCGCCGCAGGAAGGACTGAACATCGGCGCGGACCCCACCCAGCAGGCCACCGACATCGACGGCGACTCGCTGGACGGCACCGAAGGCGAGGTGGTGAACCTCAGCGGCAATGTATTCCTGCGCCGCGGCGAGCAGGTGCTGTCGACCGACCGCCTCAGCTTCGACCAGGAAAAGCAGACCTATACCGCCGACGGCAACGTGCGCTACCAGGATCGCGGCATGCGCCTGATCGCCGCCCGCGCCAAGGGCGACCAGAGCAAGGACACGCACGAACTGGAAGACCTCAAATACCAGTTGGTCCGTCGCCGCGGCAACGGCGGCGCAGAGCGCATCACCATGCAGGGCAGTGAAGGCTCGCTGTACGGATCGACGTATTCCACCTGCCCGCCCGAGGCCCGCCGCTGGGAGCTGCGCGCCCAGCGCATCGACGTGAACACCGAGGAAGGCATGGGCACCGCCCGCAACGCCACCCTGCGCGTGGGCAGGATTCCCGTGCTGTACCTGCCGTGGTTCCGGTTCCCGATCGACGACCGCCGCCGCACCGGCCTGCTGTATCCGGCCATTTCCTCGTCGGGACGCAACGGTTTCGATTGGCGCCAGCCGATCTATCTGAATCTGGCGCCGAACTACGACGCCACCCTCAATCCTCGGTGGATGAGCAAGCGCGGCCTGCAGTTGGGCGGCGAGTTCCGCTATCTCACCGAGACCGGCAACGGCGTGTTCGACGCCGCATTTCTGCCGTCCGACAAGCTGACCGACCGCGGGCGCGAAGACGAAATCGCCGACGGCGTGCCGGAAGAGAACCGCCGCAAGGACAACCGCGGCTACCTGCGCTTCAACGGCGTCCAGGGCTTTGGCCCGCACTGGCAGGCGCGCAGCAATATCGCCTGGATCAGCGACACCCGGTTCCTGGACGACGCCAGCAATACCCTGAACGGCGGCTCGGCCTCGTTCGTGACCAGCGACATCGGCCTGTATGGCCGCGGCCGCAACTGGGAGGCCACGATCATGGCCGACCACTCGCAGTTGGCCGACTACACCCTGCGCGACACCAATCTGCCCTTCAACCGTCTCCCGCGCGGCCATGTGCGCTGGGAAACCGAGTTCGCGAAGTCGCTGACCGCCGGCATCGATGCCGAGATCGTGCGCTTCGACCACAACGAGTTCTCCGACGGCAGCCGCGTCGATCTGCGGCCCTTCCTCAGTCTGCCGCTGCAGGGTGACAGCTGGTTCATCAAGCCGACCCTGGCGTGGCGCTACACCGGCTACCAGCTCGGCGGCGACGCCAGCGACCGGGCCATCACCTACGCCCAGCGCAACGGCCTGGATGCGACGGATCCGCTGGTGCTGGCGCCGCTGATCCAGCAGTTCCGCGACAGCAGCCCCACCCGCAGCCTGCCGGTGACCACGCTGGACGCCGGGCTGTATTTCGACCGCGAGATGCGCTGGGGCGACGACGCTTACCTCAATACGCTCGAGCCGCGGATCTTCTATTACAACGCGCCTTATCGCGACCAGTCCGGTATTCCGCTGTTCGACACCCGCCCGCTCACCTTCGGCTGGGGCCAGCTGTTCCGCGACAACCGCTATTCCGGCGCCGACCGCCAGGCCGACGGCAACCAGCTCACCCTGGCTGTCTCCACCCGTTTCATCCGCGAAGCCGACGGTCTTGAAAAGCTGGCGGCCAGCATCGGCCAGATCCGCTATTTCGACGACTCGCGGGTCACGGAGCCGGGCGAAAATCCGATCGACCAGGGCAAATCGGCCTGGGTGGTCGACACCAGCTATGCGCCGAACGACCGCTGGACGATCGGCGGCTCCTATCAGTGGGATCCGAAAGGCGGCCGCCGCGACCTGGCCAGCCTGCGCACCCGCTACCTGATCGGCGACGACGGCATCGTCAATCTCAGCTACCGCTACCGCCGCGATCTGCTGGAGCAGGCGGACCTGTCGTTCCTGTATCCGATCAACCCGAACTGGAGCGTGGTCGGCCGCTATTACTACTCGCTGAAGGACAGCCAGTTGCTGGAAGGCATCGCTGGCGTGCAGTGGGAAAGCTGCTGCCTGGCCGTTCGGCTGGTCGGCCGCCGCTACCTGCGCGGCCGCAGCGGCGAGCTCAACAATGCCATTCAGCTGGAGATCGAACTGAAGGGGTTAGGCTCCGCAGGGCCCGACACGGAAGGCCGTCTGCGCCGTGCTATCCTCGGTTACTACCGCGAGGATCTGTCCCTCGTCCCGCCCCCCCAGACACGCGGTGGCGGCGAACTCCCCTCTTCAGACTCTGTCCCATGATCCGATCGTTCCGCTGCGCCATCGCCGCCATGCTTCTCGCCGGCACGTTTTTCGTCGGCATGCTCTTCGTCGGCACGTCCTCCGCCTTCGCCCAACAACCGCTGGACAGGATCGCCGCGGTGGTGGATGAGGACATCATCCTGCAGAGCGAACTTGAACGCGCCGTCGCCAACATCCGCGGCCAGTACGCGGGCCGCGAGGCCCAGCTGCCGCCCGCCGACGTGCTGCAGCGCCAGGTGCTGGAGCGCCTGATCCTGATCCGTCTGCAGACCGCGCGTGCGGCGACCACAGGCATGCGGGTCACAGATGAAGAAGTCGACGCCGCCGTCACCAACATCGCTCGCGAGAACAAGCTGACAGCCGAACAACTGCGCCAGCAGTTGGCCAAAGATGGCCTGAACTTCGCCGATTTCCGCAGTTCGCTGCGCGATGAAATCGTGGTCCAGCGCCTGCGCCAGCGCTTCGCCCAGGGCCGGATCAGCGTCAGCGACGCCGAAGTCGATACCGCGCTGAAGTCCCAGGCCGGCGGCAATACCCAATACCGTCTCGCCCACATCCTGGTGGCCCTGCCCGAAGGCGCCACCGCCGAGCAGATCACCACCGGCGAGCGCAAGATCGAAGGCATCAAAGGTCTGCTCGACCGCGGCGAGATGGAATTCAGCGCCGCTGCGGTGCGCTACTCCGACAGCCCCAACGCGCTGGAAGGCGGCAACCTCGGCTGGCGCGCCCTCGATCAGATTCCGACCAGTTTCGCCGGCACGATCAGCAGCATGGAAATCGGCAAGGTCATCGGCCCGATCCGCGGTCCGAACGGGTTCCAGCTGATCAAGCTGGAAGAAACCCGCAATGCCCAGGCCGGCGACGCCAAGATGGTCACCCAGTATCAGGCCAGCCACATCCTGATCCGCACAGAAGAAGGCGGCAGCGACGCGGCCGCCAAGGCCAAGCTGGAAACCCTGCGCGCCCGCATCGCCGGTGGCGCCGATTTCGCCGAACTGGCCAGCAAGGATTCCGAAGACAACATCAGCAAGGTCCGCGGCGGCGATCTCGGCTGGTTCGCGCAGGACGACTTCGGCCCCGAGTTTGGCGCCCAGTTGTCGACCCTCGCCGACGGCCAAGTGTCCGCACCGTTCAAGACCCAGGCAGGCTGGCACCTCGTCAAGCGCGCCGGCACCCGTCAGGCCAATGTCACCGACGAAAACCGTCGCAGCCAGGTCCGCGAGAGTATCGGCCAGCGCAAGCTGGAAGACGAGTGGACCCGCTTCCTGCGCGAACTGCGCGGCGAGGCGTTCATCGATATCCGCATCGGCGCCGCTACCGCCGCTGCCGGCGCAGGCTGATCGCGCCCACGCGCCTGCCATGACACGACGCCCCCGACTCGCGCTGGTTCCGGGCGAGCCGGCAGGCATCGGCCCGGAACTCGTCGTCCGCGCCGCCCAGCGCCACTGGGATGCACAACTGATCGCCTACACCGACCGCGACACTCTGCTGAGCGCGGCGGAGGCCATCGGCTTGCCGCTGCGCCTGATCTCTCCCAACGACCCCAGCGCCGCCGGCCCCGGTCGCCTCGCTCTGGTCGAAATCCCGCCGATCACGGCCAGCCGTTTCGGCCACCCCGAGCCGCGCAACGCGCGCACCACCATCGGTGCGATGGAAACCGCCGCCAACGCCTGCCTGCAGGGCCTGTGCGACGGACTGGTCACCGGCCCGGTCAACAAGGCTGCGATCAACGACGGCGGCATCCCCTACACCGGCACCACCGAGTTGCTGGCCGCGCAGGCGCGCTGCGACGTGGTGATGATGCTCGCCAACCACATCGTCCGGGTCGCGCTGGCCACTACGCATCTGCCGCTGCGCGAGGTCGCCGACGCGATCACCGCCGACGGCCTTGAACGCACCCTGCGCATCCTGCATGCCGCATTGCGCGAGGACTTCGGCATCGCCGCGCCGCGCATCGCCGTGCTGGGCCTGAACCCGCACGCGGGCGAGGACGGCCACCTGGGCCGCGAAGAACTCGACATCATGATTCCGCTGCTCGACCGGCTGCGCGGCGAAGGCTGGACGCTGATCGGGCCGCTGCCGGCCGATACCGCATTCCTGCCGTCGAAACTGACCGGCTTCGATGCGGTCCTGGCGATGTACCACGACCAAGGCTTGCCGGTGCTGAAATACAGCGGTTTCGAGCGCGCGGTGAACCTCACCCTCGGCCTGCCCTACCCGCGCGTCGCGGTGGATCACGGCACCGCGCTGGAGCTGGCGGGCCGCGGCATCGCCGATCCGTCGAGCCTGTTCGCCGCGATCGACACCTGCACCCGCCTCGCGTCCGCGCGGATCGCACGCACGGGCGCGGCGTGAGCGACGCGGTGCCCGGAATCGATGGCGCGACCATCGAGTGGAACGACTTCCTGAAAGTCGAACTGCGCGTGGGCCGGGTGATCTCTGCCGAACCGTTTCCCGAAGCCCGCAAGCCGGCCTATGTGCTGCGCGTCGACTTCGGCCCGGAGATCGGCGTGCGCACGTCCAGCGCGCAGATCACCGCGCATTACCGGCCTGAGGAACTGGTCGGCCGGCAGGTGGTCGCGGTGGTGAATTTTCCGCCGAAACAGATCGGGCCATTGATGTCGAAATGCCTGGTCACCGGCTTCCACGACGCCGACGGCGCGGTCGCGCTGTGCGTTCCCGACCGCGAAGTGCCGCTCGGCACCCGCCTGCTGTAAGCCCTCCGGCATGAAAGGAACGCAGACATGAACCTCGGATTCCGCGAACCCGCGAAAAAATCGCTGGGCCAGCACTTCCTGCACGAACGCGGCGTCGTCGACAAGCTGGTGATGGCGATCGATCCCCGACCGGGCGATCGGATCGTCGAGATCGGCCCGGGCCAGGGCGCGCTGACGTTCCCGCTGCTGGACCGGCACGGCACGATGACCGCGATCGAATTCGACCGCGACCTGCTGGAACCGCTGACCGCGGCAGCGAAGCCGCACGGCGAACTCACCTTGATCAATTCCGACGTGATGAACGTCGACTTCACGGCGCTGGCCGCGGGTACGCCGGCAGTCGATGAACGCATCCGCCTGGTCGGCAACCTGCCCTACAACCTGTCTTCGCCGATCCTGTTCCATGCGCTGGACCACGCCGCCGTGGTCCGCGACATGCATTTCATGCTGCAGAAGGAAGTGGTCGACCGTATGGCCGCCGGCCCGGGCAGCAAGGTCTACGGCCGGCTCAGCGTGATGCTGCAGGCCTACTGCACGGTAACCGCGCTGTTCAAAGTGGCGCCGGGCGCGTTCCGGCCGCCGCCGAAGGTGGATTCCGCCGTGGTCCGGCTGGTGCCGCATCCGCCGGGGCAGGTCGGTATCGACGATCCGCGCCGCTTCGCCGACATCGTGCGTGCGGCGTTCGGCCAGCGCCGCAAGACCCTGCGCAATGCGCTGTCGAAGGTCTGCACCGCGGACGATATCGTGCGCGCCGGCGTCGACCCGCAGAGCCGCGCCGAGCAACTGGCCGTCGCCGATTTCATCGCCCTGGCCAATCTCGCCGCGGAACCGACGGCCGCAACCGACGCGGCCGCCGCCGACAGGGCGTGATGCCCGCAAATCCCGCGATTGCAACTAAACTGTGGCCATGAACGACATCAGCGCCGACGCCATCGCGATCGACATCGCCACCCGCTACCTCGACGACCAATCCAAGCCAGACGAAGAGCTTTATTACTTCGCGTACACCATCGGCATCCGCAATACCGGCTCACGCCCCGCACAGTTGGTCTCGCGTCGCTGGCTGATCGTGGATGCGGTCGGTTTCCCGCGCGAAGTCGTCGGAGACGGCGTGGTCGGCGAACAGCCGCGGCTGCGGCCGGGCGAACGCTTCGAGTACACCTCCAGCACCTTCTTCAAGACGCCCTTCGGCACGATGGAAGGCGCCTATGTCATGCGCGCCGACGACGGCACCGAATTCGAAGCGCCGATTCCGCAGTTCGTGCTGTGCATTCCGCGGATGCTGCATTGACCATGCGTCGCACTCGCACGCATCGTCCACGCATACGCACGCACGCATGCCGTACACAAGCAAGGAGCCGCTGACATGGCGGTCTGGGCGATCGGCGACCTGCAGGGCTGCTACGGCGTCACCCAGCGGCTGCTGGAGAAAATCCGTTTCGATCCGGCGCAGGATTGTTTGTGGTTCTGCGGCGACCTGGTCAACCGCGGCGGCGAATCGCTGGAAACCCTGCGCCTGGTACATTCGCTGCGCGAACACAGCGTCGTAGTGCTGGGCAATCACGATCTGTCGCTGCTGGCGATTTCCGAACGCACCGCCGACGACCAGCGCAAGGTCAATCAGGATCTGCAGCGCATCCTGTTCGCCGACGACCGCGACACCCTGATCGACTGGCTCCGCCACCGCCCTCTGCTGCACAGCGACCGCGCGCTGGGCTGGATGATGGTCCATGCGGGCCTGGCGCCGAAATGGACCACCGTCCACGCCGAGAAACATGCGCAGGAAATCGAACGCCGGCTGCGCAGCGACGGCCGCCGCAAGCTGCTGCGCAACATGTACGGCGATTACCCGGCGTGGTCGCCCGTGCTGCGCGGCGTGGAGCGCGAACGCGCGATCATCAACACCTTCACCCGGATGCGCTATTGCTCCACGCGCGGCCGCATCGCCTTCAACGAAAAAGGCGCGCCGGGCACGCAGGTCCCCGGGCTGTACCCGTGGTACGAAGTGCCGGGCCGGGTCCAGCGCGACCTGAAGATCGTCTGCGGCCACTGGTCCACGCTCGGCCTGTTCATCGGCCACGGCGTACATGCGATCGACACCGGCGCGGTCTGGGGCGGCAAGCTCAGCGCGCTGCAGCTGGACACCGACGAGCTGCGCCTCGTTCAGGTGCCGGGCCGCGAGGTCGCCGTGCCCGGTCCGCAGGACTGATGCTTCGCGCCGCGATCCAGCGCAGGCGGCTGGTCGCGGCGCTGTCGTTTGCACTGTCGTGCGGGTTGACCGGTTGCAGCGATTCGAACGCACAGCCCGGTCCGCAGAGCCCCGCGTCTTCAAGCGCTTCCGCGATCCATGCTGCGCGTTCCGCCACGACATCGCACGGTGTCGCGCTGGCAACCGCTGCGCGCAAGCAGATCGGCGTCACCATCAGCTACGACCCCGCCTATGTGCGCATGCCTTACCCCGGCGGCGATGTGCCGGCATCGCGCGGCGTCTGCACCGATGTCGTGATCCGCGCACTGCGCACCCGGAACATCGATCTGCAGCAGCGCGTGCACGAAGACATGCGCGCGCATTTCGCGAAATACCCGAAAAAATGGGGCCTGCGCGGGCCGGACAGCAACATCGATCACCGCCGCGTGCCGAATCTGCAGACCTGGTTCGAGCGACAGGGCTGGTCGTTGCCGGTCACCTCACGCGCCGCGGGTTACCGCGCCGGCGATCTCGTCACCTGGATGCTGCCCGGCAACCTGCCGCACATCGGCATCGTCAGCGACCGCAAGGCGATGCCGGTCGGCACGCCGCTGATCATCCACAACATCGGCCGCGGCACCCGCGAAGAGGACATCCTCTTCGATCACACAATCACCGGGCATTACCGACCGAAGCCGTAGGGCGGGCCCAGGCCCGCCATTACGCTGCCTCCGGTCGCACCGTACGATGGACGGAAAATTCCCGGAGGCGTGTTCGACGTGCAAGATCCGCAGCGGAATTGTCTAAATGGCGGGCCTGGGCCCGCCCTACGCCCGCTCGTAATCCACGAATTCGAACGCGAACGCATGCCGATCGTCCGCCGCATGCGCCTCGCGCGCCACCGCGCGCCACTGCGCACGATCGAACGCCGGGAAAAACGTATCCGCATCGTCGACTTGGGTATCGACGTGGGTCAGATGGAGATGCGTCGCGATCGGCAGCGTCAATGCATAGAGTTCCGCGCCGCCGATCACGCATAGCTCTGCAGCGCCATCTGCAGCTGCCAGCGCACGGGCTTCATCCAGCGTCGCTACCGCCTGCATGCCTTCGAACGGCACGCGCCCGCTGCGCGTGAGCACAAGATTGCGTCGCTTCGGCAGTGCGCGGCCCAGCGACTCCGCGGTCTTGCGGCCCATCAGCACGGGTTTGCCCAGCGTCAATGCCTTGAAACGCTTCAGATCGTCCGGCAGATGCCACGGCAATACGTTGCCGCGGCCGATGGCGCGGCTGCGGTCGAGCGCGGCGATAAGACTAACTTTCATCCGGATGAATCTCGGTATATATCCGCATTGCTTCCGATCTTGAGAAAAACACCAAATAGAGCGCGATCAAGTAGATCATGACAAACGCCAGAGATTCGAACGGCGGAATGTCATTGATTGCAGCCCAAACCGAAGCAACTGAATCGTCCGGCTCGCCCAGCGCTTTGAAGAGTGTCGCCATGGGCGCGATCAGCAGTGTGCCGAGCAAGCCAGCCGACAAAATATTGGATATCTGCATCAAGCTATCGGCAAGCTTCTCGCGCGCTTTCTTAGAATGCTGGATTTTCCCTTTCATGACATCAACCTTGAGTGATTCGACGAGGAAGATGCTTGATAGCAAGGATCCATCTCGCGGACTGAGACGCGACCGCCCCCCTTAGACCGCCACCGGCGCCTTGATCGCCGGATGCGGGTCGTAGCCTTCGATGACGATGTCGTCGTAGGCGAATCCGAAGATGTCCTTCACCTCGGGATTCAGGCGCAGCGTCGGCAGTGCGCGCGGATCGCGCGACAGCTGTTCGCGGGCCTGGTCGTAGTGGTTCGAGTACAGGTGCGCGTCGCCGAGGGTGTGCACGAAATCGCCGACGCCCAGGCCGCAGACCTGCGCGACCATGTGCGTGAGCAGCGCGTAGCTGGCGATGTTGAACGGCAGGCCCAGGAAGATGTCGCCGCTGCGCTGGTAGAGCTGGCAGCTGAGCTTTCCATCCGCGACGTAGAACTGGAACATCGTGTGGCAGGGCATCAGCGCCATGTCGGCCAGATCGGCGACGTTCCAGGCGCTGACGATCAGGCGCCGCGAGTCGGGATTGCGCTTGATCTCGTCGACGACCCAGCGGATCTGGTCGATCTCGCCGCCGTCGGCCGTGGCCCAGCGTCGCCATTGTTTGCCGTACACCGGGCCGAGTTCGCCATGTTCGTCGGCCCACTCGTCCCAGATACCGACCTTGTGGTCTTTCAGATAGGCGATGTTGGTTTCGCCTTTGAGGAACCACAGCAGTTCGTGGACGATCGAGCGCAGGTGCAGCTTCTTGGTGGTGACCAGCGGGAAACCCGCGTTCAGATCGAAGCGCAGCTGCCAGCCGAACACGCTGCGCGTGCCGGTGCCGGTACGGTCCGATTTCTCGGTGCCGTGTTCCAGCACGTGCCGCAGCAGATCCAAGTAAGGCCGCATCAGGCGACCTGCGGCTGCAGCGTCGGCGCCTTGCGCGACAGGAACAGGAGCACCAGGCCGAGCGCGATCAGCGGCAGGCTCAACACCTGGCCCATGGTCAGCCAATCGAAAGCGAGATAGCCGATCTGTTCGTCGGGCAGACGCACGAATTCGACCAGGAACCGGAAACACCCGTACAGCAGGGCGAACAGGCCGGCCACCGCGTAGCGCGGGCGCGGCTTGCGCGAGAACCACCACACCGCGCAGAACAGGACCACGCCTTCCAGCGCGAACTGATACAGCTGCGACGGATGCCGCGCCAGCGCATCAAGCGCGCCGCTGGCATGCATGCGCTCCAGCTGCGCGGCGCTGAGCCCGTACAGCTCGGCTTCGGCGCGCGGGAAGATCACGCCCCAGCCGGCCTCGGTGTACTTGCCCCAGAGTTCGCCGTTGATGAAATTGCCGAGCCGGCCCAGACCGAGCCCCGGCGGCACCAGCGGCGCGACGAAATCGACGATGTCGAAGAAGTGCATGCGCTGTTTGCGCGCCCACCACAGCGACGCCACCAGCACGCCGGCCAGACCGCCGTGGAAACTCATGCCGCCCTGCCAGATCTTGAAGATCTGCACCGGGTCGGCGATGTACGACCCCAGGTCGTAGATCAGGATGTAGCCGATGCGCGCGCCGAAGATCACGCCCAGCATGCAGTAGAACAACAGATCGCTGTAAGCCTGTTCGGTAACGCCCGGCAGACGGCCGGCACGGACGCGGCTGCGGCCCAGCAGCCAGGCCGCGCTGAAGCCGAGGAGGTACATCAACCCGTACCAGTGGACCGCCGGCTGGAAGTTCGCCCCGAACAGCGAAAACTCGGGCGACTGGAACAGGATCGGATCGATCTGGTGCAGGAAAGTCATCGGCGGGTGCGGCGTGGCGAACGGTGCGCGTATTGTGCCGGAGCGGGCGGCGCTTCGCCGGACCAGCGGTTCAGTCGAGCAGTTGCGGGCGATCCGGCAACTCGTTGCGATCCTCATTGCCCTCGATGCGCGGGAAATGCGCTGCCAACAGCTCGCCCGCCGCCGTCACGCCTTCCAGCACCGCGGCTTCGGCATCGCCCGCGCGCAGGCGCTCTTCCATCAGCTGGCACACGCCGCGCCACTGTTCGTCGCTGACCCGCCCGACGAGGCCGCGGTCGGCCAGGATTTCGATGCGCCGGTCGGCCAGCAGCAGATAGATGAGGATGCCGTTGTTCTCGGCCGTGTCCCAGACGCGCAGCCGCGAGAACATCTCGACCGCGCGGTCGCGCGCCTGTCGTCCGGCCCACACCGCACGCCAATCCAGCGCGGATTCGACCGCGAAACAGACTTCGCCACGATGCCGAAACTCGTCGCGGGCGATGGCCTGGGCGATGCGCTGCAGGCTGGCCTCCGGAAACAGGCGGCGCGCGGAGCGGGCGAACAGATGCTTCAGCAGGCGCATAGTCACCAGCTCCCCGAGGCGCCACCGCCTCCGCTGCTGCCGCCGCCACCGCTCCAATCGCTGCCCGAACTGCTGGACGAACCGCCGCCCCAACCGCCGCTGCTCGAACTGTCGTTGCCGAGCGAACCCCAACTGCCGTGCCGGGCATAGCCGCCGCTACTGCTCAGTGCGCCAACGAAAGCGCCCACCACCGCACCGATCAGAGTCACCGGCCACGGCGCCGAGAACAGCAGGAGCACCAGGCCGGCCAGACCGCCGATGATCGACATCCTCGCCGCGAC
Source organism: Lysobacterales bacterium (assembly GCA_031364125.1). Classification (GTDB taxonomy): domain Bacteria; phylum Pseudomonadota; class Gammaproteobacteria; order Xanthomonadales; family Xanthomonadaceae; genus Lysobacter_I. The sequence goes on along the minus strand of JANLVT010000068.1, from coordinate 45,051 downwards.
CGGCAGGCTGGCCACTACCGAGCGCACGAAGAACATCAACATGATGAACGCCAGGAACAGCCCCGGCAGCCAATCCTGCTTTTCGGTGCTGACGGCCGCCATCGGCTCCGGAAGCGCTTCGCCGTCGATCAGACGCACCAGTTGCGCCGTGGCATCGCCGATGCCGCCCGCGAAATCGCCGGCGCGGAACCTCGGCACCAGATATTCCTGGATCACGCGACCGGCGGTGATATCGGGGATGGCGCCCTCCAGACCGTAGCCCGGCTGGATGCGGACGGTGCGGTCGTCCTTCGCCACCAGCAAGAGCACGCCGTCGTCGACGCCCGTGCGACCGAGCTTCCAGGTATCGAAGACGCGCTGCGCATAGTCCTCGATCGTCTCGGGCCGGGTGGTCGACACGATGAGGATCTGCAGTTGACTGCCTTTGCGCTGCTGCAGCGCCAGCGCCTGCCGTTCGAGCAGCGCGATCTCCGCGGCGCTGAGCGTAGCGGTGGTGTCGACGACCGGCGAGGTCAACGGCGGAATCGGCGACTGCGCCTGTACGGAAGCCGCCATCGGCAGAGCGAATGCCGCGGCCAGCAGGGCGCTCATCTGCAGGGCACTCATCTGCAGAGCGCGGCGGAAGAACGTGCGCAGCATGTCGTGTCTCCGCAGCGGAGCAGGATCAGCCGCCGGTCGGCGCAGGCGCGGGCGACTGCGGCGGTTTGAACGACTGGCTGTCCGGCAGCGGCACCGGCTGCGGCCCGGGATCGGAGGTGCGGGCGGGCGCCAGGCCCGGCGGCGGCGCGACCGGTGCGATCGTCTGCGTCTGTCCCGGCACCAGCGGCGGGGCGGCGCTGGCCTGCCCGCCGAAATCGACCTTCGGCGCATCCTGGATCGCGCGCTCGTTCTCCACGGTGAAACTCGGCTTCTGCGCGTGACCGAACATCTTCGCGGTGAGATTCACCGGGAATTGCCGGATGTAGGTGTTGTAGGCCTGCACCGCCTCGATGTAGCGCCCGCGTTCGACGGTGATGCGATTTTCGGTGCCTTCCAGCTGCGTCTGCAGATTCAGGAAGGCCTGATCGGACTTCAGGTTCGGATAGTTCTCGGTGACCACCAGCAGCCGCGACAGCGCGCTGGACAGTTCGCCCTGCGCCTGCTGGAACTGCTGCAGCGACGCGGCGTCGTCGGGGTTCACGTTGATCTGCCCGACTTTCGCCCGCGCCTCGGTGACCCCGATCAGCACGGCCTGTTCCTGCTGCGCGTAGCCCTTCACGGTGGCGACCAGATTGGGAATGAGGTCGTCGCGGCGCTTGTAGACGTTGAGCACCTGCGCCCAGGACGCCTTCACCGCTTCGTCCTTGCTCTGGATCTCGTTGTAGCCGCAGCCCGACAGCAGGGCGACCAGAATGAGGAGAACGATTGCGCGCATGGGAACGCTCCGTTGGGGGATCCGTGGGGATCGGAGCATTGCAGCACGGATTGCGGCGCCTGGGGCGCCTCCGGGGCGCAACGCGTGCCGGCCGTTTACTCGGGCAGCAGCCGCTCCTGTGCCCGCTTCTTCGTCCACAGGTTCAGGATTTCGACCGCGGCGGAGAAGCCCATCGCGAAGTAGATGTAGCCCTTGGGTACGTGCACCTCAAGGCCTTCCGCGACCAGGAACGCGCCGACCAGCACGATAAATGCGAGCGCCAGCATCTTCACCGTGGGATTGCGGTCGATGAACTTGCCCAGCGGGGTCGCCGCCAGCAGCATCACCGCGACCGCGAGCAGGATCGCCGCGACCATCACCTCCGTCTGATTGGCCATGCCGACCGCAGCGATGACCGAATCCAGCGAGAACACGATGTCGATGATCGCGATCTGGGCGATCACGCCCCAGAACACGTTCGCGGGCTTGGTGTTGATGTCCTCGCTCTCGGCCTCGCCCTTGACGATGTCGCGGATCTCGCCGACGCCCTTCACCAGCAGGAACGCGCCGCCCAGCACCAGCACCAGATCGCGGATCGAAATGCCCTGCCCCAGCGCCGTGAAAAGGTCGTGGGTCAGCCCCGCCAGCCACGCCAGAGTCAGCAGCAGCGCGATGCGCGTGATGCAGGCCACCGCGATGCCGAACTTGCGCGCTTTCTCGCGCTGTTCGTAAGGCAGCTTGGACACGGCGATCGAGATGAACACCAGATTGTCGATGCCCAGCACAATCTCGATCGCGCTCAGAGTGATGAGGGTGATCCACGTCTGCGGATCGGAAATCAATTCCATCATTGCGTTGCTTCCAGTCTGTGAGACCACGGCACCGGCGCGGCGCCGGGGCGGTGTTGGATGACAGGGTAAATCAAGAGAGTGACGGGGTCAGAGATAGCGGTCGCCGAGGATCAGCGCCCAGACCAGCAGTACGTTCATCATCAGCACGAACACCGCGGCCGAGCCCATGTCCTTGGCGCGCCCCGCCAGTTCGTGGAATTCGGGGCCGTAGCGCTCGATCACCGCTTCCACCGCCGAGTTCAGCAGTTCCGCGCTGAGCACCAGCAGACAGCTGCCGATCATCAGCGCGCGCTCCACCGGGGTTTCGCCCAGCCACCAGGCCAGCGGCGCCAGCACGGCAAGCAGATAGACCTCGAGCCGGAACGACGACTCATGCAGCCACGCGGCGCGCAGGCCCTGCATCGACCAGATCGTCGCCTTCAAGATGCGGCCGGGGGTGCGCGGCAGGTGTCCGGTGCGGTCGGCCATGTCAGCGGGCGCCAGGACGACGGCAGGGAACGGACAGGGCGGGAGCCGGCATCGGGCGGTGACCATGCAGTCGGAGGCCGGCGATTTTGCCACAAGCCCCCCTTCGCCGCCCGGGCTGCGCGATTCAGGCGGACGTTGCGCGCAGCCGCAGCACCGCCTCCAGCCCACCGCCGTCGCGATTGCGCAGGATCAGACCGCCGCCGTGGAGCGCCGCGACCCGGGCGACGCTGGCCAGACCCAGGCCGCTGCCGGAGGCGCCGCGGGCGCGATCGACCCGGTGGAACGGCCGCCCCAAACCGGACAGCGCCGCCTCCGGCACGCCCGGTCCGCGATCGGCGACCGTCAGCCGCCAATCGCCGCCGTCCGCCGTCAGCTCGGCCTGGAACGGCGCGGCGCCATGGCGGGCAGCGTTGTCGAACAGATTCGCCAGCGCCCGCCGCAGCGCCAGCGGGCGGCCGCCGAGCCTGGCCTCGACCGGCGACGACAGCTGCCATGCGCGGCCCTGGCGGGCCTCGGCGGCCACCAGCGCGTGCAGCAACGCGACCAGATCCACCGCTTCCAGCAGCTCGTCGCGACCGTCGCGCACGTAATCGATGAACTGGCCGACGATGCCGTCCAGCTCATCGATATCGCGCTCCATGCCTTCGCGCGCTGCGGCATCCACGCCGTGACCCTCCAGCGCCAGCGCATAGCGCAGCCGCGCCAGCGGGGTGCGCATGTCGTGCGAGATGCCGGCAAGCATCAGTTCGCGATCGCGCGCCGCGGCGCGGGTACGCTCGGCGGCATCGGCCAGCGCGCGCTGCAGGTCGAGGATGTCCTCGCTGGCGGAATGCGGTAGCGCTGGCGGTGGTTCGCCGGCAACGATGCCGGGTGCCGCATCGGCCAGCAGGCGCAGCGGCCGGGTCAGGCTGCGCGCGAACAGCGCCGCCGCCGCCAGCACCAGCGCGCCGATCGCGATCAGCGACAGCAGCAACCCGCGGCGCAGCGGCTGGCCTTCGCCCATCACCGGGATGCCGATCCAACCCTCGCCCGGCGGCGCGGCCCGAACCCACAGCCGCGCGGGCGTGCCGGACAGACGCATGGCGCGGCCGGGCAGGTGCGCGCCCACCCGGGCCTCGGTGCGGACCAGGAATCGCAGCGACGAACGTTCGCCAGACGGCAGTTCGGCGCGCCGGACGATGCCCAGCGCCGCCAGCCCGGCCGTCGCCGCGTCGCGATCCTGCTGCGCCAGCAATGCGTCGGCGGCGATCACCTGCGCGTGCAGCGCGCGCGCCATCCGTTCGGCGCTGCTGTCGCGCGTCGACAGACCGAACGCGACCGTGGCCGCGGCCAGCGCGGCGATCACCACCGCCACCAGCAGCAGCACCAGCCGCGCGTGCAGCCGCCGCGGCATCACGATCCAACGCCCCGGCTGCCGCACAGTTCGACGTCGCCAATTTCGATTTCGCCCGGCACGAACACATAGCCCGTGCCCCACACGGTCTGCAGCCAGCGCGGATGTTTCGGATCGTCTTCGACCAGTTTGCGCAGGCGGCTGATCATCACGTCCATGCTGCGGTCGAAGGCCTCGTGTTCGCGGCCACGCGCGGCGCTCATCAACTGGTCGCGGGTCAGCGCCTGGCGCGGCCGCTGCACCAGCGCCGCCAGCACCGCGAATTCGCCGGTGGTCATGTGCAGTTCGCGGCCGTCGCGACGCAGCGTGCGCGCGGCGAGATCCAGCACGCAGGCGCCGAACGCCACCTGGCCGCCGTCCGCCCGCGGCGCGCCCGGCGCAGCGCGTCCGCGGCGCAGCACCGCACGGATGCGCGCGACCAGTTCGCGCGGGTTGCCGGGCTTGGGCAGGTAATCGTCGGCGCCGATCTCAAGGCCGACGATGCGGTCGATCTCGTCACCCTTCGCGGTCAGCATCACGATCGGCGTGTCCACGCCCTGCCCGCGCAGGCGCCGGCAGATCGACAGGCCATCTTCGCCCGGCAGCATCAGATCGAGCACGATCAGATCGACGTGATTGCGCGACAGCTGCCGATCCAGTTCGCGGCCGTCGCCGGCCGCCAGCGTCTCGAAACCCTGCTGGGCGAGATAGCGCAGCAGCAGATCGCGCATGCGCGCGTCGTCGTCCACCACCAGCAGACGAGGCGGCGGTGTGACGCCATGCGGATCGATCACGTTCGACATGGGCCATTGTCGCCGCTGCCGCATCGCCGGCAAGCACGGATCGCGGTCCGGATCGGCCATTGACGACCGGACTTGTAAACGGATGTGTCCGTCGACGCATGCGGACACGTCCGTTCGCATTGCGATGCGAGATGGACACGCCTACCGCCGGGGTCGCAACGCAATCTGCAATCACACCCACCCACGTTTCCCGGAGCATTCCAATGAAAGCGAAACACCTGTTCTTCCTCGCCGCCGGCCTCACCGTCGCGCTCGCCACCACCACCGCGCTCTCGGCCCCGCGTGTGGCGCGCAGCGACGCCATACTGCCGCCCACCGCCGCCGAACTCGGCCTGTCCGCCGCCCACGCCAGACAGTGGGACGCGCTGCGCGCAGACGCCGTGGCGCTGCGCCAGGTCGGCCGCGTCGATCTGCAGGGCGGCGCCATTGAATTGCGCGCGCTGCTGAACCAGCCATCGGCCGATCTGCGCGCGTTCTCCAACGCATCGCAGCTCAAGTTCGATGCGCATATCGCCGAAGCGCGCGCGCTGCGCGACCGCCAGCTCGATCTCTACGAATCGCTGTCGCCGGGCGAACAGGCCCGCGTGCGCGCGGCGATGGCCGAACGCCTCGATCGTCTGTCCAAGCTGCGCGAACGCCTCGCCGGTTTCATCGCCGCGCGGTAGTAGGCGCACGCATCGGAAGCGCGCGCCGGACGATCCGGCGCGCTGCGGGCCATCGGTCTGCGGTGCGCCGAATCAACGACGCCGAAAGCCGCGCGGCCTCGCGCGTCACCGTCTCCGCACCGCGCCCGGCGGCTGATACAGGCTGAGCATGTTGCGGTCCGGGTCGACGAAATCCAGCGACAGTCCGCCATCCGGCGCCTCGCTGACCGGCACCACGATCTCAACGCCCTTCGCGGCCAGCGCTTCGGCGTAGTCGTCGATGCCGCATTCCAGCCCGAACACCACCACCGGGCTGTCGCCGGCCTTCGCCGGGCGCTGGATGAAGACCAACGTCACTTCGCCGAGTTCGGCGAGCGCGAACGGGCCGTCGTGGCCGTCGATCTCCTTGACGGGAAGACCCAGGGTGTCGCGATAGAACGCGACCGAGCGGTCGAGCACGGCGACGAAGAAGACGATGGCGCCGACTTTGGCATTGGCGAGCATGGAAACCTCCTGCGATTGGGTGTGTCTATTCGTTGCCGTCGGTAGGCGAAGTGTGAGCACGTGCGGGCACGGCGGCGCGCAGCACGATCAGATGCCCGTCGGCATCGTGAGTGCCGATGCCATCGTTGCCGCCCAGCGCGGCCTTCAGCGCCCGCCGGATCAGACCGAACTGCAGATCGACCGTGCGCGCCGGGTCGCGGACATAGGCCAGCGCCAGCGCCTCCGCGCGCTGCGACGGCGGCAACGCGCCCATCGCCTTGCGGATCGAAGTCAGGCGCTGGCGGAACGCGGGCGCACTGATGCCGAGCACCCAGCGGATTTCTTCCGCGTTCAACCCGTGCAGCGCCAGCACCGCGACACGGCGGGCCGCGGGCGGCAGGCGTTCGAGCAATGCGCCGGCCGATGGTGGCGTTTCTTCGTGTGCGATCGCGGCGCTTTTATCGGCAACCTCGTCTTCCGCAACCGCCGCTTCGCGCCGACGGCGTCGGATCGCGCTGCGCGCCTGCATCGCGGCCTGATTGCGGATCACGCCCGCCAACCACGCCGGGTCGTCGCTGCGCCCCTGTTCGAGCGCGATCAGCAGCGCGTCCTGCACCAGATCGTCGGCGTCGGCCGCACGGCGCGCATGGCGACGAGCTTCGGTGCGCAGGTGGCGGTAGGTGTCCAGATCCATGCGCGATGGCCGGTTATTTGTTTGCGTCGCCTTCGCGTGCGTTGTCTTCACGGAACACCGCCGTGCCGCGGCTGCCATCAGGCTTGATCCAGCCGCGGTACATCCCGCTGGTGTTGAACGGCATCGCGATGTTGCCGTCGACGTCCAGCGCGATCGCGCCGCCGTCGCCGCCCAGCTTCGGCACCACCACGTTCACGACTTCATGCGCGGCGGCGGCCAGCGACGCGCCGCCGTAGGCCACGCGCGCGCAGATGTCGTGGGCGACCGCTGCGCGGATGAAGAACTCGCCCCAGCCGGTGCCGGACACGCCGCAGCGGTCGTCAGCCCAGGTGCCGGCGCCGATCACCGGCGAATCGCCGATGCGGCTCCAGCGTTTGTTGGTCATGCCGCCGGTTGAGGTACCCGCAGCGATATCACCGTCGCGATCCAGCGCGACCGCGCCCACAGTGCCGAAATACGTGCCGCGCAGGTCGTGCGACGCACTGGCCTGTTCGCGCGCTTTGGCCTCGTCGAGCTGGCGGCGGCGGTGGTCGGTATCGAACCAGTCGTTCGGTACGCGCTCGATGTCCTTGCGCGTGTCGGCGAAGGCTTCGGCGCCGTCGCCGGCCAGCATGACGTGCGGGCTGTGCTCCATCACCGCACGTGCCAGGCGGATCGGATTGCGCACGGTCTTGACCCCAGCGACTGCACCGGCGCGGCGGGTGTGGCCTTCCATCACCGACGCGTCCAACTGGTGGCCGCCATCGGCATCGAACACCGCGCCCTTGCCTGCGTTGAAGTGCGGCGATTCCTCCAGCACCAGGATCGCCGCTTCCACCGCATCCAGCGCGGAACCGTGGCGCATCAGCACGGCGTTGCCGGCGTCGAGTGCGCGATCCAGCGCAGCACGGATCGCGGCCTCGTCCCCGGCGCTGAGTTTGTCGCGATCGATCACCCCGGCGCCGCCGTGGATGACCAGCGCGGTGGGGCGCGGGGGCGGCGAAACGGCGTCTTGTGCGTGTGCGGTCATGGCGGCCATCGCGAAGAGGAAGGGCATCAGCGGGCGCATCGGCATCTCCGGCAGCAGGATCGGCAGCATAAACCCGAACCATCCGACGCGATCCATCCCGCTCCGGTCTGATGCTCCGCCACCGCATCCGCGCCGGAAATCCAATCATAGGGTGCGCCTGTGGCGCACCGGCTTCTCGGCGCATGCTGAAAGAACGGTGCGCCACAGGCGCACCCTATGGCGCCCGCTCTCGTTTGCCTTTCAGCGGCCTGAAGCCCGCTCTACTGCTGCCGTAATGCCTCGATCGGATCGAGCTTCGATGCCTTGCTGGCCGGGTAGTAGCCGAAGAACAGGCCGGTGGCGATGGAGAACGCCGCCGCGAGGCCGATAACTTGGCTGTTGAGCGCGATCGGCAGCGTGCCGACCTTGCTGACCAGCAGCGCGCCGACCACGCCCAGCGCGATGCCGATGATGCCGCCGATCAGCGAGATCAGCATCGCTTCGGCCAGGAACTGTCGGCGGATGTCGCGCGGGCCGGCGCCCACGGCCATGCGCAGGCCGATCTCGCGGATCCGCTCAGTCACCGACACCAGCATGATGTTCATGATGCCGATGCCGCCGACGATCAGCGAAATGCCGGCGACCGCGCCGAGCAGCCACGACATCAGCTTCGTCGTCTGCGTTCGGGTGGCGACGATCTCGGCGAGATTGCGCACGTTGAAGTCGTCGTCTTCGCCTGGCTGGATCTTGTGGCGCTGGCGCAGCAGGGCTTCGATCTCCGCCTGCGCGGCGGACAGACCGTCGGGATCGGCCACGCCGACCGAGATCTGCTGCACCGCGCCCGGCGGCAGCGATGCGTTGCTGGACATGCGTCGACGCGCGGTGCCCAGCGGCACCACGATCAGATCGTCCTGATCCTGGCCGAAACCGCCCTGGCCTTTCGATTTGAGCGTGCCCACCACGGTGAACGGCACGCGGCCGAGGCGGATGGTCTGCCCCAGCGCTTCTTCTTCGCCGAACAGTTCGCGGCGCACGCTTTCGCCGAGGATCGCCGACTTCGCGCCGCTGGTGTAATCGCGCGACTCGAAGCCCGGGCCGCTGGCGAGTTCCCAGCCGTTGATCTCGAACCAGTCGGCCTCCACGCCCTGCCACGAACTGGACCAGTTGCTCTCGGCATACACCGCCTGGGTGTTGCCGCGCAGCAGCGAGGTAGTGAACTGGATGCCGGGGACTTCGCGGCGGATCGCGTCGGCATCGTCTTCGGTCAGGGTGAAGAAGCTGCTGGCGCTGATGCGCACGCCGCCGGGTCCGCGGCCGGCGCCCGGACCGATGTCCAGACGCTGCGAACCCAGGCCCGACACGAGTTTTTCGATCTCGGCCTGTGTGCCCTGGCCCACCGACACCATCACGATGACCGCCGCGATGCCGATGATGACGCCCAGCGAGGTGAGCGCGCTGCGCAGCCAGTTGCCGCGCAGCGCGAAGGTCGCGGTGCGCAGCACTTCGACCACCGTCATGCCGCCGGGGACTTGATGCGGATCCTGCGTCAACGAATCCTGCAGCTTCGGATCGAGCGCGGCGGTCATGCGGCCGTCTCCGGGTGGGCATCGTGCGGCACGGCATCGTGCAGCTCGCCATCGCGCATCACGCAGGTGCGATCGGCGTGCGCCGCCACGTCGGCATCGTGGGTGATGAGAATGATCGTATGGCCTTCGCCGCGCAGACGCTCGAACAACGCGAGGATTTCCTGTCCGGTGCGCGTGTCCAGCGCGCCGGTGGGTTCGTCGGCCATGATGATCGCCGGCCGGTGGATCAAAGCGCGCGCGATCGCCACCCGCTGCTGCTGGCCGCCGGAGAGTTCGCTGGGACGATGCCGCATGCGTTCGCCCAGACCCACCGCCGCCAGCGCTTCGGCGGCGCGGCGCCGGCGTTCGGCCGGCGGCACGCGCGCATAGCTCAGCGGCATCGCCACGTTGTCCTGCGCGCTCATCCGCGACAGCAGGTTGAAGCCCTGGAAGACGAAACCGATCTTGTCGCGACGCAGGATCGCGCGTTCTTCGGCATCGAGCGTTGCGACATCCACGCCGTCGCACAGATAGGTGCCTGAGGTCGGCGTGTCGAGGCAGCCGATGAGATTCATCAGCGTCGACTTGCCCGAGCCGGACGGCCCCATGATCGCAACGAATTCGCCGTGTTGGATCTTCAGATCCACGCCCTTGAGTGCAGCGACTTCGGCTTCGGTACCGGCGGAATAGACCTTGCCCAAGACCCGCGTTTCGATCACGGGATGCGCCGGGCGGGCGCGCGGGACTGCATTCACTTGCCCGGCTCCGCGGTCTGCACGCCGATGATCACCTGCTGGCCGGCCTTGATGTCGCCGGTGATTTCGGTGCTGCTGCCGTCCGACGCGCCCACGCGCACCGTGATCTGCTTCGGCTTGCCTTCGGCCAGCACATAGATCGGGGCGCGACGCGCGCCGACCAGCGCGTTGACTGCGGCATCCCACTGCTGGCGCTGCGATTCGTTCAAAGCGGTGCGGAATGCGCCGAACTGCTGGTTGAAACGTTCGAGCATGCGCTGGCGCATCGCGCCGCTGGCGTTGTTGCCGCCGCCGGAAGACGGACCGCCACCGCCGGGCCTGCCGCCGCCGAACAGCGCGCTGCCGCTCTTTCCCTGCGAAGGTGCCGCGGTGCGCGCGGCGTTGCGTTCGCGCATCTTCGTCAACGCCTCGTCGAACGCGGCCTGCTGCGCCGGGTCCAGCTTCAGCGACGCGGCGATCGCCGGCAGTTCTTCGCTCATGCCGCCACCGCGCTGCTGCGGCTGCGCCGACGGATCTTCCACCGGCGGCTTGAAGCGCATCGCCGCGTTCGGCGCCTTCAGCACGTTGTCGCGGCGGCTGACTTCGATCTCGGCGTTGGTGGTCATGCCCGGCAGCAGCACCTGGTCGCTGTTGTCCACCGCCACCACCACCGGATAGGTGATCACATTATTCGTGTTGGTCGCCGAAAGCCGTACCTGGCTGACCGTGCCGCGGAACTGGCGATCCGGGAAAGCGTCGACGGTGAAGCTCACCGCTTGTCCCTGCTTGACCTGGCCGATGTCGGACTCGTCGACCGCCAGCACGATTTCCATGCGCACCAGATCCTCGGCGATCTTGAACAGCACCGGCGCCTGCAGGCTGGCGGCGACGGTCTGGCCGGGTTCGACCGAGCGCAGCAGCACCACGCCATCGACCGGCGAGCGGATCACGGTGCGGCCGAGATTGAGCCGGAAATTCTGCGTCGATGCCTGCTGCTGGCGGATCTGGGCCTGGGCCGAGACCACCTGCGCCCGCGCCTGATCGCGCGCGGATTGGGCCAGATCCAGATCGCCGCGGGCGATGAGTTTCTGTTCCACCAGCTTGGCTTTGCGGGCGTAATCGAGTTCGGCGTTGCGCAGCCCCGCCCGGGCGGTCTGCAGGCCGGCGCGGGCATTGGCGATGGTGGCGTCGCCCTGTTCGATCTGGGTTTCGAAGGTACTGGGATCGATGCGGGCGATGATCTGGCCCTTCGTCACCAGGTCGTTGAAATCGGCCAGCACCTCTTCGACCTTGCCGGACACCTCGCTGCCCACATCCACCGTGGACAGCGCGCTGAGCGTGCCGGTGGCCGAAATCGCCACCCGGATATCGCCCTGCTCCACCGCCGCGGTGCGGAACTTCTGTTCGTCGCCACCGGCGCCCCGGCCTTTCCAGAACCAGATCGCCGCAGCGGCGACCCCCAGCGCGGCCAGAACGACGACGAAACGGGGAACGCGCGGTTTGCGGGATGCGGGCATGGGGGCTCTGGGGATCGCAAATTGAAAGGGAGTGAACGCTCACGGGCGCCCCGCGTTGACCCTGAAGGCACGGGAATGTTCCCGGGGAGCCGCTGCGAGCCGGGGCCTTTGCGGACCGGCGCAGCGCCCTGCATCATCGCATGATCCTTCCGGACGCCCCCATGCCGACCCTCCTCGAACGCCTCGCCCCATCGTCCTGCTGCTGTTCTCGAACATCTTCATGACCTTCGCCCGATACGGGCATCTGAAGTACAAAAGCGTGCCGCTGACCACCGCTATCGCGGTGAGTTGGGGCATCGCCCTGTTCGAGTGCATGTTGCTTTGAAGCAAGGCTGATCGTGCCGGCCAACCGCATGGGCAGCGCCATTTATTCCGCGCCGCAGCTCAAGGGCATGCAGGAAGTGATCACCCTGGTGGTGTTCGCCGGCTTCTCGGCGATGTATCTCGGCCAGCCGCTGAAGTAGAACCACTGGGCCGGCTTCGGCCTGATCGTGGTGGCGGCGTGGCTGATTTTTCTGGCGTGATGCCGACGAATCCGTAGAGCGGGCTTCAGCCCGCTGCTTTTCCGGACATCGACAACGTGTCGCATCAAACCAGCGGGCTGAAGCCCGCTCTACAGGTCGGATACCTAGCACTTGATCTCGCCCGCCCAGGCAGTGCATGGCTCGCGAAAACATTCAAGCCGCGCGCGCGGCTTGCAACAACGAATCGGCGATCAAAATTTGATCTTCCCGATCAAGATGTCTTTGTACATCACCCGCCCAAGCAGCATCTGACCTGCGACGATATCGAAGCCGCGCGCGCGGCTTGCAACAACGAATCGGCGATCAGAACTTGATCTTCCCGATCAAGATGTCCTTGTACATCACCCAATCTCCCAGAAACGAATAGAACGGATGCTTGAACGTCGCCGGACGATTCTTCTCGAAGAAGAAATGCCCTACCCATGCGAACGCATAGCCGCACACCAGCGCACCGAGGAGCCACCATGCGTTGTCGCGCACGATCGCCGCGACGATGCAGCCGAGCGCACCGGACGTGCCGACGAAATGCAGCCGGCGGCAGGTGCGGTCGCGATGCTCGCCGAGGTAGAACGGATAGAACTCGCGGAAGCTGGAATAACCGGCCATGGGGATCTCCGATCAGGACTTTTGCGTGCGATCCGCCACACGCTGCAACAGCAGGACCACACCGTACCAGACGAACAACATGCCGAGCAGGTTCGGCACGCTCATCGACCATTCGGAATAGCGGTAACCGTAGTACAGCAGCGCCGCGCCCAGCGCCACCAGCAGGGTCGACCAGCACCACGCGACCGGCGCCGAAGCGCCCGCGCGTTCGCGAGCCTGCAGGCTACGGGCACAGGCCGCATCGCAGTGCAGGCCGAAGTCACCGTCGTGCGCGCAATCTTCCGCGCACAGGCCTTTGCCGCAGGCGATGCAGACGCCGACCGCATCGCGTTCGCGGTGGTGATGGCATTTCACGGCTCTGCACCGGCTCCGCTGGATTCCAATGCCTTCGCGCGATTCCAGTAAGCGTCCTGCGCCTCCAGCGGCAGATCGCCCAAGCGCACACCGTCGGCGGCGGCCATGGTTTCCATCGCCCGGAAACGCCGCTCGAACTTGTGGTTCGCCCGACGCAGCGCGGCGCCGGGGTCGACCTTCGCGTGTCGCGCGAGATTCGCGGCGACGAACAGCAGATCGCCGAGTTCGTCCTCCAGCCGGTCGCGCGCGTCGGCGCTGTGCGGCGCGGCCGCCAGCGCATCGAACTCGACGCGGACTTCTTCCAGCTCCTCTTTCAGTTTTTCGATCACCGGCGCGGGGCCCGGCCAGTCGAAGCCGACAGTCGCGGCCTTTTTCTGCAGCTTCACCGCGCGCTGCCATTCGGGAAGGCCGCGGGCGATGCCGGCCAATGCGGAGGCATCGGCGGAAGCGCCATGCCCTTGTGCAGCATGCTTCGCCAACCGCTCTTTTTTCTTCTCCGCATCCCACATCGCATTCAGGGCATCGCTGTCGGCGATGCTCATACCCGCGAACACATGCGGATGCCGGCGCTCCATCTTGTCGCTGATCGCCGCGACCACATCGCGGAAGTCAAAAGCGCCCTGCTCTTCGGCCATGCGCGCATGGAATGCGACCTGGAACAGCAGGTCGCCGAGTTCCTCCTTCAGATCGTCCAGGTCGCCGCGGTCGATCGCATCGGCGACTTCGTAGGCTTCCTCCACCGTATACGGCGCGATGGTGGCGAAGGTCTGTTTCAAGTCCCACGGGCAGCCGCCCTGCGGCTGGCGCAGGCGGGCCATGATGGCTAGGAGACGCTGGATATCCGATTCAATTTGCATGGCGTCGTCCGATCACTCCCCCGGTATGAATTCGGCATGCGAGGAACGGCGATCCACGGTCATGAGAAAGTGACAGCCCGGCCTCCACTCTCGGCACTCGAACAGGAACAACCATTTGTTTCCGTCTTCGCTCAATTCTTCGCCGTCCATTCGAATACGGTACTCGCGCAGATCGACTTCCTTCTGGGAAATATGCCGTTCGGCGATATCGAGCGCTTCTTCGCGGCCCAGCAATCGATTTCGACTGGTCGCGTCATCCGCGGGCACTGGTGGCCTGCAGGCCACCAGTGCTGGCCCTATCGAAAAAACCAATGCAAGGCCGATAACGCTCTTCCGCGAACAAGGGTCAAACACCCGACCAGATCTGCCATGGAAGATTCGCATCCCCCAGCGCCACGAAATCGCCGTTCAGCAGCGTATCGCGCTGGTTGTAGCGGAACGGCCGGCCCTGCGGATCCAGCACGCGGCCGCCGGCGGCTTCGACGATAGCCTGGCCTGCGGCGGTGTCCCATTCGCTGGTCGGCGCGAAGCGCGGATACACGTCGATGGCACCTTCGGCGACGCGGCAGAATTTCAGCGACGATCCGACGCCGATGGTTTCCAGCTCGCCCATCTCCGCCGCCATCTTCGCCATGAACGCTTCGGTGCGCGCATCGCGATGCGAGCGGCTGGCCGCCACGCGCAACGGCGCGCTTGGCCGCGCGCGGGTGTTCAGCGCGATTTCGTCGCCGATATCGTCGCGACGATAGGCGCCGTGCATCAGATCGCCCCACCACAGGTCGCCGGTGACCGGCGCCTGGATCACGCCGAACGTGGCCACGCCGTCTTCGATCAGCGCGATGTTCACGGTGAACTCGCCGTTGCGCTTGACGAATTCGCGGGTGCCGTCCAGCGGATCGACCAGCCACAGCCGCGACCAGCTGCGACGGGTGGCGATATCGATTTCCGCGGATTCTTCAGACAGCACCGGAATGTCGGGCGTGAGCCGCTGCAGGCCATCGACGATGCGTCGATGCGATGCGAGATCCGCGGCGGTCAGCGGGCTGTCGTCGGTCTTGTGCTCGACATCGAACGGATGTTCGTAGACCGCAAGGATATCGCCGGCGGCGGCCACGGCCAGCGCGATCACGCTTTCGCGCACGGCATCTTCAAGCAACATCGGCATGACGCAACCACTCCCTGACCAGAAAAAGAGCGGCGATCGAACGCCCCTCGGAAAAATCCTCGGCGAGGATCAATTCGTGCAGCGCATCGAGTTTCCACGGCACCACGTCCAGGATTTCCGGCTCGTCGCCGGGCAGACGCTCCTCGTACAGGTCGCGCGCGAGCACCAGCACGGTCTCGTGGGCCATGTAGGTCGGCGCCATACTGATCCGGCGCAGCACGGTGAGCGAACGCGCGCCGTAGCCGGCTTCTTCCTTCAATTCGCGATCCGCCGCTTGTTCCGGCGTCTCGCCAGCATCGATCTTGCCCTTGACCAGCCCCAGTTCGTAGCGATGGGTGCCTGCGGCATATTCACGGATCAGCAGCGCGGTGTCCTCGTCCAGCAACGGCACCACGATCACTGCGCCGTTGCCGATGGCGGGCGCGCGATGATAGAGCCGGCGCTCGCCGTTCGAGAATTCGAGATCCAGTTCCTCGATCACGCGCTCGGGGTCGCCGCAACGGCGACGCACCTCATGGATGGTCGGCAATGGCCGGCTCATGGCGCACCTGCGCGGGCGCGCCGGGCGATAATGGGGGAATGAAGACGCATGTGCCGATGATAAACGACAAGGGTCCGGACGACGCGACTGCCAACGCCGCCGGCTGCGACGCGAGCGACCGCTGGCGCGCGCGCGATCTCGCCGTGCTCTGGCACCCGTGCACGCAGATGCGCGAACATCCGCACGCACTGCCCCTGCTGCCAGTGGCGCGCGGCGAAGGCGCATGGCTGATCGGCCACGACGGCAGGCGCACGCTGGACGCGGTCAGCAGCTGGTGGACGAACATCCACGGCCATGCCGAACCGCGCATCGCCGAAGCCATCGGCCGTCAGGCCAGAACGCTGGAGCAGGTGATCCTGGCCGGCTTCTCGCACCCGCCGGCGGTAGAGTTGGCCGAGCGCCTGCTCGCCGTGGCCCCTCGTCAACCGGGCCGCGCGCCGCTGGCCAAGGTGTTCTATGCAGACAACGGCTCCTCGGGCGTGGAAGTGGCGCTGAAGATGGCGTTCCACTGGTATCGCAACCGCGGCGACGAGCCGCGGCGCACCAGATTCGTTGCGCTCACCAACAGCTATCACGGCGAGACCGTCGGTGCGCTGTCGGTGGGCGACATCCCGCTGTATCGCCGCGTTTATGCGCCGCTGCTGTTGGATGTGCTGTTCGCGCCGTCGCCGGACGCCTTCGGCGCGGCGGATACCCGCGCCGCCGCACAGCGCGCCGAGGACGCCGCCGATGCCCTCGCCCGCCTGCTCGACGCGCATCCCGGTGAGATCTGCGCGTTGATCCTCGAGCCGCGGGTGCAGTGCGCCGGCGGCATGCGCATGCACGACCCGGTCTATCTCAAACGCGTACGCGACCTCTGCGATGCGCACGGCGTGTTCCTGATCGCCGACGAAATCGCGGTCGGATTCGGCCGAACCGGGACCCTCTTTGCCTGCGAACAGTCCGGCGTGCAGCCCGACCTGCTCTGCCTGTCGAAGGGCCTCACCGGCGGCTTCCTGCCGCTGGCGGCGGTGCTGGCGACGCAGGAGATCTACGACGGCTTCCTCGACGACTCGCGCGAACGCGCCTTCCTGCATTCGCACAGCTACAGCGGCAACCCGCTGGCCTGCGCGGCGGCGCTGGCTTCGCTGGATATCCTGCAGGGCGACGACATCATCGCCCGCAACCGCGCCACGTCCACGAAGATGGCGACGCTGGCCGCGCCGTTAGCATCGCATCCGCTGGTGGCCGAGGTGCGTCAGGCTGGCATGATCCTGGCGATCGAACTGCACCCCGAAGCCGATTGCCGCGACGACGGCCACGCGGTGGAGATCGCGGGCCGCCGCGGCCTGCGCGCGTATCGCAAGGCGCTGGATCACGGCGTGCTGCTGCGCCCGCTCGGCGATGTGCTGTACTGGATGCCGCCCTACTGCGTGGACGACGCGCAGTTGGAGCAGATCGCCGCCGCCACCCGCGCTGCCATCGAGGAAGCCGCCGCATGAGCTGCGACCGAGTCTTTGCGAATACCCTCCTCCGCCGCGCTTTGTGGGAAAGACGCAAGTCGCGACTGCAATCCAGCAGCATCGTGGCCCGTCGCGATTTGCGTCGCTCCCACAAAGGCATCAGCACCGGTAGCGCCACATGCGTCTGACCCGCGTCTTCGTCGACCAGCCGCTCGCGGCCGGTGCGCACGTGACCCTGCCCGAGAGCGCCGGCGCACACCTGGTGCGCGTGCTGCGGCTGCGCGAGGGCGAAGCCTGCGTGCTGTTCAACGGCGACGGCCACGATTACGACGCGCGGCTGCTCAGCGCCGGCAAGCGCGGCGTCGAAGCGGAAGTCGATGCCGTGCGCATCGTCGACAACGAATCGCCGCTGCGGCTGGTACTGCTGCAGGGCATCGCACGTGGCGAGAAGATGGATCTGATCCTGCAGAAGGCGACCGAGCTGGGCGTGGCCGTGATCGCGCCGGTGTTCGCGGATCGCACCGAAGTCAAGCTCGACCACGATCGGCTGGAGAAGCGCATCGCGCACTGGCGCAGCGTCGTGACCGCGGCCTGCGAGCAGAGCGGACGCGCGCGCGTTCCCGACGTATTGCCGCCACGCGGGCTGGCCGAAGCCGCGGCGTCGCTGGATGGGGATGCGCTGAAGCTCACGCTCGATCCGGTCGGCGAGCATCGTTTCGACACGCTGTCGCGCAGCGTCGCCGGCGGCATCGTGATCGGCATCGGCCCGGAAGGCGGCTGGTCGGAGAAGGACCGCATCATCCTGCGCACGCACGGCTTCAGCGGCCTGCGCCTTGGTCCGCGCGTGCTGCGCACGGAAACCGCGGGCTTGGCCGCGATAGCAGCGTTGCAGGCGAAGTTCGGGGATTTGTAGGGCGGGCTCAAGCCCGCCATTACGACGTTGCCGATCGATCCGCATATCGATCAAAACGGTTCGATCAAAACGGTTCGATCAAAACATTTCGATCAACGTAAGAGCATGTCCGGCAAGATGCAATGCGGGCTTGAGCCCGCCCTACGACATCATCACGCCGCTGGCCGCAAGACCCCGACGATCATCCGCTCGGCGGCGTCGAGATCGGGCACCAGCGCCACGTCGGCGTTGAACATCACCCGCAGGCGGATGCCGTCGGGCATCACTTCGCGGTGTTCGCTGTCGACGATCATGTTGTCGCGGGAAATCGTGACCAGGCGCGGGAAGCCCTGCGCCACCAGCGCGAAGTACGGCAGTTTCGGATCGCCGCCGAGGGCCTTGATCACGATGACCTTGGTGCCGACCGCAGCGCCTTCGGAATGCGTGCCGGCGATGCGCGCGAACGAGACCAGCGGCAGGCGCCAGCCGCGCCAGCGGATCTGGCCGAGCAGCCAGTCCGGCGCGTGATCCAGCGGTTCCGGATCGACGTAGGACAAGACCTCGACCGTCGCCGCGTTCGGCAGCAGCAGCTGCGAGCCGGCGATCTGGATGAGGACGCCTCGGATGTCGTTGACGGTCGTGCTGTTCACGGGAGTGCTGATCCTGGATTCGTTCAACTGGGCCAGCGCGACGCGAGTCGGCCGGCGAGTTCAGCGGGCAGCCCGGAGGTCACGCCGCTGTTGCGCAACTCGGCGCAGGCCGCGCCGTCGTAGCAGTCTTCGGGGGACTGGGCCAGGACCATCGTGCCGGTCGCGGCGGCGGCCATCGCGCTCTGTACCAGCTGCGGATCGCTGCCGCTGAGGAACACGAGCGCGCTGGCGCCCGATGGCAGCGTCGCGAACATCGATGCGGGCGGAGCGGCGTCATCGACGAAGCGGAACCCGCCCGCGTTCGCGGTCAAGCCGATGCTGTCGGGAAGGAAATAGATCGTGCCGGCGTTTGCGGTCTCACCGCCTTGCGCCAACGCGACCGGCAGCGCCGCGGTGCGCTCCATCTGCGCGACCAGACGATCGTAGCGACCGCCCTGCAGATGCAGGCGCACCAGCACGACGGCCATGAATTCGGCGGGCAACGACGACAACAGCTGACGCGCGGGATCCGGACCGCCAAGGCCCGCTTCGATCAGCACCACCGGTGTGGCCTGGATGCCGAACGCGTCTGGCGCGCCTTCATCGAGGTCGACCAGCGACAGGCTGGAGATGCGTGTCTCCAGTGCCGAGATGTCGTGCGCAGCCGGGCTGGCGGCGGGTCTCTCGACCATGGTGGGCGCGTCGTCCATGGGCGCCAGCGACAGGTCGCCGAGCGAAAATCCGGGTTTCGGCTCCGCTTGCGGTGCGACCGGCGCAGCCGGGGCCGGTGCGGCCTCGGCAGCCGCGGCCAGACTGCTCGCAATCAGCGCTTCGAACGACATCACTTCTTCGGAAGACGCCAACGTTGCCGGCGCGCGCGACGGCGCATCGGCAGAGGAGATCGCGTCGAGATCGAACGCTTGGAAACCTGAGACGTCCTCATCGCTGAGGTCGAGTCCACCATCGAAGTCGCCGCCGAATCGATTCATCGCCACCGGCTCGCCGCGCATCGGCGGCAGATCGGTTGCGGACAATTCTTCGAGGAAGAAGGCATCCTCATCGAGGCGCATCGGCACAACGCTGGGCGCAGGCGCGATGGAGCCGCTGTCGAGCGCGATGTCATCGCGCTGCGTATCGCCCAGCGGCATGCTCACCAACGGCATGCTCTCCAACTGCAGCGATTCCAGGCGCGCGCCGTCGAACTGCACATCATCCAGCGTCATGCTGTCGAGCGACATGCTGTCCAGCGATACAGTTTCGATCCCGGCGCCGTCGTCCGTCGTGAATGCCTCGAACGAAATGTCGTCGGACGCAGCGGCGTACGCACTCGGTTCGGCATCCATCGATTCGAGCGCCATCGTTTCGAACGACGAGGTCTGGAACGCTGCGATTCCCGAATCGGATGGCGTCGGCGCGATCGGAGGAAGCGGTGGCGGCACCGCGTGTGTCGGCAAGGCTTGCGTCGGCGCGGCCTGCACGCGCGCAGCCTGCGTCGTCGAAGCGGGGAACGCATCGATCAGCATCGTATTCGGCGGCGACAGCGCGATCTCGGGCACGACCTCCACCGGCATGACGTCCACCGGCGTGCCGTCGGCGGGCACGCTGTCGACATGCGCGAGCGCTTCGCGGGTGAAGGCGGTCATGTCCATATCGGCGTAGGCGGCCGCGGGCTTCGGGATCTGTCCCGGAGACGGCTGCCAGTCCTGGTCGCTTTCGGTGCCAGGCGGCAGCACATTGCTGTCGTGACGCAGCTTGGCGGAGAGATGGCGCGCCCAGCGCGCCGCATCCCAGCCGGCGCGCTGCGCGGCGACATCGGCTTCGTCGTAGATCACGGTCAACGCCGGATCCGACAGCAGACCTTCGAGCTTGTCGAGCACGGGTTCGATGCTGGGTTCCAGCGCGACCAGCACCGCCTGCGGATTCAGCGCGCGCAGCGCGGCCTCGTCGGCGTTCGCCGGATCGATGGCGACCAGCAACTCGGCCCCCGCCTGTCTCACCGCTTCGGCGAGGTGATCGGCGGCTTTGCCCGCGCGCGCCAGCAACACGACGCGCGGCGCGGCCGCATGGGAGACGGCGTCAACCATCGGTCCTCACCGATTTCGGCTCGCTGGGCTCCAGCAGCGCGAACACGTTGCGCATGAGTTCGTTCTCCTGATACGGCTTGCCGAGGTAGCGATTGACGCCGATGTCCATGGCACGCTGGCGGTGTTTGTCGCCGGTGCGCGAGGTGATCATGATGATCGGCACATTGGCCAGGCGCGGATCCGCCTTCATCGTGGTCGCCAGTTCGTAGCCGTCCATGCGCGGCATTTCGATATCGAGCAGCATCAGGTCCGGGACGCGATCGACCATGCGTTCCAGCGCGTCGATGCCGTCCTTCGCGGTAAGCACCTCGAAATTGTTGCGTTCCAGCACGCGACTACTGACCTTGCGCATGGTGATCGAGTCGTCCACCACCATGACCAGCGGGACCACGCGCTGTTCGGCGGCGGGTGCCTGCAGCGCTTCTTCGAGTTCGAGCAGTTGAGCGGCTTGGCGGCGCACCAGCGGCGCGACGTCCAGAATCACCACCACGCTGCCGTCGCCCATGATCGTGGCGCCGAAGATGCCGGGGATCGAGGCGACCTGCGGTCCGATCGGCTTCACCACGATTTCGCGATTGCCGAGGATCTGATCGACGGTCACCGCAATGTGCAGATCGCCCGAACGGGTGAGCAGCAGCGGCATCTGCAGTTGACCTTCGGCCTTCGCCGGCGCATGGCCGAGAAGGTTGCCCAGATCGTGCAGCACGTATTCCTCGTTGCCGTAGCGGTAGCTGGTGAGGTCGCCCTTCGCCAGTTCCTCGCGCTGGATCCGGCCGACGCCGCGGACCGAAGCGATCGGCACCGCGAAGGTGATTTCGCCGATGCGCACGAACGCGGCCTGGGTGACCGCGAGGGTCTGCGGCAGGCGCAGCGTGAAGACGGTACCGGTGCCGCGTTGGGAGTGGATGTCGAGCGTGCCGCCGAGCTGGCGGACTTCGCTGGCGACCACGTCCATGCCGACGCCGCGGCCGGCCAACTGGCTGACTTCCTCGGCGGTCGAGAAACCGGGTTCCAGGATCAACGCATCGAGCTGGGCGCTGGACAGCACCGCGTCCTTGTGGACGAGGCCGCGCGTTTCGCCGCGCTGGCGGATGGCGTCGCGATCGAGCCCCTTGCCGTCGTCGGTGATCTGCAGCACGACTTCCGAGCCTTCCTTGCGGATGGCGATGGTGACCGTGCCTTCGGCGGGCTTGCCGGCGGCGCTGCGCTGATCGGGCTTTTCTAGACCGTGGGCCACCGCGTTGCGGAGCATGTGCTCCAGCGGGGCGGTCATGCGTTCCAGCACGTTGCGGTCGAGTTCGCCCTGGGCGCCGTCGAGCTTGAGCTGGACGGGCTTGCCAGTGTCGGTCGCGGCCTGACGCAGCACACGACGCAGACGCGGCACGACGGTGTCGAACGGCACCATGCGGGTGCGCATCAGACCTTCCTGCAACTCCGAGCTCACGCGCGACTGTTGCAGCAACAGGGTTTCGTAACCCTGGGTCAGGTCGTCGAGCGTGCTCTGCAGGCTGCTCAGGTCGGTCGCGGTCTCGGCGAGTGCGCGCGACAGCTGCTGCAGGTTGGAGAAGCGGTCGAGTTCCAGCGGATCGAAGGTCTCGTCGCGGGTTTCGCCCTCGCGCTGGTAGCGCGCGATGATCTGCGCTTCGGTTTCGATGTCCAGACGACGCAGCTGATCGCGCAGACGGGTATTGGTCTGCGCCATTTCCGCGGTTGCGCCGCGGAACGCACCGAGCTGCTGTTCGAGTCGCGAACGGTAGATTGCGACTTCGCCAGCGTAGTTCACCAGGCGGTCGAGCAGTTCGGCGCGGACGCGCACCTGTTCCTGCGTGCCGCGCAGGCCGACATCGTCGTCAGCACCGGCGCCCAAGTCCACCGGCACAGACAATGGCTTGAGTTCGGGCAAGGGCGCGAAGCTGGGCATCTGCGGCCGGGCTGCGGCGACTTCCGCCTCCAGCTCGACTTCGACCTCAGGCTGGAGCTCGATCTCGGGCTCGACGTCGGTCGCGGCATCGACCGTTTCCGGCGCCGCGGCGGCGGGAACCTCGTACTCGTATTCGTAACTGACGCGGGCGACGTATTCGCGTGTCTCCGGCTCGGCCGGGGCGACGATCTCGGTGAAGGCTTCGTCGACGAACACGCCATCGTCGAACGTGTGCTCGGTAAGCGTCTGCTCGACCAGCGTCTGCTCGAACGTGGCTTCTTCGAGAGAGATCTCTTCGAAGGCGACATCTTCGAGCACGATGTCTTCGGAAACCGGTGCTTCGATCGCATGCGCTTCAGCAACTGGTTCTTCAGCTGCCGGTTCTTGGACAGCGGCTTCTCCGAGCGCGGCAGCGCCCAACGCGGCTTCTTCGAGGATCAATTGCTCAATGGCCGCTTGCTCGATGGCCGCTTTCTCAATGGCCGCTTTCTCGATGGCCGCTTGCTCGATGGCCGCTTGCTCAATGGCCGCTTTCTCGATGGCCGCTTTCTCGATGGCCGCTTGCTCGATGGCCGCTTGCTCGATGGCCGCTTGCTCGAAAGCGGCCTGCTCGGCAGCGGCCTGCTCCAGCGCCGCCTGGTCGATGGCAGTTTCGTTGAGGGCGCGCTCTTCGAGAACACTCTCTTCGAGCACGACATCTTCTTCTGCAGCGATATCCTCGGATGCGGCCTGTTCGAAAGCTGGCTCTTCGAGCGCGACTTCTTCGGGCAATATGTCTTCGGGAACGACTTGTTCCGGTGCCACGACTTCGAACACGGGCGCTTCGGACGGATCCTCGACTGCGATGGCGGGCGC
Source organism: Lysobacterales bacterium (assembly GCA_031364125.1). Taxonomy (GTDB): domain Bacteria; phylum Pseudomonadota; class Gammaproteobacteria; order Xanthomonadales; family Xanthomonadaceae; genus Lysobacter_I. Next base: position 21,669 of record JANLVT010000068.1, on the reverse strand, counting down.
CAGATCCTGGACCGGCGGCGCCCACTGCGCGGGCTCGAAGGCGCGTCCGAAGGCGCGAGCATCGAACGCCGCGACCAGCGCTTCCGGAATGACGACCGCACGGCGATCACCGACGCGGGTCACCATCGTGTGCAAGCGATCAAAACCGCTTTCCAGCAGGGGAATGTCCTGCCTTTGGAGCTGCAGGCGATGTTCGGCCGCCGCTTCGAGCAGGGATTCCATGGCATGGCCGAGTTCGCCGATCGCCATGATGCCGGCCATGCGCGCGCCGCCCTTGAGCGTGTGCAGATCGCGCTGCAGGCCGCCGATGATCTCGCGCTCGTCCGGGTTTTCGCGCAACGACACCAGCAACTGGTCGGAATGATCCAGCAGGTCGCGACCTTCCTCGACGAAGATATCGATGAGTTCGGCATCGAGATCGGTCATGTCCAGATCGGTATCCGGATCCACGACGGCCGTATTGGCCAGCAAGCGTGCAACGATCGACGGTTCGACCTGCGGCGTTGCGATCGTCTCGAAGACCGGTACGTTCATCTCCGGATCGGCGCTTTCGCTTTCGGCAAGCAGGCGTTCCTCTTCCAGCCGTTCCGCTTCGCGACGCTCAGAATCGAGACGCACGGCTGCGAGCCGTTCTTCCTCGATACGGATGAAGTCGCGCATTTCCTGTTCGCGCAGCGCCGCTTCGGCACGCTGGGCTTCGACGCGCTCGGCTTCGACGCGTTCGGCTTCGATACGTTCTGCTTCGGCGCGTTCTGCCTCGAGTCGTTCTGCCTCGAGTCGTTCTGCCTCGAGTCGTTCTGCCTCGAGTCGTTCTGCTTCGAGTCGTTCTGCTTCGAGTCGTTCTGCTTCGAGTCGTTCTGCTTCGAGTCGTTCTGCTTCGAGTCGTTGTGCTTCAAAGCGTTCTGCTTCGGCGCGCTGTGCTGCGAGAAGTTCGGCTTCGGCGCGCTCGATTTCGAGACGTTCCGCTTCGAGACGCTCGGCCTCGTAGGATTCCATGACCGCAAGCAGCCGTGCGGCTTCGTCCGCATCGGTGGGCATGACCGAATCCGACGGCATCGTCGCCGGCGGGTTCGGCGCCCAAGCGGATGCCGCGGGCGTTTCCACGCTCTCGCCCAGCAGACGCGCAAGCTCGTCCTCGGCCGCGACGTCGAATTCGACGACATCGAGCTGCGACGACACCACTTCGTCGCTGGTTGCGGCCGGCGTCGGCACCGGCGGCTGGCTATCGAAATTGCCATACGCGCTCAGATCCAGTTCGGTCAGCTCGATATCGCCCTGCCCGGTCTGTCCGGTTTCGAACTCGATCCCGGCAGGCTCCTCGACCGCACTGGCCGGCCTGGATTCCGGCAGGCCGTCGCGCAAGGCCTGGAAACGCGCAGCGAGCGCATCGCAGCGCGGCACACGGCCGCCCGATACCGACAGCGCGGACACGGTCGCGCGGACGCGATCGGCCAGTTCGGCGATCGCGCTCACGCCCTCGTCATCGGCCGCACCGGCGGATACCAGCAGACGACGCACATAGATTTCGGCGGGAATCAGCGCATCGGTGATGGCCGGCACTTCGGTCATCGCAAACGCGCCGTTCATGGTGTGGATCGCGCGGACCAGCGGTTCGTCTGCTGCGGTCGGCGCGCTGCGCGCGCGCGACAGCCAGCCTTCGATGGTGCGCAGGTGCCCGCCGACTTCCGCCTGCAGGATCTCGAACAGCACGGCGTCGACGCTGACCGCGATGCCTTCTTCCTGCTCGACCATCGCCCCGGCGGTGAATTCGGTTTTCACCGGCTCGAATTCGACGACCGGCGCCGCCTGGGCGACAGCCGCGGCGACGACCACGGGCATCACTTCCTCGCCACCGGCGATGCGGTCGGCGAAGGCTTCCATCGCACGCAGATCGGTGGTGACCGTACCCTCGCCGCGCAGCGCGGCGTGCAACTGCGGCAGCGTTGCGTAGGCCTGCTCGACCATCGCGATCACCGGCGATGTCGCCGGGCGCAGGCCATCGCGCACCTTGTTCAGCATGTTCTCGATCTTCCAGCTGAACTCGCCGAGGGTCTTTGCGCCGACCAGACGGCCGCTGCCCTTCAGCGTGTGGAAGACCCGGCGAACCGGCTGCAGACGTTCGATATTGTGGGGCTCGCCTTTCCAGGCCGGCAACAGTTGCGCGAGATTGCCGATCTCTTCCTCGAATTCTTCGAGGAAGATTTCGCGGATTTCGTCGTCGATGTCGTCGCTGGTGACGTCGAAACCCGCGGACAGCGGCGCGGCGACCGGCGCCGACGGCGCTACGGGCGGCGCGGCGATTTGCTGCGGCGGCGCTACGGGCGGCGCTGCGATTTGCTGCGGCGGCGCTACGGGCGGCGCTGCGATTTGCTGCGACGGCGCTACGGGCGGCGCGGCGATTTGCTGCGACGGCGCTACGGGCGGCGCGGCGATTTGCTGCGGCGGCGCTACGGGCGGCGCGGCGACAGGCTCGCGCGGCGGCAGGAACAAGGGCACGAAGGGCGCGGACGATGCCGGCGCAACCGTGTCGGGCTTCTCAACGGCGGGCTTCTCGACGGCGCTCGTCTCGAAGACAGGCGGCGCGATTTCCAGTGGCGTGCTTTCGACTGTGGCGGTTTCCAGCGGCTCGAAAGTCGCCGGCTCGAGGGCCAGCGTCTCGGCGACGGGTTCTGCAATCTTGAGCGGTGCAGCCTCGGGTGTCGCTTCGACAGGCGGCGCGACCTCCACCGAGACGATCTCCGGCGGGACGACCGCCGGGAGCTCGGCCGCGGGCGTGTCGACAGCAGGCGTTTCGACGGCAGGCGCACGCTCGGCCGGCAGCGGCCAGTAGCCCAGGTTTTCCAAGCTGTTGCGGGTGATGTCGAGGATATCGTCGCGATTGGCGCGCTGTTCGCGCAGCGCTTCGAGGTAATACTCGATGCTGGCGAGCGCGTCGGCGAAGGTGTCGAGCTGACGGCTGTTGGGAATACGGCGACGTTCGAGCAGTTCGATTTCGGCGTACAGGCGCACGCCGTCGAGATACTGCGCGGGCTGCGGCAGTTCGAGGATATTGAGCGCACCGGACACGTCGAGCAGGAGTTTGGGCACCTGCGCCAGTTCGGTGTGGTTCCAGCTGGTTTCGACGAAGGCGACGAAGGCCTGGCGCGCGCCTGCGAAGTTGGTGATCGCCTCGCGGATCAGGACGGCGAGCACCTTGCGGGCTTCGGCGCCGGCGAGATCTTCTTCGGTATGGGCGCCATCGCCGCTGGCGAGGCGCGCGACCTGGTCGTCCAGCGAAGCATCGACGTACAGCAGCGCACCGGCGACGTCCAGCAGCGCGGCCTCGTCGGCCTTGCGCTTGCCATCGACGATTTCGCGCATCGCGTCGCGCTGCTGCAGCACGAGGCTGCGCGCCAGTCCAAGCCCGAGCATGCCGAGGGTGTCGGACACGTTCTGTAGACGTTCGGCCTGCGGCTGGAGCTCGACCGGGTTGTTTTTGGATGTGCGCAGATACAGGTCCAGCTCGTCCTTCACCCGCAGCAGATCTTCCTTGATCGCGGCGGCGACGGTATCGAGCAGCGTGCGGTTGCGACCAGCGACGCTGCCGCGGGCATGGTCGAGTTCGGATTCGGTCGGCTTCAGCGAATCGAGATCGAACACTTCGCGTAATTGCATCAGCGCCGGGTGCACCGACTCGCTGTGTGCGACGTGATAGAGCAGTTGCCGGGTGGGTTCGAGCGCGGCGTCCGCGCGCGGGGCATCCAAGCCGCCCTGCTGGAAGATGCCGCGGGTTTCGCGGTCGACGCTGGCGAACGCCTGACGCAGGCCGGGATTGACCGTGAGCGCACGATCGCGCAGCGCGGTGGCGACCATTGAGGCCACCCACAGCATGCGTCGCTGCGATTCATCGGTGGTGTGCGCGAGCAGGGCTTCGGCCGCGAAATGCAGGCCTTCGGCATCGCCGGGCGCGCCGGTTTCCGGCCACGACTGCAGCGCATCGCGCAGGCGCAGCAGATACGGGGCCACGTTGTTGGCGCGGCTGGCGGCCGGCTGCGGCGTCGGGCGCGGCAGCGAGGGCGGCAAATCGCGGTCGAGATCGGGAACGAACAGCACGCTTTCGCTCAGAACGGCCTCGCCGCGGGCGGCGCGCAGTTCGTTGAGCATCGGCAGCAGGACGATCGAGATTTCCTTGTGCCCGCTCTGCAGACGCTCCAGATAGTCGGGCAGCAGCACGACGCCGCGCATCAGCGCCGAGCAGGCGCCGTCGCGGTCGGAAATGCCGCCGTTCTGCAGCGCCAGGGACAGTTGCTCCATTTCCTCGGCGACCATCGCCGGGGCATAGAGTTCGACCATCCGCAGGGTGCCCTGCACCTGATGCAGCAGTTCGGCGCTCACCCCCATCCGGCTGGTGTCGGCAGGATCTTCGGCGAAGCCTTCGACCTCCATCCGCACCAGACGCAGGGTTTCGTCGAGCTCGGGTTTGACCCAGCCCAGCGCGCTGTATTCGATCGCGTCATGGAGCGCGGTCATCGTGCGCCTCCACGGACGCGGTCACGTCCGGTTTCACGATCGGAAGACATTCGGATCATCTCGCCATTGCTCCGCAGCATTCCGCCGGATCAGACCGTGGGAAGCTTGAAGTCGGCGACCGAGCGGCGCAGGTCCGCTGCCAGTTGCGCGAGGTTTCCGATCGATTCGGCCGTCTGGTTCGCGCCCTGCGAGGTCTGCGCGGTAATCGACTGAATCGTGGTCATGGTCTGGGTGATGTCGGTCGCCGCCGCGGACTGCTGCTGCGCGGCGCTGGAGATGCCGCGGATGAGGCCTGCGAGATTGTTCGACACCTGTTCGATTTCGCCCAGCGCGGTACCCGCGTCCTCCGCCAGTCGCGCACCGGCGACCACTTCGGAGGTTGTCTGTTCCATCGAGCTCACCGCTTCGTTGGTATCGGACTGAATGGTCTGGACCAGCGCTTCGATTCGTTTGGTCGCGTTCGAGGTGCGTTCCGCGAGTCGCTGCACTTCGTCGGCCACCACCGCGAACCCTCGGCCCGCTTCGCCGGCCGAGGCCGCCTGGATCGCCGCGTTCAACGCCAGGATGTTGGTCTGTTCCGAAATGTCGTTGATGAGTTCAACGATCGAACCGATTTCCTGCGAGCTTTCGCCGAGGCGCTTGATTCGCTTCGAGGTTTCCTGGATCTGGCCGCGGATCGAGTCCATGCCGACGATCGTCTGCCGCACCACGCCCGCGCCCTTGGTGGAGAGTTCCACGGAGCGCTGCGCCACTTCGGCGGACTCGGCGGAGTTCTTCGACACCTGGTTGATGCTGACCGCGATTTCGTTGATGCGGTTGGTGGCGGTGTTGATCTGCTGCGCCTGATGTTCGGCGGCTTCGGCCAGATGCATCGCTGTGGCCTGGGTTTCCTGGGCGCTGGACGCCACCTGCACCGAGGTGTCGTTGATGGTCTGCACCAGGCTGCGGAGCTGTTCGACCGCGAAGTTGATCGAGTCCGCGATCGCGCCGGTCATGTCCTCGGTCACGGTCGCCTTCACGGTGAGATCGCCTTCCGCGAGCGAACCCATTTCGTCCAGCAGGCGCATGATCGCCTCCTGGTTGCGGTTGTTGAGCTCCATCGAGCCCTCGTACCGGCGTTTCTGGGCGCTGTTGAGGCTGAGCACCAGGAATATGATCGAGGCCAGCGAGGCCAGACCGGTGGCGACGCTGATCCAGATGTTGCCGGCCAGGTTCTTGTCGCCCGTGCCGAACGCAGTGAACGCGGTGAACAGGCTTTCGCTGTCGGCCAGCAGGCGGGTGGAGCCGATGGTGAGTTCGGTGGCCGCGGACTGCGCGCGGAACAGATTCTGCGACGAGGCCAGGATCGCGTCCAGATCCTTCTTCATCGCGACCCACTGGTCGTTGGACTGGTTCAGCGCGCCCAGCGCCGCGGTGTTGGTCAGCTTCTGCACGTTCATAGCCTGATCGCCGTTGCGCAGTCCGTTCAACACCTGCACGAACACGGAGGCGTCGCGGTTGAGCGCATCGCCCGCGAGCGCAGCGCCCGGTCCGCCCGCGCGGATTTCGGCGACGCGGCGGGCCATCGAGCCGGCCAGCACCACCTGGCGCAGCGCGATGTAGATCTGCGAGGACGGTGCGCCGCCGGCGGACATGGCACGCACCACTTCGTCTAGCTGAGCCTGCAACTGCGGGACGCCGTCGGTGAAGCTCTTGGCGTTCTTGGACAGCGCGAGCACCGCGGCTTCGGAGGCGACGATCTGGTCCGCGTTTTTGCCCATCGGCACCCAGGTCGAGGTGACTGTGGCGATCGGGCCGGACACGCCGGTCGAGGTGCCGAAGCGTTCGTTGAGCAGCCTGACGTCGTTTTCGATCTGGGTCTTCGTGGTCTTGAAGGCCTTGAACGCCGCGGCGTCGCCGTTGATCGCCTCTCGTCCGAGGTTGGCCAGACGCTGCGAATTCACCTGCAGGCTGGAAGCCGCCGTGCTGGCGCCGCCGAAGCGCTGCGTCTTCAACAGCGCATAGCCCGTATTCAGGCCGAACACGACAAGCGATACGGCGAGGATCCACAGCCACAGGGTGGTGCTCTGGCTGCGGCCTTTGCCGGCGACGTTATCCATCGGAGTGCTCATGTCTAGCCTCGATCTGTGTTTGGAACTGCTGCAGTGAAAGAAGGGTTGCCGTCAAGTCGCCGTCAGGTAGCGGCGTGTCGGAATTCGGGGGTGCGGACCAGGCGATCCAGGCTGAAAACGCCCCAGACATCATCGGCGGTGCGGTAGGCGCGATCGATCAGGCCGGCATAGCGACCGTCGGCCAGACCTTCGGCTTCGACCTCCTGCTCTTTCATGAAGGATCGCTGGCCATAGAGTTCGTCGATGGTCACCGCGACGTCGCCGCCCGGCTGGCGCAGCACCATCACTTTCTGGTGCCCCTCGTGCAGCACGCTGCGCGCACCCTCAAGGAATTGCTTGAGGTCGACCACAGGCAGCAGGTTGCTGCGCACGTTGGCGACGCCGAGCATCCAGCCCTGGGCACCGGGCACCGGGGTGATCTGCGGGACGGTGAGGATTTCCGCCACAGACTCGTAGTCGGAGACCAGCCGGCGCTGGCCAATGCGGTAACCGATGCCGCGCCACAGACCTGCGGCCTGCAGCTGTTCCGGCAGGCCGGCGACGTGGGCGAGGCTGCGCCGTTCGTATTCGGCGAGCGTCTCGAACGCATCGACCGGCGCCGTGTCGACGACGGCTTCGGCGCCCGCGGCTTCGATGCCTGACTCGTCTACGTTCATGCACCGGTCTCCAGCAGTTGGGCGATCCGGGCGATCAGCGCATCCTCGCTCGGCGGCTTGACGATGTAGTCCTTGGCGCCCTGGCGCATGCCCCAGGCGCGGTCGGTTTCCATGCCCTTGGTGCTGACGATCAGGACCGGAATGGCCTTGGTCGTGGGCTCGCGCGAGAGCGCGCGGGTCGCCTGGAAGCCGTTCATCCCCGGCAACACTACGTCCATCAGCACCACGTCCGGCAGCTCCTTCTTGCACACTTCGATGCCGTCCTCGGCGCTGGTGGACGCAAGCACCTGATGACCATGGCGCTCAAGCAGCCGTGTGAGCACGGCGGTATCGGTCGGCGAATCTTCGATGAGCAGAATGCGGGCCATGAGTTGCCTGTCCCCCCGGTCAGGCGTTGACGTGTTTGCGGATGGCGTCGAGCAGTTCTTCGCGGGTGAACGGTTTGGTCAGGTATTGCTCGGAGCCGACGATGCGGCCCCGCGCCTTGTCGAACAGACCATCCTTGGAGGACAGCATGATCACCGGCGTGTGCTTGAAGACCTGATTGTTCTTGATCAGCGCACAGGTCTGATAGCCATCGAGGCGCGGCATCATGATGTCGACGAAAATGATCTGCGGACGCTGGTCCGCGATCTTGGCGAGTGCCTCGAAACCATCCGTCGCTGTCACCACTTCGGCCCCCTCGCGTTTGAGCAGGGTTTCGGCGGTACGTCGGATGGTCTTCGAATCGTCGATCACCATCACCCGCAAACCCTGAAGGCCGCCGGCTGGATTCTCGTCTTGCGTCATCATGTCTCCCCATGCGCCCGGCAATCGATGACTGTACTGCTGGTTTGTCATCATTTTCAGCCACCTATATCCCAGTCTGAAGCTTGACTGTCAAGGTTTGCTTAGCAATTTGCCCGCCAAGAACGATGAAGTGAGGCTTCCATCGCACCGGCTTGTTACCATCCGACCCGACGAATCTTGCAGGTATAGCGGCATGCCGAAACTCGCGCGCGACGTAGTCGTGGTCATGGACCCGATCGAGTCGATCAGAATTGCCAAAGACTCCACATTTGCGATGTTGCTCGAAGCCCAGCGACGTCAGTATCGGCTCTTTTACGTCACTCCCGGCGCATTGGGGATGCGCGACGGCATCGCCAGCGCGGAGGTGTCGTCGTTGATCGTACGCGACGACGCGAAAGACTGGTTCGAAAGCGGACCTTCGTCACACCGTGCGCTGGGATCGGACGATCTGATCCTCATGCGCAAAGATCCGCCGGTGGATGCCGACTTCCTGCACGACACCCTGATCCTCAGCGCCGCCCAGCGCGCGGGCGCGTTCGTCGTCAACGACCCGCAGGGGCTGCGCGACCACAACGAGAAACTCGCGGCGCTGGAATTCCCGCAATGCTGTCCGCCGACCCTGGTCAGCCGGAAGGCGCCGGCGCTGAAAGCGTTCGCCGCCGAGCACGGCGAGGTGGTGCTGAAGCCGCTGGACGGCATGGGCGGGCGCTCGATCTTCCGCTCCCGCGCCGGCGATCCGAATCTGAACGTGATCCTGGAGACCCTGACCGGCGAAGGCCGGCATCTGGTCATGGCCCAGCGCTACCTGCCGGAGATCGTCGACGGCGACAAACGCATTCTGCTGATCGACGGCGTGCCGGTGGACTACTGTCTGGCGCGGATTCCGCAAGGCGATGAATTCAGAGGAAATCTTGCTGCCGGCGGCCGCGGTGAAGGCCGACGGCTGACCGACCGCGACCGCTGGATCGCCGCTCAGGTCGGCCCGGAGATGAAGCGCCGGGGCATGCGGTTCGTGGGCCTGGACGTGATCGGCGAGCACCTGACCGAGGTCAATGTCACCAGTCCCACCTGCATCCGCGAACTGGACAAGCAGTTCGGGCTGAACATTGCAGGGCTGCTGTTCGACGCGCTGGAGGCGACGGGCTGACGATGTCCGCCGTCAGCGCGCCACTCCCGCCTCCGCCGACGATCGGCGAGGACCAGCGCCTGGGTGCGACCCTGGTGCTGTCGCTGTTGCTGCACGGGATGCTGATCCTCGGGGTCGGCTTCGTGCTGGAGCGCGCGGCGCCGGTGGTGCCGATGCTGGATGTCATCCTGACCCAGACCCGCACGCCGCTGACGCCCAAGCAGGCCGATTTCCTGGCGCAGGCCAACAACCAGGGCGGCGGCGAGCACGACAAGGCCAGCCGCCCTCGCGACCCCCAGCCCGGGACGGTGCCCCAGGCCGAGGCCGGCGTGGCGCCACAAACGGTGCGTGCGCAATCGCCGGCGCCGCAACCGCCGCCGGAGGCGCGGGTGATCGCCAGCCCGAACAGCGACATCCGCCGCGCGGCCCCGAGCCGGGTCATGCAAGCGACGGTGACGCCGCAGCGCATCGGGCCGCAGAAAGTCGAGCACGACATGGCGATGGCGCGGCTGGCGGCCGAAATCCATCTGCGCTCGGCCCGCTACGCCAAGCGCCCGTCCCGCAAGTTCGTCTCCGCCAGCACCCAGGAATACGCGTGGGCGAACTACCTACGGGCCTGGGTCGACCGCGCAGAGCGCGTCGGTAACCTGAATTACCCGGACGAAGCGCGGCGGCGGCGGCTGTCGGGCACGGTGGTGATCAACATCGGCATCCACCGCAACGGCACGATCGAACGCGCCGACATCGTCCAGTCCAGCGGCATCGCGCTGCTGGACGAGGCCGCGCTGCGGATCGCCCGACTGGCGGAGCCCTACCCGCCGCTGCCCAAGACGACGGAAAACCCGGACATCCTCAATGTCGTGCGCACCTGGCAGTTCCTGCCGGGCGGCGAGTTGATCGACGAGTAGGTCGGGCACTAACCCGACGTCGCGATAAATCCGCTTGCGGCGCGCAATGATCGAAACCGTTCCGCTCATCGTCCGAACGATCGGAGAAGGCGGGATGTCGGGCCAGGGCCCGACCTACGCACCGATCACAGCTTCATCCAGCCGAACCCTTCGCCGCTGCGGTAATAGACCGCGGACGCCCGCCCATACAGCGACTTCATCGGCACCAGCCCGAAGAAACGGCCGTCCGCGCTGTTGCCGCGATGATCGCCCAGCACCAGCGCCATGCCTGCGGGAATGGTGACGGTGGCGAGGTCCGGGCCGCCGCCGTCGCGCAGATCCAGATGCACCTCGCGCGCGTCGAAGTGTTCGATGTCGCCGTTGTCGGCATCGCGCAATGGCCGGCCGTCGATCCACAGCCGGCCGTCGACCACGGCAACCGTGTCGCCGCCCACCGCAACCACGCGCTTGATCAGCCGGGTGCCGTCGGTGGGCGATTTGAACACCACCACATCGCCGGGCGCCGGTTCGCCGCGATCGACCAGTTCGATGTCGGTGAACGGCACGCGCACGCCGTAGGCCATCATGTTCACCGCGACGCGATCGCCCGGCATCAGCGTGGGCTCCATCGAGCCGCTGGGCACCTGGTAGTGATTGGCGAACGAACTGCGCGCGACGGTCAGCAGCAGCACCATCATCACGAACGTGAACCATTCGTTGCGCCAGAACGGTACTTTTGCGGCGGCGCTGTCGGCCGATGCGGTCTGCGTCATGTCATTCCCCTTCGTGACGAATCGTCGGGCGATGGACCTGCCGCTGCCGGGCCAAGTTCCCATGAAAGACCCATGACCGATGGGCTATCGACCGCCTGCGCGCTCAGACCTGCGCGAAACCGAGCAGCCACGACAACCCCAGTGCGCACGTCACCAGCACGATGCGCAGGATGGAAAGGGGGCGTGGCTTCATTGCGAAGCATCCCTTGCGAACACCGATACGCTCATGAGCGCGCGGCGCGCAGCGCCTGCTGTTCGACCAGCGTAAGCGCCACCTGATTGCGCAGGTAAGCGGGTTCCAGCATCTCGGGCGCCACCGCTTCGCCGCGCAGCAGCGCCGCGTGCGCGAGCCGCGCGACATCGGCGGCATGCGGCAGGGCTTCGGCATCCAGCGCGCGCCAGTCCGACGGCAGACGCGATGCCAGCGCGCCGCCCAGCGCGCCGAAACCGGTGCCGACGCCGAACCATGCGCCGCCTTCCTCGGGCAGCAGCACCGCATCGGGCGCAAGCACCTGTTCGATGCCCATCGGCATCGGCCGCAGCGTGTCGTGTTCGCGCGTCAAGCGGTAACCGGCGATGTAGACCTCGCTCATGCGCGCATCGATCGCGGCGAGCACGCAGTCGCCATCGCCCGCACCCAGCGCGACGGCGCGCATCGCCAGCGCCGCGAGCGTCGACACCGGCACCGCCGGGCGATCCAGCGCCAGCGCGATGCCCTGCGCGATCGCCACGCCCAGGCGCACGCCGGTGAACGCGCCGGGGCCGCGACCGACCGCGATGGCATCAAGCTGCGACTTCGCGATCCCGGCCTCGGCCAGCAGCGCTTCCGCCCACGGCAGCGCGAGTTCGGCATGCCGGCGCGGCGCGGTTTCGTGGCGCTCGCGCACGTCGCCGTCGACCCACAGGGCGACGGAGCAGGCTTCGGTGGAGAGTTCAAAGGCGAGGAGATTCATGCCGGCATTGTAGGTCGGGCCTTGGCCCGACATTGCGGTCTGTCCGTTTGCGTCGCGTGATGATCGAAACCGCTCCGCTCATTGTCCGGAACGATCTGGCGGGGCGGGATGTCGGGCCGGGGCCCGACCTACGACGCCGGCTCCGGAGGTATCGCGTCGCCGAAGAACGCCTGCACATCCGCCAGCGAGCGGGTGCGCGCGAATGGCGGCAGCGAGTCGAGGAAGGTGCGGCCGTAGGATTTTCCGATCAGGCGCGGGTCGCACAGCACCAGCACGCCGCGGTCGGTTTCGGTGCGGATCAGGCGACCGACGCCCTGTTTCAGCGCGATCACCGCCTGCGGCAGTTGTTCGTCGCGGAAGGGGTTGCCGCCTTCGCGGCGGATCGCGTCCAGCCGCGCTTCGAACACCGGGTCGTCGGGTGCGGCGAACGGAAGTTTGTCGATGACGACCACGCTCAGCGCGTCGCCGGCCACGTCCACGCCTTCGCGGAAACTGGCGGCGCCCAGCAGCACGCCGTTGCCGGAATCGCGGAAACGCTGCAGCAGCACCGAGCGCGGCGCTTCGCCCTGCACGAACAGCGGCCACGGTCCGTTGCGCAACAGTTCCGCCGCTTCGCGCAGCGCGCGGTGCGAGGCGAACAGTACGAAGGCGCGGCCGCCCGAGGCTTCCAGCACCGGGCGCACGATATCGATCACCGCAGCGGTGTAGTCGCGCGAATTCGGCTCCGGCATGCGCTGCGGCAGATAGCACAGCGCCTGGTGCGGCCAGTCGAACGGACTGGGCGCCAGCAGCGTGCGCGGTTTGTCCAGCCCCAGCCGCACGGACAGGTGATCGAAACCGCCTGCCACCGCGAGCGTCGCCGAGGTGAACACCCAGGCCGCGCGCGACTGTTCGCGATGATTGCGCAGCGGCCCGGACACATCCAGCGGCGTGCGCTGCAGGCGGAAGCCGCGCGGCGACAATTCGTACCAGCGGACATCCCAGGCGCGCGGATCGGGTTTGGCGTCTTCGTCGTCCTGCGATGCGTCTTCGGACTCGGCAGCCATCTCTTCATGCATCGGCAGCTCTGCGCGCAGCTGCGCGCGCTCGCCGTCCTCGTCGCCAGCAAGTTCGCGTCGCCGCAAAAAATCCGGCGGCGCCCAGCGCAGCAGCCGCGCGCGGTTGTCGAGCGCGCGCGCATGGCAGCTCTCGAAACCGGGCGCGGCCTCACGCAGCGGCGCCAGCGCGTCGATGAACGCGCACAGCGCATCGTCGAGCGCACCCAGCGCATCGAACACGCCGGGTTCCTGCATCGCACGCCAGCGGGTGCCGCGCGGCGGCAGCGGCTCCATCGCCGCGCGCAGTTCGCGCGTGGCCTCTTCCAGCGACCGCGCCGGTCCCTGCAACACCGCGAGCGCGCCGGTGGTGGTCTTGCATTCGGCCACCGCATCGCGCGCCACTTCCACCAGCGGCCGTGCGCTCAGACCTTCACCGAAGAACTGCGCGGCGAGTTCCGGCAGCTGATGCGCCTCGTCGACCACGAACACCTGCGCGCCGGGCAGGATTTCGCCGAAACCTTCCTGTTTCAGCGCCAGGTCGGCGAGCAGCAGATGGTGATTGACGACCACCACGTCGGCGGCCTGCGCGCGCTGGCGCGCCTGCACCACGAAGCAGTCGTCCCAGAACGGGCACTCGCTGCCGAGGCAGTTATCGGTGGTCGAGGTGACCAGCGGCAGCAGCGGCGAATCCTCGGGCAGCGCGTCGAGTTCGGCCAGATCGCCCATCCGCGTGCGCCCGCTCCAGGCGACGATGCGCTGGAACTGGGTGATCTGTTCCTTGGAAGTGAAGCGTGGCTCGCCCTTGCTTTTTTCGAGCCGGTATTTGCAGAGATAGTTCGCGCGGCCTTTCAGCAGCGAAGTCTTGATGCCGACGCCCAGCGCATCGCGCACCCGCGGCAGATCGCGGTGATACAGCTGATCCTGCAGCGCGCGGGTGCCGGTGGAGACGATGGTCTTCAACCCCGACAGCAGCGCCGGGACGAGGTACGCGAAGGTCTTGCCGGTGCCGGTGCCGGCTTCGGCCAGCAGTACGGCGCGGTCTTCGACGGTTTCGGCGATCGCCATCGCCAGCTGTTGCTGCGGCGTGCGCGGCGCGAAGCCGGGAATTTTCACGGCGAGCACGCCGCCGTCGCTCAGCGCATCGCGACAGGCGCGGGCCAGCGCGGAGCGCGAGTCCAGCGCAGTATCGTCTGCGTCCGCATCGCGGCCGCTGCGGACATCGGAAGCCATGCTCATCGCCCCTCAGTACCGCGGTGGGCCGGTGAGCGTGCAGTCCATCTGGCTGCGCTCGGCGGCGGCGGCCGCTCGTCCCAGTTCGTCCACCTCGCGCTGCCACTGTGCGAGTTTCTCGCCCTTGGGCGGCTTGATGTCGGCACGCGTGTGCAGCGCGCGGAGCTTGCCAAGAGGCTGCAGACGGATCGTCGCCCAGTGCCGTCGGCACAGCGGCCCGACCTTGCCGCCCAGCGCGTATGCGTCGCGCGCAAGCGACGCCGCCTTGTCGAGATGCTTCTGCAGCACCGCGACTTCGGCGCGCTCCTGCAGCAGCGCCGGATCCTCCGGTGCGATGGCGAGCGCCTTGTCCAGCGCCGCGGCGGCGTCTGGATAGCGGCGCGCGCTCTCGAACTGCACCGCCTGCACGCGCAGATCCTCGACCATCGGGTCGCGCAGCGGCTGCACGTCGAGTTCGCCTTTCTCGAACGCGCCGGCTGCGCGGATTTCGGCGACCAGTTGTTCGGGCGCGGGACCGCTCCATTCCGGGGCGGGCGGCGCGCTGGTGCAGGACGCCAGCAGAAGCACGCCTGCGGAGATGAGAAGACGCTCGATCATGAGGCTCATGCGACGCGGGCCTCGATCGCGCTGCCCGAAGGCAGCATGCCGCGCTGCTGATCGCGGCGTTCCTGCTCGCGACGGTCCTGTTCGCGGCGATCTGCATCCTCGCGCTGGCGGCGTTCTCTGTATTCCCGTTCGCGCGCCGCGCGGTATGCCTGATCGCGCTGTTGCTGCTGGCGATACGCCTCATCGCGGGCGCGCAGTTCCGCATAGCGCTGATCGTTGTCGCGCTGGTCCTTTTCACGTTGAAGCCGTGCGCCCTCGCGCGTCTGTTGCTCGCGACGCTCCTGCTCTTCGCGATCGCGGGCGTCCTGGTTTTGACGGCTGTTCTGGCGTTCGTCCTCGCGCTGGCGTTCTTCGTCCGCGCTGCCCGCATCGCTGTCGCCGCGGCCGAAGATCCTGCCCCAGAAGCCTTCATTTCCGGAACCATCGCCATCGCCGCCTTCGACGCCCTCGACGCTTTCGGGTTCGGCCAGCAGACACGGCTGGTAGGCGGGCGCGAAACCGGTCACGAAGCCGATCCGGCGTGCGCCCGGGCAGCCGGCATCGGTGGTGTGGCCGTCGGCCACCCATTGCCAATCGATACCCTTGCCGCCGACCTGCAGCGGCGCGGTGGGCAGGCGCGAGAACAGTCCCGACCACACCCGCATCGCGCCGGTGGCGCCGTACAGGCCGGTGGAGGCGTTCTGGTCGTTGCCGACCCAGACCACCGCCAGATGGTCGCCGGTCCAGCCCGCGAACCAGCTGTCGCGGCTGTCGTTGCTGGTGCCGGTCTTGCCTGCGGGCTGCAGCCGGCCAAGACCGTCGCTCATCAACTGTCGGCCGGTGCCGGAGGTCACCGCCTGCTGCAGCGCGGAAGTCACCAGTCGCGCGGCAACCGCATCGCCGGTCTGTGCGGGTTTCGGCTCGGCGTCGTAGCGGTTGAGCGCCTTGCCGTTGGCGTCCAGCACCCCGCGCACCGCATGCAGCGGCTGGATTTCGCCGCCGGACGCGAGGAACTGATACAGCTGCGCCATCGCGTACGGGCTCTGGTCCAGCGAGCCGAGGATCAGCGACGGATTCTGCCCTGCATCGATGCCGGCGAGCGTGCGCAACAGGTCGCTCAGGCGCTGTGGCCCCACGTCCATGCCGATCCGCACCGTCGACTGGTTGTAGGACTGCGCCAGCGCGTCGATCAGACGCACGGTGCCGTGGCTGCGACCGTCGGAATTGCCGGGTTTCCAGCGCTTGCCGTTGTCGAGCACGATGCTGACCGGCGAATCGTCGACGGTGGACGCCAGCGAATATTTGTCGGGCTGCGCCAGCGCCAGCAGATAGACGAACGGCTTGAGCAGCGAGCCCACCGGGCGCTGCGCCTGCACCGCGCGATTGAAGCCGTGCTCGTCGAAACTGCGGCTGCCGATCACCGCCACCACTTCGCCGCTGTGGACGTCGGTGACCACCACGCCGGCCTGCAGCGGCGGGCGGCGCGCGGTGCCCAGCGCCTTCATCGCGCGGGTCACCGCGCCTTCGGCGTAGGCCTGCGCCGAGGGCGACATGCCGGTGAGCACGGTCAGGCCGGCGCCCTGCAGTTCTTCTTCGGAATAATCGCGCGCCAGCTGGCGGCGGACCAGGTCCACATAGGCCGGAAACCGGTTCGCGACCATGCTGCCGGGCACATCGGTAACGCCCAGCGGCGCCTTCACTGCGCGGTCGTATTCCTTCCGGTCGATGGTGCCGGTCTCCAGCATCTTGGTGAGCACCAGATTGCGGCGCTCCAGCGCGCGTTCCGGCTGCTTGCGCGGGTTGTACCAGGACGGCCCTTTCACCAGCGCGACCAGCAGCGCGATGTGTTCGGTGGACAGGTCGTCGAGGTGGCGCCCGAAATAGAACTCGGCGCCCGAGGCGAAGCCGTGGATCGCCTGCGAGCCGCGCTGGCCGATGTCGACCTGATTGAGATAGGCCTCCAGGATCACGCCTTTCTCATAGCGCGCGTCGATGATCAGCGCGTACAGGATTTCGTTGAACTTGCGGGTGTAGGTCTGTTCCTTGCCGATGCCCAGCAGCCCGGACCGCGCGAGCTGCTGGGTCAGCGTGCTGCCGCCCTGCCTGACATCGCCGCCGGACTTGATCCAGACCCAGAGCGCGCGGGCCATGCCGCTGGGGTCGATGCCGTGATGGCGCGCGAAATCGCGATCCTCAACCGCCTGCAGGCTGTCGGTGAGCAGCGGCGGCACTTCGCTGATCCGCACCAGCCGGCGCTCTTCCTGCTTCTGGCCGTACAGCGTGGCGATGCGCGCGGGATCGAGCTTGGCGGATTTCACCGCGCGGCCGCGCACCAGATCGCGCACCGACTGCACGCGGCCGCCGGAGACCGTCACTTCGATCCGGCTGGGGCCGACCAGGCCGCCCACGTCCTGATAACCGCGGTTGGCGATACGCCAGCGCGCGCCCTTGACGCGGTACATGCCGGGCCGCTCGCCCGTGCCGTCGTCGCGGTAGGAGGCGGCCTCCAGTTCGGTCTTCAGGGTGCGGGCATCCATGGCCATGCCCTGGGCGAGATGCAGCGGGCGGGCGTAGACGCGGGTAGGCACCTGCCAGCGCAACTGGCCGAAGCGCACGCTGACCTGATGGTTCAGGTACAGGGTGTAGGGAATGAGGAAGCCCATACCGATGGCCACCGCCACCAGCCCCCAGCCCAGCAGCCGCCGACGCCAGCCGTGGCCCGTGCCGTCGGCTTCGTCGAAGCCTTCGTCCTCGTCGTCAGCGTCGTCCTGATCTTCCGGGTCGTCGTCGATATCTTGATTGCGGGCCATTCGGGCAGAGTCGTGCCTGTCTATCGCGCCTGAAGGCGCGGGTGCCTGTGATCGGGCGGGAGATGCGAAAATGCCGTCCGAGTCTAGCAGGGTGTCGCAATCCGGCACGCTTCGGCACGCTGCGGCACATCGCGACGCGCCACGATCCGCCGCATCTTCCGCATCCCCGACCGCAGACCCAGGAGCCACCTTCAGGATGTCGTTCTCACCCGCCGATCTGCGGTTCATCTGGCGTCGCGGGTTAGGCCTGCTCCGGCGCGGATGGGCCAGCCTGCGCACCCGCGGCTGGCGCGTCACCTGGAATCGCGCACGGATCCAGTTCGGCCATGCGACGCCGCTGCCGCCGGGCAGCCTCTATACGCCGGAGCAGTCCGCATTCGCGCCGTTCGCGGTCGCAACTTCGGCGGCACCGACCGCGAGCATCGTCATTCCGGTCTACGACCAATTCGCGCACACCCTTGCCTGTCTGCGCGCGCTGGCCGCGCATCCGCCCGCCACGCCGTTCGAGGTGATCGTGGTCGACGACGGCTGCAGCGACGAAACGTCGGCCGCGCTGCCGCAGATCGGCGGCGTGCGCTATCACCGCCGCGCTCGGAACGGCGGCTTCATCGCCGCCTGCAACGACGGCGCGTGGCTGGCGCGCGGCGAATACCTGATCTTCCTCAACAACGACACCATCCCGCAGCCGGGCTGGCTCGACGCGCTGCTCCACACCTTCATCGAACACCCCGACGCCGGGCTGGTCGGCGCGCAGTTGCTCTATCCCGACGGCCGCCTGCAGGAAGCCGGCGGCGTGGTGTTCGCCGACGGCAGCGGTTGGAATTACGGCAGGTTCGAATCGCCCGATGATCCGCGCTTCGGCTATCTGCGCGAGTGCGACTACGTGAGCGGCGCTGCGCTGGCGATTCCGCGCGCACTGTTCGCGCAGCTCGGCGGTTTCGACACCCGCTACGCACCGGCCTATTACGAGGACACCGACCTCGCTTTCGCGGTGCGCGCCGCCGGCAAACGCGTGCTGTATCAACCGGCCGCGCGGGTGATCCACGCCGAGGGCGGTACCGCCGGCACCGATACGAATGTCGGCATGAAGGCGTATCAGGTGCGCAACCGCGACATCTTCGCCGGACATCGTCATGACGCATTGGCGCAGCAATTGCCCGCGAACACCGTGCCAACGCCCGCGCTGCTGCATGGGAAACAGAAGCAGATCCTGATCATCGATGCGCAGACGCCGCGGCCGGATCACGACTCGGGTTCGCTGCGGCTGGTGAACCTGATGCGGCTGCTGATCGAGGAAGGGGCGCATGTCGTATTCCTGCCGCAGGACGGCCATCGCATCGAGCCCTACGCCACGCAGTTGCAGCAGCTAGGCGTGGAAGCCTGGCACGCGCCGTTCGCGGCAGCGGCACCGGCATGGCTGCGCGAACACGGGCCGCGCTTCGATGCGGTGATGGTCAGCCGCCATTACGTGATCCGCGAATTCATCCCGCTGCTGCGCAGGGACGCGCCGCAGGCGACACTGATCTTCGACACCGTGGATCTGCACTATCTGCGCGAGCGTCGCGGCGCCGAGGTCGACGGCGATGCCGTATCGGCGCGCGCTGCCGAACGCACCCGCGCGCTGGAGCTTGACGCCATCGCCAACGTCGATACGACGCTGGTGGTCAGCGAAGTCGAACGCGATCTGCTGCGCGTCGATGCGCCGGACGCGCGGGTCGAGCTTTTATCGAACGTGCATCGGATCGCCGGCCCCGGGCAAGCCTTCGCGCAGCGCCGCGATCTGGTGTTCGTGGGCGGCTTCCATCACCCGCCGAACGTCGATGCCGTGCGCTGGTTCGCGCAGCAGGTGTTTCCGGCGATCCGCGCGCGCCTGCCGGACGTGGCGTTCCACTGCATCGGCAGCCATCCGCCGCCGGACATCCTGGCGTTGACCGCCATGCCCGGCGTGATCGTGCATGGTCATGTCGTCGACATCGATCCTTTCATGGACGGCGGGCGCATCTCGGTCGCGCCGCTGCGCTACGGCGCGGGTGTGAAAGGCAAGATCAATCTCAGCATGGCCCACGGCCAACCGGTGGTGGCGACCGCCTGCGCGGTGGAAGGCATGCATCTGCGCGACGGCGAAGACGTGCTGGTCGCCGACGATCCGCAGGCGTTCGCGGATGCGGTGGTGCGTCTTTACGAAGACGAAACCCTGTGGAACACCATCGCCCGCAACGGGCTGGCCAGCGTTGCGCGGAATTTCTCGCTGGAGGCGGCGCGGGCCACGGTGCGAAAGGTCTTTCATCTGTAGAGCGGCCTTCAGGCGGCTGCTTCCGATACGCAACCGTTTCGTTTTCGTCAGCCGTGGGCACGGCCCTGATGTCGTCGCCGGTCGGGTTCTACTTGGGCCGGCCTGAAGCCCGCTCTACAGTGGACGGCGCTGCGTTCAGCGCTCCACCGACTCCGCCGCACGCAGCCGCTCCGCGAATTCCGCAAGGCCCGGCACGCGCGCATCGAGACCCTCCGCGGCATCCTGCGCGGCGCGCGCGCCATCGACATCGCCAGCGCCCAATCGCTCCTCGCCCACCGCCACCCAACGCTGCGCGAGCCGATTGCGGGCAGTGATGTTGTCGCTGCGGTCGCCCGCCAGCGCGATGCCGGCATCCAGACACACCCGCGCGCGCTGCAGGCGGTTGTCGCGCAGTTCGTTCTCGAAACACTCGCGCACCCGCGGCAGCATGCGTGCGGTGGCGCGACGCACGCCGCTGTCGTCCGGCGCAAGCGCACGCGCCGCGCGCAGCTTGTCGAACGCGCTGTCGCCCGGCGGCGTGAGCCAGTCGCCGCGGGCTTCGGCGGCGGCCGCCTCGTCGAGCAGCGTGCGCAGACGCCGCTGCAGCACCCGCGGCGACAGCTGCGGGCCGGTCGTGTCCCGCGCCCGCGACGCCCGCTGCAGCGCATCGCGCACCTGCGCCCATTCCGGGGAATCGGGAACCAGCGCCTCCGCGGCAGCCAGCTCCACATTGGCGCGGTCGAAGCGGAAATCCGCGGCGGCTTCCCGCGCCCGCGCGGCGTGCGCACGGGCGACCGCGAGCAGGCCGGCATCGGCGACATCGGTCTCGACGCCGCTGGCCCGCCACGCGCGATAGCCCTCGCCGGCGCGGGTCAATCGGCCGGCGCGCAGATCCGCGTCGGCGCGTCGACGCAACCGCTCCACCGCCTGCACCAGCGCGGCCTGGGTTTCCGGCAGATCGCCGTGGCCGGCGTCGTATTCGACTGTAATGGAAATTCCCGCCGCAGCCGCGGCCAGATCGCCGCGGTCCAATGCCTCGCGGGCCTGCTGCAATCGCGTGGTCAACGCATCCTCGCGACCTTCCAGCGCAGCCAGATGCGCAGGTTGCAATTCCAGTATCCGTCGATACAGCGGCAGCGCCGCATCGGCAGCACCCTCCAGCCGCCCGGCCACGCGTGCGGCGTCGGCGGCACGCCG
Organism: Lysobacterales bacterium; assembly: GCA_031364125.1. Taxonomy (GTDB): domain Bacteria; phylum Pseudomonadota; class Gammaproteobacteria; order Xanthomonadales; family Xanthomonadaceae; genus Lysobacter_I. The sequence goes on along the minus strand of JANLVT010000068.1, from coordinate 734 downwards.
CAGATCGTCAATGCCGGCCACCGCGGCTTCGCGCCGACGCAGGATCTCGGCCACCGCATCGGCCTGCACCCGCGGCGCGGACAGCGCGCGCGCGAGACGCAGTTGCCGATGGGCTTCTGCGAACGCGCCGCGTTCCGCGGCGGCCCGCGCCTGCTGCACCGCCGCCTGCGCCACCCGCGCCAGCCCCGAACGCAGTTCGGCGCGATCCGGGTCGATCGCCACAGCGGCTTCGTACAATTCGCGCGCACCGCTGCCGTCGGCGGCGCTCAGGCGCCCCTGCTGCAGCGCGGATTCGGCCTGCAGGCGCAAGGCCTCGGCTTCCGCCACCGGCCACAGGCGCTCGGCGATCGGCCCGCGCAGCGCGATGAACAGCACCATCAGCCCACCGGCGGCCGCGGCTGACGTCCACAGCCAGTGCGCACGGAGATGTGCGCGGAGGTGCCGCAACGAAGTCTCGCGAGTCGGAGTCACGGGCAGAGGATAGCGCCTCATCATCAGGGGTGTAGCGCGGGGCTTTCGGGCATTTCGCGGGATCGGGGTTTCTGTAGAAGCAAAAGCAAATCCCCACTGCCCCCTAATGTCAGTCAGTTAACGCTGACTGGCTTTTTTGTATTCGCGGGATTCTGTTTTTGTAGAGCGGCCTTCAGGCCGCTGATTTCCGATACGCAACCGTTTCTTTTTCATCAGCCGTGGGCACGGCCCTGATGTCGTCGCCGACCGGGTTCTGCCTGGGC
>JANLVT010000067.1:0-7543 GCA_031364125.1 Lysobacterales bacterium | reverse complement strand
TTCTGGGCGGCTGCGGCAGCGCGGCATTTTCGCCCGGCGGCTACAGCGTGGCGGCGGGACGTTCCTCTGCGAAGTGATCATGACCGCGTTCTTCCTGGTCATCATCCTCGGCGCGACCCACAGGAACGCTCCGGCCGGGTTCGCGCCGATCGCCATCGGCCTGGGCCTGACCCTCATCCATCTGATCAGCATCCCGGTCACCAACACCTCTGTGAACCCGGCGCGCTCCACGGGTGTGGCCCTGTTCGCCGGCAGCGGTGCCATCGGCCAACTCCGGCTGTTCTGGCTGGCGCCGATCCCGGGTGGCCTGATCGGCGGTTTCCTCTACAAATGGCTGGGCCAGGACCGCAACTGATCCCCGGAGTGAGGCCGGGGCACGCGCCGCAAACACGCACCGCAAGGGCACCGAAAAAGCCCGGGAACGTTTCCCGGGCTTTTTTCTCCTCCGGCACAGGCCTCTGGCACGGTTGATGCTTCGTTCTCCAGCAAGACAGAGGGCCGATCGCGCCGCTGTCCACGGATGACCACCCACATCCAACCCCGGAGTTCGCAATGAATCCACTGTCATCGCTGCCGTTCCTACTGTCCGCCGCCCTCTTCGCTTCCACCGCGTCCGCGCAATCCGCCCCGGCATGCCCCACGCTGCCGTCCGACGCCGCCAATCTCCAATGGACCACCCTGCGAACGGACAGCGCCCTGCTGTGCCGGGCGATGGACGCTGCCGGCCAGGAGGCATTCGCCGTCACCGTCGCGCGCAAATCGCCGTTCAAGCCGACCGGCAGCCTGCGCGAAGAGTCAGGGCAGATGCAGGGCCAGAAACTCTGGTGGTACCGCACCGAAATCGCCGGACGCCCCGACGAACTGGTGCGCGAAACGCTGGTGAAGCTCGGCGGCGACCGCTTGGTCCATGTGTTCATCCGCACGTCGGACAAGGACACCATGGGGCGGTACCAACGCGTCGTGCAGGGGCTGCAGTTCGACGCCGGCAACGTGGCGCAACGCTGAGCAACCGCGGCGCGGCCGGCCAGTGCGCCGCGTCGCGACTGCGCAACACCCGCGCTCACTGCAGCGACGTTCGGATCAGAATTTCCCCTGCTGGAAATCCACGAACGCCTGCATCAATTCCTCGCGGGTGTTCATCACGAACGGTCCGTGGCGCGCCACCGGTTCGCCCAGCGGTTTTCCGGCGACCAGAATCGCCCGAACCCCTTCGATTCCAGCGCGCACCGACAACCGTTCGCCGCCGCCCAGCACCGCCAGCGCATGGGTTTCGAGTTCGCGCGCATCGTCGCCCTCGCCCACCGATACCTCAGGAACGGATCGAGGTCCGGCAGCTGCGGTGTGCCGATCACCCGGCGCAGCTTGACGCCCGCACCATCTGAAGTCGGCTGCCCGTGAACGCGGCGGGCGATGCGGGCAAAAGTGACGTTGTGGTCGGACATGGTCGCTCCGGGTCGGTTTCGGACATCCTCAATGGGGTGACCGGCATCTCAAAACAGTCATTCCGTTGAAACGGATCGTTCGAGCCGGGCTGTATATTGCGCAGCCGGATCGCGGACCATACGCGCCGGACCGGGGACGGACATCCCGACAGCACACTCAAGGAGCCTTACCCATGGCCTGGAAAGCCAGCCGCGTCGCACTCGCACTGGTCGTTGCGACCGCCGCCATCGCCGGTTGCAGCAAAGATCAGCAACCGCCTTCAGCCGCAGCCGCAACCGCAGCCGCAGCCGCAGCCGCAGCCGTAGTCACCCAGACGACCGAACGCCAGATCTTGAACGTTTACAACTGGCCGGATTACATCAGCGAAGACACGATCCACAAGTTCGAAGCCGCCTCGGGCATCAAGGTCAATTACACGACGTTCTCCAACAACGATGCGCTGGAGAGCCACCTGGCGGCAGCGCACGGCGAGCACGACGTGATTTTCCCATCCGCACGCCCCTATGCCGGGCGGATGATCGAGAAGGGCCTGCTGGCGACGCTGGACAAGACGCGCCTGGACGGATTCGACTCGTTCGACGCCAACATCATGGCCGATCTGGCCCAGATCGACCCCAAGAACGCGCATGTCGTGCCCTACCTCTGGGGGACGAGCGGCCTTGGGCTCAACGAGGACATGGTCAAGGCGGCACTGGGGCCGGGCGTGGCACTGGACAGCTGGAACCTGCTCTTCGACCCGGCTTTGGCGCAGAAGCTGTCCAAATGCGGGATCGGCATCGTCGACGCCGAGCAGGACGGGTTTTCGGCCGCCCTGCTCTGGAAGGGGCTGGATATCAACGCATCCGACGATCAGTCCCTGCTCGCGGTGCGCAACGCCTACGGGGCGATCCGTCCCTACATCCGCAAGTTCAGCCCCTCCTCGGAACTGGTCGCGGATCTGAGCGAAGGGCGGCTCTGCGTCGTGTTGACCTATTCGGGCGATGTGGATCGGGCCAACATCACGGCCAACGAAGCGGCGCAAGCCGCGAAGACGAAGGCGCCGCAGATCCGCTACGTGATTCCGCGCGAAGGCGCACTGCGCTGGATCGATGTCGTCGCCATTCCCGGCAAGGCCAAGAACGTCGAGAACGCACATCGTTTCATCCGCTACCTGATGCAGCCCGAGGTGATCGCGGACATCAGCAGCGCGGTGAGCTACGCGAACGCCAACACCGGCGCCACGCCGCTCATCGACAAGGAGATCGCCGCAAATCCCAGCATCTACCCGCCGCCGGAGGTGCAGGCCAAACTGCGGGTTGCGGCCCAGCTGCCGGCCGATGGCGCGGAACGCCGCAGGAATGCGTGGAATCGCATCGTCTACGGGGAAATATGAGCCGCGGCAGGCGGTTCGCTGGCCGACACCCGCCCGATATGCAGTTGCGCCCGAGGACTCAGCGCGCCCGCAATCGCCAGGCGCGATGGATCCGCGGGTTGCGGGCGAAGTCCGGCGGGATGGTCGCCGGGCTGATGTCCTCGCAGACCGCGAACGCCGAGACCGCCGCTTCGTCGAACCTGAAGCGGCGGTAGTTGTTCGAGAAATACAGGGTGCCGCCGAACGCCAGCCGGGTCATCGCCGCCTGCAGCAGGCGGACGTGATCTTTCTGCACGTCGAAATCGTCCGCCCTCGCGGAGTTGGAGAACGTCGGCGGGTCGCAGAAGATCAGGTCGTATTCGCCGCGGTCGGCCAGCAGCCATTCCAGCGCGTCGGCCTGCACCAGCCGGTGGCGCGCGCCGCCGAAGCCGTTGAGCTTCAGATTGTCGGAACACCACTGCAGATACGTCGCCGAAAGGTCGACCGAAGTCGTCTGCGCCGCGCCGCCCACCGCCGCATGCACGGTCGCCGCGCCGGTGTAGGCGAACAGATTCAGGAACCGGACGTCGCGGGCGTCTTCGGCGATGCGCAGCCGCATCGGCCGATGGTCGAGGAACAGGCCGGTGTCGAGATAATCGAACAGGTTCACCCGCAGCCTGGCCGCGCCCTCGCGCACGTCCAGAATCTCGCCGCGCTTGGACGTGCCGCTATCCGCGTATTTACTGCCGCCCTTGCCCTTGGCGCGGGTTTTCACCGCGACCCGCTCGCGCGGGGCCGCGAAGGCATCGCGCGCGCCGGCGAGCAGTTCTTGCAGGCGCTTGCGGGTGGTGGCTTCCGGAATCTCGGCCGGCGCGGCGTATTCCTGCACGTGCAGCCAGAGTTCGCCGGTGGTGTCGCCGATGTAGACATCCACCGCCGCCGCGTATTCCGGGATATCGGCGTCATACACGCGATGGCAGGTCACGCCTTCTCGCGTGCGCCAGGTCTTGCTGGCCTTGAGGTTCTTGCGGATGCGGTTCGAGACCATCTGCGCGCCTTCGCTCAGCGCCGGCGTCGGGGCGTCGACTGCCACCTCGCGCTGCGGCGGACGCACCGGATCGCATACGATCAGTGCGCATTCGATCGCGCCGTTGAACACCTGGTATTTCTTCGCCGCGCGCAGGCCGGTGGCGCGCGCCAGCTCAGCGTCGCCGCAGAGCAGGCTCGCCTTCCACTCGGGTGTCGCGCGCTTGAGCGCATCGCCGAGCGCGCGATACAGCTGCGGATCGGCGGCGAGCCGCGCATCGTAGGGCGGATTGCAGACCACCAGACCGCGCGGCTCCTCCAGCGCCGGCAACTGGCCGACATCGCAGACGGTGAAATCGATGACTTCGACCACGCCCGCGCGCATTGCGTTCTCGCGCGCGGCGCGGATCGCATGCGGATCGAGATCGCTGCCATGGAAACGCATCTGCAGCGCAGCGCGCCCATGACGTTCACGCTGAGTGGCGTCCTCGATCAACGTGCGCCAATGCGCCTGATCGAAACCGAGCCAACGCGACGGCGGCGCGCTGGCGCCCTGCAGGTCGCGCAGCAGGCCGGGCGCGACATCGGCGGCCATCAGCGCGCCTTCGATCTGCAGCGTGCCGCTGCCGCACATCGGGTCGAGCAACGCACCGCCTTCGGCATAGAGCTTCGGCCAGCCGCCGCGCATCAGCACCGCCGCGGCCAGATTTTCCTTGAGCGGCGCCTCGCCCTGCATCTGCCGCCAACCGCGGCGATGCAGCGGCCCGCCGCCCAGATCGATCGACAGAATGGCCTTGTGGCCGACCTTCGACGCGCGCACTACCAGGTTCAGACGCAGATCGGGCGATTCCAGATCCACGTTCGGCCGTTCGCCGCCGCGCCCGCGCAGGGTATCAACCACCGCGTCCTTGATCCGCTGCGAGGCGTAGCGCGCGTGGGTGATGGCGTCGCCGGAGACGTGGGCATCCACCGCCAGGGTCATGTCGGCGCGCAGATGCTGCGCCCAGTCGATGGCGGCGGCGCCCGCGTACAGCGCGCGCTCGTCGGGACAGTCGTATTCGGCGATCGGCCACAGCACGCGGCTGGCGAGCCGCGACCACAGCACCGCGCGCTGTGCATCGTGAAGCTTGCCTTCGACGTTCGCACCCGCGCGCGCCGCGGTGGCGTGTACACAGCCGAGCGCGAGCAGCTCGTCGACCAGCAGATATTCGAGACCCTTGCCGCAGCTGACGAAAAATTTCATGCGAGGAATTTCATGAGGACAAACCTGTCAAGAGTGCGGCAAAGGCGTCGGCCGAGGTCTGCACGTGATTGGAGAGGCGATGGCTGTCGTCGACCATCAGTAGTTGCGCGCGGCGACTGTGCGCCCAGTCCGCGACCGCCATCGCCGGAATCAGTTCATCGTCCCAGCCGTGGATGATCGAGATCGGCACATTCGGCGCGTCCAGCGCCGGCAGCGGCCCCATCGTCAGCGGCGGCGCCATCAGGAACAGCGCTTTCACCGGCGCGCCGTCGCCATGCAGGTCCAGCGCGATCCGCGCGGAAATGTAGGCGCCGAGGCTGGAGCCCGCCATCACCAGCGGGCCGCGCGCGGCGGCCGTGGATGCGAGCGCGCGCAGGCGTCCCAATCGCGCTTCGACATCGCCCAAGGTGCTGATCTCGCGCTTCGCGTCGAGGTCGGTGTAATCGGGACGTTCATGGGTCCAGCCGAGACGTTCGGCGACCTCGGCCAACGCGGCGACTTTGGTCGCGTCGGGCCCACTCTCGAACCCGTGCGACAGAATGCAGTGACCGCGCAGTTTCAAGTGTGATCCTCTATCCAATGGACTTCATCGCCGATGCGGAACGTGCCGCCTTCAAGAATCCGCGCGCACAGGCCGCCATGGCCGCGCATCGCGTTGTAACCGCCGGCGCCCAGCGCAAGCTCCATCCGCGAACAGGGGTCGCAGGGCGCCGTGCCTTCGAACAGCACCTCGCCGATGCGGAAGCGGCGGCCTTTCAGCGCGATCAGCGGAATGCCCGACACCACGACATTGCGCCGCAGCGTGGCCGGCTCGATGGCATCGATACCGGCCAGTGCGGCGATCGGCGGCAGGTGTTCGGCCTGGATCAGCGTGATCCCGCGCTTGCCGCTGCCACTGCCGTAACGATCGCCGCGCAGGCCTTTGCCGGCAACGGCTTCGGCGCTGTCGACCTCGCGCATCGGCACGTCGCGCGCCGGACGCAGGCCGATCCAGCGCACCTGCCCGGCGCGCGGAAACTGCGTCATCAGACGGTGGAGTTCGGATTTGGGGGGCGGCAACATCGGTAAATGCTAGCATCCGGGGCATGATTCCCGACCTTCCGCCGATGCCGCCAGTGCATATCGAGCCCCTGCCCTACGAGCTGAAACTCGACGCGCGCCCGCTGTCGCAGATCGATCTGATCGTCATCCACTGCACCGAAACGCCGACGCTGGACTCCGCGCGCGAATTCGGCGAGCGCGTGTTGTACGAAGGCAGCGGCACCGGCAACAGCGGCCATTACTACATCGACCGCGACGGCCGCACCACGCTGTACGTGCGTCCGGATCGCATCGCCCACCACGTCCGCGGCTACAACCCGCGTTCCATCGGCATCGAACTGGTCAACACCGGCCGCTACCCGCACTGGCGCGATTCACAACATCAGGCGATGGACGAGGCGTATCCCGAAGCGCAGATCGTCGCGCTGATCGCGCTACTGACGCAGTTGCAGCAGCAATTCCCGACCTTGAAGTTCATCGCCGGGCACGAGGATCTGGATCGCGAGATGGAAGCGGCAATCGATGATCCCGACGTGCAGGTGCCGCGCAAGCGCGATCCGGGACCACTGTTTCCATGGGCGATGGTGATGGAAGCGGTTGGATTGGAACGATTGATGCCGTGACGAAGCCGGTCGGGCGCAATGTCGACCGACGTCACGCGCTCCTGCCTGCTCTGTTTCTGATCGTCGGGGTTTCTGATCGTCGGGGTTTCACGTCGTCGGGGTTTCACGTCGTGGGGGTTTCACGTCGTGGGATCGGCGTGGTGATCCGGATGACCATGATGGGCCTCGATCGCGATCATGATTTCTTCCATGAGGAGCAACCTCTGTCGTGATCGCCGTCGTTCGGTCTGCGCGCGCTCTTCCTCGGGTTCACCGCGCTGGAGTGCGCATTGCCCGTCGTGCTGACGCTGCGCTTCCACGTCCGTGCGTTGTGGAAAGCGGCGATGACTGGACCCCTCGCGTTTCTGCCGTGGACCATGATCCATGCCTTCACCGTCATGCACGCGCCCGGCTTCATCATGATGCATGCGCTCTGGTCGACCGCTGTCCGCATCGCGCTTGCCGCGCTGCTGGTGGCGAATCCGATCGCCAGACTGATTGATCCTTGACCCGGTCGGCAGAAGCGGCACGGCGGGGAACGCCGGCGGCCATGAATCTGTCGATCTGACATTTCGTGTTTAAATTTTACACATGATTTGATTTCACTCGATATCCGAGCGCCGGACGGCCGGTGCTATGGCCGCAAAATGTGAAGCGCGGAAAGCCCGCGAATACCCTAACAGGTTGCTGAAATACCTCCGTCCAGGAGGTATTTTCAGTTCGCACGTCCGGCACATGTCCGGACGTGCTCACGGCGAATCAATCGCTTACGCGCTTGCTTCGCCGGCGCAGCCATCCATGGCTGCGTTAACAGGCCACTGAAAACCTGCTGCCGCAGGTATTTCAGCAGCCTGCCAA
>JANLVT010000014.1:0-107577 GCA_031364125.1 Lysobacterales bacterium | reverse complement strand
GAGCGTTTCTTCCGCGACATAACGACGGCGCGGCTGCGCCGCGGGGTGTTCACCAGCGTGCCCGAACTCGTCACAGTCATTGACGAGTACATCGCTCACCACAACGATAACCCCAAGCCGTTCATCTGGACCAAGAGCGCTAGGCGCTCCGCCGCGTTGAACGAAGGCGCGGAGAGCGGCGGGGAAGCTGCGTTCGAAGGCAGGTTCATGGGCGTTCGACCAACAGCAGTGACACGGGCGCGCGGCCCGCGTCACCGCCCCTTCGTCAAAGGATGTGAATCAGGTTGGCGGTGGTGGCGTCATGCGCCGCGGCTGCGGCCACGGCGCCGGGTCCGTCTTGCGGATGGAGCCGGGCAAAGTCCAGCGCGGCTCCGGCGGCCGCGACCACCGCGGGCGTGTTGTGGGTCTTGGCGAACTTGGCGGCCGCGAGCGCGACCGCCAGCGCGTTGCCATACACCGCGGGTGGGTCGTTGGGATTCTGCTGCAGGTGCGTGCACGCCGCCCAAAACACCCGCAGCACCGTGTGGCTGGCGACATGCGCCTGGATCATCTTTTGCACATCCGGCAGTCCCAGCAGGGTCTGCAGGTTGGTGTCCTGGGTGACCATGATGACGTGGTTCGGACCGCGAGGAATGGCAGCCTGCACCAGCGCCTTCAGGTCGGCGAGGTCATGGAGGATGAGGTTCGGCGCCTGTTGTCCCGCGGCGATCCGCTGCGGCAGACCCAAGGTATGGAAGTCGTCGCATTCGCCGTTGGTCTGGCACAGGATCAAGCGGTCGATGGCGGTGTTGCCGACCAGCGCAGTGACAGGCCCGTCGGTGATGGCCGAGCCGACAGGTTGCAACATCCACAGCTCGACCCCGGCAGGTACCGTGAAGTTCTGCGCGCCGCCTTGATAGGTTCCGTGGCCGACGAAGATCACATCGTTGGAGGTGGTGGTGATGGGCATGAGGAGCTCCTTGTGAGGAAAGAATTCGGTGGTGGTGAAGGAAATGGCGAACAAGCACGGCAACGGCAACGGCAGCGACAACGGAGGACACACGACACGCCGGCCAGTGCGCCGGCAAGCATCCAGCGGCCGGGGCCAGGCCCAGCAGCCGGCAGCGGGTGGCTGTCTCACCCGCAAGCGCGAAGGGTCAAGCTGCCTGCCAGCCTGGGGGCCTGCGGGGTGAGCGCGGACAGTGGGGGCTTCAGCCGGGCGGCGGCGGGGCGGGCGTGGGGGGGTTCGGACTGTCGTCCCCTGCGATGGACAGGAAGCGGCCGGGGTAGTACTTGGCCATCCACATCTCGGCCAGCTGCGAGCGGGTGATCGGCTTCAGGTAGTAGTTGATCGGCACGCCAATGTTGCCGGCCAGGCATTTCTGGATGTAGTCGTCCAGTGCGTCCATCATCGAATTGGTGTCGATCATCTTGTTCTGCTGGCTGTCGATGTCGGCCAGCCCGCTCAGGGTGGCCTGGATCTTCGAGTTCTGCAGCGCCACCATCTGGCTGCCAGTGCGCGCGGCTGCGGCAGACGCGTCTACCGAGTCCTGCGAGGACGCGGTGGCGTTCTGGAGCTTCATCAACGCCGCCATCGATTTCGCGCCGTCGTCGTCAGCGAAGCCTTTCACGCCCATGGCGATCTGGTTGGAGCGGATCGAGGGAATCGAGCCCATCGCCACGAGCGAGCAGTGGGCGGTGATGTTCTGCGTGCTCAGCAAGTTCTTTGCGTCGTTGGAGAAGGTACTCTCGACGCCGAAGCCGCCGTTGACGTCGGCGAACCAGCCGCCGATCTTGAACTGATCCTGCATCTTGCTGGCCACCGAGTACATCACCTCGCTGCTGGTGGTCTCGGTGGTGTTGAGCACGTGCACCATGCCGATGAAGCACGAGCCGTAGGTAGCGCCCGACAGCAAGGTCAGCGACTTCTCCTCCGTCGTGTTCGACTGGGCGGCGATCTGGGCCACGTTCTGGATACTGTCCGTCTTGATCATGGCGTCGGTGAAGACGCTGTTCCACACCCGGATCGCCTTGTCCACGTCCAGGATGAATGGCGCCAGCAGCACCGCGTCCTTGTGGGTGCAGGTCACCGTGATCACCAGCGTGCCGGCGATGCTGTGGCGACTCTGCTGGCTGTTGACCTGGGATGACACCGAGCCGCTCGCCTGGTTGGAGAAATCGTCGCCGAAGTAGGACACCTCGTCGCTGACGAACGAGCTGACGGTGGCAGCGTTGCTGGCGGAGTTCTGCTTGTTTTGGTCGAAGGCGAAGTACTGCACATTCATCTTCATCGAATCGGCCGACAGCGGCATCGTCTTGATCTGCGTTCGGTTGTAGTCGATCGGGCTCTCGATGCTGTCGTTGATGGTTCGGATCTTCGCCTTGAGGGGCTGGATGGACTTCTCGGAATCGATCTTGGCCTTGGCGTATGCCGAGGCGGCCGCGGAGATGCTCTGGCCGACCGCCTCGCTTTCCTTGATGACGTCCCCCGGGTCCACGCCCATATTGATCAGCTCTTGGATGGTCATGTCTATGGAACGCTTCATGGCGATCAGCGAATTGAGTTCGTCCTCCGCCGCGTCGGCCGGCGCCTGCAGGGCGCTGATCTGGATCAGGTTGTCGAGCTTCTCCTGGCTGACGAGGTTGCCGAGAACGAGCGAGGGATCGTAGGGAATGATGGAGGGCATGATGGGTTCCTTTATGAGAGAGGGTCACTTCATGCCGTCGGCGGGACCGACGGCGGGCACGGGCGGACAACGGAAGGCACAGGAAGGCACGCACAGCGGTTGCAGCAGATCAGCCCAAGTGCCGTGCCTGAGCGCTTCGAGTGGCTGGACTGCCCACGTGGCGCCGCGGAATCGATACTGGGCGGCCGTGGGCAACGCTGCCTTCCGGCGGCCTGCCGGGTCGCGCAAGCGCGCTCCCGTTTCCTTCCGGAAACCTTCCGGTGCAGAGAAATAGCGTGTCGTCGGGGTCATGCGGGGTGCGGAAACGGCGTTCGTCAGGGAACTGGACGCGCATCCGAGCGGAGCGATAGGGCACAGATGTGCGATCCGCCCGAGGCCGGGGCCGGGGCCGTGGGGAGACGGGCGCCGGAAGTCGAGAAGGAACGATCCGGGGAAAAGGCGTCGTCAGGTCAAGTGACTTCAGGCATGACGACACGCCACAAGGGGCGTGAGTGGGCAAGCTGGACGCGGGTCCGCTTCGCTTGGGGCGTGCAGCTTCATGTTGCGATTCAGGCGCTTCTTCGCCCGGCACAAAATCGGAACGCCATGGTTCTCCTGCTCCCTAGATGCTTCAGCCGCGGAAGGCATGGGTATGGAGGTGGATCTGGCACTGCGGTTGTCGCGCGCTGCGGTCGCTGGACCGGCTCATCGAATGAAGCGGCAAGCCAAGCGCGACCCGCTGCGACAACGGGCCGTGTACATCAGTGGCGCACTGAACGGTGGGCCGAGAACAACGGCATCAAGCCGGACTACATCCAGCCAGGCAATCCGCAGCAGCACGTACGTCGAGCGCTAGAACTGCACAGTGCGGTACGACTGGCGGCCTAACTGCTGTTCGATTCGATTGACGAGGCAGGGTTGGGCCACTCGTTGTGGACAACAACCACGAGTGTCCGACCATGGCGCTGGGCGGGGTCCCCCCGATGCAATAATTGGCATTAGCCGCTTAGTTCCACCTTTGGAGGCGGCTGTAAATGGGGGGGCATACAAGGCACACCTCAGATTGGAATTGGAACGGCTGATACCCCAAATGACCACCCGAAATGTCATGATCGGTGGGCCTGCAACAATCCACAGGATGATTGTCGATGAATACGCGGACGCAGCCGGAACAGGCGCAGGCGAACCCCAACGGGGAGCGGGTCCCCGATATCAGGACGCCGATCTCCGAACACCGGAGTCATCCGGTCAATAGCGCGGATGTGGGCGTGTACTACTCGCGCACCGACAACCTCGTGGTCCAGGGCCGGGTGCTGAGCGACCAGGAGCAGATCGAAAAGCTGGCCGACGCCATGCGTAGCGTGGGTCCGGGCAAGGTCATGCTGATCGAGGCCAGCGGCCCGCGCGACGGCGATTACACCGACGACCTGCGGCGCACGCTGCCGGCCGCAATGGCACTGGTGCCACCCGGACAGCGCCCGGAAATCCGGCTGTTCGTGTCCGACGGGCGCCCGGTCGTCGGCGACCAGAACAACCCGAACGGGCCGTACAACGACTTCGCCACCTTCCTGCAGGAACAGGACCGCAACAGGCCGGGCAGCGGCACCGTGCAAACGGACAGCTCGCAATCCCTCGCGCGTGCGGTACCGAACTGGAACAACCCGGCGGTCGTGGATTTCTTCATCGAGAACCGTGTCCAGCCGGCGGTGCAGTTGGCGAGGGATCTGGGCATCGGCTCGGTGATGGTGGACGACCACATCGGCATCCCTCCGGGCCCCTCGATGGATGCCTTCAAGCGCGTCAACGGTTTCAACGACAGCCAGGCGCAGAACGCCATCACCGGCGCCTACGAACGCGTGCTGGGCACCATCGACAGCGCCGGCCTCAACACCGGCATCTCCTCCGCTGCCGACCCGCAGGGTTCGCTGCGCATGGGGATCGACATGGCGCGGCTGGCGCCGCGTTCGGATGTCGTCGAGATCCAGGGCTATCGCCCGACGGTCGACGGTGTCCAGAGAATGGCGGACAACCTCTACGACAACATCAGCAACAATTTCGAGCGGTATCGCGGCGTCGACGAGTTCAGAATCGCGCTCGCCACACGCGCGAACGGCGAGGACATTTCGGCGGGTACGCTGCAGGGCCAGCAGGCGGTGGTCGACCGCCTTGAAGAACGGCTGGGCGATCTGTACCGCCAGAAGGGCGCGACGCCGCCGGAGGTGAACAGCTCGCTCTGGGCGCACCAGCACTTCTTCGAGGATCCCACACTGCGCCGCGGCGATGAGGGCCAGCGTGTGATCCGGCTGCAGGAAGCGCTGAACGAAGCCGGCATCCGGGTGAATGGAGAGCCGCTGCCGACATCCGGCAGCTTCCTCGACATGACCAAAGCGGCGGTCGAGCAGTACCAGCGTCAAAGCGGCTTGGCCGTGACCGGCGAAGCCAACAAGGAGACCCAGGTCGCGCTGGGGATTCATCCCGGCCTGCCATTCGTGCAGAACCAACCGCAGAGCCCACAGCAATCGCAGACACCACCGGCAACTGAGCAGCCGGCCACGCCAGCTCCAACCACGCCAGCTCCAACTACGCCGATGCCGACCACGCCAGCGCCGACCCAGACCGAGCCCAGGTCGCCGCCGCAAGCCGACACGCCAGCTCCCACCACCCAGATCCCGCCGCCTGCGCCGGCCAACATCGACCCGCAGCCGTCGGCGCAAACCGACAAGCCGCTGATCTCCAACCCGAATCATCCCGACAACAGGCTTTATCAGCATGCCATATCGAATCTGGAGCAGTTGGGCCCGAGCGGTGGATTCAGGTCGCGCGAGGATCTCGAAAAGGCGGCTGCGGCGGTGGCGGTGGATGCGAAGGCGACGGGCCTGAAAGAGATCGATCACATCAGCAAGACGGTTGCGCCGAACGGCCAGAGCTATCTGGTGGCGGTGCAGGGCGACCCGGCCAATCCAGCGGCGAAGAGCGCTTACATCGACTACAACCAGGCGACGAGCCAGACGGTGGCGCAAAGCTCCAGCATGGCCGAGCCGCACAAGGTTGCCGTGCAGGCTCAGTCCGTCGCGCAGGCCGAGCCTATGCAGGACACGAACAGGGTCGCCATGGGCGCCCGATGAATGGCCGGCGCGGACGCTACCAACGGCGCAATCGCGCCATCGACAGTGCCCGTCGCAGCGAGACGGTCGATGTTGCCGATCTGATCTCTGTTTGAGAAAACGCTCGGGGGCGATGCCCTTCACCCATCGACTGTAGGTCGTGAATTTCCGACCCATGGAGAGAACCGGGATGGCGGGGTTATTGCGCGCCCGTGAGCCTGCTCTGGTGTTCGCCCCGCATGGATGGGCGTGCACCCACGATCGCTGTCATCAAACTGGCATACATCCGGTGTTGAATGTTCGATAGAACGCCATCGAATGTATTCGCACCGCCGATGTCCAAGCTCCCCAACCGCACCGTCACCACCACGTTCCGCACCCAGCCCGGGGTGCGCGATGCCCTGGAACTTGCGGCGGGCATGGAAAACCGCAGCATGTCGAACCTGATCGAGCGTCTGGCGATCGAATACTGCCGCGGCAAAGGCATTACGATCCGTGGCCTGGACGATGACCCGGCGGCCCGCCGCGCGCCGTCGGAAACCGCTTGATGTTTCAACTGCAGGGGAACCGTCGATGAAGAAATTCCTGGGACCGGCGCTGGCGCTGCTGCTGCTGGTCGGCGTGGTGATCGGCATCGTGTTCTCCGCCCGCGACAAGCAGGCCAGCGCCAGCGGAGCGCAGGACGCAGCGAATGCCGCAGCAGGCAGCGCTTCCGCAGCGGCAGGCAAAACCACCGTGCGCATCCTCACCGGTTCGGAGAAGCTCGATTTTCTTCGCGATCCGGAACTGGCGAAGGCGCTGGATGCCGAAGGCATCGTGCTCGACGTGCAGAAAGCGGGGTCGCGCGAGATCGCGACTCACCCCGACCTCAAGAAGTTCGATGTCGCCTATCCGGCGGGCGTGGCGGCGGCGCAGAAGATCGCCACTGCCACCGGTTCGCGCCGGATGAGCAACAGTTTCTACACGCCCATGGCGGTCGCGAGCTGGAAGCAACTGCTGCCGCCGCTGGAGGCCAACGGCATCGTCCGCAGGCAGGGCGGCGCTTACTACATCGCCGACATGCACAAACTCGTCGCGATGATGGAGCAGGGCGCGCGCTGGAAGGATCTGCAGCCCAACCCGGCGTATGCGGTCGGCAAATCGGTGCTGATCGGCAGCACCGACGTGCGCACCAGCAATTCGGCGGCGATGTATCTCGCACTGGTCAGCTATGTCGCCAACGGCGACAACGTCGTCGACAGCGATGCCGCCGCCGATCAGGTCGTGGATCGTCTGCTGGGGCTGTTCTCGAAGCAGGGCTATCAGGAATCCAGCTCGTCCGGTCCGTTCGAGGACTACGTGACGATGAAGCTGGGCAAGAGCCCGCTGGTCATGGTCTACGAGCAGCAGTTCCTGCAGTACGCGTTCCGGCAAGCGCGCATCGATCCGGACATGGTGCTGTTGTATCCGCAGCCCACGGTGTTGACCAAGCACACCATCGTCGCGCTGACCGACAAGGGCGCGCGCTTCGCCGACGTTTTCGAGCGCAGCCCGAAGGTCCGGAAGATCGCCAGCCGTTATGGATTCCGGGGCACCGACAACGCCGCGCTGTTCGCCGAAGCCAAGGCCCGCAAGATCGAGATGCCGCAGACGCTGGTCGATGTGATCGATCCGCCGACCTACGATCTGCTGGAGCGGATGATCGTGCGCATCGAATCCAGGCTCGGAAAATGACCCGATGCTGACATGCAGGCGATCGTCGAATCCATGCGCCGCGCATGGCCCTCAACACCTCCGGACCACGCTGTCATGACCGATTTCTTCAAGGCGTTTCGATACGCATCCGTCGCGGCCGTACTCGCGCTGGTCGCCGCGTGTTCGCCGCGCTCGGATGATTCTTTGGCCGGTGCCGACGACGCGCTGTCCGCCAATGCCTTCACGATCCTGGCCGGCTCCGAACTCAAGGACGTGGATGCACAGCTCGGCGAAGAGATCCGCAAAGCGACCGGCATCGAGGTCCGCTTCAGCTATGCGGGAACGCTCGATGCGATCGATCGCCTCAATGCCGGAGAGTCGTTCGATGCGGTGTGGGTGAGTCACGGCAAATATCTCGCGATGAACCCGCAGCTCAAGTCAAGGATCGCCGCGCAGGAGAAGATCATGCTGTCGCCGGTGATCCTGGGGGTGAAGCGCTCGAAGGCCGCCGCCCTGGGATGGGACCGCCAGGATCCGACGTGGAAGGACATCGCCGACGCCGCAGGCGCGGGCGCATTCACGTTCGGTATGACCAATCCCACGGCCAGCAACACCGGATTCACCGCGCTGATCGGCATCGCGGCGGCGCTGGCGTCCAACCCCGACGCGCTGACCGAAGCGGATGTCGCGAATCCCGCGCTGAAGACGTTCTTCCAGGGGCAGCGGATGACGGCAGGCTCATCCGGCTGGTTGGCTGATGCCTACGCCGCAGACGCGTCGAAGGTCGATGGCATCATCAATTACGAGTCGGTGATCCTGTCCTTGAATGCGAACGGCAAGCTCGGCGAACCGCTGGTGCCGGTCTATCCCAGGGAAGGCATCATCACCGCCGACTATCCGCTGATGCTGTTGAACGGCGCCAGGCGCGCCGAATACGAACGCCTCGTCGCGTATCTGCGCTCCGCCGCATTCCAGACGCGATTGTCGGCGGCGACGTTGCGACGCCCTGTAAATGCGGAATCGTCGCCGGCGCCCGCGATCCCGAAGCGCACGCTGATCGAACTGCCGTTTCCCGGCCAGCCGCAGATCATCAATGCCCTGCTGGACGCGTTCCTGGCCGATGTGCGCGTGCCGTCGACATCGCGCTACGTACTGGATCTGTCCGGATCGATGAATGAAGAAGGCCGCATCGATCAGCTCAAGACCGCGATGGACACGCTGGCCGGCGGCGATCCGGGCACGCTCGGGAATCGTTATGCGCGATTCCAGAACCGCGAACGCATCGGCCTGATTCCCTTCAACAACGAGCCGATGCCAACTTTGGGCTTCGACATGGGCACGACCTCCGCCGAGAACGACGCGACGCTGGCCGCGATCAAGGCTGCCGTCGCCGGCATGCAGCCCGATGGCGGCACCGCGATCTACGACAGCGTGCAGCGCGCCATGAGCGAACTGGCGCTGGAAAAACGGACCGAGGATGCGCCGAGGTACTACACCATCGTGCTGATGACCGACGGCGAGAACACCCAGGGCACGAGTTTGCGCGAACTGCTGCGCTGGCGCGAATCGCAGAGCGAAGCGGTGAAGTCGATCCGGGTATTTCCGATCGTGTTCGGCAATGCCGATGCCGAGCAGATGAAAGCGCTGGCCGAAGCGACCGGCGGCAAAGCCTTCGATGCCAAGCCCGGATCGCTGGCGATGGTGTTCAAGGATATCCGCGGTTACCAATGACCGACTTCATCGTCGACCAGCGCAAGCCGACATCACCCGCATGGCGGACAGCGGCGATGTCGCGTGCGCGTCCGCAGTCAGTAGTCCGGTCGCGAGGACGCCTATGAGCCGGTTGCAGCGCTTTCTGTACAGCCCGCGCAATATCGCCGGTTGCTGTCTTGGTTTCGTCGGGCTGGTGTTGTTGTTCACCGGCGTGATCGGCACCGGTTGGCCCTTGATCGTGGCCGGCCTGTATGCCGTTGGCGTGCTCGCATGGCCGCGCAAACAAGTCGTCGAAGCGGAAGCGCCAAGCGCGGAAATTCCGGTCGAGACGCTCGTGCAGGCGCTGCAGCGTCTGGTCAGCGAAGTCTCCACGAGGCTGCCCGATGCGGCGCAGGCGTCGCTGCACAGTATCCAGAGCACGCTGACCGATCTGCTGCCGCGTCTGCGCGAGCTGGAGGTGTCCGGAGCACTGTCGGTCGAATCCGCGTTTACCGTGGAGGAAACCCTGCGTCGCTATCTGCCCGAGATGCTGACCAGTTATCTCAAACTTCCGGCTGCGTTCGCCAACACGCAGCCGATGCAGGGCAAGCGGACCGCCGCGCAGATTCTCGTCGACCAGTTGCACATGCTCGACGAGTCGCTGAAACAGATCGCACGCGAATCGTTCGCCGGCGATGTCGAGGCATTGGTCAACAGCGGCCGTTTCCTGGAGCGGAAACTCCGCACGAAAGCCGCCTTCGAAATGCAGTGATTGCGCAGGGCGCGCTCAAGCGCGCCGGTTTCATGTGTTCGAGATGCCGGTCGAGCCGCTGCGAGCAGACACATTCGCGACAAAGAGAGTATTCGCCGGGAAACGCGATCATCGCCGCATCGCATGACCGAATAGGGTGTGCCTACGGCGCACCTTTCCTTCATCGCGCGCGGAAACAACGGTGCGCCAAAGGCGCACCCTATGAGGGACTCAACCCGGCGTGGTAGGAGGGGCTTCCGCCCCGATCGCGGTAACGGCCATGGCTAGACCTCACGACAACGTGATCGGGCTTGAAGGCGCTTCTGCGGGCGGAGGTCGATGCCATCGCCTCCGAGGCGGATCAATCGCGGTCCGGGACCTTCACGCGAGTGGGCCTCTGCGCAAGCAGCGCAGCATCCATGCCCACGCGGGCGCAGGCGCGCGGCGCGATGCCGTCCGGCAGCGCCGCGCGGAACAGCGGCGCCAGCATCGTCAATGATCTGGCCGCAGCGCGCGTCTCCATTCGCTGCAAGCGCGTGCGTCGCAACAGTGTCTCCGCCCAGTCCGGCAGCAGCGCGGCGCCCGCGCCTAGGAACAGGTCGCGCGACAGCCCCGCCATCGGCACCGGCAGGCGCATCCGCGACAGCACCGCCAGCACTTCGCGCGAACGCTCGTCGCAGCGCAGTGTGTCGCGCACCGAGTCGAAATACGCGGACACATCGGCTTCGCTTATGGGCACATTGGTCGCGCCCAGTGCTTCGGCCACGCGGGCCGTTTCGGCGTAGTACGCATCGGCCAACGCCGTCGGCACCGGGCGACAGTAGCGGCGATAACCCTGCAGGAAACCGTAGCTCTCGGTTACATGCACCCACGTCAACAGCGCGGGGTCATCGGCGCGATACGGCGTGCCGTCCGCGGTCGTGCCCTGCACGCGCGCATGAATCGCCCGCACCCGCGCGATCAGCCGCTCGGCCTCGTCGCGGCCCGCATAGGTGCTGCCGGCGACGAAATCGGTGGTGCGACGCAGCCGCCCCACCAGATCCTCGCGGAAATTGGAGTGATCCCACACCCCCGCCAACGCACGCGGATGCAGGGTCTGCAGCATCAGCGCACACAGCCCGCCCGACAGCATCCCCGGGAAATCCGCATGGATGCGCCACGTCACGCTGTCCGGCCCGAACAGCCCCGGATCGCCCGCGGGCGCGTCGTAATCGATCCCGCTGCGCCCGCGCGGAAACACATCCAGCACCCACGCGCGGATGCGCGCAGTGGCGGGGGCGGTGAGGGCGCGGAGCGGTGTGGGCATGGCGGGATGATACGGGCCGGCCGTGCGGGAAGATGCGGCCAGGCAAGCATCCATCTGCGAGCCAACCACATCACGCGATACCGTAGGGCGGGTCTTGCGCCCGCCGCTTTGAAATCGTGGCAGTACTTCAGAGAGCGATGCGTCGTTGGAGACGCCGTGCCCCGGTCCAGCAGGCGCGTACGAGACCCGCCTTACGCGTTGTCCTGCGCGCATCTGTAATGCGTACTGGGTTAATGTCTGTCGGTGACCAGGCGGGCAACCGGGCGCATCCCGTGGATGGCCCGATGCCCGTTCGGCACGTCCCGGCACGAGCGTCACCGACTTTCATCGCACCACACAAGGAGCACCACCGTGGCAAAGATCATTCTTTTCGCAAAGCAGAAGTTTGAAGGCGACAGCACCCTCGTCCTCACCGATTCCAGTCCCGGCCTGCGCGGCACCGGGGTCAACAACGACGTATCGTCGATCATCGTGATCGAGGGCGCGTGGAATCTGTTCGTGCATCCGGACTACGAAGGCGGCAACTGGGTGGTCAGCAACACCGGCGGCCCCAGCGGCGATGGCACGTACGCGACGTTCGAAGACTGGAACGGCAAGAACAACACGATCTCCTCGGTGCAGTTGGCGCCGTAACGCTTCGGCAGAGATGCGGGGACCGCTCATGCAGGTTGTGGGCGGTCCTCCGGTTGTGGCGAGAACCGCCTCGCACACGAAAATCCAGACCGTCCACTTCCGCATCGCCCGCACCTTCGGCGTAGGCCTCGATCAGGTCTTCACCTTCCACCACCACCGACCCTTTTCCGTTCAGGACACCCATGTTCCGCGTCTTCCAGCGACCGATCCCGCTTGCGCTGCTCCTGGCCTTCCTGACCGCCATCCCGGTCCTGAACTCGCTCTATCAGGCGTTCGTGATTCCGTCCGGCGCCTACCCCAAAGAGAGTGCCCACCTGGCCGTTGCCCCCGTCTCCTGGTTTATCCATGTCCTGGCTGGCTTCGCTTTCGGGATCAGCGGCCCGGTGCAATTCGTACGCGCCCTCCGCCAGCGCTTCGGGGTGTTGCACCGCGTGTTGGGCCGCATCTTCGTCCTTTCGGGTGCGATCATCGGCCTCTCGGGCCTCTCGATTCTCGCCCAGGTCACGTCGCAAAGAACGCCCATGGTCGACATCGCCCGCGGCCTCTTTGGCCTGGCGCTGCTCATCGCGCTCGCCATGGCGATGGCAGCGATCCGAAACCGCGATTTCCTCCGCCACCGCGCCTGGGCGATCCGCTCCTACGCGATCGGCATGGGGTTGGGGACCGTCGCGCTGGTGTTCATCCCGCTCTACATCGTCACCGGCCAACCGCCGATCGGCCTGACCTCCGACATCCTTTTCGTCGTCACGTGGGTTCTGACCATCGTGATTGCTGAGGTGGTCATTCGCCGCTCGTCCCGTTTGCAGCCGGTAGTTTCCAAGTGAGAATCGCCAGCGCTTTGCGGGAACGGGGTCAGGTTCATTTCGAGAGAAGTGAACCTGACCCCGTTCTTGATGCGCGCGTCGTTTTTGCGGGCACTAAACCGTATCCCATTGATCTGCAATCAAAAAAGGTGGGGTGAGCTAGGTGCGAGAGCTGCCTTACGAGTTTTGCAGCTTACTTGTCATCAGGATTCAGGCCCGAAGTTTCGCCGAAGTACTGCTGGCCGCTCACGGCAGTCGCAGCCGTTCATCTAGGTCGACAGGGGACAGTTTGATCACGCCATGAGGAGATGCAGACGTGGAACGCTACTTCTATCGCCGGGGCATGCGAGTCCCTGTCACCCAGGTTGATGTCGTCGCGATCAAGGACGACACATCCACAGCAGACACGTCAGAGCTGCGCGCGGCGGCGATGCCCAATACCGATGCCCTGCAAACACTGTCGCTGTCTCTGGAGGAAGCCGATGCCTTCGCGGCTGCCGGCTGGAAGTTCGTTCGACATTCAGACCGAGTCGACTCGCTGCTAAGCACCCGCAGCGCGACACGTCAAGGCGATGCAGACACTGGCGAGGTCTATCGACGCGAAGACGGTGGCGTACTGATCGCCACGCGCGAGCTGGTAGTCCAGTTCGCCCCGGAACTGACCGAAGATGAAGTCCGGAACACGCTGTCCGATCGCGGGCTGGAGATCGTGCGCCAGTTACGCTTCGCAGCCAACCAGTTCGAGGTTCGGGTACCGGCCGGCATCGATCCACTCGACGCCGCCAACGAATTGCAGGAAAGCGGTATCACCATCAACGCCGAGCCCGAGTTCATCGAACACATCGGCCAGCGCGTGCGTCCCAGCGATCCAACCTACGCCCAGCAATGGCACCTCAACAACCCGGGTGGCAGTGGCGGCACGGCCGGCGCAGACATCGCTGCCGAGCGCGCATGGGACTTCACCCGCGGTGCCGGTGTACGCATCGCAGTGATCGATAACGGTTTCGACGTGGGCCATGCCGACCTTACGGCCGGCATCGTCGCCGACTCAGGCTTCTTCGACGGATCCGGCAATTTCCAGCGCACGCTGACCAACTATCCCGACAGCAACCACGGTACTTTCTGCGCTGGCATGGTCGGCGCGCGTCACAACAACGGCCGGGACGGCTGCGGATCGGCCCCGGAGTGCGAGTTGATGCTGGTGGCCACACGCAACGACCAAGTCGGGACACAGGCCACGCTCGCTCGCGCGGTGGCTTACGCATCGAATCCCCGCCTTGAAATCGCCAACGCCAACCCCGCCTCGGGTGCTGACGTAATCGTGTCCAGCCTCGGCCCCAACGGAGCCGTCTGGGCGCTCACCGCCGTGCTGGAGAACGCTATCGTCTTCGCGTCCCGCCAAGGTCGCCGCGGTCGCGGCACGCCGATCTTCTGGGCCAGCAGCAACGGCAACAACGTGGACATCGCCGAGGATCAAGTGGTCTCGCACCCGCAGGTGATCGCGGTGGGGCGTTCACGACGCAACGACACCGAAGATAACAGCGCGCACGGGGAGGAGCTGGATCTCCTCGCACCTGGCGTGAACGTAGTCAGTATCACCTCCGGCGGCGGCACCGGGACGTCCACCGGTACTAGCTTCGCGGCACCGCTGGCAGCCGGTGTGGGCGCACTTGTACTGGCGGTGAATCCCGACCTGTATGCAGACGAAGTGCGCCAACTCCTGTGCGACACGTGCGACAAGATCGCCGGCGTGGCCTACAACGCAGCCGGCCACCACATCGATTATGGCCACGGCCGCGTCAACGCATTCCGTGCCGTGGTCAAGGCAATGCACACGATCGCGGCCAATGGCGTGGCAAATACCGACCGCGACGGCAACGGTGTGGCCGACATCCCTGTGGTCAGCCCATGGGGCATCGGCACCCTGCACTACGGCAGCGGCACACTCTCCTCACCGGCCATGAAGCCCAACGGCACGCGCTTCGACGGCTGGCTGCTCAACACCGCTGACAACCGCTTTCCGCAGATGGGCCGCTTCGCAGGCAACACGCGTTCGCAGACGGTGGTGACGAGCCCGTGGGGCATCGGCGTGCTGCAGCAATCGGGCGACAGCTACACAGCCCTGATGCTCAAACCAAATGGCACGCGCTTCGGCGGCTGGCTGCTCAACACCGTCGATAACCGCTTCGGCCCTGTCGGCGATTTCGATGGCGATGGCCGTGCAGAGATTGTTGTGCGCAGTCCCTGGGGCATCGCGCTGCTGAAACTGGTCGGCAACACCTTCGTCACCGTCATGATGGCACCCAACGGCACACGTTTCGGCGGCTGGCTGCTGAACACCGCCGACAACCATTTCGGGCCAGTCGGTGATTTCGACGGCGATGGCCGAGACGAGATGCTCGTGCACAGCCCGTGGGGCATCGGCATGTTCAAGCTCTCGGGCAGCACCTTCGCCACACCGATGATGGCGCCCAACGGTACGCGTTTCGGCGGCTGGCTGCTCAATACCGGCGACAACTGGCTCGGCCCTGTCGGTGACTACGACGGCGATGGCCGCGATGAGATCATGATCGGCAGCCCATGGGGCATCGGCATGCTTGAGTTGTCGGGCAACACGCTCGCCGCGCCGATTATGGCGCCCAACGGCACGCGTTTCGGCGGTTGGCTCCTCAACAGCTTCGACAACCGCCTATGGGCTGCGGCCGATTTGGACGGCGACGGTCGTGACGAGTTGTTCATTACCAGCCCATGGGGCGTCGGCGTGCTCGAACTATCGGGCAGCACCCTCCGCAGTGCCATGCTGAAACCCAACGGCACACGTTTCGGCGGTTGGCTGCTCAACACTGCCGACAATCAGTTCCGCCGGTATTCCAACCTCACCGGCACCAATCGCGCATGCATCCTGGTCGAAAGTCCTTGGGGCGTCGGCATCTTCGTGCTGCGTGGCAACAACTTCGACGTACCGATGATGGCCCCCAACGGCACCCGCTTCGGCGGTTGGCTGCTCAACACTGCCGACAACCGCTTCTGAAGCATCAAGGCAATTCCTCGCCGGGGCTTGCGCAATGTCGCGAGCCACGGCGACGTTTACCCCCGTGTGGTTATGTGGATACCGGTGACGATTCAGAGACCGACCGCGCGCAGGCGCGTCAAAGCTTGCGCAGCAACTTGCCTTGACCTTGACGCGCCGAGCACGATGCGACACTGGGACGACAACAGCGCGTAGGGTGGGGTAAGCGCAGCCATGCCCACCCAAACCACCCGCAAAGCTTCAACGCATCCCGCATCGCTTTCCGCTCCGCTCGATGCCTGCGTCGCCGGACATGCCGGGATGGTGGGCATCGCTGCGCTCACCCCACCCTACGCCCTGAAATGCGGCATGCGGCGCGGGATGCGGATCGAATCAGTCGCGACTGCGGCGCAGCGCGACGGGGACGAGGGCGGTGTCGAGCTGCACGCGGATCTGTTCGAAGCCGGGTACTTCCACCAGCACCGCGGGTTCGGTGACGTTGTCGAGGACCACGACGCCCGCGCGATCCGCAGTGAGTGTTTTCGGCGGCACGCCGCGCAGCGGCGACAGCAGGTGCACCGGCGCGGACGCGAGCGGCTGCGCGTCGGCGGTGATGCGCAGACGCACGCGGCGCCCGTCCTGGCTGGCGATGCGGGTGCGGTAACGCGCATCGGACGCGGCCCCGCCGATTTCCACAGCATCGCTGAGGCGCACCGTCCACGGTGCCAATACGGCCGCCACGCGCGCACTGCCGGGCCGGTTCAAGGACACCGCCAGCCCGTCCGCGACTGGACGAAAATAATCCGCCGACGATTCGCGCCAGTGCGCGCCCTGCCGATGCTGCAGGACGAACACCGGAAAAGGATCGCTCACGCGCGGCCGACGCGGAATATCGATGCCGGGCGTTTCCACGATCAACCAGCGCAGCGGTTCGAGTTCGAGTGTTTTCGCAATGACGCCCGCCGTGACGGGCAAGTCGGCGAGATCGAGCGTGATCGGCAGAAGCTCCGGCCACGACGGCAGGGCGTCGATGAGAAAAGACGGCGTGCCCGGCGGCGCGATGCGGATCTCGATCTGCAGCGGCCGCAGCGGGTCGACGCCCGCGATGCGCAGCATGCCCGATGCATCCGCGCGCAGACTGCGTTCGCCGCGCGGCGACGACCAGACGACGGTGGCGTCTTTCACCGGCGTGCCGCTGCCTTTTTCGACCAGCCGCAGCGCCACGGTCGTCGACAGCGCCGCGCCCAGCTCAGACGCATCGGCATCCAGATCGAGGGTCGCGATGCGCCCCGCCAACAGCGTCACCCGGCGGCGTTCGGTTTCCACGCCATCGACCACCGCGATCACGTCAAGCGGCCCCGGCGGCAGCGGGGCAACAACGACCCCCTGCGCAGCGACCGGCAGCGCGCGTTCGTCGTAGGCGTCGAGCACCGCGGGCGCTTCGCGCCGCATCAGCGATTGCCACGCGGCGTCCTGCGAACCCTCGACGCGCCGGAACAGCACGCGCGCGCCGCCCATCGCCTGCGCAGGCGCGCGCAGCCGCAGACCCGCCGCAACATGAGGGCCGATCTCCATCGGCACGTCGTCACGGGTGAACCATGCCTCGTAGAAACGCAGGCCATCGTCCGCGCGCGCCTGCAGCACGTAGCGGTGCGCCGCCGGCAGCCGCGTCGGCGTCACCACCACAACACCCTGCGCGTTCAATGTCGCCGGCAGGTTCAACCATCGCGTCACCGACGCCAGGCTTTCAAGGTCGCGCGGCCCGGCGCCCTCCCCGCCTCCACGCAGCCATGCCTGATACGCGGCCGACTCGTCCGGCGACACGTAGGCCAGACCGATCCGCACCGAGTCGGGCGATGCAGACACGCCGCCATCGGGCAGCAGGCGCGTACCGAAGGCCAGCGCGGCTTCATCCGCAAGATTCGCAGGGCTGCGCGACACCGTCGCCTCGCGCGATGGCTGCGCGTCGACCGCGCTGCGCGAAAACCACCAGAACAGGCCGAAAACGACAGCGCCCGCCGCGAGGCAGGCGCCAAGGATCAAGGCGGAACGATGATGCCGGTGGGTCGTCGGTGCTGACATCGGTGCTGTGGTTGCTGTTGCGTGCGTTCGACCTGATCGATCAGATCAACCAGATCAACCAGATCAACCAGATCAATATGATCAATACGATCAATCCGTGTCCGCCGTCGAATACAGCGAGAGATAGATCGGCGCGTGATCCGACACCCCGTTGCGGAATGCGCACATGTCGGCGATGTAATCGCGCCCGGAGGTGGAGTATTCGGTGACGTAGCTGCTCTGCATCCAGAAATGGTCGTAGCGGCTGGCGAACGCGCAGCTGGCGTTGATCGAAGTCAGCTCGTTGACGCGATATCCCACTGCCGGCGTCAGCGCGGTCAGATTGGCCCACCAGGGCGATGTCGCATCGCGGTTGTGGTCGCCCACCAGAATCACGTCCTGATCGCTGCTGCTGCCGTCCTGGATCGATTTGAACACCGTGCCGATCAGCTCCACCTCGGCCTGGCGTTGCGCAGTGGTGCCGAACACCGTATGCCAGTTGATGAAGGTATAGTCCGCGCCGGTCTGGATATGACGGACCTTGACGATCTGCGGCTCGCGCTCGAACTTGTCGCCGCTATCGGCCCACACGGTGGCGGACAGCAACTGCACACGGTCGGTGCGGAAGAAGACTGCATAGCGTTCTTTATAGCTGCTGCGGCCGATGGCGGCGGTGACGCGGTAATCCCAGGCGAATCCGCTGACCGCGGTCAAGGCCGCGGCGACGCTGGCCGCGGATTCGGCGTACATCACTTCCTGGCCGAACACCAGATCCACGCCGTTCGCGGCGCCGGCCGCGCTGCCGTAGTTGTTCCAGATCTGCCCGGCATACGCGTTCCAGTCCTGCTGCCCGTTCCAGCCGGCATGCAGCATGTTCCAGGACACTACGCGGAGATACGACTGCGCCGACGCCTGCGCGCCGGACAGCAGGATGCACAGACCAAAGATCGCGACGATGCAGCGTTTCATGACGTCTCCGCAGGATGGATGAATTCCGCAGCAGTATTCCGGCAACGTGTGTCAGTACGGTGTCTGGGGTGCGGACCCGACACTTCACCTCCGGGAGCGGTGAGGCGTGAGGCGCCCCAAACGTCTTGGGCGGCAGCGACACACATCATTGCGGGGCTGATGCGATGCAGAATCGATACCGCAACGATGCGTCCACGGCGGGCGTGGTCTGCGCTGAATGGCGGCGCCAGGACTGGCCTGCGATCCGGCGTGGCTGGCGGCTGGCGGCGACAGTGCACCATCGGAGATGCCGGCAGCGCGTAGGGTGGAGTGAGCGCAGCGCAACGCCACCATCGCGATGCAGCAGGCCCTGTCTGTGTCGAACAGGACGGGCGATGCTTCTGAAATTGGTTTTCTTGATGTTGAAGGTAGAGTTGCGCTGCGCTTACTCCACCCTGCGAATGTCCGCAGTTCGTGCTTATTTCTATTCGTCACCTCCCCGAATGCCCCGTCTCATCATATTCCCGCATCGCCAGCATCTGCGGCTGGATCAGTCCAATGAAATCCCGCGCCTGCTGCGACAGATACCGCCCCTTCCGCACCACAACGCCATAACTCCGCGACGGAAAGTATTTCGCCAGCGATCGCGCGGCGAGTCGGGTGCGGTCGGCGTCGGTGAGGCAGATGGCGGTGACGATGCTGATGCCCAAGCCCATCGCCACGTACTGTTTGATGACTTCCCAGCCGCCGACTTCGAGCGCGACGGTGTAGGGCACCCGGTTCTGCTGGAACACCAGATCGACCAGCCGGTAGGTGGTGAGGCGCTGCGGCGGCAGGATCAGGCCGTAGGGCGAGAGATCTTCGAGCTTGA
Organism: Lysobacterales bacterium; assembly: GCA_031364125.1. Classification (GTDB taxonomy): domain Bacteria; phylum Pseudomonadota; class Gammaproteobacteria; order Xanthomonadales; family Xanthomonadaceae; genus Lysobacter_I. The sequence continues at coordinate 88,079 of JANLVT010000014.1, read as the reverse complement.
GTTCGGGCTTCGCGGCCAGCGGGTGGTTGGGGGTGGTGATGAGCATGGGCTCGAAGCGGTAGACCGGGGCGTAGTCGAGGTCGCCGGGGGCGTCGAGCATCGAGCCCACCGCCAGGTCCACGCCGTCCGAGCGCAGCAGGTCCAGGCCGCCGGCGCCGGTGACGTTGTGCAGGATCAGCCGCACCTCCGGGTGCTTCTGGCGGTAGGCCTCCACGATCTTCGGCAGCAGATAGAGGATGGTGGAGCTGCCGGCGGCGACGTGCAGTTCGCCCGCGTCCAGGCCCTTGATCTGCTCGCGGAAGGCCGCGGGCAGGCCGTCGATGCCTTCCACCAGCGGCCGGGCCAGTTCGTACAGGGCCTCGCCCTCGCGGGTGGGCGTGAGCCGACGGCCGACGCGCTCGAACAGCCGCACCCCGAGTTCGCGCTCCAGCGCCTGCAACTGCAGGGTGATGGCCGGCTGGCTGAGGAACAGCGCCCCCGCGGCGCGCGACACCGAGCCGAGGCGTGCGACCTGGCAAAAGGCCCGCAGCGGCTTCATCCGGTCGCCCTTGTAGGCGAAACGGAGCGCGCTGGTGCCTTTGGTCGACTCCTCGGAGGTCATTGATTCGATTACTTATAAGCTGAGCTTATAGTTGGCATTGAAAAAACAAAGTTGTCAAATACAGTGCGTGGGCGGATGTTGGCCTCCCCACGTTCGATGGAGTCGCCCATGTCCGCAGTCCTCAAGCCCCACGCAGAGGCCCCCGGAATCGAGGTCACCGGCCGGGCGCCGGGGCAGGACACGCTGCTGACGCCGGAGGCGCTGTCCTTCCTGACCCGCCTGCACCGCCGCTTCGAGCCCCAGCGCCAGCTGCGGCTGGCCGCCCGCCAGGCCCGGCAGGCCGAGTTCGACGCGGGTGCGCTGCCGGGCTTCCGCGACGACACCCGGGCGATCCGCGACGGCGACTGGCGGGTGGCGCCGATCCCGGCCGCGCTGCTCGACCGTCGGGTGGAGATCACCGGGCCGGTCGATCCGAAGATGGTCATCAATGCCCTGAACTCGGGCGCCAACTGCTACATGGCCGACTTCGAGGATTCGACCGCGCCGACTTGGGCCAACCTGATCCAGGGGCAGCACGCGCTGCGCGACGCGGTGGCCGGGACGCTCACATTCGATGGCGGCAATGGCAAACGCTACGAACTGAAGCCCGAAGCCGAGCGCGCGGTGTTGCTGGTGCGCCCGCGCGGCTGGCATCTCGACGAGAAACATGTGGTGGTCGACGGTGCGCGGATGTCCGCCAGCCTGTTCGATCTGGGCCTGTTCGCGTTCCACAACGCCGGCACGCTCACCGCGAAGGATCGCGGCCCGTACTTCTATCTGCCGAAGCTGCAGTGCATGGAAGAAGCCGCGCTGTGGAACGCGGTGCTGGATGAGATCGAAGTGCTGATGAACCTGCCGCAGGGCGCGATGAAAGTGACGGTGCTGATCGAAACGCTGCCGGCGGCGTTCGAGATGGACGAAATATTGCATGCGCTGCGCAGCCGCATCGTCGGCCTGAACTGCGGCCGCTGGGACTACATCTTTTCCTATATCAAGACGCTGCGTGCGCATCGCGACCGAGTGCTGCCGGAGCGCGGACAGGTGACGATGACCCAGCCGTTCCTCAAGGCGTATTCCGAGCTGCTGATCCAGACCTGCCACAAGCGCGGTGCGCATGCGATGGGCGGGATGGCCGCGCAGATCCCCAACCCACGCGATACGGAAGCCAATGCCGCCGCGTTCGCGCGCGTCGAAGCCGACAAGCTGCGCGAAGCCGGCGCCGGCCACGACGGCACCTGGGTGGCGCATCCGGGCCTGATCGCATTGGCGCGCGGCATCTTCGATGCGCGCATGCCCGGCCCGCATCAGCACGATGTGCATCGCGACGATGTGAACGTGACCGCCGTGGATCTGCTGAAGCCGTCGCTCGGCACCATCACCACCGCCGGTTTCAACGGCAACGTCGAAGTCTGCGTGCGCTATCTCGCGGCGTGGCTCGACGGTAACGGCTGCGTGCCGATCCACGGAATGATGGAAGACGCCGCCACCGCCGAGATCGCGCGCGCGCAGCTGTGGCAGTGGCTGCACAACGGCGCCTTGCATCTTGCCGACGGCACGCCGGTGGATTTCGCGCTGCTGGAACGCGCGCTAATCGGGTTGCCGTCGAAGCTGGCGGCCGATGCCTCCGTTGTCGGCGTCGCGCGCATCGGCGAGGCGATTGCGCTGTTGTCCGAGCTCACGCATCGCGACACGCTCGCGGATTTCCTCACCCTGCCGGCTTACGAATGCATCGATTGATCGATGGCTTTATGTGCGAGCGACGCAAGTCGCGACAGAGTTGCCGGAATGTCTGTCGCGACTTCCGTCGCTCCCACAAAGGCCAGAGAAGCAAAGCTGTCGCGACTTGCGTCGCTCCTACAGGATCGGAAGCAAAGCATCGGGGCTGAAGCCCCTCCTACGAACAGAAACACCTTCCCCACAGGAATACCGCCATGAAGACCACGCTGCCCACCGCCGAACAACTGAAGCTGGACTGGAACAACAACCCGCGCTGGGCCGGCATCGCCCGCCCGTACAGCGCCGAGGAAGTCGTGCGCCTGCGCGGCACGGTGCCGGTGGAACATTCGATCGCGAAGATCGGTTCGGAAAAACTGTGGAAGTCGCTGCAGACCGAGGATTTCGTCAACGCGCTGGGCGCGATGACCGGCAACCAGGCGATGCAGCAGGTCAAGGCCGGGCTCAAGGCGATCTATCTAAGCGGCTGGCAGGTCGCGGCCGACGCCAACATCGCCGGCGAAATGTATCCCGACCAGTCGCTGTACCCGGCGAACTCGGTGCCGCAGGTGGTGAAGCGCATCAACAACACCCTGCTGCGCGCCGATCAGATCCAGTGCGCGGAAGGTGTGGGCGACATCGATTTCCTGCAGCCGATCGTGGCCGACGCGGAAGCCGGTTTCGGCGGCGTGCTCAATGCCTTCGAGCTGATGAAGGCGATGATCGAGGCCGGCGCGTCCGGCGTGCATTTCGAGGACCAGCTGGCCAGCGTCAAGAAGTGCGGGCACATGGGCGGCAAGGTGCTGGTGCCGACCCGCGAAGCGATCGAGAAACTGGTTGCCGCGCGTCTCGCCGCCGACGTGATGGGCGTACCGACGCTGATCGTCGCGCGCACCGACGCCGAAGCCGCCGATCTGCTGACCAGCGATGTCGACGACAACGACCGTCCGTTCTGCACCGGCGAGCGCACCATCGAAGGCTTCTACAAGACCAACAACGGCCTGGACCAGGCGATCAGCCGCGGCCTCGCCTATGCGCCGTACGCCGATCTGGTGTGGTGCGAAACCGGCAAGCCGGACCTGGAGTTCGCGCGCAAGTTCGCCGAAGCCATCCACGCGAAATACCCGGGCAAGCTGCTGGCCTACAATTGTTCGCCGAGCTTCAACTGGAAGAAGAATCTCGACGACGCCACCATCGCCAAGTTCCAGAAGGAAATCGCCGGCTATGGCTACAAGTTCCAGTTCATCACCTTGGCCGGCTTCCATGCGCTGAACTATTCGATGTTCAACCTCGCCTACGGTTACGCGCGCCGGCAGATGAGCGCCTTCGTCGAGCTGCAGGAAGCCGAATTCGCGGCCGCGGATCGCGGCTTCACCGCGGTCAAGCACCAGCGCGAAGTGGGCACCGGTTATTTCGATTCGGTGACGCAGACGATCCAGGGCGGCAAATCCTCCACCGTCGCGCTGAAGGGCTCGACCGAGGAAGAGCAGTTCGACGAACAGCCCGCCGCCGCGGCCTGATCGTGCCGAATGCAAGGTGGGTTGCCTGAGTGGGTTGCCTGAATAGGCTTCCCGCCATGACGAAAGTCATGGCGGGAAGTGCCGCTTCGGCATGCTTCAATAGGGTTTCTACCCTCCGTGCAGAAAACCCCACATGCGTAATCTGTTTGCGATGGCGCTGGTCGCCGTCATGCTGTTCTCTTCTTCCGCATTCGCCGCGGACGTCGTCTCCATCGACTCGACGCCGGCCCAGATCCGCACCGCGCAGGGCGAGCTGCGCCAGGCGATCGAACGCAAATCCAGCAACTATTCCCACTTCACCGACGACGAGCGCAAGGCGATCTTCGCCAGGCAGGACGAAGCGCTGTCGCTGATCGACGGCAAGCAGGACATCGCCGAACTCGGCCCCGACGGCAGGATCGCGCTCGCCAATGCGCTGGAAGCCGTGAAGGCGTCGCTCGCGCGCGCCGAAGACAACCGCATGATCTGCGAACGCATCAAGCCGCTGGGCTCCAACCGTCCGCAGAACAAGTGCATCAGCGTCGGCCAGCGTCGGCGCATGCGCGAAGAAGCCCAGCGCGGCGGTCTGCGTACCGACAAGTGAGTCGGCACGCTCGACGCATTCGGCCGACAACGATCCGATGTCCCCAACGACCGGCCCAGCGCCGGTCGTTTTCGTTGTGGCGCCGATCCCCGGTGGGAAGCCCCTTCTGGAATAGAAGCTCCGTCTGTAATAGCCGTGGCTTTCAATGGCATGCCCCCGATGGCATGCTCCTGCAGTGAATGCGCCAGAAGCGCGGACGCCCGCATGCGGGCCGCCACGTGTCCAGCCCGATCCATGCATCGACAGGAAGCACGCCGCCATGCCCGAGACCATCTACGACGCCCTGCACGAGAGCCACGAAAACCAGCGTTCGCTGTGCAGGAAACTGTTGCGCTCCAAGCCTGGCACCCAGCATCGGCAGGAGGTCTTCACCACGCTGCGGATCGAACTCGCTGCCCATGCCGCTGCCGAAGAACGCTATCTGTATGCACCGATCCTGATGCACGACATGGGCCTGATGTCTTCGCGCCACGCGCTGTCCGAGCATCACCAGATCGATGAGATCATCGAAGATATGCAGTCATTGGGCGTGTCGCATCGCGGCTGGATGGCGAAGGCGCGCAAGCTGTCGGAGAAGGTTCATCACCACCTGCGCGAGGAAGAAAAGAAATTCTTCCAGGTCTCCGGCAAGATCCTCAGTGCCACGCAGAAAGCGAAGCTCGCCAGGCAGTACCGCAAGGACTATCTGCGCATGCACAAGGTGCTCGGCGAACGCTGAATTCCGCCGACGCAGATCCCGCGCCGGCCGCGGTTCAATCGGAGTGCGTCGACGGCTTGCGCGGCAGGCCGTCGTCCGGATCGATCGTGGCCCAATCGACATGGGTCTCCCAGAACACATGCGCCATCGGTGCGGTCGCCGTCGCCCTCCAGGTTCGCCAGCGCGATATGAAGCTCGCCGGGCCAGCGATCCGAACGAAAGAACAGCGAACTGCCGCAGTGCGTGCAAAAGCCCCGCTCCGCGCCCGGCGATGATCCATAGCAGTGCAGTGCGCCGGCCGGGTCATCAATCCGCGCGCGTTCGTTCTCAGTGCCGAACCAGGTCACGAAGGCCGCGCCGTGCGCGCGCCGGCACACCGTGCAGTGGCAGTGCGCCACCCACGTGCTGGGCCACTCCACGGTGAAGCTGACATCGCCGCAGAGGCAGCTGTCGTGCGCTGAAGTCGAGATTATCGGAATACTCCCGTGAGCTGTGGCCCTGAAATTTCGCCGCGATAACGCTGGATCGCTTCGGGATGACAGCGGCAGCGAGGGATCGCCGGCCCAGCCGCAGGGGCAGAGAGGTGTTTCAAAGTCCTGCGACTTTGAACGTCAGACCTTGGGCGAGCATATACGGCGTCGGCGTCTTGTTCTCTCCATCACCCAAGAAGAGGCATCGCTCCGACTCGGCGTGAACGCCTGAACGGTTCACTACTGGGAATTAGGGCAGACGAAGCCAGTAATCCAGTTCATCCCGGCCCTACGACATCGTTGGCCTCGTCGTTCTTTGCAGAAGCACCGTCAAAGCGGTGGGCCGCAGCTTCGATGGAACGAGTTCGCCCTCTGCGACTTTCAAGGGTACATCCGATGTGGTGGTCCTCATGCCGAGGCATTGCTGTGCCATAGGCGCAGACTCTTGTAACACTGCGATACGTGCGGAAAAATCGATCGTTTTTTCCGACGAATGCGCAGGTTTCAGCTTGACAGCCGAGACGGTTAAGGCGCAATTTCACTTTGCCCTGAGGCGTTGGAGAATGAAATGGAAAATGACCGTGATGTTAAGAAAATCTCAGTGAAATTGGCCGCAGCGGCCGATGTCGCGGCGAAGTGCGCGGCGAACTCGGCGAAGTGTGCTGCGAATGCCGCTAAATGCGCCGCAGAGTATCACGCGGCGGCGGCGCGGGCAGCGGCGGCGAAGTGCGCAGCGAATGCCGCCAGATGCGCTGCGAATGCGGTGAGGTGTGCAGCGAATTCCGCCAAATGCGCCGCGAGCTGACAGGCGAAGGTGATAATCGGCTTTGTGGCGGCCGCGGCACCGCGGCCGCCACAGTCTGACCAAGGAAGGAGTCTGCCATGAGTGTTGCACGGCTTGGAGTTGGCCTCCAGTTCAACCCGGCACTGCTTGGTTGGTTTCCTTTCTTCGACCAGCCCCTTGATGCCTTGGAAATACTGTTCGACAGTGTGATGTCGCCGCTCGACGGGCCTGGCCTGATGTCGGCGCCGATGATCGATATGATGCAAAATGCCTCCCGGCGTTTTCCGATTCTGGGTCACTCCAATTACGGTGGAGACTTCGGCTTCGACGACCTAATGGGCACGCCTGCCGTGCGGCGTCATGTACCGCTGGCCAAGAAATTCGGCGTTCCCTGGGTTTCAAATCACTGCTTTTACAGCGATGCATCTTGGTGCGACGTGTGGAGCAGTCCCCTGCAGTTCTCACGCGCGGAGGTCGTTCGTGTCGCCGCCCGGGCGCGTATGCTGCAGGACCTCTACGGCGTGCCATTCGCGCACGAAAATGCGGCGTATTACCGAGCCTGCCCCGGCAGCGAGATGCCAGAAGAGGAGTTCCTCGCGCGAGTGCTCGAACTGTCGGGCACCTATCTGCACCTCGATCTGCACAACCTCTACGCCAATGCGCAGAACCACGGTGCGAGCGGTTATTCGATCGCGCGCTTCCTGGACACCATCCCGCTCGAGCGCGTCATCTGCATCCACATGGCCGGTGGCCGTTGGTTCGACAACCAGTACCACGACTTTCACGACACACAGATATCCGATGCGGTGTGGGATCTGCTCGACGATGTGTTGTCGCGCGCGCGCCCTGGAGCTGTGATCCTCGAGTACGAAGCCGAAGCGTTGCGCAGCGGCGAAGAGACGCTCGACACCGCACGCACCATCGATGTCATTCTCGCCGACCTTGAGCGCGGGCGCGCCGCCTGGGACCGTGCCTACGGCCCGGCGAGTCGGCGAACTACCCTGCAAGAGGCAGCGTGATGGAGGCGATGCCGTTGTGGATTGCGCGCATCGACGGCGACAACGCCCGCTTGTGCGCTGAGGACCACGGCGGCGTCGACGAGTTCCCTCTCGGGAGGCACTGAACTATGAGCAAGAGCCATGTCGAGTCGGACAATGCCTGGGGCGGAACGAGACCGCAGATGGATCCGGGGCAGCTGAAGGGAATGCGCGAGTCTGTCGCCTTGCGGGGTGAGGATGTCGATGCGGAGGAGTTCCATGCCGCATTGGAGAGACTGCGCCGGAAGATCGACAGTATCGACGATGAAGTGATGCGGATGCTGAGCCGACGCATGAAGATCGCAGAGCAGATAGGTCGATACAAGAAGGACAACAACGTGACGATTCTGCAGATTGCCCGCTGGAACCAGATGATCGAGAGAGCACTGGGGAATTGGAGCGAGGTCGGACTGAGCAGGGAGTTCATAACGCGGTATTTCGACGCCGTGCATACGGAGAGCATCAACCATCAAAAAAAAGTGATGGGCGGCGCGCCATGAAAGTCGGACAGGACATCGACGTTACAAGAGCGAACTGGACTTTCGGCGGCAACGTCGCCGACACGTTCGTCGAGCACGTTCGCCGGTCGGTGCCGTACTACGATGCGGGGCACAATCTGGTCTGCCAGCTCAGCGACTACTTCTGCCACAGTGACAGTGTCTGCTACGAGATCGGAGTCTCCACGGGTCAGTTGCTTCGGAAGCTGGCGGAGCATCAAGTGTTGAAACCCGAAATCAAGTGGGTCGGCATCGATCCGGTCGAATCGATGATCGTCAAGGCGCGGCAGCATTGTGCGGAGAGCCCCAACATCACGCTCGAGGTTGGCGACGTGCGGACGTACGATTTCGAGAAGTCGGACCTGATCGTCTCCTATTACTGCATCCAATTCATCTCTCCGCGGAGCCGGCAGGAGGTTTACAACCGAATCTACGAGCGTCTGCACTGGGGCGGCGCCCTGGTCCTCTTCGAAAAGGTCCGGGCGCCCGACGCGCGGTTCCAGGACATGGTGGTGTCGCTTTACAACGACTACAAGAGAAATGAAGGATTCTCAGCCGAAGAGATACTGAACAAGACGGCAAGCCTCAAGAGCGTACTCGAGCCTTTCTCTACGGAGGCCAATATCGACATGCTCCGTCGAGCCGGCTTCGTTGACGTCATGACCATCATGAAATATTTGTGCTTCGAAGGGTTCGTTGCCATCAAGTAGAACTTTTCGCGAGGAGTGCTGAGCCATGGATACACATATCGTCATGGATGCCCGGCTGGTATGGGACACGTGGCGGAAGATCCTGAGCGACGACGGCCTCGTCAAAATGGTCCTGCAGCCGGGGCGCGCCGTCGCAGTCGAGGGCCTCAGTGCCGCCGAGGTGGCCGTGATCGCCGACTACGCAAGCACGCCGCGGGCGTCCGACACCAATATCGGCATGTACCGGCGCGGTCTGGTGCGCCTCGCGGTTGCCGCGCTGACCCGCGTGCCGTTGAGCCAGCATCTTCTCTATATGAGCGGGCTCGACATCGATGCCGTGGCGGCAGAATTCGCTTGCGCGAATGGTTATGCAGACGATGGCCCGAATTTCTGGCGCCTCGCTGGTGCGTTCGTCGCCTATCTTGCGACGCGTCCGGAATTCGCCGCGCCAACGCAGCAGGACGTTCTGGCACTGGATGGGGCACTGGTCGCGCTTGCCCGGCGCCTCGGCGAGACTGCGGTTGAGGTTTGGCCGGATGCTGCCGCTGCAGAAGCGCATGTCGTTGCGCGCGCTGATCGCTCATCCGCACGCTTCGTCGCCACTTGCGCCGCCATCGTCGCGCCGTCCCGCCACGACCTCACGTCCTGGATCGAAAACCCGCAGGGCTACGACCCTGACGAGGCGTTGGCGCCGTCGCCGCGGCATTGGCTGATCTACTTCCCGTCCGCCGAGGGCTTGCCGTCGTATGCGGAGTTGTCCGAACGATCGGCCCGCATCTTCGACCTATTGGCGACGCCAAAGACCGCCGACGATGTGGCGCAGGCGCTGGGCAACCTATCCGCGGATGAAGCGCTGAGGGTGATCGACAGCCTCGCCGGACTTGGTGTTGTCGTGAGCGAGGGAGACCGCCCTCCCTCCATGAGGCGGCAGTTGCGAATACACACGCCGTCCAACGACAGCTTCGTCATGCTCGATCCCGCGGTCGAAATGCTGGGCGTCGAGATTGCCGAGCATCGGTTGCTGAGCCACAGCCATTTCGAGGTCGGCATGGCGGTACCCCCGGGCGAGGGCCTGTGGGATTTCGTCACTGCGCTGGCGGGTGCGCCGACCCATGTCGGCGAGCTGCGGAAGGGTTTCGATGACCAGCGTCTGATCGACACGATGCTCGTCGCATTGATGCAGCACGGCTTCCTCCATCTGACGTCGCCACGGGTGCCGTCGGCCGACGAACTGGCGCAGTTGCGCCGAATGGCCGAGGACAGTCGCCGGACGAGGTTGTGCCGTACTGTCGACTTCGACCTCGATGCAGTGTCGGTGGACGATATCCGCGCCCGGATCGATGCGGAAGCGACCGCACCGGAACTGCAGTTGCGCTGCGTGCGGCTCGCCGACCATGCTGCCACGCTCGCCGAGCTCGCGAGCCTGCGCCAGGCGGGCCACTTGAGTTTGCACCACACGACGGTGCAAGCCGTCGATCTTGCCGGCGGTACCGAAATCGCCCGGTCACTGCGTCGTCTGGGTGCGGGAGTGATCGTCGAAGGCGTGACGTGGCCGGCGCTGGAGCGGCCCATCGCTGGTCTTGACGCGCTGACGCGAGCTGGCTTGCCGGTGCATGCGCTGATGACAGCCGACCAGTCGCTCCTCGACGCGGCGGTGCGCGCTCGCGCGCTCGCGTGGGCCGGATCGATCTACCTGTCCGGCCTGTGCCTGAAGCTCGATGCCGACGCGCTGTGGCCCGCGGTGGAGGCGACTGAGGACGATTTCGTCGGCGTCTTTGAGGCGGTCTACGCGCTTGAGGACGCGTTCTGCGATGTCCGCATCGTCAATCTTCCAAGCGATGAGGTGCTGCTCGGCAATGCTGTGTCGTCGTCCAGCCCAACAGCGTTGTCCGAGACCGCTAACCGTTTCCGCACCGCTTATCTGCGCTGGCGTTTGCCGCTTCTGATGTCGGCCGAAGGCCACAACACGTTCAGCCAGACGCCGGAGGCGGAAGAGAAGCTAGTTCGTTTACAGGAAGACCTGCTGCCCAACCATCCGGACCTGCTGCGGTTGGCGCCCGATAGCGTCGTCGTCGACGTGTGCGGCGGCAACGGACGTGTCGCGCGCCGGCTCTCGTCGCTGATCGGGTGCGATGGCCTCGTCATCTCTGTCGAAATGCTGCGCTGCGTGACCGACCGCGCGCGTCGTTTTGCCTGCGAGCTCGGTATCACCAATGTGCAGTTCCGCACCGGACTGGCGGAACGCATTCCGTTGCCGGACGCCGCAGCCGATGCCGCCGTCAACGAATGGACCGGTGCGATATGGCAGCTGGGCCTCGGCCCGGCGATGGTCGCCGAAATGGCACGCGTCGTCCGCCCCGGTGGTCGCATCGCCGTCACGCATCGGCTGGTGCGGCTGCCGCTCACCAGGCTGGGCCAGCCATGGGTCCAGTTCGACGACATCTATACATTGATGCAGTCCGCCTTCGCCCGTCCCGACCTGACGATCATCGCCGAGCGCGTGTGGGGACAGACCGTGTCGACCCTAGTAGGCGAGAAGGCGACTTCGTGGCGCAAGCACTACATGCCGCGTTTGGTCAATCCTTTCGACGTGACCTATACCGACGACGAAGACCCGGGGCCGAATGCGGACGTATGCATCACCATCATCGCGGAGCGCTGCTGATGTATGCGACCGATGCGGAAGAGACGAGGTCGCAGGCCATCGCTTTCGGCAACGCCTATGCGTCGCTGGGCCGGCTCGGCATCCCGGATGTGCTGCCGATGCTGCATGCTGCGGCCGGGCTGAGCATCCGTCGCACCGTGCTCGGCGGCTCCCATTCGGTAGCGATCTATCCGCCGATTGATTCGTTGACGCCGGTCGACGCCAACCAGGTGCTGGACACCATCCTCTTCGGCCGCGACACCAGCCTTTACGTGCACATTCCCTTCTGCGAGACGCGCTGTACTTTCTGCCATTACGCAGTGCAACACTATGCGGGAAAAGATAGTGGAGCGTCGAAGACAATAGAAAACGAAGTGGAGCGTTATCTCGAAGCGGTCAAGCGCGAGCTGGCGTTCTGGGGCGCCCGGCTCGCGCAATCAGGCACCGCCTTGTCATCGATTTATATCGGCGGCGGTACGCCGCTGGTGCTCGGGGAGGAGGCGCTGCGCGACATCATAGGTGCGATCGACACATGCTTCGATATCCTACCCAACGCCGAGGTGTGTATCGAGGGCAGTCCGCTCACCATTATGGCGCCCGGCGGCGACGACAAGCTGCGCTTCCTCAAGGAGCATGGCTTCACGCGCCTGAGCTTCGGCGCGCAGTCCTTCGACGACGCGGTACTCAAATATGCCGCACGCGGCTACAAACGCGACTTGCCGATCCGCGCCGCGCAGATCGTGAGCAGTATCTTCGACAATTGGAATATCGATCTCATCCAGGGGCTCTACAAGGGCTCGCCGACCGAGACATGGCTGAATCTGCAGGTGATAGCAGAGTTGCGGCCAGCGCATCTGACCTGGTATCACGGCCGGTTCGCTGCCCGCCCGCAAGGCGACTGGTACCAATCCGAAGACAGACGCGGCAGCTTCGAAGACGAACAAGCGACTCTGCTCGGGCGCATGCTCATCTGGCAGGGTATGGCCGCACTTGGCTATCAGCAGACCGATGGCAACCGTTTCGTGAGCCAGAAACATTATGCCGATCTGTTCAAGACGGTCCGCACCTCGTCCTCGCGCGATCTGCTAGGCGTCGGCGCGTCGTCCTATTCGCGCATCGGTGCCAGGCAAGTGTCGGGCGACTGCCATGGTTACGTGTTCCGCAACGACACAAGCATCCGCGCCTATGCCGACAGCGTGCTGTCCGGCGCGGTTCCGATCGCCACCGGCCGCGCCATCAACGATGAGGAATTGTTGGCGATGTCATACGCCACCGGCCTGCGTAACGGCCGTCCCGAGACCTCCGTGCTGCGCGCAATCGAAGCGAGCAAGCCGCAGCTTTCGGCGCATTACCGTGAGTTGGTCGGCGCGCTGATCGATGTCAGCATTCTTGAGCCTTATGCAAACAGCGACGGAGAGGACGGCTTGCGCCTGACCGAACTCGGCCGGTTGTTCGAGGACGAGACGCTTGCGCTGTTTTTCAGCCCCGCGGTCAAGCGCGCCCTGATTGCGCGGCCCGACACGAGGCCAGGCTGATAAGGAGTTGAAAGGAGTTGACAATGGAGGCGGCGATTGAGGTTGAACCCGCGCGCATTCACGCCACCGCGCCGACAACCAATGTCCCATGCCGCTCTCTATCTGCAGCCTCTTCCTTCAATGCTTTCCCCATCTTCTTCGAAACCGCAGGAGCAGCCAGAATCGAGGCATGAAGGGCATAAACGGAAGCATGCACAGAAGCGAACTGCGAATGTGTCCTCCTGGAGAGCGCCTAACACCTGAGGTAAGCCGCCCCGTGGCGGGGCGGCGGACGCGTGCAAGCGTAGCGCGCGGCCGACGCCATGACATGGAGTCGGCTTGAAAGAATTGTCGGGACGCTCTCAGTCGACGATGAACAGCTTCGCGCCAACGTCTGTGTAGGAGCGGTGCGGTTCCGCGTTATCCGCGACTTGGTAGCTCATGCCAGATTTGAGTGTGAACTTACGACCATCTTCCAGCTCGGTATGGAGTTCGCCCTCAGTGCACAAAAGTATGTGGCCCTTGACGCACCAGTGATCAGCGAGATAGCCGGGAGTGTACTCAACCATTCGAACCCGCACGCTCCCGAACTGCCGAGTCCGCCAGTAGGCCAGCCCACGTTCGCCTTTGTGCTCAGTTCGCTCGACGGTCGACCAGTCGGTCGTGCCGAAAGGGATATCGGAGATGTGCACGCTGACTCCGTTGGCTGTGAGTGCTTAACACCCAAGTTATGTCGCCCCGCAGCGGGGCGGCGGACGCATGCTAGCGTAGCGCGGACACGTGGCCGACGCTACTATGCGTGGTCGGCTTGAATTGTTGGGTGGTTCACGCATGAAGTGCAAGCGCGAGAATTGGCACCTGAGCGGACTCAATGCGCCGCCCGTTGACGAACGCAGCCTCCTCAACGATGGCGCAGAACAAATCAGGACAGCGGGCATTGAAGTCTTGCGCGCGCTCGATCATAGAGGATAGGGACACCCACAATTCACAACTATCGGGTCAGGTTCACTGCACGCCGATCAAGTAAATCGGCGCATAACGCTTTCGGTTTAATATGTCCCGATACCGATACCGATACCGATACCGATACCTGAGCACCCACAATTCAGAAAATCCCAACATGCCGCTAGCAGCTTCTCAGGTAGGCTTCGCCACTGTGACTTCTCGCGGTCACCGCATTGCCCAATAAAGTAGTGGGTGTCCCAGTCTGTGACGTGACCCGGTCGTTAGCGGCTTGCGCCCCGTCATCGACATCACGACAGCCGAGTACCTCCAGATTCTCGATTGGACCGGCCGTCACCTCGCGCCCGGCAAGCGTGGATGCATCTCGCCGCATCTCGCTGCATGCCCCTGCGATCCTGAAGACCATGGACCACGACGCGAAGTGCTGGGCCACCCGCGTCGCCGCGTTCGGCAGTGGCTGGTATCGCGTTGCCGGCTCGGCGCAGAACTTGATCGCGATCACCGGGCGGTTGGGGCAGCAGTGGCTGAAAGAGATTCGGCTTGCGTTGACGCTGGGTTGAAATATCAACAGGAACATTGTCGCCCGATAGGGAGGAAGGCGCGCGGGCGATACCTTCGGGTTGCTCTGTCCTCACCCTCATCTCATGAATTGGGAGTGGTGCGGGGAATTGATGGGTGCGCAGCCGCAGAAATATGGGTGTCCCGGTCCTTCCCAGGTCTTTGTCCCCGCTCTTTGCTACCGCGATCTTGATTGCAAAGAAGCGGCCCCTCGCATCGCTGAGGGGCCGCCGATTTTTGCCGCGGCGCGATATTGATATCGCCGCTGCCGCATTCGTCAAAGGGGACACGAATCCTCTATCACGATGTCATCACGAATCACTGCCCGACCACGTCGATGGTGAATCCCTCCGTGGTCGCGTTGATCACCTGGACCCTGAATCTCCTGCCGGCCGCTTCGGGCGTGCTCCAGCTCTCGCCGACCTTGAACATGCTGCCTTCATTGTTGGACACCGTGGCCGGGGGCGACGCAGCATCCACACTCCAGGCCGGCGAAGCGCGCGTGGTATCGACGGAATGAATGATCACTGCGTTCCCGGCAAGATTGCCGTCATAGGTGCCGCGACGCCCGCGCGCCTCAACGGTGTAATAGCGCGTGGTGGTGCCCGGTATCACCAACGTGACCATTCTGGTCTTGTCGCCCGAGAACAGGTCGGCATATGCGAGCTCAAAGCGCTGGCTCGTCGTGCTGTGATTGATGGTGCGCTTGCGTGCCGCGGTCAAGTAGCCCAGCCGATTGCGCGAATAGACGTTGAGATTCTTCGGCAAGGTACCGTAAGTCGTGCTGGTGTTGGCATTGCTATAGGCATCGCTCATCACGTCCCACGGGTTATCGTAGGTGTCGCCGTCGCCATCGGAGTTGTTGGCGTGCGGCAAGCCATAGGCATGTCCCATCTCATGCGCCAGAGGTGCGAGATTCTGGAACGCCCACGGCGGATTCCAGGTGCTGCTCCAGCACTTATTGATGCCGTCGAGCGTGGCGCAGCGGCTGCCACCCCAAGCGTAACCATCGAGATCGCCGTTGAACATCATATTGATGCCTTGCAGCCCACCGTTGGCGGCGAAGTTGACACTGCTGTTGGCGACTGCGGTGCAGTCGTTGAAGAGCTTAGTCAGATCGGCACCGGCGGAGGTGACGTAGTAAGAGCGGTTCTGGGGCAGGGTGAACCAACCATACGCGGTGCTGCCGTTGAGGTTGATGTTGCCGTAGGACACCAGGGACCAGTACTGGCCAAGCTCCCCAGCTGCAGTTCCGTATTGCGCCTGGAAAAAGCTTTTGGGTTTCTGTTCGGTCGCGATGTCCTTGAACTTGCACATCAGTGTGGCCCAGGTGGTCGTTACCACGCTGGTCGAGATCCTCCCTGCATTGCCAGTCACCGTGTCGGACACGAGATCGTCGATAGCCACGATCACTTCGGGCACCGACAGGCCGGACACTGCTGCCGCTTTGGCGACGGCGGTTGACGCCGGTACCAGCGTCACCGCGACCCGGCTCTTGTTGAGTGAGTAGAGGTCTCCGGCGGCCTTCAAGGCGCTGTCGGTGTCTAAGGCATGGCGACGGCCTGCATCATCGACCACAGTCGCCGAAAAACGGTGAGGGGTCTTGCTTCCGGGGCGGGCATCACCCCAGGTTAGCTCCAAGCGCCCTTGCAAGTGCGCTTTCGTCGCTTCGACGGCTGCGCCCTTCGCCTGAACGGAAATCGGGTTAGCACTGTACGCGGTACCGACGAGGGTCGTGGCGGCAAGCGTCACCGCTGCCGCTAATAGACTGACGTTATATGACATCACTTTCATTCTGATCATCCTTATTAAGATTATGTGACTTCAATGTGACTTACTGGCAGCATCGCGGCGTTCGGCTCGCCCAGTTTGGGGGAGCGCGTCGAAAACAGACGTCGATGCAGCTCCGATAATCACCCGCGCTGCCTCGTTCGTCGTGCGCGATTGATGTTGAAACGATGATGAAACGATGATGAAATCGCGAATCTGTGATCGGAGTAATGATTTTTTAGGGCGCGTCCGTACTGCTCCTGAGATCTCTCCATGAATCACCCTACGCTGAGACATGCACCAGCTCGTGTCCTGTCCCGCAACTAACGCGACTATGTTCTGGGAGGGTTTCGTCGTCAGGCAAGGAAAGACCGGGACACCCACAATTCAGAAGATCCCGACAGGCCACTGGCCTCTTCCCTAAGACGGTCAGCGCATTGCCCAGTGGAACGATCCCAGGACACCCACAATTCAGAGAAACCCGACATGCCGCTAGCCTATTCTCAGACAGGTTTCGCCACTGCGGCTTCTCGCGGTCACAGCATTGCTCAATGGAATCGTAGTTGCCGTCCGGCCCGTTTGCGCAACGAAGTAGTGGGTGTCCTTGTCTCGGCAGTGGCTGGTATCGCGTTGCCGGCTCGGCGCAAGACTTGATCGCGATCGCCGAGCGGTTGGGGCAGCAGTGGCTGAAAGGGATTCGGCTTGCGTTGACGCTGGGTTGAAATATCAACAGGAACATTGTTGCCCGATAGGGAGGAAGATGCGCGGGCGATACCGTCGGGTAGCACTGTCCTTATCCTCATCTCATGAATTGGGAGTGGTGCGGGGAATTGATGGGTGCGCAGACGCAGAAATATGGGTGTCCCGGTCTTTTCGTCGTTGCTGACTTCGCATCACTGCGCCGTGTTGTAGCTCGGCACGAAGCTGGGCGTTGATATGGTGAATTGATGTTTACTTTTCGATTGAGGGAACATAAGCAAATGATGGCTTCCGGCACAGATACCACAATTCACATTGCGCCCCTTCAGTAGCAGATTCGCGATAACGATTGACAACCAAATAGCCAAGCAACGAGACTTCAATCACACTTCATCATTGAAGTCGGCGCACATTCCACAGGGGTAATGCTGGATGGCCAAGGCATGCACAGGGGAAGCATCGGCTTTATCGCCCGACGGCGTCTCGATGCCGATGGCGCTGACCGCCATCGCAATGTGCTTCGTCAGCGATGTCTCCGCTCACGGCGGAGGATTCAACGCTGAAGGTTGCCGCCACGACCGCAAACGCGGTGGCGATCAATGTCATCGTGGCGGTGGTGCTTCATTGCGCAGCGATGCTGCGTCGACCAATCGTCTTGCCCCGTTGCGAATCGCACCTGTGCGCGTGCCGGGGGATCCGGGCGTGTTTGCGAATTGTGCCGCAGCACGTGCAGCGGGTGCAGCACCGGTGAGAGGTGGCGAGCCGGGATATGGGCCGCATCTGGATCGAGATAGGGACGGAGTGGGATGTGAGCCGAGGCGGAGGTGATGCGGGAGTGATGCTGATGTGAGCGCGGAGCAAAACCGGAGTGTGGTTGGTGGTGCGCGATCATGCAACAGCTGGTGAAGCGATATCTTTTATTACTTCTGGCGAGTTATGAAAAATGAACCTGACCCCTTTAGCTCCTACAGGTCCCGATGATTGGGCTGATCAAGATTGACCGACGAACGGTATGGCCGCTATGCGGATGAACGCTGTACATTCCACAGAACTTAAAGGTAGTTTTTCGTCGTTTGCTATGAGCGCGCCAGCGTACGCCAGATAACAGAACGCTAGAGTATTGATCAGCCAAGGGGGAGTTATGCAGTTTGCTCGAATAGGACTGGTCTTGGTGCTCTCTGCGGTATGCCTGCCCACAAAAGCAGAGAATCAGGAGCTGGAAGTCGTTGACCATGTAGTTAAGAAGATCTATGCGACTTTGGCCCGAGACCGGGGCTTCAATCTCCTCAGCGCGCCAGACGTAGGCGCAGCCAAGATTGGAAGCGTGTACTACGTTACAGAGCCAAAATGCGCGCGCGATCTTATTGCTATGGCTAAAGACGGTAAACCTGCACAACTATATCTGGCGATGGAGCTCCCAAATCAGGAGCGCTTCAAGCCTATGCCAATCACTGATTGGACAAGTGTGCGCCTTGCCGCTATTGCAGGTCGAAGTCTTTCGGCGGATCTTGGGGCGGAAAAGACAGAATGGGCGGCGCAGATGAGAGCATCTATTGCTGCACTCAACAGCACAAACGCGCAGATCTGGTTCGCAACTAGGCGCTATGGCTCTGTGCCAATAAAACAGGCAATGGTGAGTGAACTGAGAGTCCAAGGTCTATTAAGTCCGTCGGATCTCGGGGATGGCGCCGTTGGTGCATTAGCGCCTCATGAAGAGCTCGTCGTTCAAAAGTTTGAGTTTGATCGTAAAGCTTTTCGAGGGAAAAAAGGGGCTGTGATGCTGCGCCTGATGGAGTTGTTTGGTGCACGCATCGAGGCGGGAACCGAGGTGACTCAGGAAGGGGGGTTCTCACAGGCAACATATTCAATTGCTGCTTTTAAGGCCGTCACAAGTTTGTTTCCAAGTTGCTCTCGCTCTGAATCTATTTCCAAATAGAAAGGACTGTTTGCGCTGAAGCAGCCTAGCAACAAGAATTTATAAAAGTATATCCAATGCTTAACGCAGCGGTGCTTGCACCATCTGAGGAACCAGTCATTTAGACATCTAAGTGGACAATAAATTCTATCAAAGGACGTAATTGAATATGACCATTCGCATCCAGTGGGCCAATTTAGGTATCGGGTTTGTGCTGGCGGCCATCACAATAAACTGCAGTGCGGCTGAGCCGGCCGATGCTGGCTTTCGGGCATACATACTCAAAGCCGTGGAGAAGCTGGATGCCGAGCGTCGAAATGGCGGATACAACCGTCATAAAGCCTACACTCAAGACATCAAATACGGAAACGAGTGTTGTATTCCTGCAAGTAGGCCGAAAGTCTCTTTAAATGGCCCTAACCCCACCATGTGTGTCGCTGCTGTGGCGGAGGTAATTGTCGAGGCGCTTAATTTCTATGGCAAAGAAACGGGTGATTGGAGTTTCTTAAAGCGCTTGCCGATATCCAGTTGGAAGAGCGGCTCTACGACTGGCATCAAGGCTAATATATTTATGTTCCAAGGGTCTGGTTCTCTTGGTACAGCGTACGCTCTACAGAAGCTCGGCATCGGGCAGCATAAACCATTTTCAGAGCTGATCGCGGGCGATTTCGTCAATCTTAATCGCACCACAAAAAGTGGTCATGCCGTGGTATTCATGGGATTCCTCAAGGCTGATACCAGTGGCGTACAAGCTGAGTTCCCATCCAATAAGACGGTCGGATTTCGATATTTTTCCGCTCAGGGTCAAAATCGTCCTGATGGTGGATTTGGCTATCGGAACGCGTACTTTAGTGGAGCATGCCCGACGCCACGTGGACGAGATGATGATTGCAACGTTATTAAGGCATATTCGTTAGGCAGCGACGGAAAAATCAAGCAGAACCAGATATTGCTCAATTCTGGTGAAATGTTCAGTCCTGCGCACTGGAAGATTGAAGAAGCGATGGCACTACTAGAACAGCGAATCACGCGCGGTATCGAAGAGGGAACGGGCCTTACACGAGGTGCAGGGCTAGAGGAGGCGGTTCGCACTGTATTGGATCGTGAACTTTCCGAAGATGTATCACGTTATGTCGACGGAACAGAACTTGATTGATTATGACGACATGAACAAAATTCATAAATTTTTTAAGGCATTTCTGCTTTTTTTGCTGAGTGTATCAACGCTTCCTGTCTTGGGCCAGCCAGTTAATCCTGTTAAGCGTTATGCGCTCTTGGTTGGAGTGAAGGATTATCAGCCGCTTGGCTACGACAATCGTGATCGGCATAGGTTGATGCTACGTAATTTGCATACGCCCTGCGAAGACATCGAGAGAATCGCGACGCAACTTGAGATGGTAGGGTGGAAGCGCGAGGAGTCTCCTGAGTCGAACGAAATTGAAGTGATCTGCGACGCGAATGACGACCAGATTGCCGGCCGTATAAAGGATTTGATTGAAGGATTTGACGATGAAAACGGATTTCTGTTTGTCTACTTGTCAGGTCATGGCGTACAGATCAATAACAGAAGTTACATATTTGCCAAGCACGCAGTTCTTGACATGCCGCGTGCAGCGAAGCGTTTGAAAAACAACCCAAGCAATGTGGTATTCCAAGGGCAGTCTATTGAATTATCACAAGATCTATTCATGCGAGCAAATGAATTCTATGGTGGAAATATTCTACTCGTCCTCGATAGCTGTCGTGACGACCCGCTCTATTTGGAAACAATGCATACCGAGCTGCAGGTGCCGATAACTTCGCCGCAGATAGCCCAACAGAGCGACGGAATTATGGTGCTATATGCAACTACACCTGGAAAACGTGTAAGCGATGGCATTGGATTGAGTTATCTGGCTGACGCGTTCGTGCGCAACATTCAGCTTGGGATGACTGTGGATAAGGTTGTCAGTGAAGTGAAGAAAGACGTCCGGATAAAAACAAGACACACACATGTTCCGCAAGCTCCCGAGAGATTGGGTTCTTTAAATAATGCAGACATATGCTTTGCGGGTTGCGTGGAGCGGGCTGCAAGTACAATCCCGCCGCGGCGGTCTAATGCACTGTTTGCCTCCCGGCCCCCTCTTAAGGCTGCGCTATATCGTTATTTTGCTTCCCCTCATAGCGGGGTAGATGGGGTTGGCTCATCAAGATTACCGCACAAATACAGAAACTTATTTCAATCTGCCGCTCGTAAGAACGAAAAGATCGAGATGAGGCCTAGCGCTATCAATGTGGACATTTTCTGGTGCGAGGACGGTGACATTGGGCGTGAGCTCAAGGCAAGCCAACTCGGTGAACTTATCAGCAAGATGAAGGGAGAGGTTATATCAGGTTCAAAATTAGAGCGAGTTCGAATTAGAGCACTTAGTGCAGAGGAGAATCTGAGGCCAGCATATCGAGTCGACGAAAATGTTATCCGTATCGACAAAAATTCAATCCGCCAGAGTGAATGGGCGAAGGCAATTGCATCTGCATCCACAATCCCTCTAAAAGTTGATGCCGAAGGCACGACTGGGCTTGATAGTATCGATGTGGTGCTTTGCTCCGGCGCTCGCACTGCAGAACGAGCTCCAAGAATATGGATTCATGTGCCAAGCATTGAGCATAATGGCGTGGCCCTTGTGCTGAGAGATGAGATCAATAGGCATGTCAGTGAAGTCAAAGTTGAGACTTATATTGATATTAAGCCGATATCACCTGAGGTAACTCAAGTTCGTTATTTTCACAAGCAAGATGAGGCAGTGGCACTAGATATCGCCAAAGCCATCGGTTTGAGGTTACGTGTCAAGCCCACTGTCGTGTATATGCCGAAGTACGCAAACATCACGTCGCCGAAACGATTGGAGTTGTGGGTAGGGCGAGGATCAAATAGTGCAGTCTTAATTCCAGGGGTGGATTGATTTGATACTCCGACGCGCCGGTCGGCTGGTAGCCAAGCGCCGGCTGCATGGCTTCTCCCAGCGGGAAGCTGCCCGCTCCCTCCAGATCGACCCCGGCACTTGGGCCGGGTGGGAGCTCGGGGCGAGGATCGCGCGGGGGGCGTATAAGAGGGCGGTGGAGGGGTTTCAGACCCTGGTATAGCGTCGCGATTGGCTCAAGGTAGCGGCCGATGATGGAGCGGAGCAATTGCTACGACTGCTTCCAAGAGCGGACGTTCAATTAAAGTGTTACGGGGTCTCGGTAAGCGCCCGCCATGCACCCCAGGCGATCGAATACCAGCGCTTCCGGAGATTATCAGTTGCGGCCTGTTGTCTTGCCCTGGCCAAGGAACTATGGCTAGCGGATGACCGTTCGCCCGGATTCAGACGTGCTGAAGTATCTCTCTCGACAAATCGAAGCGGGCAAGGCCCGGACGCTCAACCAGCATGTGCAAGCTCTGTGGAAGCAGTTACACGTGCCCTCGTGCGCATCCGAGGCTGCCGGCGACGTTTCATTACCGAATCGCCTCGGTGTTCTGATTGAGCAGGCTCCTCATTTGGTTTCTGCGGTCACCGCTGTGCTGGGTGCTTTGGAGGCGGCAATCGTAGCTCGGCCAAAGCGCTAGCTTCCGGTGCCGAAAGAACGCCAGGATTGCAGCGAGCCCGAAGTGATTGACGCGGCGGAGGACGCTTTTGAGGCAGAGATCGAGAGCCTCGATGTTCTGCTCTCAGTGCGGGTATAAGTCGGCAGTCGATCAGGGGGGCTCGTCGCTTCTAATCAGCTTCCAAAGAGTCTACATCTGGCCTTGCCCAAGCCTTACGATGGTCGATATCAAATGAGCATGTGCGACTACTGTTCGAGTGGCCACGAACAAGAGGTGAGGACAATCGATGCGATTCGTGCCAACGGTTACCCAAGAGGGGATGGCGGAGCGTCTCCCAGCCTTTATCAGCCTGTGCGGGCAAACTCGCTGGCAGCGTCGTGTCGAGCAATTAGTTGCCGACATCTATTCATCCCCATATCGTGCAAAGACAATCTTTGAGCGACATTGGCTAGAACTATCAATCAGCGACTTCATCGCATCGCAAGGGCACTCTCCCGAGCCAGAGTACATCCGCGGGCTGCTCCCGGCGCTCGCTTTTTCCTCAATTGTCGTCGACGTCCACGCACGTCTGGATCCTCGTGGTCAGAGCAATCTGCGTGGTCGTCTAATTGACGGAATGAATACAAATTTCGCAGGCTTATATCTTGAGATTGAAATAGCAGCCGAGTTACTGAGCGAAGGCTACCAGGTGACGTTTCCCGATTTTGAAGGAGTCGATCGCTATGACATTCGGTTCTCGAGAGATGGCGTTGATGGCGAAGTTGAATGCAAGAGCATATCGGTCGATGCTGGCAGGAAGATTCATCGTCACGACTTCTATCGCTTGATCGAAAGGCTTGCGCCACACACATGGCCACGTCGGGAGAACAGATGCACGGTAGTTGTAGAGCTAAGTGACCGTCTTCCGAGCGATGACTATGGCCAGAAGGAACTCAGCGAGACCATCCTCTCCATATCGGGGTCAGGTTCACTTCAGCTGATCAAGTAAACCGGCGCATGATGGCTTCCGCTTATGCGTCCTATGAAATTGATGCTGTCCGGAGTGCTCCGCTATCATGCAGATATCGATGGAACGTCCTGCGAAGCAACGCCAGTGCGTGCTCACGCCACCCGCGAAGGCATCACCCGCTCACCACGCCGATAACCAATGGCTTCCGCCACATGCGGGCCGAGAATATCGGTGCTGCCCGCAAGATCGGCGATGGTCCGCGCCACCCGCAGAATGCGATGCATCGAACGCGCCGAGAGTTGCAGAAGATCGATCGCGTTTTCCAGCATTGCTTGATCTTCTGATGTGAGTCGGCAGACCGCATTCGTTTCCGATTGATCAAGATGCGCATTACATCGACCAGCGCGTTGCCGTTGTACTTCACGCGCACGAATCACACGTGCGCGAACCACATCGCTGCACTCGCCAGGCAGCGCATCGGGCCGCAGTTCCGCCGGCGGCAATCGCGGCACTTCGACGTGCAGATCAATGCGTTCGAGCAACGGCCCTGAAATCTTCCCCCGATAACGCAGGATAGCCTCGGGATGACAGCGACAACGCCCTGAAGGATCACCTGCCCAGCCACAAGGACAGGGGTTCATCGCCGCGACCAACTGGAAGCGTGCCGGAAACTCGCTCTGCCGCGCGGCGCGTGAAATCGTCACCACGCCCGACTCCAACGGCTCGCGCAGGACTTCCAGCGCGCGGCGATCCCATTCGGGCAGTTCATCCAAAAATAAAACGCCGTTGTGGGCGAGCGAGATTTCGCCAGGGCGCGGTTCGGCGCCGCCGCCGACCAGGGCGACCGCGCTGGCGGTGTGGTGCGGGCTGCGGAACGGCCGCGTGCGCCAGCGGGTGGGGTCGAGTCCGCGACCGCTGATCGACGCGATGGCCGCGGTTTCCAGCGCATCGGCTTCGCTGGCTTCCGGCAGCAGGCCGGGCAGGCGCGAGGCCAGCAGGGTCTTGCCGCAGCCGGGCGGGCCGACCAGCAGCATGTGGTGGCTGCCGGCGGCGGCGATCTCCAGCGCGCGCCGCGCCCGGGTCTGTCCGCGCACGTCGCGCAGGTCGGGGCCGTAATCGTAGGTGCTGGCGGGTGCGACCGCCGCCGGCAGCGAGCGGTGCCCGCACAGATGACCGCAGACTTCCAGCAGCGTGCGTGCGGTGTAGGCTTCGACTTCGGCCGCCAGCGCGGCTTCGGCGCCGTTGCCGACCGGTACGATCAGTTTGCGGCTCTGGCTCGCCGCCGCCAGCGCCGCCGGTAGCACGCCGTCGACGCTGCGCAGCTCGCCGGTGAGGCCGAGTTCGCCAAGGAATTCGTATTCGTTGAGCACCTGCAGCGGGATCTGCCCGCTGGCGGCGAGGATGCCCAGCGCGATCGGCAGATCGAAGCGGCCGCCGTCCTTCGGCAGGTCCGCCGGTGCGAGATTGACGGTGATGACGCGGGTGGGGAAGTCGTACTGCGCGCACTGGATCGCGGCGCGGACCCGGTCCTTGGCTTCGCGGACCGCGGCTTCGGGCAGGCCGACGATCGACATCCGCGGCAGCCCGCCGGCGAGGAAAACTTCCACTTTGACGGTAGGCGCACGCACGCCGGTGCGTGCACGGGTGTGCACAAGAGCAAGCGTCATGGCGGCGGCCCTCAGGCTTGGGGCGGCGCGGTGTCGCGGGCGTCGTCGCGCTCGGCGAGTCTGGCTTCGAGCTGCTCGACGAGGCTGCGCAGGCTTTCCAGCTGTTCGCGGGTGCGGACGAGGACCGCCCGCTGCACGTCGAACTCCTCGCGGGTGACCAGATCCAGCCTGGCCAGGCCGGACTGCAGCGCGGCCTTGAAGTTGTCCTGCATCTCGTCGCGCCCCTCGCGCAGCGCGGGGGGCACCAGGCCGCTGAGGCGGCGGGCGAGTTCGTCGATCTGGCTGAGGTCGATCATGGGCATATCCGGTGGATTGTAGCGCGGACCTCAGGATGCTGTGCGCGCCCGGCCGCGACCATCAGGGAATCCCGCATGCCGGGGTCGGGGAATTCTGATCACGGCACACAATCACGGCACCCGACCCCGGCGTGCGGCCGCGCGTTATCCTCTACGCCATTCCCGCTTTGCACCGGAGCCCCGACATGAAGATGGTCATGGCCATCATCAAGCCGTTCAAACTCGACGACGTGCGCGAGGCGCTGGCGGAAGCCGGCGTCGCCGGCATCACCGCCACCGAGGTCAAGGGCTTCGGCCGCCAGAAGGGCCACACCGAGCTCTACCGCGGCGCCGAGTACGTGGTCGACTTCCTGCCGAAGATCAAACTGGAGGTGGCGGTGATCGACGAACAGGTCGAGACCGTGGTCGAAGCGATCATGAAGTCCGCCGGCACCGGCAAGATCGGCGACGGCAAGATCTTCGTGTGGGATCTGGAGAAAGTGGTGCGCATCCGCACCGGCGAGATGGATGGGGATGCGCTCTGAAGTTTGATACGCAAAAAACGCAGCACCCGGGAAGCGTGCCGGATGCTGCGCTGTAATGCAGCGGCTGCCATCGTTGATGACAACCATCCATGCTCTGGCAGGAGCCAGTGATCCAGATCAGCGATTCAGGTGTATGGATTCAGAACCAGTGTTTTCGATCACTGATGGCCTACAGCCAGCGTGAATCAGCGCGTCGTATCGCTGATTTCAGCAGCCCGGTCTCAGCAGCCCGGTCTCAGCAGCCCGATTTCAGCGGCCGTCGCGATCGGCATCGCCAGGCATGGCGCGTTCGATGTAATGCCAGCCGTCACGCACCGCTTCGCGTGCATCGTCCCATGCCAGTCGCGATCCGGCCTTGGTCGTGTCCCAGTTGCGTGCCAGATCCGGTTCGACATCGTCGAACTTGCGGCCCGCATGCGCGCCGTAGTTGTCGTAACCATATTGATAGGCCGGGGCGTAATCGGACCATTCCTGGCCGGCACGATAGTACGGCGCGGTGTTGTATTGCTTGCGGAAATGGTCGGAATACGTTGTGGGGTTCACCGCTTCGGCAACCGCGCCACCCGCTTTCGCGCCGGCGATGGCACCGACAGCCGCACCGACCAGTGTGCCGACCGGGCCAGCCGCGGAACCAATGGCGGCACCTGTGATCGCACCCGTCGCTGCGCCCGTACCTTCACCGACACTGTGATCTTTCTTGATAACGTTCATCTATGTGTGCTCCTCGTGTTTTTGATTGGACAGCGGATGGCTTCGATCCGCTTGCCGGGCGCGTTTGCGCCCAGTGCGCAGACCATGTCCGCAATCGCACAAGAAAAAAAGCGTTCGATGAGAACCCGCGATCTTCGATAGCCAGTGGTTCATTTGGTCGGGAAACATAGTGGTCTTGGTGAATCATTTCGCTTGATTCGCATGACTTCCGTGCGAAGCAATGCATTACGCTCGATGGGTTTTTTGCACCACAAAGCGTCGCGCGCAGGATTCACGGCGTACAGCCGGTGAGAGCGTCGGCGCGGTGTTTCGGGCGAACATGAGGGAATGGCCTGCGGATGGATATCCGATTCTTGCGCGGAGTGGATCAGTGCCCGGGCTGTCCGTCCGGCGAGGGGACGAGCTTCGAACTCAAATGGCTGCCGATCTCGCGGAACGACTTGTGATTCAACGGGAACTCCAGCACCACATGCATGAAGCTGAGGATCAGCAGCACGGCGAAGCCGAGCAGGTAGTTGTGGAAATACAGCGCGATCGCGCCGAGCCACAGTGAGACGATCGCGATGGCGCGGGTCGGCGAGATCCGCGCCCAGCCGATCACTTCGACCTTCGAGAACCAGTTGAGGTAGTGGTAGAGGTAGGCCAGCGCCAGCACCCGGGTGACGAGGATGCTCACCGGATGCTCGATCAGTTGGGAGGGATCCAGCGTCAGGCCGGCATCGCCGAGGATCAGTTCGTTGATCGGTCCCAGCGTGCCGACGAAGCTGCGCTCGGCCCAGCCCGAGGCCGATGCGCTGAACTCCAGCGGCGCCAGCCAGCACAGCAGCGGGCACAGCAGATACGCCGCCAGCGCGCCGCCGCTGTCGCGGCTGGGGCGGCGCAGCCAGCCCAGCAGCATGAACAGCCCGGTGAAGACATAGACATGGATGACGGTCGGGATGTAGCCGGCCAGCGAATCGGCGAAACCGGTGCTGCGCGCGAGAAGCAGGCACGCGGGCACCAGCGCCGCCAACGCGAGCAGCCGCTTCGGCCAGCCCGGCGTGAACACCATCACCAGCGCGAAGCCGAACAGCGCGAACAGCGCGCCGTTGCCGACCGCACGATGCAGGCTGTCGCCGCCGAGGCCTGCGATCGCGATCAGCGCGATGATCGACGCGACACCGCCGATGACCAGTGGCCACGCATCGCGGCGCCGCGGCAGGAAATAGTTGCGATCGTGCAGCCACGAGATCTCGGTCATGTAGTGCAAGGGACCGAGTACGGCATAGGCCAGCAGCAGCGTCTCGAAAGGCCAGCGCACCGCGAGCAGCATTGATACCGCGATCAGGCCGATGTTCAAACGATCGATGTTCAAGGCGCTTGCCGTCGTAACCACGATGAATGGCGGGCGTTGGGGATGGGGCGAATTTTACAACGCGGCGACGGACGGCCGCAGCGCGGGCTTCAGGGCCGTGTCGCGGTTCCCCTGCCGATGGCGTGCGACGCGCACGCGATGACTGCGGAGCCGCGCAGGAGCAGGCTATATAGCCCGAACGCCACCAGCCAGCAGAGCATCGCCGTCCACAGGTCGTGCGACAGGAAATGGGCGCCGCGCAGTTGCTGGCCGATGCTGAAGACCACGCCGGCGCCAAGACCGGCCGCCAGCCCAAGCCAACGCAGCCGCGGACAGATCAGCAGGCAGAAGAAATACAGAGACATCCAGGCGTAGCCGCCGCTGGCGTGGCCCGCCGGGAAGCAGCGGCCGTCGGGCAGTCCTGCAGGCCGGGTGGCGAACAGTTCGACGTACGGCCGCACACCGCCCAGCCCCTCGATATCCCAGGGGCAATCCATGTTCTACAAGGACTTGATCCACGAAATCAGCAGGGTCGAGACCAGGATCGACAGCGCCAGATAGCCCAGCGGCTTGCGCCAGACGGCCAGCGAGTCGCGCTTAAGCGCCGCCAGCCACGCTGCGAGCACGCCGACCCAGGCGGCGACGCTATTGTCTGCCCGGCTTGGCGCGGACAGTAGAGTGCCGGTGCTCCGGAACGTAAGGATGTCGCGGCCTTGCGCGTGCCCGGTGTAGGCGGAGGGTGGTACGGACATGATCGAGGTTCCCGCAGTCTGCTGGGAACCTTGTAATCGTGATGTCTTAAATCAGCATGAGGCGGATGTTGCGACGACGTAACCGGCAGGATCGGTCGGGCGGGTGGTCCCGCTCGGACCGGCCGGGACCGGGATTATTCGCCCAGCGCTTCGGCCACGAACGGCGGCAGCGTGGCGGCACCCTTGTGGATGTCGGCGCTGTAGTACTTCGTCGCGAACGTTTTGGCGCGGGCGTCGGCCTCGCGGAAGTCGAAGCCGCCGTGCGTTCCATCGACATGCTTGCGGGCCAGCGTGCAGCTCCACCAGCCGGTCGGGTAGCACGGCTGCGGGAAAGGCAGGGTCTGGAAGCGGGTGAAGCCGGCCTTGCCCATCTCGGCGCGCATCTCCTTGATCAGCTCCAGCAGCACCAGCGGCGATTCCGACTGCTGGACCAGGATGCCGTCGTCCTTCAGCGCGCGGAAGCAGCTGGCGTAGAAGGCTTTGTTGAACAGGCCTTCGGCCGGACCGACCGGATCGGTGGAGTCGACGATCACGATGTCGAGGCTGCCCGGCGCGCAGTTCGCCATGTAGGCGATGCCGTCGTCGAACAGCAGTTCGGCGCGTGGGTCGTCGTTGGCGTCGCACAGTTCCGGGAACCACTTCTCGGCCATGCGCGTGACCTGTTCGTCGATGTCGCACTGCACGGCATTCTTCACGCAGGGGTGCTTGAGCACTTCGCGCAGCGTGCCGCAGTCGCCGCCGCCGATGATGACCACCTGCTCCGGATTGGCGTGGGTGAATATCGCCGGGTGCGACATCATCTCGTGATAGAGGAAGTTGTCGCGGGTGGTGAGCATCATCGCGCCGTCGATGAGCATCAGATTGCCCCAGTCGGTGCTCTCGTAGATCTCGATCTTCTGGAACGGCGACTGCGCTTCGTCGAGTTTCCGGGTGATGCGGTAGCCGATGGCCGAGCCGGCGGGCTCGAAGTTCTCGTAATGCCAGGTGGTTGCGGTGGTCATCGGAATCGGTCCGGAGGCGGCCTTGGGGCTGCGGATTGTACCGGACCCCGCCGACGCTTCCGCTACGATGAGCGCCCACAGGAGGCGCGGATGGCGGCGAAAGCATCGGAACAGCGGTACAAGGCCCTGATCGAGCGTCTGCAGGTGCAAGCGCGCGAGGCGCCGCAGGCTTATCGCAGCCGGGTGATGCTGCTGGCGGCGCTGGGCTATGCGGCGATCGGCGCGGTGTTGCTGGTCGCCGTGGGCCTGCCGGTCGGGATCCTGATCGCGCTGCTGACGACCGGGCGCGATCTCGACCCGTGGCTCCTCATGGTGCTGGTGCCGCAGGGTTTCTTCGCGGCGATGGTGGTGCGCGCGCTGTGGCTGCGCTTCGGTGCGCCGGCGGGCTATCGGCTCGCGCCCGGCGAAGCGCCCGCGCTGGAAGCCGAGATCGAACGCCTGCGTCTGGCCGCCGGCGCGCCGCCGCTGGAGGCGGTGGTGATCGACAGCGATCTGAACGCCGGTGCGGCCAGCATGCCGCGGCTGCTCGGTCTGCTCGGCCATCATCACTATCTGGTGATCGGCCTGCCGCTGATGCGCCTGCTGGACGCCGCCGAGCTTTCGGCGGTGATCGCGCACGAATTCGGCCATTTCCGCGGCGGTCACGGCCGTTTTTCCGCCTGGATCTATCGCGTCCGCATGAGTTGGTACCGCATGGCCGAGGCGATGGCGGGCGGCGGCGGGTCGATGTCGCGGCTGTTCCTGAAGTTCTTCGACTGGTACGTGCCGTATTTCAACGCCTACAGTTTCGTGATGGCGCGCGAGGACGAGTTCGAGGCCGACGCGGTGAGCGCGCGCGTCGCCGGCGAATCGGCGCGGGTCTCGGCGCTGATCCGGCTGGCGCACGCATCGCAGTGGATCGAACGCCGCTTCTGGCCGAACATGCAGACGCGGATGCGCGACCAGCCTCAGCCGCCGGTGCAATTCAACGCGATGATGGCGGCGACGCTGCGCGATTCGCCACCCATCGACATCGCGCGCCTGCTCGCCAGCGAAACGCGCGAGAACGATCTGACCGACACCCATCCCACTCTGCCGCAGCGCATCGCGGCGGTCGGGGCGGCCGGCGCGGCGCCCGCATTGCGCGAACAGGACGTGGTCGCGATCGCGCTGCTCGGCGATTCGCTGCCGACGATCGAGCGCAAACTTGATGCCCAGTGGCGCGATGAGATGAAGAAGCCCTGGGCCGCGCAGTACGCGGCGGCCGAACCGGACCGCCACCGGCTGGACGCGCTGGAGCGCCGCGGCGAACTCGATCCGGCCGAAACCCTGCAATACGCGCAACTGATCGAATCGCTGCGCCCGGAGATCGACCCGCTGCGTTTCTACGAGCGCGCGCTCGAACGTGCGCCGGACAGCGCGAGCGCGCAGTTCAAGGTCGCCCTGCTGCGGATCAAGGCGGGCGATGTCGCGGGCGTCGGGCAGTTGCGGCAGGCGATGAGCCTCGACGCTGGCGCGATCCGCCCGGCATTCGAGAAATTGCGCGAGTACGAGCGCGACGCCACGCTGAGCCGCGGCGTGATGGCCGCGCTGTCCGCGCTCCGCGATGAATTCTCCGATCGCGCGAAGTCGCTGGAGGCCCGCGACGGCGTGGCCGGGGACGACGAGCTGATCGCCCACGGTCTGGACGACGCCACGCTCGATGGCCTGTGCGAGACGCTGTACGGGATCGAGCAGGTCGGCCTGGCCTGGCTGGCGCGCAAACGCTTCGATCTGGCCGATGAGCCGGCGCACTACGCGCTGCTGGTGACCTGGCGCGGGTCGGTGGTCAGCGAGGCGGCGGGGCTCAAGCGCATCGTCGCCGCGCTGCGCCTGCCGGGCAGCGTCAGCGTGTTCACCGAAAGCGCGCACAAGGCCGAGGCGCGGCGGGTGCGCGGGATCTGCGTGGAGCCGGTGTACCGGCGGGGAAGCTGAACGGGGCTGCGGGCCGGGCGGCGGGCGTGAAGTTGAGTGGCGGGCTTGAAGCCGAGCGGCGGGCTTGAGCCCGCCCTACAATGCGCGTCCCCGTAGCGCCCTGGAACGACCCATGACCGCCTGGTCCATCGACCTCGCCCGCAAGACCTATTCGATCCCGCACTGGGCCGAAGGGTATTTCGACGTTGATGCGGAGGGTCGCATCGTCGTGCACCCGCAGGGCCCGCAGGCGCCGGGCGCGGCGCTGTCGGCGGTGGTCGACGCCGCCCAGACCAGCGGCGCCAAGCTGCCGCTGCTGGTGCGCTTCCCGCAGATCCTCGGCGACCGTCTGGGCAAGCTGCAGGCGGCGTTCGCGCAGGCGCAGACCGAATGGGATTACGCCGGCGGCTACACCGCGGTGTATCCGATCAAGGTCAACCAGCACGCGGCCGTCGCCGGCACCCTGGCGTCGCATGCGGGCGAGGGCTTCGGCCTGGAAGCCGGCAGCAAGCCCGAACTGATGGCGGTGCTGGCGCTGAGCCGCCCCGGCGGGCTGATCGTCTGCAACGGCTACAAGGATCGCGAATACATCCGCCTCGCCCTGATCGGCCGCAAGCTCGGCATGCAGACCTTCATCGTGGTGGAAAAGCCGTCCGAGCTGCCGCTGGTGATGGAGGAAGCCAAGGCGCTGGGCGTCGTCCCGGGTCTTGGCGTGCGCATGCGCCTGGCGTCGCTGGGCGCCGGCAAATGGCAGAACAGCGGCGGCGACAAGGCCAAGTTCGGGCTGTCGCCGCGCCAGGTGCTGGACCTTTGGAAGACCCTGCGCGACGCCGACATGGGCGATTGCCTGGGCCTGCTGCATTTCCACATGGGCTCGCAGATCAGCAACGTCCGCGACATCGCCAACGGCATGCGCGAGGCCACGCGCTACTTCGTCGAGCTGTCGAAGCTGGGCGCGAAGGTCACGCACGTCGATGTCGGCGGCGGCCTGGGCATCGATTACGAAGGCACGCGTTCGCGCAGTTACTGCTCGATCAATTACGGCATCCACCAGTACGCGTCCAGCATCGTCCAGCCGCTGGCCGAAGCCTGCGAGGAATACAAGATCGCGCCGCCGCGCGTGGTCACCGAATGCGGGCGGGCGATGACCGCACACCACGCGATGCTGGTCACCAACGTGTCGGAAGTGGAGCGCGCACCGGAAGGCCGCGTGCCACCGGCGCACGACGACGAAGCCAACGTCATCCGCCATCTGCGCGAGATCTACGCCGAGATCGATACCCGGCCGGCGGTCGAACTTTTCCACGAAGCGCAGCATCACCACAGCGAAGGACTCTCGCTGTACGCATTGGGCCAGCTCGATCTGGTCGGTCGCGCGCGACTCGACGATCTTTTCTATGCGATCGCGCATGCGGTGCGCGCGCGGCTGACCTACGACGAGAAGAGTCATCGCGATCTGC
Source organism: Lysobacterales bacterium (assembly GCA_031364125.1). Lineage (GTDB taxonomy): Bacteria > Pseudomonadota > Gammaproteobacteria > Xanthomonadales > Xanthomonadaceae > Lysobacter_I. The sequence continues at coordinate 55,256 of JANLVT010000014.1, read as the reverse complement.
TCGACGAACTCAACGAGCGCCTGGTCGACAAATATTTCGTCAATTTCAGCCTGTTCGAATCGATGCCCGACGTGTGGGCGATCGATCAGGTGTTTCCGATCGTGCCGATCGAACGCCTCGACGAGAAGCCCGACCGCCGCGGCGTGATCGCCGACCTCACCTGCGATTCCGACGGCAAGATCGACACTTACGTCGAGAACGAGGATCTGCACAGCTCGCTACCGCTGCACGGGCTGCGTTCGGGCGAGCGCTATCGTATTGGCTTCTTCCTGCTCGGCGCGTATCAGGAAATCCTCGGCGACATCCATAATCTGTTCGGCGACACCGACGCGATCGAAGTGCGCGTCGGCGATGACGGCTTCAAGGTGACGCAGCAGCGCAAGGGCGACACCACCGACGTGATGCTGGACTACGTCGGCTACAAACTCGACGATCTGCGCCGCATCTACAGGGCCAAGGTCGGTGCGGTGGATCTGAGCAAGGGCGAGGCCGCGCGGCTCAACGAGGCGCTGGAAATGGGGTTGACCGCGTATACCTACCTCAGCGACGAGCCCTTGTCGTAACGGTCGTCACATTGCGCCCCGGGCGATCCGGAGCGCGCAGACACGCACTAGACTCCCGCTTCGCGACGCGCCTCGTCATTCCGACCGCAGGGCTGGTTTCGCGCCCCGATTCCGGAGTGTTCGATGCGCCTGCCCGGCCTGGATCTGCTGCGCGCCATCGCCGTGGTGTGGACGATGCTGTTCCATTCGTTTCTCGTCGGTGGTCTGGGCGGGGACTGGGCTTGGGCGCAGCGTTACGGTTGGATGGGCGTCGATCTGTTCTTCGTGCTCAGCGGGTTCCTGATCAGTTCGCAGGTGTTGAAGCCGCTGGCGAACGGCAGCCGGTTTTCTTTCGTGGAGTTCTACCTCCGCCGCGCGTTCCGCATCCTGCCGGCGTTCTGGGCGGTGCTGGCGGTGTATCTGCTGTGGCCCGCCTCGCCGCGCGCGCGAACCTGATGATGCTGGGCGGGCTGGCGACGATGGCGCTGGCGTTCTGGCTGTTCCGCGAGCGCGCCGGACTGCTGGGCAACAGCATTGGCTGGCCGGTGCTGTCGCTGGGGTTGGCGCTTCTGGTGTTCGCCGGCGCGCAGCGGGACAGTTGGATCGGCCGCCGCGCGCTGCCGGGCGCGGGTTGGCTGGCTGCGGTCTCGTTCAGTCTGTATCTGGTGCACAAGCCGGTGTTCGGTCTGGTGGAAGCGCATCTGGGCGATGCGCTGCACGATCGCGGTGTTGTCGCGTTCGCGGCGTACGGGGTCGCGTCGCTGCTCGCGGCGGCCATCCTGTACTACCTCGTCGAGCGGCCGGGGTTGCGGCTGAGCGGTCACGTCCGTGCGTGCGCAATGCCTCAAAAAGATGCTGCCATCCTGAATTGAAGGCGATGGAGCTGCTGTTCGGAAAATCCGCTCTGTATCACTGTCGAAAATTTCCCGGCGCATCGACGGGGCACCTCAATCCTGTGAGTTGCTTACCCAGTCCTTCTGTCCATCCTCACGCAGCAGGCTAGCATCGAAGCCATCCACTAATTTGAGCGCGCGGGTTTTGACTGCTCCGGTCTGACGTAGACGTTCGCAGTACTTGTATAGGGTGCTTCCGTCCTCAGTCAGAATGAAGTCAATATCTTCATGACTTGCCTGAGCCAGTAGCTTCACGTCATCACGCACGACTGATCGGGAATCACCCTCGTCACGAATACCTAGAGCATTCCACAGGTCCGCAGCCTTCTGGCCGTGAGGCACGCTGAAGTTCAGGATGCGGAAGTTACTCAAAGGCAAGTCAGCGACCTCCTGTTTGATTCCAAATTCTGCGGCCACGATCGCCGAAAAATACATCTGCATATCGTTCTGCAGCATGTGGCGATAAAACTGTTTCGCGACTTCGTGATGCTGACGATTAGCGTTGACCAAGGTGATCAGAAAACTGGTGTCGAGCAGTGCCGATGCAGTCATCCGTTGCCGCTCCGCATTTTCTCTAGCCAGTTATTGGGCGTATCAGCCCACGCCTTGGTGCCTTTCTGGACCAGCTTGTCGAATTCGGTTTCGTCCCAGACCGGTCGGTGTTCAGCGAAGCTGATGAGGTTCAAGTTGCGCAGGTCGCCACTCCTCAAATTTTCCTCTGCGCTGACGAAGAGCAGGGCCTGTTTATACAGGCGGTTCTCTTTCTCGTTAGCCAATAACTTCTGGGCAGAGGTGATTTTCAATGTCCGGCCGTTGCCCAAATCCAGATGGACGTTCGGGCTGGTCTTTCCGCCCCAGTCCACGACCGTGCCCAGCAGGTATTTTTCCACGGGTACCCAAATCGCCTCGACTTGGTTGCGGAAATCAGTCCTCGCATCCACCCGTACGCTGAGCTTGCCGCCCTTGTCGGCCATCCGATAGCTGCGATGGGGGTGCTTGCGCGCAGCGAATTGCCAGCGTTCGACCACGGCGGCCCGCTTGGGGTCTATCAGGCCTAGCGCTGCGCAGTTGTCCAACCGCGCCAGGTCATTCCAAAGGCCACTGGCAGCCAGCAGGCCGGTAACCACGATCGCCAGCGAGCCTTCTTCAATGGAAACCAGAACTTGGCTGGTGTCGACATCCTTGTTGGAGCCGCGCAGAAAGTCTTGGACTTCCTCTTGGAACTGACCGAGCAGGGCCAGTGGCACGCGCTTGGGCCCGACCTCGGCATCCAGGATGCGGTCGCTTAAGGCAAAGCTGAGAGAGTTTGCAGTCTCCATATGAGGATTCTAATGCCAAGACAGGCGCAGAATGTGCGACTGTAACTCCTTGGATGGGCCAAAACAGAGTTAAGCGTTCTGTTTCGCAGCCTTATTCAGCCCCGTTGCGGCGCTGCTTTTTTGCCAAGTATCGAAGCAAAGTAACGTGCCCAGCGTCAAGGGTCTCAGTTAACCCTCCCGCGCGATCTGGAATCCCGCGAACGACTGCCGCACCGGCATCACCTCGATGCGGTTGACGTTGAGATGCGGCGGCAGAGTGGCGATCCAGAAGATCGTCTCGGCGATATCGTCCGCGCTGATCGGCTCGGCGCCCTCGTAGAGCGTGTCGGATGCGGCGCCGTCGCCGCCGGTGCGCACCAGGGTGAACTCGGTTTCGGCCATGCCCGGTTCGATCGAGGTCACGCGCACGCCGGTGCCGTGCAGATCGCTGCGCAGGCCCAGCGAGAACTGCGAGACGAAGGCCTTGGTGCCGCCGTAGACGTTGCCGCCGGTGTAGGGATAGGTGCCGGCGATCGAACCGACGTTGAGGACCGCGCCGCGGCGTTCGATCAACCCGGGCAGCAGCGCGTGGGTCAGCGTGACCAGCGCGGTGACGTTGGTGTCGATCATCTGCCGCCAGTGCGCGAGATCCGCGCGCTGCGCCGGCGCGGTGCCCAAGGCGAGGCCTGCGTTGTTCACCAGTACGTCGATGGCGCGGAAATCGCCGGGCAGCGCGTCCAGCGCGGCGCGCATCGCGGCTTCGTCGCGGATGTCGAAGGCGGCGGTATGCACGCGGTCGCGGCCGAGTTCAGCGGCGAGGGCGTCGAGGCGTTCGGCGCGGCGGCCGGTGGCGATCACGCGCCAGCCGGCATCGACGAAACGTCGGGCGGCGGCGCGTCCGAACCCGGACGTGGCGCCGGTGATGAGGATGGTCTGGGTCATGCGGCGATTCTAGCCGGCCGCGACCCGGACCGATGTGCCGCGCTGAGGCGGCTCGGGTCACGCGGCCTGTCTGTGCCGCAGGCTGCGGTGGGTCTTGCCCATCGTGTGTGCGCGGGTTTCGCGATGCCGCGCCAGCATCGTCTCGGCCAGGCTCATGTCCCGGGCCAGCGCCCCGGCGCTGCGGGCCTGCGCGAGCTTCGCTTCCACCCGGCGCTCGTCGGGATGCGGCAGCAGCAGTTCGTGGATCGCGTCCTGCAACGCGGCTTCGCCGCCACGTCGGAGTTCGCGCTGCCGGCGCTGGCGGAAGCGCAACAGCAGGGCATTGACGACAGGCTTCAGGGCGGGCCTGAACAGGGCGGCTTCGAGCATCATGGGCGTTCTCTCCTGTTGGTGGAGGATTATGCCCATGGGGCGTCTCAGGGCTTGCGACCTTCGCCGATGGCGCGTTGAATGTCTTCGGCCATGCGCGCATTCATGGCCTTGAATTCTTCGACAAGCGCATCGCAGACCGGTTTGGTCGCGCCGCACTTCACGTCCATCCCGAGATAGACCGCGCCGTCGCGCTCGAACGGCGCGCGCAGGATCATTGATGGATGCGCAGGGTGAGACTCGGGTGTGAAAGACCAGATCGCATTTTCGGCGGGCACCTTGATGATGGTCCAGGCGTCGACTTCGCTCCGGACGATGTCGTCACGCGCCAGCAGGGCCGCCCGCGCGGTTTCGACATTCGGATAGGGAATCTTGCCGGGTGTTGCGCCGGGATGCGACGCGCCCTTCGCCGCGGAGGCTTTATCGACGGCGTTGGTTTCGTTGCGCGTCAGCGCGAACGGCAAGCCGTCGCGTTCGCGATACCACACGAGGAATTGCGTGTGCTGAGCGAGGTTGGCGTAGCGGCTGACATAGTCGACCGCGACATATAGTCCGGGCCGTGGCGCGTCGGGCGGGTTGTTGTACCAGGTGACGTTGGTTTGTTCGCGCTGTTCCAGCTTGCCCCAGTTCCGGGGCTCTTCGCGCATGAATGTCCGCCATTCCCGCAGTGGCGCCATTGCGCGCATTTCGTCGCTGAACATGGCATGCGCGGCATCGTATTCCTTGCGATCAACGTGCTCTAAATAGCGTGCACTCAGTCGCTGGATTTCAGCGCTGTCGGCCGCGCTCGGCACGTATTCGCTCGCCAGCGCGGGGACGAGCCAGCCGCAAGCGGCGGCCAGCAGAAAAATCCGGCACAGAACATGACGAAGAGCGGGCACGGGGCGGACTCCTGAAAGGAAACGCTGGCTTACTTCGCCTTGATCGCCATCGCCGGCAACCCGCCGCCAGCGAGTTTGCGCTTGGCTTCGGCCAGGTCGGTGGCGGTGCCGTACGGGCCCATGCGCACGCGGTAGACCGTCTTGCCCTGGATCTGCGCCGATTCCACCCGTGCGCTGAGGCCCAGGAACGCGATCTTGGCCTTCAGCGCTTCGGCATCGCCCGAGGCGGCGAAGGCGCCGGCCTGCAGGAGGTAGCGCGTGTCGTCGCGCGGTTCTGCGGTGGCGACCGGTTTCGACGGCGTCTGCGCATCCACTGCGACCGGCGGCGTGGTCGCAGGCGTATCGATCGCCGGCGGTGTCGCGGTGTCCGGCTTCACGGGTGTCTGTTTGGCGGCATCCGCGGCTTGGCGTGCGGCTTCTTCGGCGCGCGCGCGTTCGGCCAGCTCGCTGTCGCTCAGCGCGGTCTCGTCGCCTGGTAGCAGGGTGTAGAAATCATAGTCCTGCGGCTTGTCGGCCGGCTCGGTCGCTGCGGTCGCGCTGTCGCTGTCGGCGACGATGGGGTCGCCGTCGTTCACCGCATCCACCGCCGGCGGCTGCGCGTCGGCGTTCGGTTTCGGCCGGAAGAAACTCTCGGCGCCGTCGCCGCCGAGGAATTTCGGCGCCATCAGGAACACGCCCACGCCCAGCGCCAGGCCGACCACCAGCCACGCCCAGCCGGGCATGCCGCTGTTGTTGCCGCTGCCGCTGCCGCTGTTGCGGCGCGCCTGCGATTTTCCGCGTTTGGCCGCCATTACGCCGTCTCCGCCTTGTCGTCGAAGAGCATCTGTTCCGGCGCCGACACGCCGAGCAGCGCCAGTCCGTTCGCGAGTACCTGGCGGGTCGCCTCCGCCAACACCAGTCTGGCGTTGCGGGTGTCCGCGTCGTCCACGAGGAACTGGTGATCGTTGTAGTAGGACTGGAAGGTCTGCGCCAGCTCGACGAGATAGATCGCGATCTGATGCGGTTCCAGTTCCTTGCCGGCGACGTCGACGACCTCGGGATAACGCGAGAGATCGATCAGGAGGTCTCGCACCGCGGTGTTGGCGATGTCCAGCGGCTGCGACAGCCCGGCGTCGCGGTCGTAGGACAGATCGCGCTCGGCGAGCTTGCGGCCGAGGCCGCAGATCCGCGCATGTGACAGCTGCACGTAATACACCGGATTGTCCAGCGACTGCGAGCGCGCCAGGTCGATGTCGAACACCAGCTGCGAATCGGGCTTGCGCGCGATCAGGAACCAGCGCACCGCGTCGCGGCCGGCTTCGTCGATCAGGTCGCGCAGGGTCACGTAGCTGCCGGCGCGCTTGGAAAGCTTCACTTCCTCGCCGCCGCGCATCACCGTGACCATCTGGTGCAGCACGTATTCGGGCCAGCCTTTGGGAATGCCGCAGTCCAGCGCCTGCAGGCCGGCCAGCACGCGGGCCAGCGAGCCGTGATGATCGGCGCCGAGTTCGGTGATGGCGCGGGTGTAGCCGCGCTGCCACTTGCTGAGGTGATAGGCCACGTCCGGCACGAAATACGTGTAATTGCCGTCGGACTTGCGCATCACCCGGTCTTTGTCGTCGCCGAAATCGGTGGTGCGCAGCCACAGCGCGCCGCCTTCCTCATAGGTGTGGCCGTGGGCGATGAGTTCGCGCACGGTCTCTTCGACTTTCTTGTCGCTGTAGAGCGAGGATTCGAGGAAGTACACGTCGAACGACACGCCGAACGCGGCCAGGTCGAGATTCTGTTCGCGACGCAGATAGGCCACGGCGAAGCGGCGGATCGCATCGAAGTCATCGGCGTCGCCGGCGGCGGTGATGGTCTGGCCATCCACTTCGACCGCAGCGCCGTCGAGATAGGCCTGAGCGACATCGGCGATGTAGTCGCCGCGATAGCCGTCTTCCGGCCAGCCGGCGTCGTCGGGCTTCAGACCCTTGGCGCGCGCCTGGGTGGACTTCGCGAGATTCTCGATCTGCACGCCTGCATCGTTGTAGTAGAACTCGCGCTTCACGTTCCAGCCGTTGGCGTCGAGTACGCGCGCGATGCAGTCGCCGATGGCCGCCGCGCGGCCGTGGCCGACGTGCAGCGGGCCGGTGGGGTTGGCGGACACATATTCCACGCCGGCGGTACGACCGCCGCCGCTGGCGTTGCGGCCGTAGGTATTGCCTTCGACGTGCACGCTGCGCAGCTGGCGCTGCCAGGCGGCGGCCGACAGCCGGAAATTCAGGAAGCCCGGCCCGGCGATCTCGACCGAGGCGATGTCGTCGTTGACGGGCAGGGCGTCGATCAGCGCCTGCGCGATCGCGCGCGGGTTGCTGCGCGCCCCGCTTTTATTGACACGCCCCGCGAGCGTCATCGCGGCGTTGGTCGCGAAATCGCCGTGGCTGCGGTCCTTCGGGCGTTCGACCACGAAGTCCGGGGCGGCGAGGTCGGCGGGCAGAGTGCCCTGACTGCGGAGATGGGTGATGCCCTGTTCGATGAGGGCGCGGAGCTGGGATTTCACGGAGTATTTTCGCCGGAAAACGGCGGTGTTTCGAGGGTCGGGCATTGTAGCCCGCCCGCCGCGCTCCCTAACGCATCGCGGCATCGAGGCCGCGCGCGCGGCTTGCGCACTCGAAGCGCGGGCTGTCCGCTCCGCCTACACCCACCCCCGCGCCGCCAGCGACACCGGCGCGCCGTCGCCCACGATGAAGTGATCCAGCAGGCGGATTTCGACCAGCCCCAGCGCCTGTTTCAGGCGCAGGGTGATCGCGCGGTCGGCGGCGCTGGGTTCGCCGTTGCCGCTGGGGTGGTTGTGGCCGACGATCACCGAGGCGGCGTTGTGGACCAGCGCGCGGCGGACGACCTCGCGCGGGTGGACCTCGGCGCCATCGACGGTGCCGCGGAACATTTCCTCGAAGGCGATCGAGCGGTGGCGGGTGTCCAGGAACAGCACCGCGAAGACTTCGTGCGGCAGGCCGCGCAGGCGCTGCGAGAAGTAGCGGCCGGCGGCCTGGGGGTCGGTCAGGGCGTCGCCGCGCTCCAGACCGGCGGCGAGGTAGCGGTTGCCCAGCTCCAGCGCCGCGAGCAGGGCGCTGGCCCGGGCAGGGCCGATGCCCGGCAGCTTCAGCAGTTGTTTGGGCGTGTGTTCCAGCAGGTGGCGCAGCGGGCCGTGCTGGTTGAGCAGCCGGCGCGCGCTGCTCACCACGTCCGAGCCCTGCAGGCCGGAGCACAGGAAGATCGCCAGCAATTCTGCGTCGGACAGCACCGCGGGGCCGCGTTTGAGCAGCTTTTCGCGCGGACGTTCGTCGTCGGGCCAGTCGCGGATCTGCATGGTGGGTGGTCGTTGAAGGTGTGGACGCCAGCATCGCCGCGCCGCAGGCGCCGCGCTGTCGGGGATGCCCGTGGCATCGGGTAAGCTGTCGGCTCGTTCTGGTGTAGGAAAACTCCCGATGGCGCAGACGCTGACCGGTCGCCGCATCCTGCTGTGCGTATGCGGCGGGATCGCCGCCTACAAGTCGATCGAGCTGGTGCGCCGCCTCCGCGAAGCCGGCGCCGAGGTGCAGGTGGCGATGACCGCCAACGCCCAGCGTTTCGTCGGTGCGGCCAGTCTGCAGGCGGTGTCCGGCACGTCGGTGCGCGATTCGCTCTGGGACGAGGCCGCCGAGGCCGCGATGGGCCATATCGAACTGGCGCGCTGGGCCGACCGGGTGCTGGTGGCGCCGGCTACCGCCGACACGCTCGCCAAACTCGCCCATGGCCTGGCCGACGATCTGGTCAGCACGCTGTGTCTGGCCACCACCGCGCCCATCGCGGTGGTGCCGGCGATGAACAACCGGATGTGGCTGCACCCCGCCACGCAGGGCAATGTCGCCACCCTCCGCGCCCGCGGCGTGCAGGTGATCGGCCCCGACGACGGCGCCCAGGCGTGCGGCGAGTTCGGCCCCGGCCGGCTGCGCGAGCCGCCGGAGATCGTGACCGACCTTGTGGCCGCGTTCGCCGCCGACGTTGCCGGCGATAACGCGGTCACCGCCGACCTCGCCGGCCAGCGGCTGGTGATCAGCGCCGGCCCGACCTACGAAGACCTCGACCCGGTACGTTTCATCGGCAACCGCAGCAGCGGCAAGATGGGCTTCGCGATCGCCGCCGCCGCCGCGCGCCGCGGCGCCGAGGTGGTGCTGGTGGCCGGCCCGGTATCGTTGCCCACGCCCGCGCGCGTTCGCCGCGTCAACGTGCGTTCGGCCGCGCAGCTGCACGCCGCGGTCATGGCCGCGCTGCCGGCCGACATCTATATCGGCGCCGCCGCCGTGGCCGATTACACGCCGCGCACGGTGTCGCCGCACAAGATCAAGAAAACCGCGCAGTCCGGCGACGGTGGCGCGACCGCCATCGACACGATGACCGTCGAACTGATCCGCACGCCCGACGTGCTGGCCGAAGTGGCCGCGCATGCGCAGAGGCCGCGGGTGGTGGTGGGTTTCGCCGCGGAAACCGACGATGTCGAGCGCTACGCCCGCGGCAAACTGGTGCGCAAGGGCCTGGACATGATCGCCGCCAACCAGGTCGGCCGCGAAGGCTGCGGCTTCGAGAGCGACGACAACGCGTTGACGGTGATCGATGCCGAGACCGCGCATGCGCTGGGGCCGGGGCCGAAGACGGTGCTGGCGGATGCCTTGCTGGATCTGGTGCAGTCGCGGCTGTAGCGGACGATCGGATCGCGATGCGAAAAAAAAGGGCGCCGGGGCGCCCTTTTTCGTGTCTGTCGCAGATGAAACGCTGCAAGCAGGTTCAGCGCGACAGTTCAATCAGCGTCGAAGAAATCCAGCCCTTGTTGCCGAGTTCGTCTTCCACTTCCCACATCATCCCTTCCTTGTTGCCGGTGGGGTACAGCATCATGCCCACGTCGAGGCTGCGCACCACCTTGGTGCCCTTCGCCGTGGTGAACAGACGCGCCGGCTTGGCGACGGTCACCGCCTGCTGCGCGTTGGCGGCGGAGGCGTTGTCCGGCAGGCCGCCGAGCTGGGCGACGATGTCGGTATAGGCCTGCAGGTAGGCGAGGGTGATGACCTGGCCGATCTCGGTGTTGGCGTAGCCGCTGGCGCCGCCCGCGCCGAAGCCGCTGCCGCCGAACAGGCCGCCGCCGGCGCCCCAGCCGATGTCGGTCTTCTTGGCGCTGCCTTCGGCCAGTGCGACCTGTTCGGTCGAACGCACGTCGGTGACCGTCAGCACCACGTCGGCGGTCTTCTTCTGGAAGTTCAGGCCGCCGATGGCCGCGCCGGCGCGACCGCCGACCAGGCCGCCGATCAGGCCGCCGATGGCGTTGCCGCCGGCATTGCTGTTGCGCGAGATCAGGTCCGGGACCATCACGTAGTCGGCGGCCTTGATCTGGCCCTTGCCGACGTTGGCGCGGTTGCGCAGTTCGCCGCTGGCGCCCAGGGCGCGTTCGCGCTGCGCGGCGTCCAGGCCGGCGCCGCGGTCCACCAGGGTGAAGCAGCGCGACTTGTTCACGAACACCTTGATCAGCTTCGACGGGGCGGGCAGCTGCTGGCCGCTCCACCAGTCGGTGGCGTCTTCCGGCTCCAGCACGCTGATGGTGCCCAACGGCTTGGCGCAGGTCGGGATCTCGGCGGTCTTCTGCTTGCGCTGATCCTGCGCGCTCTGGCGCTGGGCCTGGGCAGGCGCGGCCAGAGCGGCGGTCACGGCGAGGGTGAGCAGGCCGGCGTAGAGGGCGATGGATCCGCGGGATTGGTGGGTCATCAGTCGGTACCTTAGTGGCTGCGTGTGTGGAAGGCGTGTGTGAAGGCGCTTGGGGAAGAACGATGGATCGTGGCGGCGAAGCCTGTCGATGGCGACCCGTGCGGGCGTATTGTCGCTGTGTGTGGACGATTAACGAAATCCGCCCCTGGTCGGGGACACCGCGACCGGTCCCCGGCCCATCGGCGACCGCGCCGCATCCGGGCCCTCCCCGGCCGGGTACACTGACCGCTTTTCCAGCCAAGCCAATGCCATGCGCGCTTCGATTCTGGCTCTGCCCCTGCTCGCCACCCTGATGATGACCGCCTGCACATCCGAAGATGCGGCCCCGGCCGCGCCCGCAGCCAAGTCGCCGGCGGCGGTGTCGGCGGTGATCGACGAACATTCCTATGCCCAGCCGGACAAGGTCGTCATCAAGGATCTGACCTTGAGTCTGAAGGTCGACTTCGATACCAAGACCCTGGCCGGTACGGCCACGTATCAGCTGGACTGGAAGGACGGCGCCGCGACCGCGCTGGTGCTGGACAGCCGCGATCTGACAATCGACAAGGTCGAAGGCACCGATGCCAACGGCGCGTGGACGCCGCTGAAATACACGCTGGCCGCGGCCGACCCGGTGCTGGGCAGCAAGCTCAGCATCGACACCCCGCAGCGCAACCCCGAGGTGCGGGTGACGTACACCACCTCGCCGCAGGCGTCCGGCCTGCAGTGGCTGGAGCCGTCGATGACCGAGGGCAAGCAGTTGCCCTTCATGTTCAGCCAGTCGCAGCAGATCCACGCGCGTTCGTGGGTGCCGCTGCAGGACACGCCGAGCGTGCGCTACACCTACAGCGCGCACGTGACCTCGCGTCCGGACGTGATGGTGCTGATGAGCGCCGACAACGATCCCAATGCGATCCGCGACGGCGACTACACCTTCAAGATGCCGCAGAAAATCCCGTCCTACCTGATGGCGATCGCCGCTGGCGACCTGGCGTTCAAGCGCATCTCCGGCCGCAGCGGCGTGTGGGCCGAGCCGACCATGCTCGACAAGGCCGTGGCCGAGTTCGAAGACACCGAAAAGATGATCGCCACCGCCGAAGGCCTGTACGGCGCCTATCGCTGGGACCGCTACGACATGCTGGTGCTGCCGCCGTCGTTCCCGTACGGCGGCATGGAGAATCCGCGCCTGACCTTCCTCACCCCGACGGTGATCGTCGGCGACAAGACCCTGGTCGCGCTGATCGCGCATGAGCTCGCGCACAGCTGGTCGGGCAACCTCGTCACCTTCTCCAGCGCCAAGGACGCGTGGCTCAACGAAGGCTTCACCAGCTACGTCGAGAACCGCATCGTCGAAGTGCTGTACGGCGAAGACCAGGCGGTGATGGAGAACGTGATCGAGCGCAACGAGCTGAAGAAGGAATACGCCGAGATCGATCCCTCGCTGCAGGCGCTGGCGACCAAGCCGGGCGTGCTGAAGGATCCCGACAACAGCAGCAGCGCCACGGTCTACACCAAGGGCGCGTGGTTCCTGCAGTTCCTCGAACAGCGCTACGGCCGCGAGAAGTTCGATGCATTCCTGCGCGGATATTTCGACCACTTCGCGTTCCAGAGCATCGACACCCGCCAGTTCGCGGGTTACGCCAAGATCAATCTGCTCGACAAGTACCCGAACGTGGTCAGCCAGGTCGAATTCAACGCATGGCTGTACGACCCGGGCATCCCGCCGACCGCGCCGCAGATGCAGTCCCGCCGTTTCGGCGTGGTCGACTCCGCGCGCCTGGCCTGGCTGGGCACCGGCAACCTGCCGCCGGCCGCCATCACCAAGCCGTGGAGCACCCAGGAATGGGTGCATTTCATCGAGAGCCTGCCGAAAACCCTGACCATCGCGCAGCTGACCCAGCTTGATGGCGCGTATCAGTTCACCGGCACCATGAACGGTGAGATTGCCCAGCGCTGGTACCCGCTGGCGGTGAGCAATGGTTACACCCAGGCCAACGAGGCCATCGCCGCGTTCCTGCAGCGCATCGGTCGCCGCAAATTGATCATGCCGACCTACGCCGCGCTGGTGAAGACCGAGGCCGGTTTGGCGCTGGCGAAGCAGGTGTTCGAGCAGGCCAAGCCGGGCTATCACCCGATCACCACCGGCTCGGTACAGAAGGTGATCGACGAGGCCAAGCCGGTCCCCGCGCCGCCCGCGGCGGCGACCGACATGGCAACGATCGTGCCGGCCGACCCGACGCAGCAGGCCCCGGCACAGCCTGCCGCGCCGCCGGCCAAGTGATGCGCTGAGCCATGGCGCTGCTGTCTCCGCGAAAGGCGCGCATCGCGAACGGGATCGCCGCTGCGATCCTGATTGCGATGGCGCTCGCGCTGTGGTTCGACCCGGGGCTGGTGATCCGCGGCGAGTTCGCCAAGCAGCGCATGTTGCTTGGCGCGTCCTCGCACCGGACCGTGATCGACGACCACCGCTGGACCTGGGTGGAGCTGGAGGCCGACAAGCCCGACGCGCCGACCATCGTGATGCTGCACGGCTACACCGGTAGCAAGGAGAACTGGTACCGGATGGCGCGCGCGCTGCGCGGCCGCTACCGCATCGTCGTTCCGGATCTGCCCGGCTGGGGCCAGAGCGAACGCAGGGACGGCGCCGATTACGGTTTCGTCGCGCAGAGTGCGCGCGTTGCCGCGTTCCTGCGCAAGCCCGAGGTCGCCGCCGGCCGGCCTGTGGTGCTGGTGGGTCATTCGATGGGCGGTGGCATCGCCGCGCTTGCCGCCGCGCGTTATCCCAATCTGGTCGCGCGGATCGCCCTGCTCGACGCCGCCGGCGTGCGTTTCGAGGACAACGTCTTCGGTAAGCAGGTGCTCGCCGGCCAGAATCCGTTCGGCGTGAGCGACAAAGCCTCGCTGGAGCGCTATTTCGCCACCGTTTTCCACAACCCGGAGACGCGGCCGTGGGTGCCGTGGCCGGCCGTCGACATCTATATCGCCCAGCGCAGACGCGATGCGGCCTTTGAGCAGAGCGTGCTGGACAAGGTCGGCCGCGGCGACGAGCGCTTCCTGCCCGGCGCCGAGGCCGCGAACATCTCGCAGCCGGCGTTGCTGCTGTGGTGCCGGCAGGACAAGGTCATCGATCCCAGCGCGATGGGCCTGTACGCCGCGCGCATCCCGCACGCCAGCCAGGTGATGCTGGAAGACTGCGGCCACATGTCGCTGATGGAGCGGCCGGGCGAATCCGCCGACGCGGTGGCGATGCTGATCGAACGCGGCCTGCCCGCAGGCCCGCATCAGGAGTTGCCATGAACCATCTCATCCGATGGACGCTCGCCCTGGCGCTGGCCTGCGCGCTGCTGGCCGGCTGCGGCGAAGACCCGGTAGCGGCCAAGGCCGCCGCCGCCGAACAGGCGGCCGCGGAGGAAGCCAAGGCGCAAGAAGGCGCCGCCGCCTTCGACGACGCGGTGAGCAAGGAAAACTGGGCGCTGGCGAAGGCCCAGGCCGACGTGCTGATCGCCCAGTATCCCGACAGCGCCGCCGCCAAGCGCGTGCGCGCCGAATTCGACGGCGTGAAGCAGAAGCTCGACGAAACCCGCGAAGCCAGGCGCACCGCCGCGCTGTGGAGCTACGGCACCGAAAGCGTGAAGGGCGGCCTGCAGCGTTCCTCGGCGATCTATGCCAAGGACGACGTGGATGTCGACGGCCGCGGCCCCACCCAGGTGCGGCTGATCTTCCGCGACCACCCGTCCTGGGGCCGCAGCAGCTACCTCGTGCTGCAGGGCGGCGACTTCAATTGCTACCGCGGCTGCCGGCTGCCGATCACACTCGACGGCAAACCGGCGAAATCGCTGCCCGGCTCGCGCCCGGACACCGACGAAGCCATCGCGATGTTCATCGAAGACGAACGCGCGCTGTGGAAGATGGCGAAAGAAGCCAAAACGCTCGAAATCGAATTTCCGGTGAAAGGCCTGGGCAAACGCAGCGCGGTGTTCGAGGTGGCGGGGCTGGATCCGGGCCGCATGCCGGGGTGGTGAAACTCCCGTCGGTCACGTCGGAATTCACGGCCTCAAGCGCCAGCATCTGCCCGAGCGCTGAGGCAGCGCTCGATCCCGCGCGTCGCTCCTATCCGCCCCGGGCTTGGGTTGCCCGCCCATCGCGCCCATAATCGCGCCATGAATATCGGCTCCGATCACCCCGACCATGGCTTTCAGTTCCCAGGCGTGTTCGAGATCACCGCCATGGGTCCCGCGGGCGCGGGCCTGGAGGAACGCATCCCGGAACTACTGGAGGCGCTGGGTATAGTGGTACTGCGCGAAACCGTGGCCACCCGCAATTCCTCAGGCGGCAAGTTCGTCTCGATCCGTTTGAGCTTCCACGCCGAGGACCGCGCGCGTTACGAGGCGGCCCACGCCGCTCTGCGCGCCGAGCCAAGCATTAAATGGACCCTTTGACCGCGTCTGCAGAAGAGATGCGACCCGGCACGTCCGGTCGCCGCAACCAGGAGGAAGGCGCCATGTCAGGAGTATGGCAATTGCTTTATCGCAGCGTGCAGTCCTATGAGATGGATGCTTCCGATCTCATGAAGCTGCTGTTCGATGCCCGCGCATTCAACCGCGACAACGATATCACCGGGCTGCTGCTGTACCACCGGGGACAGTTCATGCAGTTGCTGGAAGGCGGGCAGCAGGAGGTGCAATGTCTGTATCGCAGAATCGCCGAGGATGCGCGTCACCGCGACGTTGTGCTCGAAGTCAACGCGCCTGCCGACCTCCGGCTGTTCCCGCAGTGGCACCTGTGCTACGCCGAAGCCCCTGAAATAGACGGTCATCCGGCGCTTGCCGGTGCCGAATCCGAGCGCGACGCGATGAGCAGTCTTCGCGTTCTGGCGCGCGAACACATGTCCGCGATGCGGTTGATGCAATTTCTGAGCGGCGACCAATGACCGGCGCCATTTCCGCACGCGGCAATGCCATCGTCCGCGATCTCGGTCGTCGCGCCTATGAAACCGTCTGGCGCGCGATGCAGGGCTTCACCGACGTCCGCTGCGACGAGACGCCCGACGAGTTCTGGCTGGTCGAGCACGACCCCGTCTTCACTCTCGGCCAGGCCGGCAAACCCGAGCACGTGCTGATGCCGGGCGACATCCCGGTGCTGAAGGTCGATCGCGGCGGCCAGGTCACCTACCACGGCCCGGGCCAGATCGTGGCCTATCCGCTGCTGGACCTGAAACGGCTGAAGGTCGGCGTGCGCGACTACGTTTGCCGGATCGAGCAGGCGCTGATCGACACCCTGGACCACTGGAACATCCACGCCGAACGCCGCGACGGCGCGCCCGGCGTGTACGTGGCCGGGGCCAAGATCGGCGCGCTGGGCATCCGCGTCCGCCGCGGCTGCACCTTCCACGGACTGGCTTTCAACGTCGCCATGGACCTGTCGCCGTTCCACCGCATCAACCCCTGCGGCTACGCCGGGCTGCAGGTCACCTCGATGCTAGACTTGGGCGGCCCTTCCGGCCTGGATGCGGTCAAGCCGATCCTGCTGGAAAACCTGGCGAAGCAGTTCGATCTGCGCCTGCAGACCGCGCTGCCGCCGGACCTGACCGCACTCGCCGCACTGTCCCCACTTTCCGTCGCTGCCGCCGCAGCGGCCTAGGCCATCCCGATGTCCACGCCGAGCCCCGTCGAGCCCACGTCCTCCGAGAAGCGCATCCCGCTCACCGTCGTCCTCGCCGACGCCCCGGCTTCGCTGGAGCCCGGTGCCAAGCAAGTCGCCGGCGACAAGATCGCGCGCTCGCCGGTGCAGTTCGCCGATGCCCCGGCGCTGCGCAAGCCGTCCTGGATCCGGGTGCGCATTCCGTCCGGCAACGCGGTACAGACCCTCAAGGCCAAGCTGCGCGAGAACCGCCTGGTCACGGTCTGCGAGGAAGCCAGCTGCCCCAACATCCACGAGTGCTTCAGCCACGGCACTGCCACGTTCATGATCCTCGGCGAGGTATGCACCCGCCGCTGCTCGTTCTGCGATGTGGCCCACGGCCGGCCGAAGCCGCCCGATGCCGACGAGCCTCTGAATCTGGCCCGCACCATCGCCGACATGGGCCTGAAGTACGTGGTGGTGACCAGCGTCGACCGCGACGACCTGCGCGACGGCGGCGCCCAGCATTTCGTCGATTGCATCGCCGCGGTGCGCGAGCACAGCCCGCAGACGAAGATCGAAATCCTCACCCCCGACTTCCGCGGCAAGGGCCGCATGGAGCGGGCGCTGGAGATACTGGCGAAGAACCCGCCCGACGTGTTCAACCACAACCTCGAAACCGTGCCCGAGTTGTACCGCAACGTCCGTCCGGGCGCCGACTACCAGTGGTCGCTGACCCTGCTGCAGCAGTTCAAGGCTCAGCATCGCGACGTGCCGACCAAGAGCGGCATCATGCTCGGCCTCGGCGAAACCATGGAACAGGTCGAAGCCACCCTGCGCGATCTGCGCGCACACGACGTCGACATGGTCACCATCGGCCAGTATCTGCAGCCCAGCGCCCATCACCACCCGGTGATGCGTTACTGGACGCCCGACGAATTCAAGGCGCTGGAGGTCTACGGCATGTCCCTGGGCTTCACCCACGTCGCCTCCGGCCCGATGGTGCGCAGTTCGTACCACGCCGACAAACAGGCCGCGGACGCCGGTTTCGCCTGAATCGCGTCGACGCGTGGGGCAAACGCACTGTCCCGCTGACGACGACGCACCATTTACGCCATGCGCAGACGGTGTCGCGAAGGCCGCCGATCCGCGTTTTGAAGATGAACGCGAACCCCGACCGGTCGTCGAATGGACGCATCCCGTCCGTCAGCCATGACGATGGGCGGTGTGTACGGGTCGAAACTTTCGGTACTCTCCAGAGTCGTAAGCTGGACGCGCGGGTTTAGGCCCGGTGCATCCGCACACCGCATGCTCTTCGTCCTGTGTTCCGTACCCTGCGTTTCCGTACACCGGTTCTCGACACGCACGTCCCCACACGTTCGCTTCAGCCAACGACGCATCAACCAACGAGACTGCCGATGAAAGTCGCCAAAGCCCTTCCGGTTTCCCTGCTCGCCCTCGCGCTCACCGTGCCGGTGGCCTGGCTGACGGCGCAAGCCGACGCCGGCAGCCCCAGCGCCGAGCAGGCCACCGCCGCGAAGCTGGTCTACGGCGTGCTGTCCGACAGCCGTTACGCCTACCGCCCGCGGGCGCTGGACGACAAGCTGTCGGCGGAGATGCTGGACCGTTATCTCGAATCGCTCGATCCCGGAAAACTCTTTTTCACCGCCGCCGACATCGCCAAGCTCGACGCCTACCGCACCCGGCTGGACGACGCGATCAAGAGCGGCGAAGTGGCGCCGGCGTTCGAGATGTTCGCCCTGTACCAGCAGCGCGTGAATATCCGCGTCGCGCATGCCCGCGCCCTGCTGGCGCAGGACATCTTCAACTTCGAAGGGGACGACCGCTGGAACTACGACCGCGAAGACGCGCCGTGGGCCGCCGATACCGCCGCACTCGACAAGCTGTGGGAGCAGTCGGTGCGCAACGACTGGCTGCGCCTGAAGCTGGCCGGCAAGCAACCCGAAGACATCCGCAAGACTCTCGACAAGCGTTACGCCAACATGGCCAAGGGCGTGGCCGAGCTCAATGGCATCGACGCCTTCCAGACTTTCCTTAACGCCTACGCCACGTCGATCGATCCGCATACCGATTATTTCGACCCGCGCGCGGCCGAGCGCTTCGAGCAGAGCATGAGCCTGTCGCTGGAAGGCATCGGCGCGCAGCTGCAGAAGCAGGAAGACGTGGTGGTGATCCGCGAGTTGATCGCGGGTGGCCCGGCGATGCTCAGCGGCAAGCTCAAGGCTGGCGACCGCATCGTCGGCGTCGGTCAGGGCGCGAGCGGGCCGATGGAAGACGTGGTCGGCTGGCGCATCGACGACGTGGTCGCGAAGATCAAGGGTGCCAAGGGCACCCAGGTGCGCCTGGACATCGTGCCGGCCGAGGCGGTGCTCGACAGCAAGCCGACGCGCATCGTGCTCAATCGCGCCAAGATCCGGCTCGAAGAGCAGGCCGCCAAGGGCGAGGTTCTGAACGTGCCGGCCGCCGCAGGCGAACCCGCGCGCCGCATCGGCGTGATCAAACTCCCCGCGTTCTATCAGGACTGGGAAGGCCGCCGCACCAACAGCAACGATTACGCGTCGGCCTCGCGCGACGTCGATCGCCTGCTGCGCGGCTTCCGTACTCAGAAGCTCGACGGCGTGGTCATGGATCTGCGCAACAACGGCGGCGGTTCGCTGGCCGAAGCGGTGGAATTGACCGGCCTGTTCATCGACAAGGGTCCGGTGGTGCAGGTCCGCGAATCCGGCGGCCGCGTGCAGGTGGACAGCGACTCCACCGCGGGCGTGGCCTGGGACGGCCCGCTGGCGGTGCTGATCAACCGCGGCTCGGCGTCGGCGTCGGAAATCTTCGCCGGCGCGATCCAGGATTACGGCCGCGGCCTGATCATCGGCGAAACCAGCTTCGGCAAGGGCACCGTGCAGAACCTCGTCGATCTGGATCGCTGGCCGATGAACGACGGCAAGCGCTTCGGTCAGGTCAAGCTGACCATCGCGCAGTTCTTCCTGCCTGGCGGCAGCAGTACCCAGAACAGGGGCGTGGTGCCGGACATCAAGTTCCCGGTCACCGTGGACGCTACCGAATTCGGCGAAAGCACCTACAAGAATGCGCTGCCGTGGACGCGGATCGCGGCCGTGCCGCACACGCGCTACGGCGATTTCGGTCCGCTGCTGCCGCAGCTGGAAACCCTGCACAGCGCGCGCATCGCGCAGGACAAGGAATTCCAGTGGTGGTCCGAGGACATCGCCCAGTTCCGCGAGGAAGTGGCGAAGAAGTCGATCTCGCTGAACGAGGCGTCGCGCCGCGCCGAGCGCGACCGCGACGCCGCCAAGCGCAAACAGCGCCAGGAAGCCCGCAAGGCCATCGGCTTGGATCTGGATCCGCTGAGCGACGACACCGACGACGGCCTGACCTCGGGCGAACGCGACATCGCCAAGGACGCCGCCCGCGAGAAGGCCGCCGAAAAGCGTCCGGACCCGCTGCTGCGCGAGTCGGCCGCGATCCTGGCCGATGCGGTGCACGTACTGGGCGGCGACCAGCCTCTTTCGGCGCAGGTCCTGCCGGAGTCGAAGGTGTCGGGGCGCTGGACCGAGTAGGGTTTCCTCGACCATCGGCGCGGAACATCATGCTGTGATGCATCGCGCAAGAATCGGATAGCGGGCGCCTGGTGCGCCCGTTACCGTGTCCGGCATGAACAAATCTTCCATCGACAACTCGTCGGGGCCTGCCGGCGGGTCGCAGTCAGGCGCGGCACCACTCGATCGCGCCCGCGCGCTGCTGGATGCCGGCGAACCGACGCTGGCCGAACTCGCAGACGCCGTCGGGCTCAGCGCCTCGCACCTGCAGCGCAGGTTCCGCGCCCGCTTCGGTCTGAGCCCGGCCGAATATCTCGCCCAGCGCAAGCTCGGCGCGTTCCGCTCCGCTCTCAAGGACGGTCGGGACATCAGCGCATCCCTGTACGACGCCGGTTACGGCTCGCCATCGCGGGTCTACGAGACCGGCGCCGCGAAACTCGGCATGACCCCGGCGCGCTATCGCGCCGGCGGCGACGGCGAGGAGATCCGCTGGAGCATCGTCGACACCGCGCTGGGGCAGGCGATCGTGGCCGCCACCGCGCGCGGCATCTGCATGGTCGAGCTGGGTGAGGATGTCGATTCGCTGGAACGCAGGCTGCACGCCGAATTCCCGCGCGCACGGCTGCAGCAGGTCGATGCCGGCCGCGACGAATTCCTCGCGCCGCGGGTGCGTGCGGTGGCCGATGTGCTGGCCGGGAAAGGCGCTGCGACGGCGGGGATCACGGTCGATCTGATCGGCACCGCGTTTCAGAAGCGCGTCTGGGATGCGCTGATGAAGATTCCGCGCGGCGAAACCCGCAGTTATGCCGAACTCGCCGCGTCGCTGGACGCGCCCAGGGCCGCGCGCGCGGTCGCCAGCGCCTGCGCGCACAACCGCGTTGCGATCGTCGTTCCGTGCCATCGGGTGATCCGCGGTGATGGTTCGCTGGGGGGCTATCGCTGGGGCCTGGCGCTGAAGCAGCAGTTGCTGGGCCGCGAATCCGCGGGTCTCCGACAAGCAGCGACCGTTTTTTGTGGGAGCGACGCGAGTCGCGACGAACAGCCGACAACGTGGGGCGGAGACAGCGGCAGAACGTAGCGGCAGAACGTAGCGGACGAACGCAGCATTCGGTCCAATCTGGCGGCTCGTCCGCTTCCTGATGTCCGTCGCGACTCGCGTCGCTCCCACGAAACGACGGGTGGCTGTAGGAGCGGCGGAAGTCGCGATGCGCCGCCGGAAGTCTTTCCGTTGTTCATCGCGGCTTCCGCCGCTCCTACAGAAAGTTGCGGCTTCCGCCGCTCCTACAAAACCGGGCGAGGCCACAGTGTTCCGCAATGCGGCCCAATCGACGGGAACGCCGCCGGTCGCGCGGGCGTAGAATGATCCGCTCGCCGCGCCGCTCTGCGATTCCGCACTCCGCACTCCGCACGCGCGCCAGCACGTCCCCGATTCCTCTCTTTCGAGCACTGCGATGGCCTCTCCATCCGCGGCCGCCCCGCGGCCTGCCTCCGCTCTCGCCATCGCGCTCGCGCTGGCGGCGGTGTATCTGGTCTGGGGCTCGACCTATCTGGGCATCCGCTTCGCGCTGGAAGGCGGCTGGCCGCCGCTGTTGGCGGTGTCCGGCGGGCGCATGCTGCTGGCCGGCGGTTTGATGTACGCGGTGCTGCGCTGGCGCGGCATGGCGGCGCCCACGCGCAGGCAGTGGCCGGCGCTGGCGTTCATGGGTCTGCTGATGATGCTGCTGGGCAACGGCATGGTGGTGCTGGCCGAGGAGCAGGTGTCGTCCGGGCTGGCCGCCATCGCCATCGCCTCGATGCCGCTGTGGATGGGCCTGTTCGGCGCGATGGCCGGCCGCCATCCCAGCCGCGGCGAATGGCTGGGGATCGGCATCGGTTTCTTGGGCGTGCTGTGGCTCAACGCTGGCAGCAGTCTGTCGTCCGCGCCCAGCGGCCTGGTGATGCTGTTGATTGCGCCCATCGCCTGGGCCTTCGGTTCGGTGTGGTCGCGCGGGCGCGATCTGCCGTCGCCGTTCATGGCCGCCGCCGCGCAGATGCTCTGCGGCGGAGTGATGCTGATCGTGCTGGGCCTGGCGATGGGCGAACGACTGCCCGCCGCGCCGACCGCGCACGGCACGGCCGCGCTGATCTACCTCGCGCTGTTCGGTTCGATCGTCGGCTTCGGCGCCTACGTCTGGCTGCTGAACCACGTGCGCCCGGCGCTGGCGTCCAGCTACGCCTACGTGAATCCGCCGATCGCGGTGCTGCTGGGCGCCTGGCTGGGAGGCGAACATTTCAGCCTGCACGATCTTGGCGCGCTGGCGGTGATTCTGGTCGGCGTGGTGGTGATCAGCCGGGCGAAGTCGCGCGTCGAAGTCGTACCGCTGCAGGCGATTGCGTCGAAGTCAGCGGACGCCTGATGCCGGGTCTCGATCGCAAGGGTCTATTGATCGCCGCCAGCGCGTTCGTGCTGTGGGGACTGATGCCGCTGTACTGGCATCTGCTCAAGGCGGTGCCGTCGCTGCAGATCGTCGCCCATCGGGTGCTGTGGTGCGCGGTCCTGGTGGCGCTGTGGCTGCTGTGGTCGCACGGCCGCGGCTGGTTCAGGGCGATCCTGGCGCAGCCGCGGCTGGCCGCGATGCTGACCCTCAGCGGGCTGTGCATCGGCGTGAACTGGGGCCTGTACATCTGGGCGGTGAACGCCGGGCACGTGGTCGAAAGCAGCCTCGGCTATTTCATCAACCCGCTGCTCAACGTGGTGATCGGCACGCTGTTCCTGCGCGAGCGCCTCAACCCGACGCAGTGGGTGTCGGTCGCCATCACCGCGGCCGGCGTGCTGTGGCTGACCTTCAACTACGGCAGCTTCCCGTGGATCGCTCTGGTGCTGGCGACCTCGTTCGGCGTGTATGGCGTGATCCGCAAGCTTGCGGCAGTGGATTCGGTGACCGGGCTGGGCTTCGAGAACTCGGTGCTGCTGCTGCCCGCGCTGGCTTATCTGCTGTGGGCGGAAAGCAGCGGACAGGGCGGATTCCTGCCTCTGGACAGCAGGGGCGGATGGGGCGTGGGCGTGGATGCGCTGCTGATCTTCGGCGGCGCGCTGACCGCGCTGCCGCTGATCGCGTTCTCGTTCGCGGTGCGCCGCGTGCCGCTGTCCACCATCGGCTTGATGCAGTACATCGCCCCGACCCTGCAGTTCCTGATCGGTGTGCTTGTGTTCCGCGAAAGCTTCGACCGCGACCGCGCGATCGGCTTCATCGTGATCTGGGTCGCGCTGGCGATCTTCGCGATCGACAGCCTGCGCCGGGCGCGGCGCTCAGCGCTGGCATGATGCCTCCTGAAGAATCAGCCCGCACGCAGCGCTTCGGTCACCGGTAAACGCGCCGCGCGGATCGCAGGCGCCAGCCCGCCGATGAATCCGATGCCCAACGCCAGCGCGACGCCCAGCAGCACCAGTGCGGGCGTGACCGCGAACTGGAATGCGACCTGGGTGAAGCCGCCGCCCAGCGTGGAGACTGCGTAGCCATTGAACGCGAAATAGGCGATCACTGCGCCGATGACGCCGCCGATCAGCGACAACAGCAAGGACTCGGCCATCACCGACAGCACCACGGGCAATGCACCGAAGCCGATCGCGCGTAGCGTGCCGATCTCGCGGGTGCGCGCCGATACGGCCGAATACATCGTATTGAGTGCGCCGAACACTGCGCCGATCGCCATGATGAAAGCGACGATACCCGCCAACAAGCCGATGGTGCTGGTCAGTCCTTCCGACTGACCGGAAAAGAAATCGCGCTGGCTGCGTACATCCACGTCCAGCTGCGGATCGCTGGTCAGGCGTTGCTCCATCGCGGCGATGTCGTCGACTGAATTCAGCTGCACCAGCAGCGACGAAACCCCGGCGCGGCCGAAGGCGCCTTGCAGGGTTTCGCGGTCGGTCCACAGCTCGGAATCGTAGGCGTCGCCGCTTTTGAAGTGGCCCACTATCGTCCAGGTGCCGCCGCGGAAGCGCAGTTTGCTGCCGATGGTCAGGCCTTCGAACTGTTTCGCCGCGCCGTCGCCGACCATGATCTCCTGCACGCCTGGTCGGAAACGACGGCCTTCGGTGATGGTGAAGTCGGGGCGTAGTGCAAAGCCGACCGGTTCGACGCCGCGCATCGTGACGTTGGCGCCTGTGCTCTGCCCGGGACGCGGGACTTCGGTGATGACGATCAGCTCGCCGCTGGCCATCGCCTGATTGTCGGCATTGCGGGCGATGGCGCGATCCTGCTTGATCAAGGTCATCGATGCGATGGCGAGGAAGCTCGACAGTTCGCCCTGCGAACCGCCCCGGGTGACCACGACCTGATCCTCGCGGCCGGTGGCGCCGAGCGTTTGGCTGAGCCCGCTGGACATCGACAGCAGCGCGACCATCACCGCGACCACGCCGGCGATGCCGATCACGATCACCAGCGACGGCGCCAACCGGTCAGGGATCGAACGCAGGTTCATCAGCACGATTTCGCGGGTTTGGGTGAAGTTGCTCATCTGGCCTCCGCTTCGCCGCCGCGCCCCAACATGCGCGCGATGCTTTTCAACATCCGATGCAGCGCGCGTTCCAACATCGAGCCGCCGCCGCGGCCGGCGAGGGCGTCGACGATCTTCAGGCGCTGCGCGGTAAGCGCAGGCGGCAAGCCCACTGCCAGCGTCAACACCACCACGCTGATGCCGGCGATCGCCCAGACCTGCAGATCGGTGGTCACCGGGAATTCCGGCGGCAGCACCAGCGTCACGGCGGACGCCAACAGCATGCCCAGCAGCGCGCCGATCACGCACAGCGCGAACGCTTCGGCCAATACCAGCCACATCACCAGCTGGTCGGTGAAGCCCAGGCACTTCAATACGGCGAGTTCCGGGATGCGTTCGCGTACCGCCTGCGACATCGATACGCCAGTGAGAAACAGGATCGAGAAGAACACCGCAGCCGTGATCAGATTGACGATCAGGCCGATGTCGCCGAACTGGCGGATGAAGCCGAGCTGGAATTCCTGCTCGCTCTGGGTCTTGGTTTCGTCCGAAGAGTTGTCGAATTTGGCGTCGATCTCCGCGGCGATGCGGCCCGCTTCATTGGGATCGTCGATGCGGACGATGAATACGCCGGCCAGACCTCGCCCGCCGACCGTGCGGGCTTCATCGAACTGGCCGTAGTTCAGATACATCACTCCAGCGAGTTCCGTCCATTCCTCGTCCTTGCCGTCGAAAATCCCGACCACGCGCCATTCCCAGGTGCGCGAGCCGTCGGCTTTCGTCCAGATGAAAGAGTTGAGGGGCACGATATCGCCGACTTTCCAACCGAACTGGTCCGCGAGTGCGCGGCCGACGATGGCGCCATCGCGGGTCGAGATGAATTGCCGCCAGTTGTCCTCCGGCATCACCCATTCCGGATAGGTGTCGCGCAGGCGCTGCGGGTTGACCGCGAATTGCGGGAAGAAGCTGCGCGCATCCTGATAAACACCGCCGAAGAACTGCGAGTGCGAGACGGCGGTAACGCCGGGAATCGGTTCGAGCTGCGGCAGCATCCGCATCGGCAGCGGCTGAGTGAACGAAGTGGATGCCTGGGTGATAAGCCGATTGGCGCCGAGAAAGTCCGCAGCGCCGCCGAACAGCGAATTCACCGCCTGCAGAAGCCCGAGCAGGGTGAAGGCGGCGATCAGCGACACCAGCGTCAGCCCGGTGCGCAGTTTTTTGCGCAACAACCCGGAGAGGATCAGCCCGACATATTTCATCGGCATGCTTTCGTGTCGTCGGCTTCGATCGATCCGGCCGCGATCCGGCAAGCTTCGATCGAGCATGCCTGCATGCGTCGGCTGTCGTGCGATGCGGTCATGATGCCCATCGCGTCAATGCGCCGGCGTGTCGACCAGCGTGCCCTTGTCCAAATGCACGGTACGGTTGGCGTACTCGGCGGCCTTGGGGTCGTGGGTCACCATCACGATGGTCTTGCCGAAATCGCGGTTCAGCCGCTGCAGCATCGTCAGCACTTCATCGGCAGTGTTGCGGTCGAGATCGCCCGTGGGCTCATCGCAGATCAGCAGCAGAGGGTCGGACACCAGTGCGCGCGCGATCGCCACACGCTGCTGCTGACCGCCGGACAGTTCGTTAGGCTTGTGCTTGGCGCGGTCGCCGAGTCCGACCAGATCCAGTGCGATCCTGGCGCGCCTGCTGCGCTCGGTCGCGTTCATATCGCTGAGCAGCAGCGGCAATTCGACATTCTTCTGCGCGCTGAGGACGGGCATCAGGTTGTAGCTCTGGAAAATGAAGCCGACAGTATCGGCACGCCATGCGGCCAGATCATCGCCGTCGAGATCGTCGATGGCGATCCCGGCGACCAGCAGTTGGCCATCGCTGGGCGAATCCAATCCGCCGATCAGATTCAACAGCGTGGTCTTGCCCGAGCCCGATGGTCCCATCAGGGCGACGGAATCGCCGCGCGGGATGTCCAGATCGATGCGGTGCAACACTTCGATCCGCTGCTTGCCGCGTTCATAGGCTTTGGTCAGCGCGCGGATTTCGACCAGCGGGCGCGACTCGGCCGCCGACCGTTCGGCCGATGGATCGGCATGCGTGACGGTATCGCTCATGGCACTCACTTGGCCTCGTTCTGTTCCGCGACAGTCACGCGCTGGCCGTCGCGCATGCCCTTGGGCTCGCTGACGATGCGCTCGCCGGGTTTGAGCCCTGCGCTGATGCGGCGGTCGGTGTCGCGGATGTCGGCCAGCTCGACCTCGCGCGCCTTGGCGGTGTTGTCTTCGATCACGAAGACCGTGCCGGTCTTGGCTTTGGCGGCGTCCACGCCATCGGCGAACACGATGGTTCGGCTCGGCACCCATACGCCCGTGGGCTTTGGTGCGCCGGATGCGGCTTTTTCGAGGAAGCTCACCCTCACGCCCATGTCCGGCACGATCTTCGCATCGCGCAGCTTCAGCGCGATACGCACCTTGACCGTGGCCTTGCTGCGGTCGGCGGCGGGGATGATCGCGATCACCTCGGCCGGGATGCGCCAATCGGGATATGCGTTCAGCACGGCCTCCACCGGCATGCCCGGCTGCACGCGGCCGATATAGGCTTCGTTGACGTCGACTTCGATCTCCAGCGAATCCATGTCGACGATGGTGCCGATGCCGGTGCGGGTAAAGCCGCCGCCTGCGGAGATCGGCGAAACGATTTCGCCGGGCTGTGCGGCTTTGGCGGTGATCACCCCCCCGAACGGTGCGCGTACGATGGTGTTGTCGACCCCGATCGAAGCCACGTCCAACTGGCGGTTCGCGACTTCGACGCTGCGCCGGGTGCCGATCAGAGAAGCTCGCAGCACATCGCGCTGCGAAATGGCCTGGTCGTACTGCTGGCGCGAAACCAGTTTGTCCTGCACCAGGGTCGAGAGCCGGCGCACGCTGGCTTCGGCTTCCGCGAGTTGCGCCTCGACCTGAGCGATCTGGCTCCGGGAGGCATCGAGCTGGGCGCTCGCCAATGCCTGCTGCGCGTCGGCGTCGATCGGATCCAGCGTGGCCAGTATCTGGCCCGCCTCCACCCGCTGGCCTTCCTCGATCAGCACTTCGCGAACGCGGCCAGTGCTCTTGCTCGACACCGTGGCGATGCGACGCGCGACGATGAAGCCGGAGGCGTCGAGCAGCGATGCGTTGGCGGGATCGGCGGCATCGCGTCCGGTGACCACTTGCACGCTGGTCGGCCGTGTCGATGACCATGCAATGATCCCAGCCATCAGCAGGACGATGGCGCCGACCATCCACGGCCACAGTTTGCGCTTGCGTTTGCGCGCGCCGGGTTTGCGTTCGATGCGGAGTTGGTTGAGCTGGTCGGCGGCAGTATTCATCGGTGCGATTATTCGAAAGAAGAAATAGAGCTGGCCGAGCGGCCCGCAAAATGATGCCGCACATACGCGTCGAGCATAGCATCGCCCCTGTGAGCCAAGCGCAGCGTGTGGGTAGTCGAACATGGCTTCGGTTGCGGCGCATCTGACGTTTGTCATCCCCGATCGGTGACGGCGGCGACTGCCGGTGCGCACCGGCGTTCCATAGTCTGGCCGCATCGCAACCGGAGTGCCGCCATGATCCCATCCGCCCCGCCCCTCGCGCAGCTGCGCGGCGCCCATCGACGCTACGGCAGGACCGTGGCCCTGGACGGCGTCGATCTGTCCCTGCATCGCGGCGAAGTGCTGGCCCTGCTCGGCGCCAATGGCGCCGGCAAAAGCACCGCGATCGGCCTGCTGCTGGGGCTGCTGGCGCCGGATCGGGGCGAAGCGACGCTGTTCGCCCAGGCGCCCGGCGCGCTGGTCGCGCGCCGGCGCAGCGGGGTGATGCTGCAGTCGGCCGGCATTCCGGACAACCTGCGCGTGGCCGAGCTGTTGGATCTCACCCGCAGCTATTACCCGGCGCCGCGCAGCGTGGCCGACTGCGTCGCCCTGGCCGGTCTGGACGGACTGCTGGATCGCAACTACCGACGGCTGTCGGGCGGTCAGCAGCGGCGGGTGCAGTTCGCGCTGGCGATCTGCGGCAATCCCGAGGTGCTGTTCCTCGATGAGCCGACCACCGGCCTGGACATCGACGCGCGCCAGCGAATGTGGGCGACGATCCGCACACTGGTGGCCGCCGGCACCGGCGTGCTGCTGACGACGCATTATCTGGAGGAGGCCGAAGCGCTGGCCGACCGCGTAGTGGTGCTGAACCGCGGACGGGTCGCCGCCGCCGGCAGCATGCAGGACGTGCGCGCGCTGGTGTCTCAGCGGCGCATCCGCTGCCTCTGCGCGCTGGACGTGGCGCGGATCGCGAGCTGGCCCGGCGTGCGCAGCGCGACCCGCGGCCACGACGGCAACGCGGCGCGCATCGAGATCATCACCGACGCCGCCGAGGCGGTGGCGCGGCGGCTGCTGGCCGAGGACGCGGCGCTGGGCGAACTCGAAATCCAGCGCGCCGGTCTGGCCGAAGCGTTTCTCGAACTCACCCGCGACCCTGCCGACGCCGAGCGCTTCGACGCCGCCGCTGCCCACAAGGAAGCCGCATGAACGCCGTCCACTCGATTGTTACCGATGCCGCGGCCGCCGCAGCCGCGCACTCGTCGCTGCGCAGTTATCTGCTGGAAGCCAAATACGAATGCCTGCGCCTGCTGCGCACGCCCTCGTTCGCGCTGCCGTCGCTGCTGTTCCCGCCGCTGTTCTATCTGTTGTTCGGCGTGCTGCTGAACAAATCCAACGGCGACGCCGCGCGCTACTTGCTTGCCACCTACGGCGTGTTCGGCGTCATGGGCGCCGGGCTGTTCGCGTTCGGGGTGAACGTGGCGCTGGAGCGCGAGCAGGGGCTCCTGATCTACAAGCGCGCGCTGCCGATGCCGCCGGGCGCCTACCTGTTCGCGAAAATGGCGATGGCGATGGTGTTCGCGATACTGATCTCGCTGCTGCTGTCGATCCTGGCGGCCACCGTGGGCGGGGTCGAACTGCGGGTTTCGCAATGGCTGCTGCTGTGGGTGGTGAACGTGGTCGGCGTGCTGCCGTTCGCGGCGCTGGGGCTGTACATCGGCACGCTGGTCGGCGGCCAGGGCGCGCCGGCGGTCGTCAACATCCTGTATCTGCCGATGGCGTTCCTGTCCGGACTCTGGCTGCCGCTGAAACTGCTGCCGGCGTGGATCGCCCAGCTCGCGCCGGTGTGGCCGTCGTTCCATCATTCGCAGATCGCGCTGAAGGTCATCGGCATGGATGCCGGCGGCAGCCTCGCCCTGCATCTGGGCGTGCTGATCGGCGTCACCGCGCTGTTCTTCGTGCTGGCCCGCCGCCGGTTGGCCGCCGGATGAGCGCCGATGCCGCACATCGCGATGCCTCGCCGTGTGATATCCGGCGCACGCGCCGCCTCCTGCTTCCCCAGTACCATCCCCGGCCAGCCCTTCCGATCCGTCCACGAGGCCGCCATGCCGCAACATGACCTGTCGCTGCCGCTGCGCCTGCGTGCGCGCCTGATTCCGGAAACCCACGGCCACGGCTGGGTGCCGTTCTACAACCTGGGCTACCTGGTGTTTCCGTTCCTGCCGATCGTGCTGTCGCTGTTCGGCGATCCGAACAAGTGGCCGGGTCCGGTGCCGGACATGCTCGGCCCGACGCTGCTGGCGATGGCGGTCTTCCTGCCGGTGTATTTCGTCGCGTACCGGGCCACTGGCTTCCGGTCGCTGCTGTGCATGCTGGCCATGGCCGGCATCGGCTACGCGCTGATGCCGTTCAATTCCTTCGCCAATGCCTACACCATCTATGCGGTCGGTTTCGCGGCGATGCTGGGCGGTTCGCTGTGGGTACGGCTGGCCTGGGCCGCGGCGATGCTGGCCGGCCTGCTGTTCGAGATCATCGCGCTGCAATACCCGGTCTTCGTTTTCCTGATCACCCTGATCGTGTCGGTGGCGGTGTTCTTCGGCAACCACCATTTCGTCGAGAGCACCCGCAAGCGCGCTGAGCTGAAGCTGTCGCACGACGAAGTGCGCCGGCTGGCCACGGTCGCCGAGCGCGAGCGCATCGGCCGCGACCTGCACGACCTGCTTGGACACACGCTGTCGCTGGTGGCGCTGAAAAGCGAACTGGCCGGCAAGCTGCTGCGCCGCGACCCGGACGCCGCGCACCGTGAGATCGTCGAAGTCACCCGGGTCGCGCGCGAGGCGCTGGCGCAGGTACGCGCGGCGGTCACCGGCATCCGCGCCGCGGGCATCGCCGCCGAACTGGTGTCGGCGAAACTGCTGCTGGAAACCGACGGCATCGGTTTCGACGCCGCGGCCGCGGTGCGCACGCTCGAAACCGGTCTGCAGGACAGCGGCGGCCTGCCCGCGGGCGTCGAAGCCGCATTGGCGCTGACCCTGCGCGAAGCGGTGACCAACCTCCAGCGTCACGCGCACGCGCGGACGGCGCGGGTCGAATTCGCGATCGAGGCCGGCGAGGCGGTGCTGCGCATCGTCGACGACGGCCGCGGCGGCGCGATCATCCCCGGCAACGGCCTCAACGGCATGCGCGAACGCATCGAAGCGCTGGGCGGGCGGCTGCGGATCGATTCGCGCAAAGGCGAGGGCACGCGCCTTGAAATCCGGGTGCCGCTGGCCAACAACGTAGCAGACATGACCATCGAAGAGGTGCAGGCATGATCCGCGTGCTGCTGGCCGAAGACCAGGCGATGGTGCGCGGCGCGCTGTCCGCGCTGCTGTCGCTGGAAACCGATATCGAGGTGCTGGGCGCCGCCGCCGACGGCGAAGCGGCATGGCGCGACCTGCAGCGGCTCAAGCCCGATCTGCTGGTCACCGACATCGAAATGCCGGGCCTCACCGGGCTGGAGCTGGCGCAGCGCATCCAGCGCCAGGCGCTGCCGATCAAGGTGGTGATCGTGACCACCTTCGCCCGCGCCGGGTTCCTGCGTCGCGCACTGGATGCAGGCGTCTGCGGTTATCTGCTGAAGGACGCACCGGCCGAAGACCTGGCCGAAGCGTTGCGCAAGGTGCATCGCGGCGGTCGCGCCATCGACCCGCAGCTGGCGCTGGAAGCCTGGTCAGAAGCCGATCCGCTGAACGATCGCGAACGCCAGGTGCTGCGCCTTGCCGGCGAGGGCCTGTCCGCGGGCGAGATCGCTGGCCAGCTCAATCTGTCGCAGGGCACGGTCCGCAATTACCTGTCCGAAGCCATCGGCAAGCTGGGCGTCGGCAACCGCATCGAGGCCTATCGGCTCGCCCGGCAGAAGGGGTGGCTGTGAATCATTCCGCGTAGGGCGGGCCCCGGCCCGCCATCCCGGCCAGCCATCCAGATGTTCCAGATGTTCCAGATGCACAAATGAGTGAAAAGAAGCGGTTTCGATCATTGTCTTGCGTGGATTGATGTCGCGTAACGGCGGGCCAGGGCCCGCCCTACACACGTTTCGAACGATCTTCTGCCGATATGTCACATCGGCGGCACGCCACCGTCTTGTCCCTCCAAACCCATCTGCCCGTTGTTCCCCCAAGGAGAGGCCCCATGAAACTCTGCACACGCACGCGCCCCAGCGCCGCCATCGCGGTGGCCATCGCCATCGCGGTCGCCGCTTCGGTTTCAGGCGAGCCCCGCGCCGCGGAAACCGCCCGCGACAACGAGCCCGGCAACGACTTCATCCTCCGCAACGTCCGCGTCTTCGACGGCGCGCGCGTGCTGCCCAAGGCGCAGGTGCTGGTGATCGACGGCCGCATCGCCGCCGTCGGCGCCGGCGTGAAGACGCCGCAGGGTGTCGCCGAGATCGACGGCAGCGGCAAAACCCTGCTGCCCGGCCTGATCGACGCTCACACCCACAGCTGGGGCGAGGCGCAGAGCGACGCGCTGCGTTTCGGCGTGACCGCCGAGCTGGACATGCTGGGCGACTGGAACCGCCTGCCCGAACTCAAGCGCCAACGCGAATCGCTGGCGCGTACGACTCAAGCCGACCTGTGGAGCGCGGGCGCCGCGGTCACCGCGCCCGGCGGCCACGGCACCCAGTACGGCATGAAGGTGCCGACGCTGGACGCCGATGGCGATCCGGCCGCGTTCGTCGCCGGCCGCGTCGGTGAGGGTTCGGATTACATCAAATTGATCCTCGAAGACTTCAGCGCGCACAGCGACACCCGCCGCCTGCCGACCATCACCGC
Organism: Lysobacterales bacterium; assembly: GCA_031364125.1. Classification (GTDB taxonomy): domain Bacteria; phylum Pseudomonadota; class Gammaproteobacteria; order Xanthomonadales; family Xanthomonadaceae; genus Lysobacter_I. The sequence continues at coordinate 22,774 of JANLVT010000014.1, read as the reverse complement.
GGCGCAGGCGAAGATCGGTATCGCCGCCGCCCACAAGGCCGGCAAGCTCGGCGTGGTCCATGTCTCGCGGCTGCAGGACGGCAAGGCCGCGATGGACGCGGGGGCCGATGGGCTGGTGCACATGTTCGGCGAACCCGGCGACGCGGCGTTCGTCGCCGCCGCAAAGAAGCGCAAGGCGTTCGTCATCCCGACGCTCTCGGTGCTGGCGACGATGGCGGGCGCGGGCGAAGGCGAGAAAATCGCCGCGGACGCGCGCCTCGCGCCGTGGCTCGCCAAAGCGCAGACCGACAGCCTCAAGGCCAGCTTCGGCCCCGGCACGCCGGCCCCGGCGATCCTCGCCGACGCCATCGCCAACGTGCGCGCTCTGCATGCGGCCGGCGTCGACATCCTCGCCGGCACCGATGCCGGCAATCCCGGCACCGCCCACGGCGCCAGCATGCATGGCGAGCTCGAACTGCTGGTGCGCGCCGGACTCACGCCCACGGAGGCGCTGGCGGCGGCGACTTCAGTGCCGGCGCGTCGTTTCAACCTCGTCGACCGCGGCCGGATCGCGCCCGGACAGCGCGCCGACCTGTTCATGGTCGACGGCGATCCGACCCGCGACATCCTCGCCACCCGCGCGATCGCACAGGTGTGGAAGAACGGCTACGCGGTCGAACGCGTACAGCCGAAAGCGGGCGCAACCGCGATGCCGGTCGGCGAGCCGCTGCCGGCCGGCACGCTGGTCTCCGGCTTCGATGCCGAACTCGCCGCGAATGCGGCCGGCCTGCTGCCGTCGACCGTCGGTGCAGGCTGGATGCAGACCACCGACCAGATGGCCGGCGGCGCATCCGTCGTCACCGTGGCTCGCGGCGCGGGCGGCGCGAATGGTTCGGCGGGCGCGCTCGACCTGAAAGGCGAGATCAAGGCCGGATTTGCGTTCCCGTGGTCGGGCGTGATGTTCTTCCCGTCGAAAGTGCCGATGCAGCTGGCCGATCTGTCGTCGCGCAGCGAACTGGTGTTCCAGACACGTGGCGATGGCCGCCGCTATCAGCTGATGCTGTTCCACGGCTCGCAGCAGATGCCGAGCATGCAGAGCTTCGAAGCCGGTCCGGAATGGAAGGAGATCCGCGTGCCATTGAAAGGCTTCAACGGCGCCGACCTCAGCCGCGTGCGCGCCATCGCCTTCACCGCAGGCCAGCCGCAAGGCGCGTTCGCATTCCGCATCGACAGCGTCGAGTTGAAATGATCGAGCATGTGCTCCGCCCATGACGGGCGGAGCGCGGTTTTGGTCACGGCAGCAGCGACGCGCGTATTTTGTTTTTTGTTTTCGGGTTGAATCAGGTGTTGCAGCACTGCTGCAAACTGAGGGTCGGCGCTAATCAGGTGAACTGTTGCGGATGCTCGGTCGCTTGCGGTTTTTGGTGTGTGCTGCGCACTTGCCTAATGTCAGCCCGGATCAAAAAGCGGTTGGCAATCGGTGAGGAGTACATTTAACAGGCTGCTGAAATACCTGCGGTAGCAGGTTTTCATTGGCCTGTTAACGCAGCCATGGATGGCAGCAACTTGTTAAGGGCTACAGCGACGCCATCGTCGCCTGGTTCAGATCGCCGATCGCCGCGATCAGATCCGCGACGGCGGCGCGTTCTGTCGCCGTCAGGTACGGGTTCCAGATGTCGGCCAGCAGGATCACCCGGGTCGAGTCGCTGCGGTTCCAGGCCTCGTGCTCGTAGGTATCGTCGAAGGCGAAGCAGCGGCCTTCCTGCCAATGCACTTCGCCCACGTCCAGCAGGTTCAGCGCGCAATGGTCGGGAATCGCCAGGCCCAGATGCAGGACCGCGCGCGTGTTGCTCACCCCGCGATGCGGCAGGATATGCGCGCCTGGACGCATGATCGAAAAACAGACTTCCGGCCCGTGGTCGCGGATGTGGTCCAGAGGCAGCTGCGCCAGCGCTGCTGATGTCACCGCGCAGGCCGCGTGATGATCCTGCAAGCGCCTGCCGTCGCGATCGAAGAAATACGCGTCCCAGGCAGCGCCCCGGGTCATGGCTTCGCGCTGCTCCCGGGTGAGGTCGTAGTGAAACGGCTCGATGCCTTCCGACCCGACCAGTACCGACAGCATTTCCTCGCGGATCATCGGCGCGCGCGCCTCGTATTCGTCGGCGAATGACAGCTGCGAGCGATCGAACACGGGGGTAGCAGGCAGGCCCGGTAAATACAGGAACGTGGGCCGCTGCCTCGCATCGGCATACACCGTCGGCGATTCGCCGAGATACATCGCCAGGCAATCGGCCACGCGCGACAGGTCGTTGCGGCCGTAGCGTTCGATCATGCCGTCCAGCAAGTCATGGAACAGCTGCCGTCGCCCCGACTGCGCCCGCTGCATCGCGTGCTGCACCAGCTCGCGCAGCCACGGCGGCGTGGTGTCGTCGTCCCGCCAGAAGCCGCGCAGCTGTGCGGACTTGATCGAGCGCAGATAGCCCAGCAGCGCCGCATGCGAAGCGCCTCGACGCTCCAACAGCCAGGCATGATGCAGGCCGCTGGTGTACGCCTGCGGCTGGTCGATCAGCATGTCCTGCAGCATGCGCTCGGCATGGTCGAACGTCACCAGTCGGCGCAGCGCATCGCCGATCAGAGCATGCACCTGCACGTCGTCGGGATCGGCCTTCAGCGCCTGCTCGCCATGCGCCACCGCGGCGGCGAACACACCTCGTTGCAGCGCATGCGCGGCGAGATAGGAGTGCGCTTCCGCCAGTGCCGGCAGGCTTTGCAAAGCCAATGAATACGTGGCCGCCGCCGCGTCGGCATGACCACGCGCGTGCAGTTGCCGCGCACTCGCCAGCAGGGCATCGGTATCGTTCATCGATCCATTCTGGCACAAGCACGAACACACGAAAAAAACCGCAGCGCGCAGGGTGGGTTGAGCGCGGCGAAACCCACCATTCCGGCGTTTCCGTCGCGGTATGTATCGAGCGGAAAGAATGATGAAGCGGCCACCGATGGTCTGCGGCCGGGTATTCGGCGTGCCGGTCCAACAATCGCAAGGCACCGTGCCTGTCATCTCGTCCACAGCGTGAAGAGATCCTGCGACAACCGGTGCTACCCGTTCATTTGCCCAGAGTGTTTTGTCCGGCGTGATCTGCCGGGATTCAAAAGACGACGTGGCGGACCGGAGTTCGCCACGTCGGTTTGCCGATCTTCGATCAGCAGCGACTGCGGAAGGTTAGAGCCACAGATTCATGGCGTGATTCGCGACGGGATTCAGCCAGGACACCGAGCTGCCCCAGTAGGTGCAGCCGTTGTTGCTGCCGACGTGCTCCAATCCCACCGGAACGGCCCAGACCGGGTCCAGGTTTCTGCAGAACACCTCGACTTTCGCGCTGCCCAATGCGGACACCAACTGCGAGCGGAAGCTGGCGTTGCCGACGCGCGCCGGATTGTAGGCTTCCATGTTCGGCCGTTTGCTGCGGATGGTGAACGAGTACGCTTCGGCCATGGCGCCGCCCAGGCTGTGGCCCGTCACGCTGTAGGCATTGTTGCAGGACACGGCATCGACGGCGGCTTTGTAGTTGTTGAGTCTGTCGGCATAGCCACTACCGATCCTTGCGGTGTTAGACGGCTCGCCCGGTACGGTAACCGATGTGCCGAACTGGTTTTCGATGTTCGTGAGCCAGTCCCCGGTGCTTGCGCTGCCGCGCCAGGAGACGATGCAGTCCGTGGTGCCGTTGCTGGTGCTTCTCCACACCTTCACGACATCGCGATTCAGCGCCACCGAGTAGAACCGGGTACCGCTCTGGTAACTGCTCGCGGTGGCCTGATAGGCGTTGTTGGCGAACCATGCATAGTTGCTGCCCGGCGCCAGCGCCTTGGTGGTCATCGCATTTCCGGCCAGTGCTTTCGCCTCCGTGGTCTGCAGATAGTCGATGCCCACTTCGACCGCCGCTCCCGTCGGTGCGAGATCGGTCGCAACGGCGCGACCCTTATCCCAACCGATCCGGACCGCCACATTCTGCAGACCCTTGGTGTTCATGCGCGGATAGTGCATGGCGAGAAAGGCGTGCAGACGCGGCACGTCCCATGACGCGCTTTCCACCATCACTACCCAGTTCAGATCCCTGGCGAGCTTGAGGGCGGCCCGCGTCTTCTTCGTGTTCCACTGGGGGCTGTCGACGTCGATGTAGAGAATGGCGTCGTCTACATTCTTCGGCAGCGTCGCAAAGTTATAGCGCGGCGTCTTGCCGTCGAAAATCTCGAAGCCGACATCGCCCATCGTACGGGTCAACGATACGACCGGCGTACGCTGATCCTGGACGACGGGCGCGCCCTTGATTGTGTGGGAACCGCCCACTCTTGAAACCGTGTTGCCATTGCCTGCCGAAACCAGCGCGCTTGCTGCGATGCCCGCCGCCAGAAGGCCGAGCTTGATCGAATTCTGATGTTTTTTCATGTTTGTCCTTGATGTTGTATGGATGGTCGTCTTCCCTTGCTTCCGGAATTCCGGAAGTGCCTAGTCCAAATAGACGGGCATCGTCGGTCGTGAGTCCTGTCAAGGCGTCCTCCGATGCATGGCGCCACAAGTTTCGTCAGCTTTCGGGTGCGCGGCAAGTCGCGTTATGCTCAGGTTTCCATACGCAAAAGGAATGCGTTCAAGTGATTGATAGAAATGTAAAAGAATTCGGAAGGAATCGCATTCGTCGCGACATCGCTCAGGTTTTTCTCATGTCACGGCTGCGGGCCGTGCGGCGCAGATTGACGTTTCCGCGGCCGTGCGATCATCGGTCGACGTACGGAGATCGTCGGCGCGGTGTCGAATATGCGACGGCCGTCGTTCCCGAAGGTGCGTCATGAAAGCAGTGAAGGCGGTGAAAGCCGGGAAGGTCGTCAGGCGTCGTCCCAGGCAGGCCAGGTCGGAGAGTACGGTCGACGCGATCTACGAGGCGACGGCGCAGATCATCGAGCGCGAAGGCGCCGACAGGGTCACCACCAAACGGATCTCCGAGGTGTCCGGTTTCAGCATCGGCACGCTTTATCAATACTTCCACGATCGCGACTCCCTGCTGATGGCGATGGCGATGTCGCATCGCGACAAAGTGATCGAACGCTTGAAATCGACGCTGGCGGCCTCCCGCGACCAAACCGTACGCGAGGCGATATCGCGGCTGGTTGCGGTGAACGTCGCGTATGCCCGCAGCTACCGGAAGACGCTGCTGGCGGTGATGGGCGCGGTCACCCGAAAAGGCAGGGCGGCAACAATGCAGGAGGCGATGCGTGTGCTGGACGACTGCATCGGACGATGCCTGGCCCAGTTGGCGGAGAACGATGGCCTGACGCTGTCTCCCGCCTGCCGGTTCGTGCTGTCGCGTTCGCTGACGTGCGTACTGTGGGCCGCCGTGATGGACGATTCCGATCTGCTGGACGACCAGGAGATCGAGGACCGGATTTGCGCCATGCTGATGGGAGCGATGACAGGAGGGCAAGCGTTCGATGCGGCTCATGCCACGCTGGATGCGCATTCGACTGTGGTCGATCGGCTTGCGTGATGAGGCCAAGCGCCGTACCGATGCATCCAGGCTGTGATACGTCAATGGCGCGACGATCACTTTCATGGGGTGCGCCTGTGGCGCACCGATCTTCATCACTTGCGATCAGAACGGTGCGCCACAGGCGCACCCCATGTCTGCCTGCGATGAGGCGTTCCGCTGTGTTCGCCCTTCAGCCTGCCTGTCGTCACCCGCCGAGGTATTGGTCCGGAACCGGAATGCCCTGCAGCCGGAAGAACGACAGCTGGTCGAAATAGCCGCGCTGGAACACGATCGTGTCGTTGCGCACGTGGAAAAAGCCGCAGCCGCGAAGACCGTTGGGGTCGCGCCACTCCAGGATCGCCCATTCGCCGTCCCCGAACAGGTTCTCGATGATGCAGGTCATCTCTGCGCGGCCGAATTCGATCTGGAACATTCGCCGGATCGCCGCGCGGCCGACCAGCGGGGCCATGACCACCTGATGGTTGGTCGCGTCTTCGGCGTAGAGCGAAGCGAGACCTTCGATGTCGCCCGCGTTGAAGCGGGAGACCCATTCGCGGACGAGTTCGGTGGGGGACATGCGTTGGCTCCAGAGTGTTCGATCAATGCAGCATCGTAGCCGGGTGGGGCCGTAGGCCGCACCCGGGGCTTTTCGAGTCGCATGCGTGTCTTCATCCCGGGTCTCGCCGTTGGCGAGGCCCGGGCTACGGCACTGCGGCGAAAAGAACAGGAAGCACCGCCGCCGACCAGGTAACGGGCCAGAGCCAGCCGCCGAGACCAATGGGCGCATGTCGCATTTCCTTCATGCGAAGCTTTCTCCTGTCACGGGTGCATCCAGATATTCCCCTCGCGAGGCGACGATTCCGTAGATGTCGTACAGCATTGTCGCCATGAGAATCAGCGTAACCCGCTGAGAACTTGCCGGACGTCGATCATAGACCGGCTTCCGCTATACCGCAGGTCGTGATCCGTCTTGTTCCCGCAGTGCGAAAGCAGCGCATCCTTCGCCGCATCCGCGCCGTACATGCCATCAGTTGGGGTCCGGGCAGGCTTGCATCCTTTCCTCGCTCCCCCAATATCGACCTCTCGTCTCCTCCACAGCGACGCCCCATGACCCTGCATCCGGCTGATCAGCCGTCCGGCGACAGCGCCGAGACCGGCGCCCCTTCGTCCAATCCCCCCGCGCTCACGGTCGAAGGCCTCGGCAAGCGTGTGCGTCTGCCGACCAGCGAATTGACCATCCTCGAGGGCATCGGCTTCGAGATCGCGACCGGCGACAGCGTCGCGATCATCGGTGCTTCCGGCTCCGGCAAAAGCACGCTGCTGGCGCTGATGGCCGGGCTGGATACGCCCAGCGACGGCCGGGTGCTGTTGGACGGTGCGCCGCTGTCGACGCTGGACGAAGACGGGCGCGCGAAGGTGCGCGGCGAGAAGGTCGGCTTCGTGTTCCAGAATTTCCAACTACTGCCTTCATTGACCGCATTGGAGAACGTGATGCTGCCGCTGGAGCTGCGCGGCGACGCGGATGTCGATGGTCCGGCCCGCGAGATCCTGCGCAAGGTGGGTCTGGGCGAACGTCTCGACCACTACCCGCGCCAGCTCTCCGGCGGCGAGCAGCAGCGCGTGGCGTTGGCGCGCGCGTTCGTGACCCGGCCCGCGCTGCTGTTTGCGGACGAGCCCACCGGCAATCTCGACACCCGCACCGGGCAGGCGATCATCGAACTGCTGTTCGGCCTGAACGCCGACGCCGGCACCACACTGGTGCTGGTGACCCACGACGAGCATCTGGCGTCGCGCTGCCATCGCGTGCTGCGCCTGGACAGCGGTCGTCTGGTGTCGTCATGAAACTCTTCTCCCTGGCCTGGCGCCAACTCCGGCGCGACCTCGCTGCCGGCGACATCCGCATCCTGATCGCCGCGCTGGTGCTGGCGGTGATCGCGGTGACGTCGGTGGGTTTCGTGACCGATCGCGCCGGACGCGCGCTGGCGATCGAGGCGAACCGTCTGCTCGGCGGCGATGCCGTGGTGCGCGGCGACGCGCCCATCGCCGGCAAGATCCGCGATGCATCGCAGGTCGATGGGCTGCGCCGCACCGAGATCGTGGAACTGCCGACGATGATCCGGCTCGGCCGCGGCGACACCGCACAGCTGAAACTCGGCGAGCTGCGCGCGCTGGGCGAAGGTTTTCCGCTGCGCGGACAGTTCCGGATCGTCGATGCGAAAGGCGAACGCAGTGTCGACGGCGCGCCTGCGCCCGGCACGCTGTGGCTGAGTCGCGCCGGTGCCGATGCGCTGGGCGCGAAGCCCGGCGACAACGTCGGCATCGGCGGCGTCGAGCTGCGTCTCGCGGCGCTGGTGCTGCAGGAACCCGACGGCGCCATCGATTATTTCAACGTCGCGCCGAAAGTCTTCATCGCGCTCGGCGATCTGCCCGCGACCGGTCTGATCCAGCCCGGCAGCCGCGTCGGCTACAAACTGGTGATCGCAGGCGATGCGCCTGCGGTCGAAGCGTTCGGCAAGATCGCGCGTGCGTCGCTGGCCCGCGGGCAGCGCCTGGAAACCATCGCCGATGCGCGCCCCGAGATCCGCTCGGCCCTGGATCGCGCCGGGCGTTTCCTCGGCCTCGCCGCGCTGGTGTCGGTGGTGCTGGCCGCGGTGGCGGTGGCGATGGCCGCGCGCCGGCACAGCGAACGGCATCTGTCCGGCGCGGCGGTGATGCGCTGCCTCGGCGCAAGCCAGCGCACGCTGGCGGCGATCCACATCGGCGAACTGTTGATCCTCGGCGTCGTCGCCAGCCTCATCGGGATCGTCATAGCGTTCGCGCTGCAGTGGGGCGTCGGCGCGTGGCTGGCGAACGAACTGAAGGTGGAGATTCCGCCCGCCAGCGTGTGGCCGGCCTTGCAGGGTTTCGCGACCGGCATCGTCGTGCTGCTGTCGTTCGGCGCGCCGCCGGTGCTGGCCCTGCGCCGCGTGCCTGCGCTGCGCGTGCTGCGTCGCGATCTCGATGCGACCGAACCCAGCGCGTGGCTGGTGGCGCTGGCCGGTTTCGGCGGACTGGGCGCGCTGCTGTGGTGGCAGGCCGGTTCGGCCACGTTAGGGCTGACGATGCTGCTGGGCATCGTCGCCACGCTGGCGGCGCTGGCGTTGATCGCGTACGGCCTGATCCTGTTGGTGCGTCGCATGCGCTCGCGCCTGCGCGGCAGCCTGCGTTACGGCCTGGCCAACGTCAGCCGTCGCGCCGGCACCAGCATCGCGCAGGTGTCCGCGCTGGGGCTGGGGCTGATGGCGCTGCTGCTGCTGACCTTCGTGCGCACCGATCTGCTTGATCGCTGGCGGCTGTCGCTGTCGGACGACGCGCCGAACCGTTTCGTCATCAATGTGCAGCCCGACCAGCTCGACGGCGTGCGCGAGTACATGCTTTCGCAGGGCGTGGCGTCGCAGGGCGCCGGTGCGCTGAAGCTGTACCCGATGATCCGCGGGCGCCTGATCGAACACAACGGCAAGCCGGTGAGCGGCGATGCCTACGCCGCCGATGGCGACCGTGCGCGGCGGATGGCCGAGCGCGAGTTCAATCTGTCTTCGGCCGAGAGCGTGGGCGACGACAACAAGATCGTCGCCGGCAAGCTCTGGCCGCCGAAGCGGCTCGCCAGGCCGGAAATCTCGGTGGAACAGGAATTCGCCGAATCGCTGAAGTGGAAGCTGGGCGACCGCGTGGCCTTCGACATCGCCGGCCAGCGCTTCGAGGCGACGATCACCAGCCTGCGCACGGTCGAGTGGGAAAGCTTCAAGCCGAATTTCTTCGTGATCGCATCGCCCGGCGCGCTGGACGATTATTCCGCCAGCTACATCACCGCGGTGAAAGTGCCGCCCGAGCGCACGACATTCACCGCCGGGCTGGTGCAGCGCTTCCCGAATCTGTCGGTGATCGATGTCGACGCCATCCTCACCCAGGTGAAGAGCATCGGCGACCAGGTGGCGATGGTGGTGCAGGTGGTGTTCTGGTTCTCGCTGGCGGCCGGCGTGCTGGTGCTGTTGGCCGCGGTGAGCGCGAGCCAGGACGAACGCCTGCGCGAAGGCGGCGTGATGCGCGCGCTGGGCGGCAGCCGCAGGCAGCTGCGGATGGCGCAGGCGTCGGAGTTCGCGGTGATCGGCCTGCTGTCGGGCGTGGTGGCCGCGATCGCCGCGTCGATCCTGGCCGGCGTGGTCGCGGTGAAGGTCTTCGATCTGCCGTTCGAAATCAACTGGGGCATGGCCGCGGCGGGTGCTGCGTTGGGCATGCTCGCGGCGCTGGCGGCGGGCCTGTTCGCGACCCGCCGCGTGCTGGATGCCCCGCCGTCGCTGGTGTTGCGGGAGTTGGATGCGTGATGCCGTACCGCCGCTACGTTCGCAGCGGCGGTAGATGCGTCGGCATCTTCAGAACGGCTGGGATGTGCCAACGGCCTTTTTCGCAACGCGTCTGGACAAGTTGCCGGAATTGCTCCGGTGGCGGTGCGTTCTTCCGCTGATGCCGTCTGCGATTGCAGACGGCATGCGCCGCGACGATGTTTTTCCCGGTATCGGTACCGCCTTCGCAACGCGCAAGCAGGTGTTCTGCGGTCGCGAGCAATTCTCCCGCCTGTTTTTTCTTCAGTCCGTACTGCTTTGCAAAAACATCGATGCTCTTCTTGTCGGGAACCATCGGTTTGCCGCAGTAGTGGCAATGGCCGTTCTGCGATGCTGCCGCGCGCGCGCGCGCCTTCTGAATCCGTTTCATGAGTGATGTCCTCTGTAGATGTCGACGGAATGCCAGCCCGGGGATTTCTATAGAGAATCCATCCGGAGGCCTGCGTCACGGACTGCAGGGCACCATCGTCCGAATAGTCGGAACGCGGCTGAAGGACCTTGGCAGCGAAACAGACATCAGTCTGCGGTCCGGTATCGGTACCCCGCCCCAATCGTGGGGCGGTACGCGAGTCACATCACAAGTCGAATCTAACTAACACACCGGGTGAAATGCAAGCCCTCTTGCGGCGCGCGATTGGTGTCACTCCTCGGCGTACGCCTTCAACCCATCCAGTTCTGTCTGCGCCTTGCGCAGGCTGCTGCCGGCGGCGCTGTCGTCCAATCGCTTCGCCAAGGCCTCGCGGCCCGGCCGCCGCAACCAGCGATAGAAGCCCAGCGTATCGAGCAAGCCGAGCACGCCGAACGCGGCCCATCCAAAGACCGCGAGCGGGAGCGAAGTCTGACCGGTGTGCTGCGCATGCAGCGACAGGAGAATCGCTGGCGGCACCATCCACAGCAACCACCACGGCAACCCGACAACCGCGCCGCCGATGAGATAGTCGCGACGCAGTTTTGCGAGGCGCTGCTGAACCTCCAGGACCGGAAGGCTGCGATCGATCCGGGCGATGCCGACCAGCACGACGTCGCTGGCGATGATCGTCGCGATGCCGTACAGCTGCACGACGATGCCGCAGATCAGGATGACGGTGTTGGTCGGGAAGTGTCTCCACAACCACACGCCGGCCACGACAGTGGCGATGCCGAACATCATCTGCAGCACCTGTCCCCAGAAGAGCGGGCGCAGCCTGTTTTTGATGCTGCCGATCTTCTGCTCGCGGAAAAGGGTGAGTTGCAATGCGTTCTGCTGCTGGATGCGCTTGTCGAGCGTCTGCCAGGCGTGTTTGAGGTCGTCGAGTTCCATGGTGGTATCCATCGTGTTGTTGTCCTGGTGATTGGATTCAGTCGAATGCGGGTCAATCAAAGGCAGGGTCTGCGATCTGTTCGCGGATGCGCTGTTTCAGTCGGTTGAGCTTGGTCGCGACGTTGCTCTCGCTGATGCCGATGACCTCGGCGATTTCGCGCTGGCTGCGGTCTTCCAGCCACAGCAGCAGCAAGGCCCGATCCATCGGCGATTGCCGGTCGATCACTGCGTACAGCGCGCGGAGTTGTTGATCGGCTTCGTGCTGCGCGGTGCCGTCGTCGACCGCGAAGCCGGGATGGCTGTCGTGCTCTTCGTCCAGCGGCACCGCAGGGACACGGCTGCCGCTGCTGCGGACATGCGAGATCGCCACGTTCAGCGCGATCCGGTACATCCAGGTCGAGAATGGCCGCGTCGGGTCGTAGCCCGGGAACGCGCGCCACAGCTGGGCGGCGATCTCCTGGGCCAGATCCTGGCGGTCGTCGCGATGGCGGCAGTAGGTGGCCGCCACCTTGAACACGATGCCGCGGTGTTGTTCCAGCAGCGCGGCGAAGCGGCTTTGTGGCGAATCCATGGCGTCGGCGGTCGCGATCACTGGGCTGAAATTCTGGAGAGGATGCTCACATGATTCGCAGCGGCGCGGGAAACATCACGGGGCTGCCTATCGCCACACTGGACACGTCCATCCTGGACGTGTCCAGTGGTCGCGAGTTCGGTGCATGCCCGAACTCGCTCACGCCAAATCAATCACTTGCGTGATTTATTTGCGAGCGGCACATCCATGTGCCGCAGCAACGCTGATTTGATCAGCGTTGCCATAAAATGACCCGATGACATCTTCCCCGCTTTGCCGCCGAGGCCGCCGCGATGGCCGCTGACACCCGCGATCCCGCGCTCGAAACCCTGTTCCTGCCGTTCGAGCAGGGTCTGTTGAAATGGCCGGCAGAGGGCGGCGCATTGTTCCTGCGCGCGCGCGACGGCTGGCCGCTGCGCCAGCAGTCGCGGCCGGGTCTGGTCTGCGAGCAGAGCTTCAAGCCCGACGCTGAGGCGCTGGAGCGGTCCGGCTGGACGGTCGCTGCTCCGAGCGATGCGGCTCCGGGCGATGCGGCTTCGGATGTCGGTCATGCGCTGGTGCTGGTGCTGCCGCCGCGACAGCGCGATGAGGCCCGCGCGCTGTTCGCGCAGGCGCTGCAGCGTTGCGCGCCCGGCGGCGTCGTCGTGGCGTGCATCGCCAACGACGACGGCGCGAAGTCGGGCGAAGGCGATTTCAGGAAGCTGTGCGGGCTCGACGGCAATCTCACCAAACATCACTGCCGCGTGTTCTGGATCAGGCGCGATGATGCGAAGATCGATGCGGCATTGCTCGCTCAATGGTCGACGCTGGACGCCGTGCGCCCGATCCTCGGCGGGCGCTTCGTCAGCCGTCCCGGCGTGTTCGCCTGGGATCGCATCGATCCGGCATCGCAACTGCTGGCTGAACATCTTCCCGCGGATCTCCGCGGACGCGCCGCCGATCTCGGCGCGGGTTACGGCTATCTCTCCGACGAATTGTTGAAGCGTTGCCCCGGCATCGCATCGCTGGATCTGTACGAAGCCGAGGCGCGCGCGCTGGAACTCGCGCGACGCAATCTCGCCGATGCGGCCGCGCGGCTGCCCTTGCGATATGTCTGGCAGGACGTGACCGCAGGCCTGTCCGAAACTTACGACGTCATCGTCACCAATCCGCCGTTCCACGCGCAGCAGAGCGCCGCGCGCCCGGACATCGGTCGCGCGTTCATCGCCGCCGCGTCCGCAGCGCTGGTGCCGGGCGGCAGGTTGTGGTTGGTCGCGAACCGCAATCTGCCGTACGAACTCGAACTGGACGCGAATTTCGGCAGCGTGCGCATCGTCGCCCAGCAGCAGGGCTTCAAGATCATCGAAGCGATCAAGGCCGCGGCCGCGCCGCAGCGCGCACCGGCTGCGCCTGCGCCCAGACACAAGAAACGTGCGCCCAGCCGCGCCGCCGAAGCGCGCAGCTGGCGCGGCGACGCATGAAGCTGCTGAAACTCATCGCCAACCTCGGTTACGGCAGCCGCAAGCAGGTGACCGCGATGTTCCGCGAAGGCCGCATCGCCGATGCCCACGGCGAGCCGCTCTACACCGACGATGAACTCGGCGTGCATGCTGCATACGACGCGATTCGCGTCGATGGCGAGCCGCTGGATCCGCCGCAGGGCCTGTTGCTGATGCTGCACAAGCCGCCGGGCTATGTGTGTTCGACCAAGGACAAAGGGCGGTTGATCTACGATCTGCTGCCGCCGCGTTTCCGCCTGCGAGATCCGATGCTGTCCACCGTGGGCCGGCTCGATCGCGATACCAGCGGTCTGTTGTTGCTGACCGACGACGGCGCGCTGCTGCACCGGATCATTTCGCCGAAGTCCGAACTGTCGAAAGTCTACGAAGCGACGCTCGCGGAGCCGCTGCGAGGCGACGAGGCGGCGATCTTCGCCAGCGGCACGCTGATGCTGGAATCCGAGCAGAAGCCGCTGCTGCCGGCCGAGCTTGACGTGCTGGCGCCGCAGCGCGCGCGATTGACCCTGCACGAAGGCCGCTACCACCAGGTGCGAAGGATGTTCGCGGCGCTGGGTAACCACGTCGAGGCGCTGCATCGCGTGTCGGTGGGCGGACTGGCGCTGGGCGATCTGCCGTCGGGCGAGTGGCGCGCGCTGGACGATGCGGATCGGGTGCGCTTGTTCGCGCATGTGTGAGCATGCAAGCCATTGCTTGTTTGCTTCTCCCTGCGGGAGAAGGTGGCGTGTAGCGCCGGATGAGGGTTCGTCGGCCGGCGAGACATGGGTCGCTGCGTCGTACCCTATCCCCCGACCCCTCTCCCGATGGGAGAGGGGAGCAAAGCGCCGGGCTTCGGCGCGTGCGATAGGATTCGTTATTCCGCCAGCAGCTTGCTGAAACCGTCGAGCCCCAGCTTCGCCATCGTGTCGAGATTGCGTTCGACGATGACATCCGCGTCCGGGTAAGCGGCGACGGCTTTGTCCAGGCTCGCTTCGCGCAGCAGATGCAGGGTCGGGTAGGGCGCGCGATTGGTGCAGTTGCCCGGGTCGTCGGCCTCGCAGTCGGCGAACTGGTACTGCGGATGGAAGCTCGCGACCTGCAGTTCGCCTTCCAGATCCAGCGCTTCGATCAGCGCGTCGACGCGATCCAGGAAATCGTTGTAATCGAGGAAGTCGGTCAGCACCCGCGGATGCACCAGCAGCGTGGTGTCGATCTCGTCCGCAGGCGTCTCGCGCAGGCGCAACAGTTCTTCGGCGAGTTCTTCCAGCAGGTCTTGCGGCAGCTCGGCGTCGCTCAGCACGAAACGCACCTGCTGTTTCACGTACACCGCTTTCGCGAACGGGCAGAGGTTCAGCCCGATCACCGCGCGCTCCAGCCAGCGGCGGGTGGCGATGAGTTCCTGAGGATCGCTTTCACCGTCCTCACGCACTGCCGGTTCAGTCATCGCCGACTCAATCGCGAAAATTGTCGAACTGCAGCGGTCGCTCGAATTCCATGCCGCGCAGCAGGGCCATGGCGGTCTGAAGATCGTCGCGCTTCTTGCCGTTGACGCGCAGTTTGTCGCCGTTGATCTGGGTGTCGACCTTCAGCTTGGCGTCCTTGATCGCGGTCTGGATCTTCTTCGCCAGATCGCGTTCGATACCCTGCTGCACCTTGATCTTCTGCCGCGCGCCGGCCAGGTTGGTGTCGATGTCGCCGGCGTCGAGGCAGCGGGCGTCGATCTTCCGCGCGATCATCCGCAGTCGCAGGATGTCCTGCATCTGCTGCAGCTGGAATTCGCTGGGCGCGGTGAGCGCGACGGTGCTGTCTTCGAGCGCGAAGGTGGCGTCCACGCCCTTGAAGTCGAAGCGGGTGGTGAGTTCGCGATTGGCCTGGTCGACGGCGTTGGTGAGTTCGTGCAGATCGACTTCGGACACGATATCGAAAGAGGGCATGGCGGCGGCGTTGCGGTCGGGGTGCGTAGGTTAACCGATCGCGGCGCTTGCCCCGGACCGATCGTAGGGCGGGCCCAGGCCCGCCATTACGATGTTGCAGGTCGCTTCGAGCGATGATCGAATCGACTCGGCTGATTGCTGCCTTCAGCGGCATTGCCGCAATGGCGGGCCTGGGCCCGCCCTACGTCAGATCCTTACGAGTTCCACCCGGCGGTTCTTCGCGCGGCCGTCCTCGCTGCCGTTGTTGGCCAGCGGTTTGTCCTGGCCGAAGCCCTTGGACTGCAGGCGCGCCGGGTCGGTGCCCAGGCCGACCAGTGCCCCAAGCACGCTGCGGGCGCGCGCGGTCGAGAGTTCCTGGTTGTGCGCGGGCGTGCCGGTGTTGTCGGTATGGCCTTCGATCGACAGCTTCAGCGCCGGATCGCCGCCGAGCAGCTTGCCGATTTCGGCGATCACCGGCTGCGCGTCGGGACGCAGGGTCGCCTTGTCCACGTCGAAGTTGATGTACAGCGCGACGCGGCCGTCGGCGTCGATGGCTTTTTTCATGGCCGAGGCGTCGAGGAAGCCCAGCGATTGCTTCATGCCCTCGCGCTCCAGCACGGTGAGGTAACCGTGCAGCGGGATCGCCCCGGTGCTGACCTGGATCCAGTATTCCTTGCCGCCCTGACGGATCAGGTAGGTGTGATTCTCGCAGCCGTAATCGCCGGCGCAGGTGCCGAGGTAGTGCTTGTCGACGGCTTCGCGACCACCGAAGGCATCGACGACTTCGGTGGTGTACTGGGTCCGGCTGATGCGCGCGCCGCCCAGGTCGCGGATCGCATGTTCGTAATTGCGCTGGAATTCGATCGCGCTGTATTCGCGCTGGTCCGGATTGGTCAGCTGGAAGTGGTCGCGGACGATCCTGCCTTCGATCGCGACGATCTTGTCGCCGGCGATCATGTGCGTGCGGTCGAAGTTGATGTTGCGGTCTTTCTCGTCGAACACGGTCTTCAGGCCTTCGGGCGCCTTGAAAAACGGAAACGGCGGCAGCTTCGCGATGCTTTCCGGAACGCTGGCGGGGTCGAATTCGGCCCGGGTCGCCGGGACTGCAGCGGCGGGCGCTGCCGTGGGGGCGGCGTCCGTGACGGGTGCGGGTGCGGCAGGCGCGGTTGCCGGGGTTTCGATCGCGCGGCGCTCGCAGGCGGCCAAGCATAGGGCGAACAGCGGCAGGAGGCAGGGCAGGCGCAGGGACCGGACGGTGCAGGAGGGCATGTTCGAAGCCTTCGGGGTCGTGGGCGGATGCAGTACGAACGTCGAATCCTGGTCCCGCGGGTCACCGGAAGCAACAGGGCGTCGCGTGCGACCGCTGGTGGCGGCCGGCGACTCCCGGCATCCTGCACGCATGACTCCCCCGAATCCCCACGCCGCCGTCGGCGCGCACCGCTGGCGCGCGGCGCTGTTCATGCTTGCCGCCGTCGGCCTGTTCGCGCTGATGGACGCCGGCCTGAAGCTGCTCACCGCGCACTATCCGCCGATGCAGATTTCCGCCATGCGCGGCGGCGCCTCGCTGCCGTTCGTGCTGGTCTGGGTGCTGTCGACGGTGAGCGTGCGCAGTCTGTTCCGCGTGCGCTGGCCGCTGCACCTGCTGCGCGCGGTGCTCGGCATCATGATGATGGCGCCCTTTGTCTACGCCCTGCGCACGCTGCCGTTGTCCACGGCCTACACCATTTTCTTCGTCGCGCCCCTGTTGATCACCGCGCTGTCGGTGCCGATCCTCGGCGAACGGGTCGGCCCGCGTCGCTGGACCGCGATCGTGGTCGGTTTCCTCGGCGTGATGGTGGTGCTGCGGCCCACCGGCGAGGGCGTCGCCAGTCTGGCCGGCCTGGCGGTGCTGCTGGCGGCGTTCGGATATGCGGTGTCCGCGATCACCGTGCGGGTGCTGGCGCGCACCGACAGCAGCCAGTCCATCGTGGTCTGGCTGCTGGTGTCGATGGCGGTCGGCGCCGGCCTGCTGGCGCTGCCGCATTGGGTGCCGATCCGCGCCGATGATCTGTGGCTGATCACAGGCATAGGTGTCGCGGGCGCGCTTGGCCAATACACCATCACCGAAGCCTTCCGCCGCGGCGAGGCGTCGCTGATCGCACCGCTGGAATACAGCGCCCTGCTCTGGGGTGTACTGCTCGACTTCAGCCTCTGGAACGTGCTGCCCGATGCCATGACCTGGGTCGGCGCAGCCATCATCGTGCTCAGCGGCCTGTACCTGCTGCGGCGCGAGCGCATCCATCTGGAAGCTGAGCATCCGTGATCGCCGCGCGCCGGCCCGCTGTCCTCTGTGTCGGGTGTCCTGCGTTTTCTTCGGGTTGCAGCCCAACCTCCCGGAGAACAGCACCATGCAGCGCAGTCACGTCCTTGGTTTGAGTCTGGCCATCGCGGCCGTCGTTTCCGTTGCCGCCTACGCCCAAAGGGGCGAATCGTGGCGCGAAGATGCGATTCGCGGCGTGTCCGCCGATGTGGTCAATTATCCGGAACAACGCTTGCTCAGCCCGCGTCAGGGCCAACGCGTCGCGCAGCCGACCGCCAGGCGCGCGCCGATCACCGCGAAGCTCGCAGCGCCGCTCTACCCGGTGACCGAGGACGAGGTCTACGACGTGGACAGCTTCGGCCGCAACGTGCGCTGGCTCGGCCTCGCCAGCGCGTTCGTCACGCTGCAGCCGTCATGCCCCAAGCCGACCTCGCCCGACGAGTATTGCGAGAAGCTCGACCCGACGCCCGGCGTCTACACGTCCTTCAGCTTCACCGACGCGGCGCGCATCAAGCTGCCGAAATACGCTTCGAATTCGCTGCTCTGCTATTGGTTCTCGCCGGTGCTGACGCTGAGCTATCAGAATCCGACCGCGGCCCGCGTGACCGGCCGTTTCCGCTACAACCCCACCCTGACCATCGAAAACCCGGTGCTGTCCGACCCGTCGCTGATCGACCCGACCACGGGTGCGCCGTTCGGCGGGCAGCTGATGACCTCGATGACCTCGTCGGAACGCTTCGAGGAATCGCTGGAGCCCGGCGTGACCCTCAACGAGCGCACCCGCGATTCCACCGTCTGCATGGCCGGTTTCATCAGCCACAAATCGCTGATCCAGAATTACGGTCTGACGCCGTCGCAGGCCGACGATTTCTTCGCCAGCCCGACCACGATCCGCTTGAACGTCAGCGGCAGCGCGCAATACGTCAGCAATGCTTCGCTGGTGCTCGGTTTGCGCATCGTCGGCGACTGATTCGGCCTGCATATCGACAGCCACGGCCCGCATGGAAGCGGCCG
Organism: Lysobacterales bacterium; assembly: GCA_031364125.1. GTDB lineage: Bacteria > Pseudomonadota > Gammaproteobacteria > Xanthomonadales > Xanthomonadaceae > Lysobacter_I. The sequence goes on along the minus strand of JANLVT010000014.1, from coordinate 4,322 downwards.
GAGCTGTCCTGTCCCATTGTCCGCGTGCGTTGTGTTCCGGTACCCGAACCCGGTCCCCGATGGAGCGCCACCATGCATCGCAAGCACGCCCTCGCCCTGAGTCTCGCCGCCGCAGCCCTGGCTTCGGTCGCGGTGTATGCCCAGAAGGGCGGCCCGTCTAAGCATGAGGTCATCGAGGCGGTCTCGCCCGATCTGCAGGCCGTGAAATCCCCGCAGCGGCTTGAGCGTAAAGGCACTACCGTCCCGGCCGCCCGCGCCGATGTCGGCATCGCACGCGCGCCGACCCTGGAAGAAGTCGGCGACGTCGATTCCTTCGGCCGCAACGTCAAATGGCTGGGCCTGACCAGCGCCTTCATCAATCTCAGCGGCACCTGTCCGACTGATCCGTCCAATCCCGACGAGCTGTGCAAGGTGCTCGCGCCGGCGCCGGCCGTCACTGGCTTCGTGTTCGAAGACGCGGCGCGCATGACCCTGCCGGGCAAGTCCGCCAATTCGCTGCTGTGCTACTGGTTCTCGCCGGTGTTGAACGTGGGTTACCGCAACTCCGGCGCGACCCGCGTGCTCGCGCGTTTCCGCTACACGCCGACGCTCACCGTGGAAAATGCGGTGCTCGACGACCCGTCGCTGATCGACCCGACCACCGGTGCGCCGTTCGGCGGCCGACTGCTGACCAGCATGACGTCCAGTGAAAGCTACGTCGTGCCGCTGGAGCCGGGCGTGGCCTTCGCCGAGCGCACCCGCGATTCCGCGGTGTGCATGGCCGGCCTGATCACCAAGCGTTCGCTGATCCAGAACTACGGCCTGACCGAAGCCCAGGCCAACAAGTTCTTCAGGAAGCCCACGACGATCCGCATGAACGTCAGCGGCAGCGCCCAGCACGTCGATTTCGCGTCGCTGGTGTTCGGTCTGCGCGTGGTCGGCGACTGAGCCGACCGGCCTGCGCGACCCGCAGAGCCCGGCCCCGTGCCGTAATGCCAGTCAGTTAAGCCATATCAGCCGTCCGTAGAGCGGCCTTCAGGCCGCTGAAGCTTTTGCCGCGAGCGATCAGCGGCCTGAAGGCCGCTCTACAAGAACAGAATCCCGCGAATACAAAAAAGCCAGTCAGCGTTAACTGACTGGCATTAGGCCCCGTGCCGGGCTTTGTCGTTTATTCTTGGGGCACCCCGCGGCACCGCAATGCACGGTGACGCAGTGCCTGCGAAGGTGTAGCGTCGGTTCCATCTTCAATACGACGTCGAAGGTCTCAGAATGGTGTCCAGCGCTGCGCAAACGGTCGAGGCCTATCTCGCCGAACTGCCGCCGGAGCGGCGTGCGGTGGTCGCGGCGGTGCGCGATGTTGTCAACGCGCATCTGCCGCCCGGTTACGAGGAGGCCATGAACTGGGGGATGATTTCCTGGGAAGTTCCGCTGTCCCGCTATCCGGTCACGTACAACAAGCAGCCGCTGAGTTTCGCCGCGCTGGCGGCGCAGAAGAACAACTACTCGTTGTATCTGATGTCGGTGCACGCCGGCAGCGAGGGCGAGCAGCAACTGCGCGCCGCCGCCGCAGCGCTCGGCAGGAAGCTCGACATGGGCAAATGCTGCGTACGCTTCAAACAGGTCGACCACCTGCCGCTGCAGGCCATCGGTGCGTTGATCGCGGGCGTGCCGGTCGAGGCCTACATCGCCCAGTACGAGGCCGGACGCGGGATCGTTCGCTGAAAAGCCGTCGCTGAATCAGTCGCTTCCGGTCTCGCCGGCATGCGCCGGAGTATGGTCAGTCGCTTGAATACGTTTTCCCGTTCCTAACCGGCTCTTGCGCGCATCCGGGTACGCCGTCGTGGTTGGCGCGAGGCCCGTCCGCGGCCACAATACCCCGATCCCTCCGCCCCCTGGCGCAGGCACGACCCTCAAGGCGCGCACATGACAGATCTGAAGGAAGCCCTCGTTCCCGACATCGGCGATTTCACCGGGATTCCGGTGATCGAGATTCTGGTCGCCGTCGGCGACACCGTCGCCAGGGATCAGGGCCTTGTCACGCTGGAGTCGGACAAGGCGACGATGGAAGTGCCCGCACCGTTCGCCGGCATCGTCCGCGAACTCAAGGTCAAGCTTGGCGACAATCTGTCCGAAGGCAGCGTCGTTGCGCTCATCGAAGCGTCGGATGCCGCAGCGGCTCAGGCCACTGACGCGCCTGCAGCGCCTGCACCCGCGTCGGCTGCGCCCCCGGTGCCCGCTCCTGCGGCGCCTGCTTCGCCGCCGGCCGCCGCTCCGCAGGCACCGGCCGCGCCCGCGTCGACGAGTGCCGCGCCGATGGGCGCCGGGCTGCCGCCGGTGCGCTTCGAAGCCGACGCGGTGCTGCCCGAGAAAGTCCCGTACGCCAGCCCGGCGGTGCGCCTGTTCGCACGCGAGCTCGGCGTCGATCTGGCCCGCGTCGCGGGCAGCGCCCGCGGTGGCCGCATCAGCAAGGAAGACGTGCAGCAGTTCGTCAAATCCGCGCTTGCAGGAGGGGCTTCAGGAGGGGCTTCAGCCCCGATGGGCGGAGGCCTCAACCTCCTGCCCTGGCCCAAGATCGACTTCGCCAAATTCGGCGAGATCGAAACCCGCGAACTGTCGCGGATCAAGAAGATTTCCGGCGCCAACCTCGCACGCAACTGGGCGATGATCCCGCATGTCACCCAGCACGACGATGCCGATATCACCGATCTGGAAGAACTGCGCGTCGCACTGAACAAAGAGAACGAGAAGGCGGGCATCAAGCTGACCATGCTCGCGTTCCTGATGAAAGCGGTAACGTCCGCGCTGCAGAAATATCCCGACTTCAACGCATCGCTGGACGCCGACGGCGGCACCCTGGTGCTGAAGAAATATTTCCACGTCGGTTTCGCCGCCGATACGCCGAATGGTCTTGTGGTGCCGGTGGTGCGCGATGTCGACAAGAAGGGCGTGATCCAGATCGCGCAGGAAACCGGCGAACTCGCCAAAAAAGCCCGCGACGGCAAACTCGGCCCGGCCGAGATGAGCGGCGGCTGTTTCTCGATCAGCTCGCTCGGCGGCATCGGCGGCACCAGCTTCACGCCGATCGTCAACGCGCCGGAAGTCGCGATCCTCGGCGTCTCCAAGTCGGCGATCAAGCCGGTGTGGGACGGCAAGCAGTTCGCGCCGCGCCTGATCCTGCCTTTGTCGCTGTCCTACGATCACCGCGTGATCGACGGCGCGTCCGCCGCGCGCTTCACCGCATACCTCGGCCAGGTGCTGGCCGACATGCGTAGAGTGCTGCTGTAGGGCGGGTCTCGTACCCGCCGCCCCGGCAGCCGAATCATCGAAATGGTGGGTAAGCGCCCGCCGCCACAGCAATCCAACCATTGAATGGCGGGTACAAGGCCCGCCCTACGAGAGACGCCATGACGACAGTGGAAGTGAAAGTCCCCGACATCGGCGACTTCGACGGCATCCCGGTGATCGAGATCCTGGTGGCGGTGGGCGACACCGTCGTGAAGGATCAGGGGCTGGTGACGCTCGAATCCGACAAGGCGACGATGGAAGTGCCGTCGTCCGCCGCGGGCGTGGTGAAGGAATTGAAGGTCAAGTTGGGGGATAGCGTGTCGGAGGGCAGCGTCATCGCTGTTCTGGAGGTCGAAAGCTCTGCTTCCCTTCTCCCGTCGGGAGAAGGTGCCCGCAGGGCGGATGAGGGTACGCATCAGGCAAACGTTGCGGATCTGCGCGAAACCGAACCCTCACCCGCTGCTGCGCAGCGACCTCTCCCGGAGGGAGAGGTTAAAAACACCGGCCCTGCACCCGCTTCCGCTACTGGCCGCAAGGCCGACATCGAATGCCGCATGCTCGTCCTCGGCGCCGGCCCCGGCGGCTACACGGCCGCGTTCCGCAGCGCCGATCTCGGCCTCGACACCGTGCTGGTCGAACGCTACGCCGCGCTCGGCGGTGTCTGCCTCAACGTCGGCTGCATCCCCTCCAAAGCCCTGCTGCATGTAGCGGCTGTGATGGACGAGGTCAAGCATTTCGAGAGCCTGGGGATCACCTTTGCCGAGCCGGCGGTAGACCTCAACAAGTTGCGCTCCCACAAGGAAAAGGTTGTCGGCAAATTAACCGGCGGGCTGTCTGCCATGGCAAAAATGCGCAAGGCGGGCCACAAGCCTGCAAAGGGCAAGGCTACCGCAGTTACTCCCCGAACCGAAATTGGTCGACGCGTTCGAGAACTCAGGATCGCGGCCCAACTCAAGCTTAAAGACATGGGGGAACTGCTGGGGGTCGACACTTCGACCTACCAGCGGCACGAACGGAGCGGCACGTTCCAGGCCGATCGCATCGCCGTCATCGCAAAA
>JANLVT010000081.1:0-31732 GCA_031364125.1 Lysobacterales bacterium | reverse complement strand
TGCTGCGCGGTGTGCACGGCGACGAACAGGGTGTTGCCGAACGCCTCCAGCTTGGGCCGCTGGTGCGCGTGCTGCGCATCCTCGACGGCAAGGTCATGCAGGCCGAACTCCTCCTGCAGCTTGTCCAACAAGCCTTCTTCGGGCTCGTACAGGCCAACCCAGACGAAGCTGCCGTCGTCCACCGCCAGCACGTCGCTGATCGCGTCCAGGCTCACGTCGCGCCGCTTGCCGGTGCGGTCATAGGCGGCGCAGTTGACGACGCACCCGGGCAATGGATTCGCGCTGTTCATGGCTGCATCCTGCATGCGTGCGCCATCGCCATCAAGCATCGCGGCGCGCCCAGGCCCATGCGAATGCGGCGTGGATTGGCAGCAGCAGTGCGATCCAGTGGCCATTGCGTTGCGGCACCGCCTGCAGCCACAACGGCAGGCAAGCCAGCGCCGCGATTCCCGCCACCACGACGAGCAGGCGCGCGAAGCTTGGGCTCGGCTTGCGGGCGCGCAACAGCGCCCATGCCCCGGGAAACAGCAGCAGGCACAGCGGGTTGAACAGCATGAGATTGCGGTTGGCCCACAGCGCGCGGTGCTCGGTGAAGGCCCAGCCCAGCACCAGCACCATTCCGGTCATGCCGCACAGCAGCCAGAACGCGAGCGCGATCCCCGCCACGCCCCGTGGGGCCCGGCGGGCGCCCAATCCGACCAGGCCTGCAACCGCCAGACCGACCAGCAGCCACGGCAGCAGGCGTCGCGGTTGTTCTGACGGCTCCGCGGCCTGGCGCTGTGGCAACAGTGCTTCCTCGCTGGCGACAAGTGGGCGGCCATCCGCTCGCTTTGCCTCGCGCAAATCGTCCGCCAGCCGGCGCGGCAGGAAGGCCTGGTCCCAGTGCGACAGCGGGCGGTCCGCGAAAGGCCCGAGGCCGACATCGAATCCCAGCCACATCCAGGTGGCGGGCGAGGCCAGGCGGACCGATTCGCTGCGGTAGCTGTCGCCGGACGAACGCACGTCCAGCTGCCGTCGCAACTGCCCGCCAAGCGCGCGGTCGAGGGAGTCGCGCACGCGAGTGGAGCAGTTGTCGGTGTAATAGTCGTAGCGGTAGCGCGCGTTTTCGGGCAAGGCGTTTTCGGCCAGGTCGGCGGCCAGCTGGCGCGCCTGCCCGGGGTCAAGGTCCAGCCATTGCAGGGTCGCACCGCGTCCCACATCGCGGTAATAGCGCATGTCTTGTTCCAGCGGAAGCGCGACCAGCATGTACTCCATCTCGCCGCGCACGAAGCGCCCGATGAAGCCGTCTTCGGCAAGGTCGAAGTAGCCGAAGTTGTAGGCGATCGCTTCGCCCTTGAGAGGCTCGTCGACCACGATCGCGTCGTGGCCGAAGCGTTCCCAGAAGATCTCGCCCGGCCCCATGGTGACCAGGCCGATGCGCGGCGCCGGCGCGGATTGCGACAGTGCAGGCTGGGCGCTGGCAATGCCCATCACGCACGCCAGCAGGAGGGCTGCAACGGAGCGCAGCGCGTCAGTGATCCGCATGCACGCCCACGTGCAACGCGTGCAGGCGGCGCGCGTCGGCGCGGGCCACGCGGAACACGAAGCGGCCCAGGGTCAGTTCCTCGCCGGCTTCCGGCAGGTGGCCGATGGCGTCGGTGACCAGGCCGCCGATGGTGTCGTACTCGTCGTCGTCGAAATCGGCGGAGAAGCGCTCGTTGAAATCGGAGATCGGGGTCAGTGCATCGACCACGAACTGCCCGTCCGCCTGCGCCGCGATCAGCTGCGAGTCGTCCTCGGCGTCGTCATGCTCGTCGTCGATCTCGCCGACGATCTGCTCCAGCACGTCCTCGATGGTGACCAGGCCGGCCACGCCGCCGTATTCGTCGATGACGATGGCCATGTGGTTGCGCGACTGCCGGAATTCGCGCAGCAGCACGTTGAGGTTCTTCGATTCCGGGATCAGTACGGCCGGTCGCAGCAGTGCGTGGATGCTGCCCGGGCCGTTGTCGGCGACCACGCCGCGCAACAGGTCCTTGGCCAGCAGGATGCCGAGGATCTCGTCCTTGTCCTCGCCATGCACCGGGAAGCGCGAGTGGCCGGACTCCACCACGTCCTTCATCAGCGCGAGGAATTTGCCGTCGACCGGCAGCACCACCATCTGCGCGCGCGACACCATGATGTCGCCGACGCTCATGCCGGAAATGGAGACGGCGCCTTCCATGATCCGCAGGGTGTCGGCGTCGATCACGCCATCGGCCTGCACGTCGCGCAGCAGTTCGACCAGATCTTCCTGATTGTCCGGTTCGCCGGAGATCGCCGCGCTGAGGCGCGAGAGCCACGAACGGCGCTTGTCGGCCTTCTTCTCGACAGGCGCCTTGTCGGCGGCGTCCTGTGTGCGGGTACTACTGTCGTCCTCGGACATTGCGGTCATTGCGTCGCCCCACGGGGCCGGACGGGCAGTTTAACGGAGCGGGGCAGGGTGCGCATGCGGTCGTGCAGGCCGCATGCCATGCCCGGCCCATTCGGCCCTGCCGCGTCGCCGGGGGCGGGAGATCGCTTCCGGCGACTTCCACGCCGGGCGATCTCGCCCTGGAAACGGTGATGCGCAACTTCGGGGGCATGGCCACCTCGCGGCTCAACCGCAATCTCCGTCTGGTCGTACGGCACGTCCGGCAGCCTGTCCGGCACACGTGGACCGCGCAGTTTGGTGGTGGTGGCGCCGGTGCAGACCGACCGCACCCGCGAATCGATGATCGAAGTGATGAAGGAAATCCGCGGCGTCGCCGGCGCCCGGCCGGTGGCGGGCGAGGAGTGCGACAGCATCATGCGCAGCCAGGTGGCGCGTAAGCGTCATCCGCAACTGTCTGCACCTGTAAAGCGGCCTTCAGGCCGCTGCCCCCACCTCAACCCTCCCCCGCGATGCGGGGGAGGGAGATTCGCGCGAAGCGCGAATGGGAGGGGCGCGAAACAGCGGCCTGAACGCCGCTCTACAAGGCGTGCGGTCAATCCTGGATGCGATAAGGATCCTCGATCCCGAGTTCGGCGAGGATCTCGCGTTCCAGCTGCTCCATGCACTCGGCCTCGCGCTCGTCTTCGTGGTCCATACCCAGCAGATGCAGCACGCCGTGCACGGTGAGATGCGCGTAGTGATGCGTCGCGGGCTTGCCCTGTTCCGCGGCCTCGCGTGCGACCACCGGCGCGCACAGCACGATATCGCCCATCAACGGCAGCACCACGTCCTCGGGCATGATCACGCCTTCGGCGATGTCGGCCGGAAAGCTCAGCACGTTGGTGGCGTAGTCCTTGCCGCGATAGTGGCGGTTGAGCGCGAGGCCCTCATCCTCGCCGACGATCCGGATCGCCAGATCGGCCTCGCGGATGCGGCCTTCCAGCGCGGTCGCGACCCAACGCCGGAAACTGGTCGCCGCGGGCACGCCGACGCGAGGCGCGGCGTAGCCGACGGCGACATCGAGACGAACGGGTCCCTTGGTCATGGCTCGCTCCGTGTGGCTGCAGCCTGCTCGACGCATTGCTTCTCGTATGCCCTTACGATCTTCGCCACCAGCGGATGACGCACCACGTCGCGGGCCTCGAAGAAAGTGAAGCTCACGCCATCGACGTCGCGTAGTACGTCGATGGCGTCGCGCAGGCCGGATTTGACGTGTTTCGGCAGGTCGATCTGGGTGAGGTCGCCGGTGACCACTGCGGTGCTGCCGTAGCCCAGGCGGGTGAGGAACATCTTCATCTGTTCGATGGTGGTGTTCTGCGCTTCGTCCAGGATCACGAAGGCGTCGTTCAGCGTGCGACCGCGCATGTAGGCCAGCGGCGCGATCTCGATGACGTTCTTTTCCAGCAGTTTGGCGACTTTTTCCACGCCCAGCATTTCGTACAGCGCGTCGTACAGCGGCCGCAGGTAGGGATCGACCTTCTGCGAGAGGTCGCCGGGCAGGAAGCCGAGTTTCTCGCCGGCCTCGACCGCCGGCCGCACCAGGATGATGCGCTGGATGCGCGCGGTGTTCAGCGCCTCGACGGCCATGGCCACGGCCAGGAAGGTCTTGCCGGTGCCGGCCGGGCCGACGCCGAAGTTGATGTCGTGGGTGGCGATGAGGTGCAGGTATTTCTGCTGGTTCGCGCCGCGTCCGCGCACGGTGCCGCGTTTGACCTTCACCGCGACTTCCTGCGCCTGGTAGCCGACGGCGGGCGCGGGCGGCGCGTCGTCGTTGCCAAGCCGAAGGTGGATGGCCTGGGCGTCGAACGTGATCTCACCGGCTTCGAGGTAGAGCGCGCGCAGGAGTGTCTCGGCGTCGGCGACCGTGGCCGCGTCGTCGCCGCTGACCCGGAAGACGTTGCCGCGGTTGGCGATCTCGATGCCGCGCCGCAGTTCGATCTGGCGCAGGTGGGCGTCGAAGGGGCCGGCGAGGTTGGCCAAGCGTTCGGGGTCGGCGGGGTCCAGCGCGAAATCCAGGCTGTACGGGCGTAGGGCTTGTTTCTGCATGGGGCAAAGGGTAACCCGCGACGCCGGGCGGGGCTACCGGCCGGTTCAGGCCGGTTTGTAGACATTAATTAATCGATCAATTAAATTCGACGCATGGCTCCGCCTCCTTCTTCGCTCACGCCCGCCCCCCGGGCCTCGCGGCCCGCCGCCAAACGACGCGGGCGCACGCCCGGCCGCCCGGTCGGCGAGGGCGCCGGTCTGCGCGAAGGCCTCCTTGATGCGACGGTCGCGTGTTTCGCCCGTCACGGCATCGCCGGCAGCTCGCTGCGCCAGATCGCGACCGAGGCCGGCGTCACCCCCGCGTTGTTGCATTACTACTTCGGCGGCAAGGACGCGCTGCTGGAGGCGGTGATCGAGGAACGTCTGATGCCGGTGATGCAGGGCCTGCGCGACCCGCTGCTGCAGGCCGGCGACGATCCGCGCGCGCTGATCCGGAGCTTTGTCCGCACGGTGCTGACCACCGCGCTGGCGCACCCGTGGCTGCCGCAACTGTGGGTGCGCGAAGTGCTGCACGAAGGCGGCGGCTTGCGCCAGCTGATGCAGCAGCGCATCGGCCCGATGCTGCCGCGCGCGCTCGCCGAACGCTTCGTCGAGATGCAGGCGCTGGGGCGTTTGAATCCGCGGCTCGATCCGCGACTGCTGGTGGTCTCGCTGATCGGCCAGACGATGTTCATGGCTGCCAGTGCGCCGATCTGGCGCGGAATCTTCGATGCCGGTGATGTGGATGCCGATGCGCTCTGTAACCACGTCCTGGCCCTGCTCGAACATGGTCTGGAGTTGCGCGATGTCTAGGTCTATCGGAATTTCGATTGTGTTGCTGGCGGCTGCGCTTGCCGGCTGCGCCGACGACGCCCCGCAGGTGTTGGGCACGCTGGAATACGACCGCATCAGCCTGCCTGCACCGTCGGCCGAGCGCATCGTCTCGGTCGATGCGCGCGAGGGCGACAAAGTGAAGGCCGGCGCGACCTTGCTCACGCTGGAACGTACGCGCATCGCGGCGCAGACCGATGTCGCGGTGGCGCAGGCGCAGCAGCAGCGCGAATCGCTGGCGGAACTCGAAGCCGGCACCCGCGACGAGCAGGTCGCGCAGGCGCGGGCGCAGCTCGTCGGCGCGCAGGCGCAGGCCCGCGACGCCCGCGCCTACTTCGCCCGCGTGCAGCCGCTGGGCCAACGCAAGCTCATCGCCGCGGTGGACGTGGATCGCGCCAGGGCCGCTGCCGACAGTACCGATGCCCAGGTGCGCGCCGCGCAGGCGCTGCTGGACGAACTGCAGCACGGCACGCGCAAAGAACGCATCGCGCAGGCGTCGGCCGCGGTGCGCGCGGCCGATGCGCAGGTCGCCGCTCAGTCGGTGACGCTCGACAAATTGAAGATCGTGGCGCCGCGCGACGGCCGCGTCGACAGCCTGCCGTACAAGCTGGGCGATCAGGCGCCGGTCGGCGCCTCGCTGGCGATCCTGCTGGTCGGCGACGCGCCGTACGCCCGCGTCTACGTGCCGGAGCCGCTGCGCGCGAACGTGAAGATCGGCGATCGCGCGACGGTGCATGTGGACGGCCGCGACGCGGCGCTGCCCGGCCGCGTGCGCGCGATCCGTAGTGAGCCGAGTTTCACCCCGTACTACGCGCTGAGCGGCAAGGACGCGGCGCGGCTGAGCTATCTCGCCGAAGTCGTCATCGATGGCGGCAATGAGTTGCCTGCCGGATTGCCGGTGCGGGTCGAGTTCACGGCGGAGTGATCGCGCGATGAGCAGCGATCTCGCCATCCGCGCGCGCGGCCTGAGCAAACACTTCGGCGCGCTGAAAGCCGTCGACGGCGTCGACCTGAGCGTGCCGCGTGCGAATGTCTACGGCTTTCTCGGCCCGAACGGTTCCGGCAAATCCACCACCATCCGCATGCTGTGCGGGCTGCTCACGCCAAGCGCGGGCGAGATCGAAGTGCTCGGCTTCGACATTCCGCGGCAGGCCGAAGCGCTGCGCCGACGGATCGGCTACATGACCCAGAAGTTCGCGCTGTACGAAGATCTGACCGTGCGCGAGAACCTGGAATTCCTCGCGTCGGTGCAGGGTCTGTCGCGCGCACCGCGCAAGGCGCGCATCGACGAACTGTTGCAGGCCTACAACTTCACCGACCGCCAGAAACAGCTCGCCGGCACGATGAGCGGCGGGCAGAAACAGCGCCTGGCGCTGGCCGGCGCCATCGTCCACAAGCCGGAGCTGTTGTTCCTGGACGAACCGACGAGTGCGGTCGATCCCGAATCGCGCCGCGATTTCTGGGAAAAACTCTTCGACCTCGCCGATGCCGGCACCACCATCCTGGTGTCCACGCATTACATGGACGAGGCCGAACGCTGTCACCGCATTGCGATCCTCGACAGCGGGCGTCTGGTCGCCGACGGTACGCCCGCCGACCTCACCCGCGCGCTCGGGGGCCGCACGCTGGGCGTGCGCGCGCAGGAGCCGCGCAGGGCGCAGGCGGCGCTGCATGCGACCCAGGGTGTGCTGAGCGTGGCGCAGATCGGCAACGAGCTGCGGGTGTTGACGGCCGCCGGCGGCGACGCCGCGCAGTTGCAGGCGTCGCTGCACAAGGCCGGCGTCGATGCGGACGTGTCGATGATCGAGCCGAATCTCGAAGACGTGTTCGTTTCCGCTACGCATCACGACGACACGGCGAGGGCCGCATGAAATTCGCGCAGATTTTCGCGGTGATGCTGAAGGAACTGCGGCAGATGCGCCGCGACCGCATGACCCTGGGGATGATGGTCGGCATTCCGACCCTGCAACTGATGCTGTTCGGCTTCGCGATCAATCCCGACGTGCGCAACCTGCCCACCGCGATTGCCGATATGGCCGACACCGCGGGTTCGCGCGCGCTGGCGCAGGACATGCTGGCGACCGGCATCGTGCGTCAGGTCGCGCCCGCGCGCACGCCGCAGGATCTGCAGGCGCTGCTCAATCGCGGGCAGATCAAGATCGGGATCGTGATTCCGCAGGATTTCGAGCGCCGCAAGCTTGACGGCCGCGAAGCGGTGCAGGTGATCGTCGACGGCAGCGATACGTCGGTGCAGGCCACCGCGCGCCAACTCGCGGCGATGCCGCTGGACGGCGGCAGCGGGCTGCGCGCGACCTCGATCAGCGTGCTGCCGCTGTACAACCCGGAGCGGCGCGCGGCGGTGAACATCGTGCCCAGTCTGATCGGGGTGATCCTGACCATGACGATGGTGATGTTCACCGCGATGGCCATTGTCCGCGAGCGCGAGCGCGGCAATCTCGAACTGTTGATCACCACGCCGGTGTCCAGCGCCGAACTGATGATCGGCAAGGTGTTGCCCTACATCGGTGTGGGCCTGGTGCAGACCACGGTGGTGCTGGTGCTGGGCATGACCGTGTTCAGCGTGCCGGTGCGCGGCAGCCTGCTGGATGTGTACGGCGCGGCGATGCTGCTGATCGTCGCCAATCTCACGCTCGGGCTGCTGGTCTCGACAAAGGCGCAGACCCAGTTCCAGGCGATGCAGATGGCGTTCTTCCTGTTCCTGCCGTCGATTCTGCTGTCCGGCTTCATGTTCCCGTTCGACGGCATGCCAGTGCCCGCGCAGTGGATCGCAGAGGTGTTGCCGCTGACCCATTTCGTGCGCCTGATCCGCGGGGTGATGTTGCGTGGCGCGGATCTGTACGAACTGTGGCCCGACGTGCTGGCGCTGATGGCGTTCACGGCGGTGATGATGACGCTGGCGATCTCGCGGTTCCGCAAGCGTCTGGACTGATGTCCGCGTTCGCGCGGGTCGCATTTCCCCATCATTTCCCCATGGGACGCGCCCGCGACGCATCATTCGCACCGCATGCGAATCCCGTGGCACGCGAATCCGTCCCGCTCGAATCCTGACCGTAGGGCGGGCCCTGGCCCGCCGTCCCGACAATTCCGTCGTGGATCGCGGTGGTCGAAAGTACGGGGCCGAGACACTCCGATCATTTTGCGGCGCAATCGGTAACGCCGTAATGGCGGGCCAAGGCCCGCCCTACAGGTTTTTCGGATTTGCGGTCGCGCCGTCGCACGGATCGCAAGGCGATCCTGTGCAGAGAAGGCTGCGCGATGGGCTCAGCCCAGCGCCGCCAGCCATTCGTCGTCGGAGCCTTCGTTCACGCCTTCGAACAGGAAGGTCGAGAGATAGCGTTCACCGGTGTCGGGCAGCATGGTCAGCAATACCGCGCCTTCGGGCGCGGATTCGGCGGCCTTGATCGCGGCGGCGGCGGTGGCGCCGGCGGAAATGCCGACGAAAATGCCTTCTTCGGAGGCGAGCCGGCGCGCAGTATCGCGTGCGACCACGTCATCGATCAGGATGATCTCATCGGCGATCGTGCGGCTGAGCACGCCGGGCAGGAAATCCGGGGTCCAGCCCTGGATCTTGTGCGGCTTCCATTCCTGGCCGGAGAGCAGCGCCGCGCCTGCGGGTTCGGTGCTGATGATCTTGATATCGGGACGCGCGAGTTTCAGCACTTCGCCAGCGCCGGTGATGGTGCCGCCGGTGCCCCAGCCGCTGACGAAATAATCGAGGCGCTTGCCGGCGAAATCGCTGAGGATTTCCGGGCCGGTGGTGCTGCGGTGATACGCCGGATTGGCTTCGTTCTCGAACTGGTTGGCGAGGAACCAGCCGTGTTTTTCGGAGAGTTCCTTGGCTTTGCGGACCATGCCGCTGCCGCGCTCGGCGGCGGGGGTCAGGATGACCTTGGCGCCGTACCCGCGCATCAGTTTGCGGCGTTCGATCGAGAACGTTTCTGTCATCACCGCCACGAACGGGTAACCGCGTGCGGCGGCGACCATCGCCAGCGCCACGCCGGTGTTGCCGGAGGTCGCCTCCACAATCGTCTGCCCGGGCTTCAGGGTGCCGCGGCGTTCGGCGTCCAGCACGATGGCCAGCGCGAGACGGTCCTTGACCGAGCCGCCGGGATTGAACGATTCCACCTTCGCGTAGAGCGTGACGTGCTTCGGCGCGACGCGGTGGAGTTTGACGATCGGCGTACGGCCGATGGTGTCGAGGATATTGTCGTAAAGAGCCATGGTGGAATCCTGGGGGAGCGGGTTCGGAAATGCTTGGGTGTCGGGAATGCCGGGTGTCGGGATTATTGCGTCGAGAGATTGCTTTCGAAATATGGCTTTCGAAATATTGCTGCGTGTCGATGACGACAACCATCATCGTTCGCGAATGCGGTCGAGCCTGCGCCTGTTCATGCCGCTTCCGCCAGTGCGGGAGTAGGTGGAGCGAGTATGTTCAGAGCCGGCGCAACGCTCGACGCGATGTCAGCGATATCCGCGCTGTCGTCGATCGGCGCCGGGCCGTACCAGTGCAACTGTGCGGCGAGCGCAGCGACTTCGCCGACGAACAGCAGCGCGGGCGAACGCACGTCATGACGACGGGCGAGGGCAGGCAGATCGTCGAGCATGCCGACGACGACGCGCTGTTCCGGACGCGAGCCGTTTTCGACCAGCGCGCAGGGCGTCGATGCGGCGCGGCCGTGCGCGAGCAGGCGCGTGCGTACGCGCTCCAGCCCGGACACGCCCATGTAGAACGCCAGCGTCTGTTTTTCGCGGGCGAAACCGGCCCAGTCCAGGCCGTCGTCTTCGTGTTTCGCATGCGCGGTGACGAAACGCACCGACTGCGCGTGGTCGCGATGGGTCAGCGGAATGCCGGCATACGCGGCGCAGGCGAGTGCGGCGGTGATGCCGGGCACGACTTCGTAGCCGATACCGTGCGCGCGCAGGAATTCGAGTTCCTCGCCGCCGCGGCCGAAAATGAAAGCGTCGCCGCCCTTCAGCCGGACGACGCGCTTGCCGGCGCGCGCGTGTTCGAGCATGAGCGCATGGATCGTTTCCTGCGGTACATGATGGTGGCCCGACTCCTTGCCGACTTCGATGCGTTCGGCGTCGCGGCGGGCGAGGTCCAGCACCTCGGCGCTGACCAGACGGTCGTGCAGGATCACGTCGGCTTCGTTGAGCAGGCGCAGGCCGCGCAGCGTCAGCAGTCCCGGATCGCCGGGACCGGCGCCGACCAGCGCGACGCGGCCCTGGGATCCGTTGTTCTGGATGTCGTTCGACGCGCTGCCGATCATCGCCAGCAGCGTGCGCTCGGCGGCATCGGTATCGCCGCGTCGCAGCGAAGTCTGGATATCGCTGCGCATCACTGCGTCGAAGAAACGTCGCCGCGCGCCGGTGTCGGGAATCTGCGCGCGGATGCGGCGGCGGTGGCGCACCAGCAGCGTGCCGAGCGCGCCCAGCGATTCGTCGAGATCGGTTTCCAACCGCTCGCGCACATGGCGCGCCAGCATCGGTGCGCCGCCGCCGCTGGAAATCGCGATCTGCAGTGGACCGCGTTCGATCCGCGCCGGCACCTGGAAGCTGCACAGCGGCGCGTCGTCGACCACGTTCGCCCAGATCCGGCGCGCGTCTGCGGCTTCGGCGACGATGCGGTTGGTGTCGGCGTCGTCGGTGGCGGCGATGACCAGCCAGACGCCGTCCAGCCAGTCGGTTCGGAAACGGCCGTCCAGGTGGGCGACGCGGCCGGCTTCGACCAGCGCGGCGACTTCGGGATCCAGCGCCGGCGCGCCGACCCGCACCTCGGCGCCGGTAGGCAGCAGGGCCGCGATCTTGCGCCGGGCGACGGCGCCGCCGCCGACCACCAGCACCGGCCGGCCGCGCAGATCGAGGAAGGCGGGGAACAGCGTCGGAATGTCGGTCGCCTCGTTGTCCACCGCGCAGTCGGCCGTGTCCCGGGCTGGTGTCGCCGGGGATGGCTGATCCATACGGTGCTGCACAGGAGACATGACCGGTTTCTGCTGGTGAAATGATGCGGTTCAACCTAGTTCCGCGGCGCGGGTGCGGGAAATGACGGCCGGGCTTGGATATATGCCGTTTGGGAATGCGGCGGCAGTGGTCATTCCAATTGGTTATATGTTATTTCTATCGTTTGATCCGAATAGAGAGTAATGGGCGTCATTGCCCGTCTCCGGGACCGCCCGACCGGGCCGCTCCCTATCCGTTGCCGGAAACATCGACATGACTCTGGTTCAGCTGCGCTATTTCGTCGCGATCGCCGATGCGGGCTTCAATATCACCTCGGCGGCGGAGCATGTGCATGCGACCCAGCCGGGGCTGTCGAAACAGCTCAAGCAACTGGAGGATGAGCTGGGTTTCCTGCTGTTCGTGCGCAAGGGCCGCAGTCTGGAAGGCCTGACCCCCGCGGGCACGCATGTCCTCGCGCATTCGCGCAAGCTGCTGTCCGAAGCGGCGAACATTCGCGCGTTCGCAGCCAACCAGCGCCGCGACGGCCATGGCCAACTGCTGATCGCCACCACTCACACCCAGGCCAGGTTCGTGCTGCCGCCGGTGATCTCGCAGGTGCATCAGGCCTATCCGCAGCTCAGCATTCATCTGCAGCCCAGCGCCGACGGCGACGTGCTGACCCAGCTTGCGCGCGGCGAAGCCGATCTGGCGTTGATCAGCACGGCTGGCGACGTGCCTGCCGATGGCATCGCGATTCCGCTGTTCCGCTGGCGTCGCGTGGTGCTGCTGCCGCGCGCACATCCGCTGGCGCAGATCGGCACGCCGCCGACCCTGGCCGATCTGGCGGCATATCCGCTGGTGAGTTACGAATCCTCGATCCGTCCCGATTCCTCCTTACGCCGGGCCTTCGCCACGCGCGGGCTGGAGCCGCAGCTGGCGATGACCGCCCGCGACGCGGATCTGATCAAGACGTATGTCCGCGCCGGCATCGGCGTCGGCCTGCTGGCGGAGATGGCGGTGAGCGCGATCCAGGACGGCGATCTGGTCGCGCTGCCGGCGCCGGACGCGATTCCCGAATGCACCGCCTGGGCGGTACTGCCGCGCGAACGCGTGCTGCGCGACTACACGGTGGAACTGCTGGTGGCGCTGGCGCCGCAGCTCGACCGCCACGACCTGCGCCGCACGCTCGCCGGCAATCAGAACGCGCAGTGGCCGGCGCCGCCGACGTGGGGCGAATTGAGTCAGGTGATCACCAGCTGAGTGCCGGTGCCCACAGCGCCGTGGACTGATCCGCAGGAGAAACGCCCTTGTCGTTCCTGGCAGAACTGCTTGTCGAGTTCGTCATCCAGTTCGTCGTCGAACTGCTCGTCGAAATGGGGGCGCATGGCCTGCGACGGGATCGTTCGCCGCTGCATCCCGCGTTCTCCGTAATCATCTATATCGTGCTGGGCGGCCTGCTGGGTTGGGTCTCGTACCTGATTTTTCCGCAGCATCTGATCTCGCATCCCGACATCCAGATCGTGAATCTGGTGCTGACCCCGATCGCGGTCGGTCTGGCGCTGGGCGCCATCGGCGCCTGGCGGGCCAAACGCGGCACCGCGCTGGTGAGGCTGGACAAGTTCGCCTACGGCTACGCGTTCGCGCTGGCATTCGCCCTGGCCCGATTCGCGCTGGGCGTTGCCGGCTGAGAATTCACCGGCGCCATGACCCTCAGGCGTGCAGCCAGAACGCGGCATCCGAAAATTTCCCGTCGTTCCACCAGCCGGCCGTCGATGTGCCATAGCGGACATTGACCGCGCCGGCCTGGCTTTGCAGCGGGGCGATCACGTCGCCCGCGGCATTCCGCCTGGCGCTGTGCCTGGTCGTTTCCGGCACCACCATCGCGACGTGGCCCGAGCGCCCGTGCTGTTTGCGCTCGGCGATGATCAGGCCGACCGCCCCCTGGTTCGCTTCCAGCTGCAGCTTGCTGGCGGTGTCGGTCCGGCGCCAGCCGAAATGCGGGCCGAAATCGCGCAGCCAGAAGAAGAGGTCGTCGGCGCGCATCTCGCGGACGGTGTTGCCGATCAGCGGCTGCACGGTGTCGCCGCGCGCGATCCGCGTCAATGCCGCTTCCGACCACCACACCCGCGGCAGATACACACCGGCCAGCGCGCAGTAGTCGTGCGCGTAGACATTGCAGAAGGTCAGCCCGTTGCGCGGCTTGTAGCGCAGATGATTCGGGTCGTCGCTGGCCAGCCAGTCGATGATCGCCGCCAGCTCGCGGCGCAGCGTGTCGGCATCGCGTCCTGTGCGCGAAGGCCGTCCGGCTTCGTTGAGCGAATGCGCGCCGGCGATCTCGCGACGCAGGACCGTCCTGCCTGCCGGGGGCGCGACGTGGGCGGCGATGAACCCACGTTCCGGCGGCTGCGGCGAGGGCGCGATCAGCGGAATCCCGTCGATGCGATCGTCGCGGACCAGGAACTCGCTGGCGACGAAGCCGCGCAGCAGCGCGCCCATCAGGCTGGTTTCGACTTCCATGAAGCCGTTCAGCGGAATGCCGGTCAACGCGCGGACCGGATGCCCGTCGGGCAGGTCGGCCTTGACGTTGGCGGTCGGCGGCGTGCTTTTGCGCGGCTCGCTGCGCAGGCGCAGGGTGGTGGTGCGGGTATCGACGCGAAAGAATGGCCCGGTCGCGGTGATCGGGCTTGGCTGCGGCAGCGTCGTCTCGCCGGGCGTCGGCACGGGCGAGATGGATGTCTGGTTGCCCATCGCCACGGTTTTCGACAGACGGATGAATGCGAAGACCTGCTCGCCGTAGAACCTGTGTCCGTTGAAGTGCCCTTGTTTCATGCCTTTCGAAGGCCGGAAGCCGCCGGTGTTGTAGGCGATGGCGACATGCGCCAGTTCTTCGTCGCTCAGCTGTGTGCGCTGCTGGAAGCCGAGCGTGCGCAGCCCGCGCGTCAGCTCGTCGATGCACATCGCCAACGTGTCGTCGAAGCGCACGTAGCGCCGCTGCAGGAAATACTGCGGGTCGTCGCGGAAGAACTGCAGATCGCGCTGGAACAGACCATAGCCGCGGCAGAAGTTGTCCGGGTTCGCGACCGCGCTGCTGTAGCCGGGAACATGCGCGGCCATGTCCAGCAGCGCCTGGCGCGCGATCGCGAACATCACCGCGCCCTCTGCGTGCGCGATCAACGCCGCACGGTGTTTCGGAAACGCGCGGCGTCCACCTCCGTCGGATTTGGCATCGATGACATCGCCGACGCACAGTTCGAGGATCCGCGCGACCGGCAGACCATCGCGCCTGAGCTTCGACCAGATGAAACCGGTTTCCTGGCACGCGACGGCGACGATCAGGTCGAGCGTGAGCGGCGTTCGCGCCAGTGCGGGCAGGATGCGTGCCTGGAAATTCTGCTTGAACCAGCGGATATCGTCGCGAGTGGGCATGGGGACTTCCTTGTGCCGCGCAGGTTCCGACGACGGATGCCGTCGGCGATCGAGGCGACCGATCGCGGATACGGACGCTTCGGTTTCGAACGATAAGCCTGTGCGCGGGGCGCACGGTTTCGAATCCGGCGACGAATGGAATCAACGCAGAATTGCGGCGGTGTCGGATGGCAGGGACACCCGGATGCGCGAACGCACCCGGGGCGCGGCGGTCACGCGGCCAGGAAATCGAGCGGGTCCATTTCCTCGGCCATCAGCAGGCGGATGTCGTCGTTCGACAGCAGCGCGCGCAACTGTGCGGCCATCGGCTTGAGCTGCTCGTGATGCGTGCACAGCAGCCAGATCCGCTCGACCATATCCTCCAAGCTCACGGCAGGGTCGTATTGGATCGCGCCGCTCTGGGCGACGATCTGCAGCAGCTGACGCATCATGTCGCGCGCCTGTTCCACTTTGAGGGCGCGCGGCTGCAACGCGTGCTGCAGGCTCTGCTGCAGCTCGTGCAGCAGACCGATCGCGACGGTCTGCTGGCGCTTGCGCAGTGTGCCGCGTTTATCGTCGTCGAACGCCGGCGCCAGAATGCGCGCCTTCAGGCCGGCGACTTCCGCCGCTTCAACCAGACGATGTGTCGACAGCAGGTCTTCGCTGCGGCCGATCCAGTCCATCAGCTCGCCCATCATTTGCGGTGATTTTCGCTCGAAGTGGCGCACGATGCCCGGCATTTCGAGCAGCGCGTCGGAGAGTTGCCGGGTGAGTTGGAGTGTCGATCTGAGCATGGTCGCTTACTCCGGCAGCAGTTTGCGTTCGAGGCTGCCGTCGTCGCGCTGGCTGGCCTGCCATTCCATGCCGTCTTCGCTGACCTTCATGCGGATGCGGATCACGTCTTCGGGGCGCTGTTCGCGCAGGCGATGGGATTCGGCGATGACCGTAAGCTGATCGAGCACGGGTTTGTCGACGATGCCTGTGACCAGGCCCAGACCGAGTTCGTAGGTGATCTTCGTGATCTCCTCATGACGATAGCCGTCGGGGAATTTGCCTTCGCGCAGGCGCGTTTCGATACCGATCTCGAACAGGTCTTCGACGATGCTTTTGGCGAAGCTCCACATTGGATTCTTGACGTCGCCTTCGGCCTTGATGTTCTCGATCAGCATGCCGATGCGAGAATCCAGCGCCGTCAGCAGTTTCTGTCCGGCGATCGGCGGCAGTTCTCTGTAGCCGAGCAAATGCGACAATTCGCGGGCGTTGATGCGCTTGAAATCGGCGTTACCGGTCGGGTTTAGCTGCAGCTCGGTGCGCTGGTTCATGCCTTCGATCGCGACCGGAATGGTCAGTTCGATATCGCTGATGCGCATCCGCGGCACCGAGAAATTTTTTAGCAGATCGTGCTTTGCATATTGTTCGGCGACTTGTACGGTTTGTACGTCCGCCATCACGCGCGCATCGGTGATGCTGCTGAAGATGCCGCCGAGGTATTCGTTGAGAGTTGCCATGGTTGTGTCCAAGAAAAAAGTGTTGGAAGTGGGGCCGGCGTGAAGCCGGCCCCTGTTTGCGCATCAGGCAACAGCGATGTTGTCTTCCAGCATGGTCAGGATGCGATCCAGCCCGGCCGGAAGCTCATCGTTGACCGCCCGCACGCGGACGCCGAGGTTGTAGGTCTTCTCGATATTGCTCGTGCTGCTGCTCGAACGCTTGTAGGAAGCGGATGCCTTGAAACGGACTTTCCAGAGTTTTCCGCTTGCTTCGGCGCTTGCGCTGAATTCGCTGGAGAGATTGCTGGTTTCGACCGACGTCAACTTGGCGTTGAAGTCGATGTTCACTTCTTCGATACGCAACGCAGGAATGGTCAGCATCGTGAGGAACGGAACCGCGATGATGACTTCGACTTTCTTGAATCTTTCGTTGGTTGCGCTTTCCGCTTCAGTGCTCTTAAATGCAGGATTAGGAACCTGCTTCGTATATTTGAAATCCACGTAACGCAGATCATTCTTCGCTGGAGTAATGATTGCAGGTGGACTAGATGAGTTGTAGACGGCGGGAGTCGAAATGAAACCGACTTCCTTGATGAATTTGACCTGCGACATCGATGCGGCATGCTGCGCATCCACTGCGGCCTGCAGCGGACCGCCGATGTAGACGCTGAAATCGAGACTGTTGAGTTCTTGCACGAGATTTGTCATGGGTATTGCTCCTTGGTTGATTGCCTACTCTGTTGCGGCTTTTCGGCTTCCGCCGCCTGTGTGCTGCACCGTCCGCCGCGACGCGGAACGCCATCCGTGGCGTTCCGTGTCGAAGGCAAGCGCGTCCCTGCGGAAAACAACGTCCTGTCGCTTTCCCGGTGATCTACGATGAGTCCGCCCGGCACACAATCGGGCGGTCGTGGATGAGGTGTTTCGTCTGTGTGAGGACTATTGTCCGGATCCGGATCGCATGGGCTGCGACTTCGGAAAACCCGGAAAAAAATGATTTTTCCCATTTCTGGAAATCGCGTAGGGCGGGCTCAAGCCCGCCATCTTTGCCCGCCATCCCTGCCCGCACCGGCGCCCGTAGACGGCGCATACCATCGATGCTTGTGATCGATGTTCGCAACGGATGCGTGTCAGTGATTCCGCAGAATCATTGAAATCGATCGATGCCGGCGGATCGGTGTGTCGACCGCGTGGCGGGTGCGCCATTGCGGCGGGCTCGAGCCCGCCTTACGAATCGATGTCGATGTCGATGTCGATATCGATGGCGGCGAGGCGCCGCTGGGGCTTACAGCCGGTTGACGCGGAACTTGCGGCCCTTGATCTTGCCGGCGCGCAGGCGCGACAGTGCGGTGTCCGCCTGCGCGCGCGCGATGGCGACGTACGCACGCGTGGCGTAAACATCGATCTTGCCGATCGCGTCGACCTTCAGTCCGGCGTCGCCGGTGAGTGCGCCGACGATATCGCCCGGCCGCAGTTTGTCGCTGCGGCCGGCATCGATGCGCAGGGTGACCATCGCCGCGGGCTGCACGTTGTGCGGGCGTCCGGCCAGCGGTTCCATGCGTTCCCAGCGCAGTTGTTTGCCGAGACGTTCGCTGATCGCCGTCTTGCGCGGCAGCTCATGCGGCATGCACAGGCTGAGCGCGAGCCCATTGCGTCCGGCGCGGCCGGTGCGGCCGATGCGGTGCAGATAAGTGTCGGCATCGGTCGGCAGGTCGTAGTTGACTACCGCGCCGAGATCTTCGACATCCAGCCCGCGCGCGGCGACGTCGCTGGCCACCAGCACGCTGCAGCTGCGGTTCGCGAACCGCACCAGCACTTCGTCGCGGTCGCGCTGTTCCATGTCGCCGTGCAGCGCCAGCGCGGTGAAGCCGTAATGCGCCAGCGAGCCGACCACCTCCTCGGTGTCCTTGCGCATGTTGCAGAACACCACGCACGACTCCGGCTTGTAGCGCAGCAGCAGCGCGGCGAGCAATGGCGCTTTGCGATCCTGTTCCACTTCGAAGAACAGCTGTTCGATGGTGTCGGGTTCGGCGCCGCCGTCGATGCTGACTTCCAGCGCATCGCCCAGCATGGCGTTGCCCAGCGTGCGGATGGCGTCGGGAAATGTCGCCGAGAACAGCAGGGTCTGGCGATGCTTGGGCGTGCGTTTGACGATATCGCGGATCGCATCCTCGAAGCCCATGTCGAGCATGCGGTCGGCTTCGTCCAGGACCAGCGTACCCACGCCGCCCAGTTGCAGCGCTTTCTTCTGCATGAGTTCCTGGATGCGGCCGGGCGTGCCGACGACGACGTGCGGCTCGTGGGTGAGCGAGGCGAGCTGCGGCCCCAGCGGAATGCCGCCGCAGAGGATCGAGATCTTGAGGTTGGGAATGCCGGTGGCGAGTTTGCGCAGCTGTTTGCCGACCTGGTCGGCGAGCTCGCGGGTGGGGCACAGCACCAGCGCCTGGGTCCGGATGGTCAGCGGATCGAGCCGGTGCAGCAGCCCCAGCCCGAACGCCGCGGTCTTGCCGCTGCCGGTGGGCGCCTGTGCGATCACGTCGCGGCCGTCCAGGATCGCCGGCAGTGCCTGGGCCTGGATCGGCGTCATCGCGGTGTAGCCGAGGGCGTCGATGCCCTGCAGCAGGGCGGGAGAAAGCGGCAGCGCGGCGAAATCGGTGGTCGTGGTCATCCCGGCATGATCGCAGACCCATGCGGCAAAGGGCAGCGAACAGGTTTACGGGTTTTTGCAGGAGGGCCTTCAGGCCGGCCCAGACGATGCCCAATGGGCGACGCCAATAACGCCGTGCCAACGGCTGGCGACAGTGAATCGACCTTGGTGAAGCGTTTTCTACGAAGGTGATGACCTTGCCTGCCGCGGCTTCTGCTTCAACCATCGCAACAAGCGATCGGCGACCGCCGGATCGCTCAGCAACTCCAGATGACTCGTCTCATAGGCGATCCACTGCCGCGATTTGGGGAAGCCTAACGCACGTTTCGGGTCCGGGTGATGGCCCAACGCGCTGGCGACGGGCACCAGCCCGTCGCCGAGCCATCGGTCCTGCAGATCGCCGCGCCGCTGACCGGCGGTCGCGGCGATGGCGTAGCAGCGCACGCCCCTGGGCAGCAGCGGCGCGTTGCGTCGGCCGCTGCTGCCGGCATGGGCATCGAGCGCATGGCCGTGACGCAGATCGGTAATGCCGGCGCTGCGGATCTTCCCGACCCGCGCCAGCGGAGCCGCGAAGGGCGTCGCGCCCAGGATCATGTCGATCCAGTTGCCGCCGCGCTCCAGCGGCGCGCCGTGGTGCGGCGAGCCCATGCAGACCAGGTGGCGCAGCATTTTCAGCCACGCGTGATCCAGCCTTTCGGCCTGACGGCAGGCGCTGCGCGCGATCAGTCCGCCCATGCTGTGGCCGATGATCGCGATCTCGTCGATCGGCACCGGCCACTGCTCTTGCAGGGTTTCGAGCTGCCCGGCGAACTGCCGGCCGTTGTCGGCGATCGAAAGCCCCGAGTTGTAGTGCAGATACAGCGGCGTGTAGCCCAGCGCATCGGCGAGCATGGCGCCGTGATCGTGTCCGTCGCGCGTCCACTGCAGATCGTTCATGCACAGGCCGTGGACCAGGATCAGCAGCTTGGCGCCATGGTTCGGAATCGTTTCGGCCAACGTCTCCGTTCGCAGCGAGAAGGGCTCGCCCGCATGGTGCAGGCGCATCGGCAGGGTCAGGGAATTGCCGGTCGCGGCGAGGTGATCGCCGAGCACGCCGTTGAGCACGGCGATCACCGCTTCGCGCTGCGGCGATCTGCGCGCTGTCGGGCTTGCGTCCGCGCGCTGCGCGAGCAGGGTATCGAGCGCATTGCCGGTGAGGCCGGTCACGCCGCGGATGCTGCGGTACACCAGCCCGGTGATGCCGGCGGTGCGCTCCGGTGCGGCGCCGCGCACGCCCAGATGGGGGCTCGCGATCGCGGCGTGCATCGCTTCGACGAGATCGGTGACGCTGGAGGTCGCGGTCACGCCCAGACGCGCGAAGCCGTGGAGGTCGGACAGGCGCAGGAAATTCCTGTCGATCATGGGGTGATTCGTCCTTTGGCGGAAATCGCTGCTGGAGTATGCACGATGCTTTTCGCGATCAACGCCGGAACCGCAATGTGGTGATGGTGCCTTTCCCCTGGCCGGAGACGAATTCGAGACGCCAACCGAGGTGTTCGCAAACGCGCGAAATCAGATCGATGCCGATGCCGCCGCCGCCGCGTTCGCCGCCGCCGCGAGCCAATTGAGCGTAGATGGCGCCGATTTCCTCGGGGGTCATGCCGTGCCCCGGGTCGTCGATCGTCACCAGCGCGTCCGCGCCCAGGCGCACGTGGATCTCCCCGCGGTCGCTGTTCTCGATCGCATTGCGCAGCAGGTTGCCGATCGCGGTCTGCACGATCGGCAGTGGTGCGGTGATCTCGCACGTGGGCATCGGGTGCAGGGTCAATACGAGATCCTTGCCTGACGTCAGGTGCCGATGGTCGTCGACGATCTGCGGTAGCAGTTGGTCGAGAGCGATCCGGTCGCTGCCGCGGGCGAGCCGATGCGGATCCTTGGCCAATACCAGCAACACGGCGATCAACTGTTCCACCGCTTTCGCGCTGCGCAGGATCCGGGCGAGCTGGTGGCGCGCTTTCGGAGGCAGATCGGGTTCCTCCAGCGCAAGGCTGCTCGCACCGCCGATCACCGCGATCGGGGTGCGCAATTCGTGGCTGGCGCTGTCGATGAAGACGCGCTCGCGCTCCACGAAACGGTCGTTGCGGCGCAGATAGTCGTTGAACGCTTCGGCAATGACGATCAGTTCCGCACTGGCCGACTCGTCCACCTCCAGATGCTGCCCCGGCTGGTCCGGGCGCAGGCCGCCGATATCCCTGGCCATCGTGCTCAATGGACGCACCAGCCTGTTGACGCCCCAGGCGATCGACAGCGCCAGCAATGCGATCAGGGTCAACGCGGAGCCGGCCACGGTGAGCGTCATGTCCTGCTCCCGATCCTCCAGCTCGGTAATGTCCAGCGTCAGGATCAGCGGGCGTCCGTCCACCTGCCGCACGATGACCACGCGCTCGCCGCCGCCGATGCGGATACCGTCATGCACGCCCGGCGACAGGCCGCGCAGTTCGCTGGGGATCGATCCCGGCGCGTGGCCGTCGTACAGCGCCATGCTGCCGGTGTTCACCCAATGGAACCCGGGGTCTTCGCGACGGCGCTCCAGGATGTGGTTGAGCTCGCTGTCGAGCAGGGTCTGCCAGACCAGCTGTTCCGCGTGTTCGTTGACGACGATGCCGTGCAGAACGACGGCGATGGTCAGCAACGCCGCGTAGCCGATCAGCCCGGCCAGCATCCGTTGGCGCAATCCGCTTCTAGCGTTCGCCATCGATAGCGTCTCCGGACGTGGGGGGCGCGCCTGTCGATGCGCCGGCCCGTGTCTTGGCCTGCGCCAGCCGATAGCCGACGCGCGGCAGGGTATGGATCAATTTGTCGGGTCGATCGCCATCCACGCTGCGCCGCAATTCGTAGATGTGCGAGCGGAGCATGTCGCCATCGGGCAGGTCGTCGCCCCACAGCGCGTGCTCCAGCCGTTCGCGGGTAACGGCTGCCGGACTGGCCTGCATCAGCGCCTCCAGCAATCTGCGTCCAGCCGGATACAGGTGCAGCGCCTGGCCGCCGCGGCTGGCCTCAAGCGTGCCCAAGTCGTATGTCAGGTCCGCAACCCGCAGGACTTTGCGATAGCCGCGGCCTGTCGCACGTATCACCAACGCTTCCAGTCGCACTTCCAGTTCGGCCAGGTCGAACGGCTTGGTGAGATAGTCGTCGGCGCCGGCGCGGAAACCGGTGATCTTGTCGGGCAGTTCATCCCGGGCCGTCAGCATCAAGATGGGGGTCTCGCAGCCCGCTGCGCGCAATTGCCTGAGCACCTCCGGGCCTTCGATCCGCGGCAGCATCCAGTCGAGCACGATCGCGTCGTAGGCCTGGCTGCTTGCCAGGTGGCGCCCGGTCATGCCGTCCGGAGCGGCGTCCAGCGTATGGCCGCGCGCTTCCAGATAGTCGAAGAGCATGGCGACCAGATCCCGGTTGTCGTCCACGACCAAGACGCGCATTCGGTTGATCCTGAGGTTGATCGACGCACAGCAGGCGATGTTGAGGCAGGCCGCGTCGGAAGCATGTCGATGGGCGCGGCCATCCTCTCACGGCAGCGGTGTCCCCGGCAGTCCCGATCGCCTGGCCGCGTCGACCATTGATGACGTGCATGACATGGATGTCGCGCACGATCCGCCCGCGTTAACGATCCGCCAACATGACTCCGACCGAATTCCGACGGTCCACGAACGACCATCCCGGCATTCTTCAACGTGAACGGGCCATCGTCGATGAGGCAACGCGCTGCGAGCAGATCGAGGATCCGAGGCGGGCGCGGCCTGTTCACCGGTTTCACCGCGGCGCGACGCGCGCCTGACGACCTGATGAACTCCCGCTTCGTCTGGGCCCATCTCTGGTGGCCGCTGCTGGGGATGTCGCTGCTGATCGCGGCCTGGACGATCGGACACCGCGATCTGTGGCTGGCGGATCGCCTGTATGCGTGGGAAGGCGGTCGCTGGGCCATGAAGCACGCTTTTCTGACCGAGGACATCATCCACATCGTCGGCCGCGACCTCAGCGTGGCCGCCTGGTTGGGCGTACTTGCGTGTTTCGTGGTGTCCCGGTATCGCAAGGCCTGGTCGCATCTGCGCAAGCCGCTGGGCTATCTGTTGCTCGCGACGCTGGTCGCCAGTCTCCTGGTGGCATGGCTCAAGTCGTGGTCGAACGTGGATTGCCCGTGGGATCTGCTGCGGTACGGCGGCGAGCGTCCGTATATCGATCTTTTCTCGCTTCGGCCCGTGGGCCTGTCGCGTGGCGCCTGCTTTCCAGCGGGACATGCCAGTGGCGGCTATGCCTGGTTCGCGTTGTATTTCTATTTTCGTGCGGTCCGGCCGGCGTGGCGCTGGTATGGCTTCGCCACCGGGCTCGCGCTCGGATTGACCTTCGGTATCGCGCAACAACTGCGCGGCGCGCATTTCCTGTCGCACGATCTGTGGACCGCGACCCTCTGCTGGGTTGCGGTCGCATCGGTATCCCTGGCGTTCTGGCCGCGCGCCGACGACGCGGATCCGATGCCACGCGCGCAGCCGCTCGCGATGGGCGCGCGATGAACAGCCTCGCGATCACCCGTCGCCTGACGCGCGGCAAGGGCTTCGACTGGTCATGGATGGCCCATCGCCCCGAATTCAGCATCGAACGACTTGCGCTGCTGGCCAGCGTGTTCTTCGCCGTCGCCAGCAATACGGCATTCTTCCGCACGGTGGCCGCGACCGGCGCCCTGCACGCTGCCGGCGGGTGGCTGCTGGCCGCGAGCCTGTTCGTGGCGATCGCAGCGCTGAACATGCTGCTGTTCTGCGTGCTGCTCAACCGCTGGACCGTGAAGCCCCTGCTGATCGTGTTGTTGCTGGTCACGGCGGCCGCCGCGTATTTCATGAATCGTTACACCGTCTATTTCGATGCCGAGATGGTGCGCAATATCCTGCACACGGACGCCAAGGAATCGCGCGAACTGCTCACGCCGGGCTTCGTCTATTCGATCGCGATCTACGGGCTGTTGCCGTCGATCATGGTATGGCGGGTCAGGCTTCGGCCGCGGCCCTTGAAGCGCGCGCTCCTGATCCGCGGATTTTGCATGCTGGCTGCGGTCGTGGTGGCCGCAGGCGCCATGATGGTCTCGTTCCAGAATCTGTCGTCGTTGATGCGCAATCACAAGGAGCTGCGATATCTCATCGCACCGGACAACTATCTGGTCTCGTCGATGCAGGTCGCGATGGACGATGGTGCCGCCCGCAACGCGCCCAAGATCCCGGTCGGCACCGATGCCCGCCTTGCGGCGCGCCCGCCCGATGCGAGGCCGCGCCTGCTGGTGCTGGTGGTGGGCGAGACCGTCCGCGCGCAGAACTGGGGTTTGAACGGCTACGCCCGGCAGACGACCCCCGAACTGCAGCGCATCGGCCCGGTCAATTTCCCCGATGTCACCGCATGCGGATCCAGCACCGAAATCTCGCTGCCGTGCATGTTCTCTCCGTATGGGCGCGCCGACTACGACAAGGACAACATCCGTCGCTCGGAGTCGCTGCTGCACGTGCTGGAGCGCGCAGGCATCAAAACCCTCTGGCGCGACAACCAGAGCGGCTGCAAAGGCGTATGTGCGGGCTTGTCCTTCGAGTCCTTCGAACGCGCCGACGATCCTGCGTTCTGCGACGGCGAGCGCTGCCTGGACGAAGTGATGCTGAAAGGGCTGATGGAATTCACGCGCGGGCTGACCGGCGACAGCGTGGTCGTCCTGCACCAGCTCGGCAATCACGGGCCCAGCTACTATCTGCGCTATCCGCCGCGCCTGCGCCGTTTCGTGCCGGATTGCCGTACGCCCGAACTCGGCGAGTGCAGCCGCGAGGAAATCGTCAATGCCTACGACAACGCTGTGCTGTATACCGACGAGTTCCTTGCCAAAACGATACGCCTGCTGTCGGCAGACCCCGCGCGCGACACCGCGATGATCTATCTTTCCGATCATGGCGAATCGCTGGGCGAGGGCGGCCTGTACCTGCACGGCGTGCCCTATCCGATCGCGCCCGCGACCCAGCTGAAAGTCCCGATGGTGATGTGGATGTCGCCGGGGTTCGCGTCCGGTCGAGGCATCGACATGGGCTGCATCAGAAAGCATTCTGGCGCCGCGCTGAGCCACGACAACCTGTTCCACTCGGTGCTGGGCCTGATGCAGGTATCCACGCGCGCCTACGATCGCCGGCGTGATCTGTTCGTGGCGTGCCAGACGCCGGGTGGAGCTGCGCTGTAATGCGTAGCCGTGAGCACCGCGATGCGTCCGCACTCGCCGGCAGCGACGTGCGCCACAGCACCGGCCAGGACGCCGCATCGAGCATCGACAAGCGGCCCGCGACCGGACATCAGGCTAGACTCCGGATCGCCGGCATCGTTCGCCCGGCGCTTCCACCACATCAGCAGGAGGTGACGCATGGCGACGGCCGCATGGTTCCACTGGGCGTTACTGTCGGCGTTCTTCGCCGCGCTCACGGCGATCTTCGCCAAGATCGGCGTCGCCGGCGTGGATTCGGATCTTGCCACCCTCATCCGAACGGTCGTCGTGCTCGTGGTGCTTTCGGTCTTCGTGCATGCCGCCGGGAAATGGACCAACCCCCTGGCGCTTCCCGGCAAGACCTGGACATTCCTGGTGCTGTCCGGGCTGGCGACCGGTGCGTCGTGGGTGTGCTATTTCCGCGCGCTGAAACTCGGGGATGCGTCGAAAGTGGCGCCGGTGGACAAGCTGAGCCTGGTGCTGGTCGCGGTCTTGGCCTTCGTCTTCCTGGGCGAGCGGCCCTCCGCCCGCGAATGGCTGGGCATCGCGATGGTCGCTGCCGGCGTGCTGATCCTGGGGTGGAAGCGATAGCGCGCGCCGGTCCCGCCGCACCGCAGCGTGCGGCGCGTGCCGAGCCGAATCTCCGCCCCCCACCAAACCCGCAGCTTCCGTAGGAGGGGCTTCAGCCCCGAGCCCCCCACAACGCCCCAACGCAGCCTCCCGGTCAAAAAAGGCGCACGCCGGCACCACCTCCGCAGTCAATGCTGCCTGCGCGCAGCGAACACGGTAAAGTCCCCGCACCAACACAGGGGCAACACACAACGTGTTCGAACAGACATTCAAGAACATCGACGATGTTCTGCACAAGGACGCCGGCTGCACCAGCGAGCTGGACTACACCGAGCAAAGCTCGTGGCTGCTGTTTCTCAAATATCTCGATGCGCTGGAGCAGGACAAGGCCGACGAAGCCAAGCTGCAGGGCGACAGCTACGCCTACATCCTCAGCAAACCCCACCGCTGGCAGACCTGGGCCGCGCCCAAGGGCAAAGACGGCAGGATCGACCACAACAAGGCGATGACCGGCGACGACCTGCGCGATTTCGTCAACGGCAAACTGTTCCCCTATCTCGCCGGCTTCAAACAGCGCGCCGATGGCCCCGACACCATCGAATACAAGATCGGCGAGGTCTTCAGCGAGATCAAGAACAAGCTGCAGAGCGGCTACAGCCTGCGCGACGCCATCGATCTGGTGGACGCCCTGCGCTTCGGCAGCCAGACCGAGAAACACGAGCTGTCGCATCTGTACGAAGCCAAGATCAAGAACATGGGCAACGCCGGGCGCAACGGCGGCGAGTACTACACGCCGCGCCCGCTGATCCGCGCCATGATCAACGTCGTCAACCCGAAGATCGGCGAGCGCATCTACGACGGTGCCTGCGGCTCGGCCGGCTTTCTGTGCGAAGCCTTCGATTACCTGCGGCCGCTGGCGAAGAAAGCCGCCGATCTCAAAACCCTGCAGACCAAGACCTTCGTCGGCAAGGAAAAGAAAAGCCTCGCCTATGTCATCGCGATCATGAACATGATCCTGCACGGCATCGAAGCGCCCAACATTATTCACACCAATACCCTGGGCGAGAACATCAACGACATCCAGCAGCGCGACCGCTTCGATGTGATCCTGGCCAACCCGCCGTTCGGCGGCAAGGAGCGGCCGGAAGTGCAGCAGCACTTCCCGATCAAGACCGGCGAAACCGCGTTCCTGTTTCTGCAGCATTTCATCAAATCGCTGAAGGCCGGCGGCCGCGCCGCCATCGTCATCAAGAACACCTTCCTCAGCAACACCGACAACGCCTCCACCAGCCTGCGCAAACAATTGTTGGAAACCTGCAACCTGCACACCGTGTTGGATATGCCCGGCGGTACGTTTCAGGGCGCTGGCGTGAAGACGGTCGTGCTGTTCTTCGACAAGGGCGCACCCACGCGCAAGGTCTGGTTCTATCAGTTGAACCCCGGCCGCAACATGGGCAAAACCAACCCGCTCAACGACGACGATCTGGCCGATTTCGTCGCGCAGCAGAAGACCTTCGCCGATTCGGCGCAGAGCTGGTCGGTGGATGTTGCCGACATCGACAGCAATACCTGGGACTTGTCGGTCAAGAATCCGAACGGCGGCGATGCCGTCGCGCTGCGAACGCCGCAGGCGATTCTGGATGAGATTGCGGCGTTGGATGCGGAGAGTGCTGGGGTGCTGGCGACGATTCGGGGGCTTGTCGCGTGATGTCGCAATGGGACACCAAGCCGCTTGGTGAGGTCTGCACGATCAAGCCACCGAAGTCAGAGGCAAGGACCAAACTTGCTGACGATGACGAAGTGTCTTTTGCCCCGATGGAAGACCTCGGCATCGGCGTTAAGTACATGCAGCCACTCCGTACTCGCCAATTTGGTGAAGTGAGCGGCAGCTATACCTACTTCGCCGATGGTGATGTGTTGTTGGCGAAAATCACGCCATGCTTCGAGAACGGCAAGCTAGGTGTCGCACGTGAGCTGAAGAATGGTGTCGGCTTCGGGTCCAGCGAGTACATCGTATTGCGGCCGAATCCATCTTTAGACGCTGAATTTCTCTATTATTATCTCCTGCGGCCAAAGTTCTTGGAGGAAGGCGCCCGATCAATGACGGGCGCTGTAGGTCACAAGCGTGTCTCAAAAGAGTTCATTGAAAACTATCGAATTCCACTGCCGCCTATTTCCGAACAGCGCCGCATCGTCGCTATACTCGATGAAGCTTTCGAGGGCGTCGCCACCGCTAAGACCAACGCTCAAAAGAATTTACTGAATGCCCGTGGGATATTTCATAATCATTTGGGGCAAGTATTTGCTAGGCGCTGTGATCTCTGGCCCGAGAAAACTCTTGGCGCAGTCGCAGCGATAAAAGGTGGCAAAAGAGTGCCAAAAGGATACAAGTTGCTTGGAGAAAACACTGGGTATCCATACCTGAGGGTTACTGATTTTAGCCTTCGCGGATCAATCGACATGAACGACATTCGATACATAAATCCTGAAGTGCATGCGTCGATCAAGAATTACATAATTACTCCAAAGGATCTGTACATCAGCATCGCAGGTACGATAGGGCGCACTGGAATAATTCCGGACGAGCTTAATGGGGCAAATCTTACGGAGAATGCTTGTCGACTTGTATTTAATTCGGATGTGAGTAATAGATTTGTCTATTATTTCACTAAGACGCAGGCCTTCATTGAGCAGGCTGGATTTAATACCCGAACTGCTGCTCAGCCGAAGCTTGCGCTATCTCGTCTAGCCACTATTAGGTTGCCGATACCGGCATTTGACGTACAGATGTCGGTGGTTGCAGCTCTCGACGCGTTGTCTGAATCCGTTCAGATGCTTGAAGCTATTTACGAATCCAAAGAAATTAAGCTCGAAGAACTCAAAAAATCCCTCCTCCACCAAGCCTTCACCGGACAACTCTAAAGGCGCACAAGGATGAACGAAGCCGAGACCCGAGCCGAGCATATCGACCCCGCCTTGAAGGCCGCAGGGTGGGGCGTGGTGGACGGCAGCCGGGTGCTGCGCGAGCACCCGATCACGCTGGGGCGCTTGCAGGGCGGCGGGCGGGGCGGGCGCGCGAAGGCCGAGGTGGCCGACTACGTGCTGGTCTATCGCAATACCAAACTCGCGGTGATCGAAGCCAAGGCCTGGGACAAGCCGCATACCGAGGGCGTCGGGCAGGCCAAGTCCTACGCCGCCAAGCTGTCGCTGCGGTTCACCTACGCCAGCAACGGGCAGGCGCTCTATCGCATCGACATGCACACCGGCGACGAAGGCGATGTCGCCGCTTACCCGACGCCCGACGAACTGTGGGCGC
This sequence comes from Lysobacterales bacterium, assembly GCA_031364125.1. Taxonomy (GTDB): domain Bacteria; phylum Pseudomonadota; class Gammaproteobacteria; order Xanthomonadales; family Xanthomonadaceae; genus Lysobacter_I. The sequence goes on along the minus strand of JANLVT010000081.1, from coordinate 2,809 downwards.
TGACCTTCGCCGAGGCCAATACATGGCGCGACCGCTTCGCCGCCGTGCCGTACCCGGACAAGAGCGGCAGCTGGACCATCCGCTATTACCAGGAAACCGCCGTGCAGCGCGTGCTGGAACGCATCGCTGCAGGCGATGACCGCATCCTGCTGACGCTCGCCACCGGCACCGGCAAGACCTCGATCGCGTTCCAGATCGCGTGGAAGCTGTTCAAGGCACGCTGGTCGCTGGCGCGCGACGGCGAGCGCCAGCCGCGCATCCTGTTTCTGGCCGACCGCAACACGCTGGCGAATCAGGCCTTCGGCGATTTCAACGCCTTCGCGGCCTTCGAAGAACGCGCACTGGTGCGGATCGCACCGGACGCCATCGCCAAGGCCGGCAGCGTGCCGCGCAACGGCGCGGTGTTCTTCACCATCTTCCAGACCTTCATGAGCGGCCCGCCGAAAGACGGCCAGCCCTCGCCGTACTTCGGCGAATATCCGAAAGACTTCTTCGACTTCATCGTCATCGACGAATGCCATCGCGGCGGCGCCAGCGACGAAAGTTCGTGGAGGGACATCCTCGAATACTTCTCGCCCGCCGTGCAGCTGGGCCTGACCGCCACGCCCAAGCGCACCATCAACGCGGACACCTACAGCTACTTCGGCGAACCGGTGTATGTGTATTCGCTGAAGGACGGCATCAATGACGGCTTCCTCACCCCGTTCAAGGTCGAGCAGATCGCGACCACGCTGGACGAGTACGTCTATACCGCCGACGACCACGTGATCGAGGGCGAAGTGGAAACCGGCAAACGCTACGAAGAGCAGGACTTCAACCGCATCATCGAAATCAGGGAACGCGAGGCCTACCGCGTGCGGCTGATGATGGACATGATCGACCAGCGCGAAAAAACCCTGGTGTTCTGTGCCACCCAGGTGCATGCGCTGGCGGTGCGCGACCTGATCAACCAGATGAAGACCAGCACCGACCCGCTGTATTGCGTGCGCGTGACCGCCAACGACGGCGCGCTGGGCGACCAGCATCTCAAAGCGTTCCAGGACAACGACCTGACCATCCCGACGGTGCTCACCACCTCGCAGAAACTCTCCACCGGCGTGGACGCGCGCAACGTGCGCAACATCGTGCTGCTGCGCCCGGTGGCGTCGATGATCGAGTTCAAACAGATCATCGGCCGCGGCACTCGCCTGTACGACGGCAAGGAGTACTTCACGATCTACGATTTCGTGAAGGCGCATCACCACTTCAACGACCCGGAGTGGGACGGCGAACCGCTGGAACCGCCCGAGCCGGGCACGTCGCGGCCGCGCGGCAATCGCGTGGCGGAGCCGCCGCCGGACGGCGTCTATGGCGGTGACGGCGAGGGCGGCGACATGCCGAAGCGGCCGAAGACGCTGCAGATCAAACTGGCCGACGGCAAGGTGCGCAGGATCCAGCACATGACCGCGACCTCGTACTGGAGCGCCGACGGCCGCCCGATGTCGTCCGTGCAGTTCGTGGAATCGCTGTACGGCGCGGTGCCCGAGTTCTTCAAGAACGAAGACGAGCTGCGCCGCCTGTGGAGCGCCCCCGACACCCGCAAGGCGCTGCTGATGGGCCTGGCCGACAAGGGCTTCGGCCACGACGCGCTGCTGGAGATGCAGAAGATCGTCTATGCCGAGCACAGCGACCTGTTCGACGTGCTGGCGAAGGTGTCGTTCGCCGCCGAGCCGGTGTCGCGCGAAGCTCGCGCCGCTGCGGCCAAAGAGGCGGCCGAAGTGGCGCTGACCGACCCGCAGCGCGCGTTCGTCGATTTCGTGCTGGCCCAGTACGTCGCGCAGGGCGTGGAAGAGCTGAAACAGGAGAAGCTGTCGCCGCTGCTGAAGCTGCGGTATCAGGCACTGCGCGATGCCTTCGATGAACTGGGCGAACCGGAGCGCGTGCGGGATATTTTTGTCGGCTTCCAGAAGCATTTGTACGAGCAGCGGTAGAGCGCCCCTCATCCGACGCTTCGCGACACCTTCTCCCCGCGTTGCGGGGAGAAGGAGAGCAAGGCTGTAGAGCGCCCCTCATCCGGCGCTGCGCGCCACCTTCTCCCCGCGTTGCGGGGAGAAGGAGAGCAAGGCTGCGGCGAGGGCTGTGCGGCGAGGGCTGTGCTTTATTCCTTCTCCCCGCTGTGCGGGGAGAAGGTGGCGCGCAGCGCCGGATGAGGGGCGACCAACGCGGCAGCGATCACCGCCAAAGCATCATCGATCCGAAGCAGCACATCATCGTTCCATAGGCGAAGCACGCGATAACCCAACTGCTGGAGGCGGCGGGTGCGGGCGTCGTCGTAGGTCTGTTGGTCGAGATGCTGGCTGCCGTCCAGTTCGACGATCACGCGGGCTTGCAGGCACACGAAGTCCGGGTAGAAACGATCGATCCGGTGCTGGCGGCGGAATTTGCAGCCGAGCAGGCGGCGATCGCGAAGATGCTGCCAGAGGGTGCGTTCGGCTTCGGTTTGCTGGCGACGCAGGCTGCGTTCGCGCAAGTGGGGTTGTGGGCCGCGCATCGGGTAGCTCCCGGGTGGGGAGGGCATGGTGGCGGTGCGGAATGTGCGCGGGGATCGGTGTTTTCTGGAAGTGGTGTGGGGAAAGCCCGCCCCTCATCCGGCGCTGTGCGCCACCTTCTCCCCGTTGCACGGGGAGAAGGAGAGCAACACGTGCTCCCCGTTGCACGGGGACAAGGAGAGCAACACGTGCTCCCCGTTGCACGGGGACAAGGAGAGCAACACGTGCTCCCCGTTGCACGGGGACAAGGAGAGCAACACGTGCTCCCCGTTGCACGGGGA
>JANLVT010000032.1:0-71331 GCA_031364125.1 Lysobacterales bacterium | reverse complement strand
CCTTCCAGCGCATCCAGGCCGTGGTACTGGATGACCAGCTTGCCGCGGCCGCCGCGACCATGCTGCACGTCCACTTTGGCATTGAGCCGCTCGGAAAGTTCACGCTCCAGTGCAAGGATGTCGGCATCGGCCTTCTTCACCGGCTTGGCGTCCTTGCGGGATGGCAGCTTGCCCTGCGCGAGTTGTTGCGCGCGGCGCTCGACTTCACGCACGGACAGTCCCTGATCGGCGGCTTCCTTCGCCAGTGAAATGGCAGCGGGCGCGGCAAGCGTCAGCAGTGCGCGGGCGTGCCCCATCTCCAGCTGCCGGGCTTCGAGCAGGGCGCGGATTTCCTGGGGGAGTTCGAGCAGGCGCAACAGGTTGGACACCGCGGCGCGCGAGCGGCCCACGGCTTCGGCGGCCTGGGCGTGGGTGAGGTCGAACTCGTCGATCAGCCGCTGCAGCGCCTGCGCTTCTTCCAGCGGGTTGAGATCTTCGCGCTGGATGTTTTCGATCAGCGCCATCGCGACCACGGTGCGGTCGTCGACTTCGCGAACGACGACCGGGATTTCCGCCAGCCCGGCCTGCTGCGACGCGCGCCAGCGGCGTTCGCCGGCGATGATCTCGTAGACCTTGCCGCCCTTGTCCTTGGCGATCTCGCGCACGACGATGGGCTGGATCACGCCCTGCGCCTTGATCGACTCGGCCAGCTCGGTGAGCTTGCCCGGGTCCATCGCGCGGCGCGGCTGGTACTTGCCGGGGGTCAGCGCATCGACCGGCAGCATCCGCAGGGAGTCGGTGGATGTGGCTTCCAGCGCGGGCGCCTCCGCGGCGGCCTTGGGGCCGAGCAGGGCTTCGAGGCCGCGGCCGAGGCCACGCTTTTTCACGGTGCTCATGCGGAGATCCCCGGAGTCTTGTCGTGCGCGCCGCCGGAGCCGGCCTGTTGCGCGCGTTCGCGCTGGTGGCGGATCACTTCGCCGGCCAGTCCGAGATAAGCGATGGCCCCGCGCGACCCTTTGTCGTAACCGACGATGCTCTGGCCGTGGCTCGGCGCCTCGGCCAGGCGCACGTTGCGCGGGATGATGGTGCGGAAGACCTTGTCGCCGAAGTGCGCGGTGAGGTCGGCCGAGACGGCGTTGGCGAGGTTGTTGCGCACGTCGAACATGGTGCGCAGCACGCCTTCGATTTCCAGATCCGGATTGAGCTTGGCCTTCAGCGCGTCGATGGTCTGCAGCAGCGAGCTGAGGCCTTCCAGCGCGTAGTACTCGCACTGCATCGGCACCAGGATCGAGTCGGCGGCGGTCAGCGCGTTCAGCGTGAGCAGCGACAGCGCCGGCGGGCAGTCGATCAGGATGAAGTCGTAGCGGTCGCGCACGCTTTCGATGGCGCGCTTGAGCCGCTGTTCGCGGCCCGGCTCGTCCATCAGCTCGATCTCGGCCGCGGTCAGGTCGTTGTTGCCCGGCAGCAGGTCGAAACCTTCGGCGGTGTGCACGATCACGTCGACCGCGTGCATTTCTTCCAGCATCACGTCGCAGGTGGAGCCGACCAGCTCGCGCTTGTCGACGCCGCTGCCCATGGTGGCGTTGCCCTGGGCGTCGAGGTCGACCAGCAGCACGCGCTTGGGCGCCTGCGCCAGCGCGGCGGCGAGATTGACCGCGGTGGTGGTCTTGCCGACCCCGCCTTTCTGGTTGGCGATGGCGATGATGCGGGCCATGGTGGGGTCCGGAAGTCTGGTGTTGGCCGGGCCGAAGCCGGCAAGTCCGCGCCGGAGGCGACGCGGGCCGAACCGCGGATTATGCCTGCTGGCGGCGGTGGTTGCCGTCAGTCTTTGGTCGATTCGGCGTGTCCGACCACCACGAGATGCCGTTCTGCGCCCAATCCGGGCACGGTCAGCGGGTGGATCTTACGCAGCGCCCAGCCCGCGGGCAGGCCTGCGATCTCATCATCGGGGCGGGTGCCCTTCATCGCCAGCAACACCCCGCCGGGCGCCAGCAGATGCCCGCCCAGGGTCAGGATCTGCGGCAGTGTGGCCAGGGCGCGGGCGGTGATCGCCATGAACTCCCCCGGACGGTCCAGCGCTTCGATCCGCGATTCGGCCACCTTGGCGTTGCTCAGGCCGAGGTGGCGGATGGCTTCGCGCATGAATCGGGCTTTCTTGCCGGCCGATTCCACCAGGGTGACGCGCAGGCCGGGGACCGCGATGGCCAGCGGGATGCCGGGCAGCCCTGCGCCGGTGCCCAGATCGGCCAGGGTCGGCACCGCGGCCACGAACGGCGCCATCGCCAGCGAGTCCAACAGATGCTTGGTCACCATTTCGCGCGGGTCGCGGATGGCGGTGAGGTTGTAGGTGGCGTTCCAGCGCAGCAACAGCGCCAGATAGCGGGCCAGCGGCTCGGCCAGCGCCGGGTCGAGCTGCAGCGCCTGCAGGCCGGCATCGAGGTCCGCGCGGGCGGCGGCGGGGAGGTCGGGGGTGGTCATGCCGGGAATTATGCGGGAGGCATTCGCACGACGGCTTTGCAGGCCAGCGTCGCCAGATACCCCGGCACCGGCGTCCAGGCATGCAGCCGCCAGTCGCCCGGCGCGCCCAGCGCGGGATTGCAGGCGACCAGCCGCGGCGGGCCGTCGTCGTCCAGTGCGAACTGCAGCTTCTCCAGCCCGAACGACAGTCCGCGGCCGTGGGCCTTCAACACCGCCTCCTTCGCGCACCACAGCCGGGTGAAGGCGTGTTCCAGGCGCGCCGGATCGCCGGCCATCGCGGCCAGCCCTGCGGTTTCGGCCGGCGTGTAGAACCGCCGCGCCAGCGCCAGCGCCTTGGGCCGCGGGCGCAGCCATTCGATGTCGACGCCGACCCGCGCGCGCTCGGCGCAGACCGCGATCAGCCAGTCGCCGCTGTGGCTCCAGTTCAGATCGACCCGATGCGCGCCGGCCTCCAGGAACGGCCGGCCGTGGCCGTCGCGGGCGATGGTCATCGCCGCGGGCGGCAGCGCCCACAGGTCGCCCAGCCAGCCGCGGATGCGGCGCTCGACATCGTCGCCGCGGCGATAGGGCCACCAGGCGCAGGACACCCGGTTGAGCTGCGAGGATGCGAGCTGTGGAGGGTCGAACTCCAGACTGTTCACGAAGCGCGTCGGTTTGAGGCCGTTGGGTCGCCCAGCGTAAGCTAAGCCCGGGGCAGGCACCGATGGGTGTCTGGGCGTAGCCAGCGGGAGACGGACAACGACATGTCGGCAGTGATCGAAACCACGGGCACCGGGGCCAAACCCGAAGTGCCATCGCCACGGTGGGTGGCGCTCGCCGAAGGCCCCGCCGGCCGCAGCTTCGCTTTCGATGGCCACGGCCACATCGCGCTCGATACCTTCCTGGCCGAAGTCCGCGGGGTCGCCGCCGGCCTGCCGCAGGCCGCTTTCGCGATCAATCTCTGCGAAGACCGCTACCGTTTCCTGGTCGCGTTCTGCGCCGCCGCCGTGCGCGGACAGGTCAATCTGCTGCCGCCCTCGCGCACCCCGGCGGTGATCGAGGACGTGCGCCGACAGTATCCCGACAGTTATTGCATCGCCGACGTGCGGCTGTCGCCCGCGCCGCCGCAACTGCATGCCCTGCCCGAGCGCCTGCCGCGGCAGCACGGCCCGGCGCTGGAAGTCGATGCCGGCGCGCTGGCGATGATCGGCTTCACCTCGGGCAGCACCGGCACGCCGAAACCCAACCCCAAGACCTGGGCCAGCCTGCGCACCAGCACCGCGCAGAACACCGCCGCGCTGCGCCATCTGTGGCCGGGCCATCCGGGGCAGGAGCCGGCGGTGCTGCCGATCGTCGCCACGGTGCCGCCGCAGCACATGTACGGCATGGAGCTGTCGGTACTGATGCCGCTGCTGGCCTCGGCCGCCGTGCATGGCGGCCGCCCGTTCTTCCCGGACGACATCGCCCGCGCGCTCGGTCACGCGACCGCGCCGGCACTGCTGGTCACCACCCCGGTGCATCTGCGCGCGCTGGTCGAATCCGGCATCGCGCTGCCGCCGCTGGCCGGCATCGTCACCGCCACCGCGCCGCTGCCGCAGGCGCTGGCCGCTGCCGCCGAACAGAAGTTCGGCTGCGAAGTAAGCGAAATGTTCGGCTCCACCGAAACCTGCGTCATCGCCCACCGTCGCACCGCGCGCGACGACTTCTGGCAGTGCCTGCCCGGCGTGCAGCTGCAGCCGCAGCCCGACGGCACGCTCGTCGTGGCCCCGCACCTGCCCGCGCCGGTGGCGCTGGCGGATCTGGTCGAACTGCGCGGTGAAGGCAGATTCCAATTGTGCGGCCGGCAGTCGGACCTGCTGGAGATCGCCGGCAAGCGCGCCTCGCTGGGCGACCTCACCCGTCGCCTGTTGATGGTGCCCGGCGTGATCGACGGCGTGATGCTGCAGCTCGACGCCTGCGACGTGACCGGCGTGCGCCGGATCGCCGCGCTCGCGGTCGCGCCCGGTCTGGACGCCGCTGCGATCCTCGACGCCCTGCGCCACAGCGTCGACCCGATCTTCCTGCCGCGGCGTCTGCGCATCGTCGATGCCCTGCCACGCAACGACACCGGCAAACTGCCGCGCGAGGCGCTGCTGCGGTTGCTGGGATGAGCGCGACCATGCGCCCGATCACGCTGCATGCGCTGCGCTATGATCGCGGCCGGCCGTATTTCCAGAGCGAGCACCACACATGAAAGGCGCAGGCGGCACCGAGGGCGGCATCGGACAATTCTTCATCGGCCTGATGTGCGCGGTGGCCGGCGGTTGGTTGCTGACCAACCAGGTGTCGGTCAGCTCCGGCGGCGGCTGGATGATCTACGGCTACAACGGCTTCGGCCTGTCGCTGATCCCCTTCATCCTCGGCACGGGCCTGATCTTCTTCAACGGCAAGTCGATCATGGGTTGGCTGCTGCTGGGCGCGGGTCTGGTGATCGTGTTCGTCGGCATCCTCTCCAATCTCAATATCTATTTCCGGCCGACCAGTCTGTTCAACACGCTGCTGATGCTCGCACTGCTTGCGGGCGGCATCGGTGCCATGGCGTCGGCGCTACGCAGCAAACCGGCCCCGCAACCGACGAAACCGTAGCGCGCTCCCGCCCAGGCGCTGGACCACGATTTCCTCCCGCCCGCCCTCCCGCCCGGGGCCGTGGACTGGCGCTTCGCGCAGCCATCGAAAACATACTTTGACGCCGCATGCAGAATGCATGCCCTCGATCCGCGCCGTCGTGCAGAAAGCCGCTGGACATCGCGAAAAAAACGCTCATTCCGGCCGTTTTCCATCGGAAATGATGTCCGCCTGAATGACATCCGCAGCGTGCTGCCGCGCCCGCCGGTTGCCTTCAAGCTTTATCCAGGCGGCGGCCGTGCGGTTGTGGAAAAGGTCTGTCGGCGCGCCTGCCGATGGCCGGTTTCCGTATCGCAAGCCTGCCGCTGCATCTCGAACCGGCCGCATCGGTGTCCCATGACGGGCCCGCACCGGCCATGTCAAATCCAACGTGGAGAATACGCACCATGAATATCATCATCTGGTTGATCGTCGGCGGCATCATCGGCTGGCTGGCCAGCATCATCATGAAACGGGACGGCCAGCAGGGCATTTTCCTCAACGTCGTCGTCGGCATCATCGGCTCGTTTGTCGGCGGCTTTCTGATCGCGCCGATGCTGGGCTCGGGCACAGCCAACACCGGCGATTTTTCGATCGTGGGATTGACGGCTTCGCTCATTGGCGCCGTGATCCTGCTGTTGCTGGTGAATCTGATCACGCGGGGCCGTGCGCGCTGAGTCCGCAACCGCGGCAGCTCACGAACAAGCCCGGCAATGCCGGGCTTGTTTTTTTGTGCCGCATCGGCTGTCGGCGAACAGGCATGGGTGCAGCTTGGCGCACCGACTTTTTGCGTGATGGAAGACCAGCGGTGCGCCAAGGCGCAGCTTATGAAGCGTGTATTTGAACTCGCCTGCGCTCAACCCGCGATCTGTACCCACGCCGGCGCATGATCGCTGGGCCGCTCCCACGTCCGCGGTGTGCGGTCGATATCCGCAGCATTCGCCTTGTCGCGCAACGCATCTGAAATCAGGGTCAAATCGATGCGCAGACCCAGGTTGCGGCGGAAACCGGCCTGGCGGTAGTCCCACCAGCTGAAGAAGCCGCCTTCGCTGTGGTGCAGGCGATACGCATCGTGCAGGCCCAGATCCAGCAGCCGTTTCAGCGCGTCGCGTTCGGCGGTGGACGTGAGGATGCTGTCGTCGTTCCAGATCGCCGGATCGTGTACGTCGCGGTCGTCGGGCGCGATGTTGAAATCACCCATCACCACCAACTGCGGATGACTGCGCATTTCTTCCGCCAGCCAGCCGTGCACCGCGTCCAGCCAGCGCAGTTTGTATGCGTATTTCTCGGTGCCCACATCCTGGCCGTTGACGACATACAGATTGACGATGCGAATGCCGTTGACGGTCGCGGCGATGGCGCGCCGCTGCGCGTCGTCGAAATCGGGAATGCCGATCTGCACGTCTTCGAGTGCATGTCCGCGCGCGAGCAGGGCGACGCCGTTATAGGTTTTCTGCCCGGCGAACACGCTGCGGTAGCCCAAGCCGGCCAGCACCGTGTCGGGGAAGCGGTTGTCTTCGAGCTTGGTTTCCTGCAGCCCGACCACATCCGGCTGCGCGTCCTGCAGCCACTGTTCCAGGTGCGGCAGGCGCACGTTGAGCGAATTGACGTTCCAGCTGGCGATTTTCATCGGCGAAGTCTAGCGAGAAACGCCGCCGGTATTGCAAGGCTGGCGGCCCCCTGCGGTTGCACGGGCTCAGACGTAGCCGATGCTGACCGCGACCGCGACGGCGGCGGCGGCCAGGCCGACCAGCAGCAACTCGAATCGCCAGATCGCGCGCAGCCAGCGTTGCCAGCCCACGCCGGCAACGCCCAGTGCGCCCATCAGCACCGCCGAGGTGGGAATGACCAGATTGGTGATGCCGTCGCCCAGCTGGAAGGCCAGCACCGCGACCTGCCGGCTCACGCCGACGATGTCGCCCAGGCCGGCCATCAGCGGCATGGTGATCGACGCCTGCGCCGAGCCGGAGGTGACGAAGAAGTTGAAGATCGCCTGGAACAGCAGCATGCCCTGCGCCGCAAGCATCGGCGGCCAGCCTTCCAGCGCGTGGCCCATGGTGTACAGCAGGGTGTTGAGCACCGAGGCCTTGTGCGGATCGGTGCCGCCCAGCAGCCACAGCATGCCCTTGGCCGCGGCGATCACCAGCGCTACCGGCACCATCTGCGCTACGCCCGCGGTGAACAGTTCCGCCAGCCGGTTCGCGCTGGGGCGCTGCGCGTCGCCGTCGTCGCCACGCCGGCCCAAACGCATCACTAGCGCGCAGAACAGGCCCAGCGCGAAGAACTGCGCCGCCAGTTCCGGCAGGTAATACCCGCGCGAGGTGATGCCCCACACGATCCAGACCACGGTGGCGACGATCGCCAGCAGCACGATCCGATCGCTGCCGCGCAGCGGCGATGCCTGCAGCATCGACGCGACATCGCCGTTGCCGGCGATGCGATGGCGCAGCGCGTAGCGCAGCGTGAACACCAGCGCCGCCAGCGTGAACACCGCCCACACCGCGATGCGCAGCGGCGCGCCGGACAGCGCCGGCACCTCGGCCACGCTCTGCGCGACCAGCACGCTGAAGGGATTCATCCACGAGGTCGCAAAACCAATTTGGCTGGCCATGTAAGTCGCCATCACCGCGCTTTCGCGCGGCAGTCCCAGCCGGTCGATCAGCGGCAGCAGCAGCACCAGGAACGCGATGGTCTCCTCGCCCATGCCGAATACCGCGCCGCCAAGCGAGAACGCGACCGTCAGACTGCCCAGCAGCCAGGCCGGATGGCCGCCGCTCAGCGCGACCAGCCGCAGCAGGCCGCGCTCGACCGCGCCGGTTTCGTTCACCAGCGCGAACGAGCCGCCGATGATGAAGATCAGCGCGATCAGGCCGACCGCCGCGCCGTTGCGGTCGCCGCTGGTCATGCCTTCGAAGAGGAAGTTGAGGAAACCGCGCCCGTCGGTGCTGCCGAATACGGTGGAGACCGCGGCATCGGGGTCGATGCGGAAACGCTCCAGCGCCACCGGCGCGCCGGGCTCGAACAGTCCGGCCGGCACGAACGGCACTACCAGCGCGGCCAGCAAAGCGATGCCCAGCAGCACCAGCAGGGTATTGAGGCCGCGCTCCGGCGTAGCCTGGGATGGGACGTTCGACATCGTTCACCTCGGTACGGCGGGACGCGTGCAGCAGAACACGTGCAGCAAGAAACTTGCAGCAGGAAACGTGCGACGGGACGGCGAAGCGCCGTCCCGCCGACAGAGGCGGCACTCAATAACGATACGTGTATCGGAAGGTCACGAACCTGCCCAGCGTGTTGTGGTTGTACAGATCCACATTGCTGGCAGAACCCAACGACACCGGCGGGTCGCGGTCGCCGAGGTTCCGGATGTTCAGGCCGATCGACTGGCGATCGTCGAGGTCCCAGTCCACGTTGAAGTTGAGCGTGGTCCACGATGCCACCTTGCGGCCGGCGGGCACGCCCTGACGCTGATCGTCGTCGTAGTAGCCGTCGATGTAGTTCGCCCACAGCCGCGCGCTCCAGTCTCCGCGCGACCACGACACGCCGGTGTTGACCAGCCATTCCGGATAGCGGAATTCGCCCACCTTCTCGACCAGGCGCTGGCCGCCATTGCAGCTGCCCGCGCCGCGACGGGGTTCGCCGCCCGTCGGGTCGCAGGATTCGCTGCGCTCGAACGAATGCGTCCAGGTTGCGTCGACATAAGGTTTGAAGCGGCCGATCGGGGTGTCGTCGAAGCGGTAATCGAAGCCGATATCGATGCCGTCGGTGTTCTGCTGACCGATGTTGATCAATTCCAGCTGCACATCGTCGATCACGCCGCCGATGGTGCCGCCGCGGGTGGCGATGCCCAGCGTGCCGCGCGGCAGATAGCGCGGCTGACCGGGCGTCGCATTCGAATCGAAAATCAGGGTCGGATCGGTCAGCGCGCGGCGGAACAGCTCAAGGTCGTCGATATCGACCAGATCCTTCTGTTTGAAATTCCAATAGTCGAGGGTCAGGGTCGCGCGGCCGCCGAACTCGAAGACCGTACCGAAGTACCAGGCTTTCGAGGTTTCGGCGTCCAGTTCGGGGTTGCCGTAGATTTCGGACAGGTAGCTGTCGTCGGAGGTGCGGCTGTTGCAGAAGGTGGTGAAGAACTCGCTGCCCGGCGAGCACGGCAATGCGCCGGAACTCAGCGAGGTGCCGGCGCCGACCTGTGCCAGCGACGGCGCGCGGAACGAGGTGTTCCAGCCGCCGCGCAGCAGGAACATGTCGTTCGGGCGCCAGCGGACGCCGACCGACGGATTGAAGTCGCCGCCGAAGTCGTCGTAGTGGTCGTAGCGACCGGCCAAACGCACGTCCAGCGTACTGGTCAGCGGCAGATTGGTTTCGCCGAACAGCGCCCACTGCGTGCGTTTTGCTTCGACATCGGTGGAACCGAAGCCATACACCGGCACGTTGCCCAGCACGTCCGCGGTCGCCAGCGGCGACGGATCGTCGGCGATTTCTTCACGTCGCACCTCGGCCCCGAACGCCCACGGCATCGCGCGTCCGCCGATGCTGCCCCAGTCGCCGTTGAGCCTGGCGTCCCATGCGTACATCTTCGAGCTGCCCTCGCGCGGTACGGTCTCGCGCACCAGGTCCAGCACCTGCTGCGAATTGCGGGTCTGACCATTGAAGGGGTCGTACCACAGCCCGTTCACGCCCGGGGTACATGCGGTGGTGCCATCCGCGCAGAGCGTGCCCAGCAGGCCGGCGCGCACGCGCGCGACGTTGTAGATGCCGGCGACGGCCTCCTGTTCGGAATCGCTGCGCGATGCGGTCAGGGTGCTTTCCCAATTCCAGCCGCCGAGACTGCCGCGCAGGCCGTTGAGCCAGCGCCAGTTGTCGGTAGTGACCTCGATCGTGCGCGCATCGGGGAAGCGGCCGAAGCCCACCACCACGTTGCGGCCGTTGCGCACGCGCGGGTAGTTGGCGGTGATCAGGCGTTGGCGCAGCGCAGCGGGCATGCCGGGATGTTCGATCGCGATGCGCTCGTTGCTCCACGGCGCCGGCGCGGCGTCGGCGGTCGCGGTGTTGTGCTGGATCGCAAGCTCGGCGAAGTATTCGATATCGTCGTTGAGCTTGACGTTCAAGGTGCCGTAAGCGCCGATCTGGCGGCTTTCCGGATCGGTCGCGGTGAAGGCGTTGCGGTTGACTTCGCAGTACTCGCCCAGATCGCCCACCCGGAACTGGCTGGCCGGACAGCCCGCTTCGACGAAATCGTCGCCTGGGAAGGTCGGGCCGTTGATGCTCGGAAAGATGCCCTGCTGCGACGGTCGCGGCTCGACGGCGGACACGCGGCGGTCGCGGTCGTACAGCGCATTGCGCTGGTAGGCATCGACCACGATCAGGCCGTCGACGCGGTCGCCCTGGAAGCCATAGACCAGATTGGCGTTGGTCCTGCCCTCGTCGGTACCGCGGGTGGAATCGCCGTAGCTCAAGCCCAGGCGCAGGCCGTCGAAATCCTTGCGCAGGATCACGTTGACCACGCCGGCCACCGCATCGGCGCCGTAGATGGCCGACGCACCGGTGGTCAGCACTTCGATGCGGTCCACGGCGGCCAGGGGAATCGCGTTGATGTCGACGAAGTTCTCGGAGCCGTTGGCGAACGACGACACCGCGATGCGGCGGCCGTTGACCAGGGTGAGCGTGGACGACGTGCCGAGGCCGCGCAGCGAGGCCGCGGCGCTGCCGCCCGGCGAGTCGGCCTGCAATGCGCCCGAGTTGGAGGTGCTGAAGTTGCCGGTGCCGCCGCCGGTTTCCGACACCTGCTTGAGCGCGTCGCCGACCGTGTTGGCGCCGATCTGTTTGAGGTCTGTGCTGTCGAGCACGATCACCGGCTGCGCTTCCTGCAGGTCGATGCCGCGCAGATTGGAACCGGTGATGACGATGGTGTCGAGGTCGTTGCTTTGTGTTGCCGGCGCATCCTGCGGCGCGGCGGGCGTTGTCGTGTCCTGGGCGACGACGGGTGAGGACAGCAACAGCGAAATGGCGATCGCCAACGGGGTGGCGAGCGGTGTAGCGGACGGCAGGATGCGGGTCATGACTTCCTCGTGCATGCAAACGGACGACTCGGCCGCGCGACGGGCGCGCAGCGGTCGTGGGCAATCGTTATTGGGATCGGAACGGGTGGATGACCGGCAGCGCGAGGCTCCGGCCGACGGGTCGCAACGGACCCGGACATTCAAGTGGACATGCTTATTCGTCCCACCATTCGCTGAGATAGAAAGTCCGGCAGATGTGCCGGATATGGATGCGGGGTTTCGGCATGCGGAGGCCAAACGAGAGCAGCGATGTGATACCCCGCCGATGAGAAGCCGTCAAGCGGCATCCGCGGACGGCTGCGCATCGGCGGGGCAGTGGGGGTCAGTAGGGATTGGCCGGCAAGAACGGCGCGGTGGCGTTGCGGCCGTCCACGCTCAGCACGATGCTGGTGCCGTTGTGGGTGGAGCCGACGAAATCGAAGAACTGGCCGGCGGTGAGCTTGGTGCGCTGCAGGTTGCGATAGATCAGCGGTTGACCGGACAACACCTGTGTGCGCTGGGTATCGGTGCGCTCTTCGACCACATACGCTGCGCCGCTGCCGTCGACGATGCCCAGTCCGGTGCGGTCCATGAACAGCGCGGTGTTCTCGCTGACGCCGATGCCGATGATGCGTGCAGTGTTGTTGTCCTGACGCAGCCGGGCCATGAACGCGAACAGCCGGCCCATGCGGTCGCGCTGCGAGAAATGGGTGTCGGTGACGATGTCGTTCATCAGCGGGAAGTTCAGGAAATCGCCGGTGAACAGCATGCTGCTGCGATACGGGTTGGCGATGGCCTCGGCGCCGGTCGCCGCAACGACACCATCGGGGTCGTAGACGAATTCGCCTTCCACCGCAAGCCCCGCGGACGTGCCGCCGATCACAGCGCCGCGCGCGTAGGCGGCGTGGATCGCATCTTCGCTGCGCGTGCCCTTCCAGGCGTTGACGTAGGCGGACTGGTCGCCGCCGGCGATGAAGATCAGCTCCGCATTGCGCAGCACCCAGTCGGCATAGTCGCTGTTGGCCTTGTCGACGGTGTCCAGCAGCAGGGTTTCGACCGAATCGGGTTTGGTCGTGCCGGCGACCAGGTTGTACAGGTAATCGTTGTAACCGTTGCTGCCGCTGGTGCGGATGATCACCACATCGCCGCCGTTGGCGACCGGGAACGCGCGCTGGCTGAAGCTGGCGTCCACATCGGCGCCGCCGCCCATCAGGATCAGCGCCGGGCCGTTGACCGGGTTTTTCCCCGAATCCGCGGCGTTGCCGACGATCCAGCTCTGCAGATTGCCCGGTTTCGCCGGGCGCGTGCCGCCGGTGCCGCCGCCGGACGGTGTGAGGGTCACGTCCAGGTCGTACCAGCCGCTGCCGCGATAGGCGGTGACCTTCAGCTTGTAGCGGCCGGTGGTGGTGGCGGCATAGCTGCCGTTCTCGGGTATCGCGCTGCTCTTGCCGCTGGCGACCGCGCCGCCGGTGGCCTTGTACAGATCCCAGTCGAAGTCGTTGCCGGTGCCGTGATTCAGGCGGATGCCGATGGTGCTGGCGGCGGTGAGGTCGAAATAGAACCAGTCGATGTCGGACGACGTGGACAGGCTGCCGGTCACGCGCGTGCCGGAACCCACCGGGCCATCGGCGGCGCTTTCGGTGTTGTTGTTTTCGCTTTCGCTGGCGATCTGAGCGACGGCGGGCATGGCGAACAGCCCAGCGCAGACGCAGAGTGCGGCCACAGCGGCACGCGCAGCGGGGCGTGGAATACGAACGAACATGAGGAATCTCCATTTCGATGGATGCGTGCGCGCATGCGGCGCACGATTCGGGATGCGGATGTGATTGCGAACCGGCGATGTCGCACCGGCCGGCCCATTGCGGGCGTACAGCATTCAACAGCGCAGGGCTACTCGTCCCACCATTCGCTGAGATAGAAAGTCCGGCAGATGTGCCGGATGTGGGCGCGGGGTTTCGGCATGGAGGCGTCGCGGAGCGTTGCCCGATGGAGATACGGGTTGATACGCCGTGCCGTGGCGAGGGTCAAGCTGCAGGGCAGCATCGCGGATGCGCCCGCGCCGCAGGCTTCAGTACGGGTCCGCCGGCGTGAACGGCGCGGTCGCGTTGCGCCCGTCCACACTGATGATGGCGGCGAGGCCGTTGTGCTGGCGGCTGACGAAGTCGTAGAACCGCCCGGCGTCGAGCCGGATGCGCTGCAGGTTGCGGTAGATCAGCGGCTGCCCGGGCACGACCTGGGTGCGCAGGGTGTCGGCGCGTTCCTCGATCACGTACACGGCGCCGCTGCCGGTGTTATCGACGATGCCAAGGCCGTTGCGATCGATGAACAGAGAAGTCTGCTCGTCGATGGCGAGGCCGGTGATCTGCGTCGCGGCGCCGTCCTGGCGCAGCCGCGCCATGAACGCGAGCGTGCGGCCCATGCGGTCGCGCGCGCGGAAATGACTGTCGGTGACGATGCCTCCCATGATCGGGAAGCGCAGGAAGTCCGTGGTCAAGGTCATGAACGGGTGATAGGGGTTCGACACGGCTTCGGCGCTGGTGATGCCGGCGATGCCGTCGGGGTCGTAGACGAATTCGCCCATCACCGCGAGCCCGGCGGAAGTGCCGCCGATCACCGCGCCGCGCGCGTATGCGGCGTGCAGCGCGTCTTGCACGCGGGTGCCTTGCCAGGCGTTGACGTAGGTGGCCTGGTCGCCGCCGGCGATGAAGATCAACTCGGCGGTTCGGATCACCCAGTCGACGTAATCGCTGTTGGCCTTGTCGCGGCTGTCGACCAGCATGGTTTCGACCGAATCCGGTTTCAGCGGCCCGGAAACGAGGTTGTAGAGATAGCTGTTGTAGCCGTCCCTGCCCGAGGTGCGCAGGATCACGATGTCGCCGCCGTTGGCGACCGGATACGCGCGCTGCGAGAAGCCGGCGTCGACTTCGGTGCTGCCGCCCATCAGCAGCAGCGCCGGGCCGCCGACCGGCGCGCGCGCGGAGTCCGCGGCATTGCCGGTCAGCCAGACCCGCAGCTTGCCCGGTTTGGCGGGCCGGGGCGCGGCGTCGGCGGCCAGCGGCAGCGCGAGCGCGAACAGCGCGACGACGAGAGTGCGCAGCAGCGCGCGAGTCGTGATCCGGGTCATTGGAATCCTTTGCTTATCGATGGTGTGGGTGTGGGGACGGCGGCTTGTCCGGCCAGACGCTGATCGGAGCAACCGCTTACTTGGTCAGGGAACGGATCATGCGATCGATCCAGCCGCGATACGGCGGCTTGATGAAATCGGTCGCGGTGAAGCGCGCCTGCCACAGCACCGGCATCGCCTTGGTGAAGGCGTCGAAGCCGGCGCGGCCGTGGTACTGGCCCATGCCGCTGGGGCCGATGCCGCCAAACGGCAGATTGTTGGCGGCGAAGTGCAGCAGCGTGTCGTTGACGGTGACGCCGCCAGCGATCAGCCGCGAGAGGATTTTTTCAACGATGCCGCGATCGTGGCTGAAGGGATACAGCGCCAGCGGGCGGTCGTGGGTTTCGACGTAGGCCAGCGCGTCTTCGAGCTTCGCGTAGCCGTGGATCGGCAGGATCGGCCCGAAGATTTCGTCCTGCATCACTTTGCTGTCGTCGCCGGGTTCGATGATCAGTGTCGGCGGGATCAGCCGTTCGGTCTCGGCGCGTCCGGCATCCACGCTGGCCAGTTCGATCACCGTCAGCCCGCGGGCGCGGGCATCGTCGATGTAGCCGCGCAGGCGGCGGTACTGGCCTTCGTTGACCACGCGGGTGTAGTCGGTCGCCTCGCGCATGTCCGCGCCGTAGCGCGCATGCACCTGCGCGCGCAGCGCGTCCACCAGCGCGTCGCGGCGCGCGGCGTCGATCAGGATGTAGTCCGGCGCGATGCAGGTCTGGCCGCCGTTGAACCACTTGCCGCTGGCCAGCCGCGCCGCGGCCTGTTCGATCGGGAAATCGGCGGCGACGATCGCTGGCGATTTGCCGCCGAGTTCCAGCGTGAGCGGGGTGAGATTCGGCGCGGCCGCGGCCATCACCTTGCGCCCGACCGCGGTGGAGCCGGTGAAGACGAGGTGATCGAACGGCAGCCCGGAGAACGCCGCGCCCAGTTCGGCGCCGCCCAGCGCCACCGCGACGCGATCGGCCGGGAACACGTCGGCCAGCAGTGTCTGCAGCCACGCGCTGGTCTGCGGCGTGTGCTCCGACGGCTTCAGGAACACGTGATTGCCGGCGGCGATGGCGGTGACCAGCGGCACCAGCGCCAGATTCACCGGGTAATTCCACGGCGCCATCACCCCGACCACGCCCACCGCCTCATGGCGGATCTGCGCGCTGGCCGGCCACAGCTGGAAGCCGACGCTCGCGCGCGTCGGCCGCATCCAGCCGCGCAGGTGCCTGCGCAGGTGGTCGATCTCGGCGATCACGGTCATGCCGTCGGCCAGCAGGGTCTCATGTTCGGAACGGTGGCCGAAATCGGCGCGCACCGCCGCTTCCATTTCGCCCATCCGCGCCTTGAAGGCCGTCTTCAGGCGTTCCAGATCGCTTATCCGCTGCGCGTAGTCCGGCTTCTTCGCCCGCCACGCGGCTTTGAGCCGTTCGAGGGTCGGCGCCAGCTCGGCGGTCTCGTCGGCGGGCGGGGCGCGCTGCGCATCCGGCGTCGGTACGTCGTGGTCGTTGTCGCCGGCATGGGCGGCGGTGGCGGCGATGATGGCGGCATTGGCCGCGATGACGGTGGTGTTCATGGCCCGAGTTTAGAACGTGCCGCCGCTGCGTGCTTAAATGCGGCCATGACCGATCCCTATACCCTTATCCGCCCCTATCTCCACCACCTGCCCGCGCTGGGCGAACGGGTCTATATCGACCCCGCCGCGGTCGTCATCGGCGACGTCGTGCTGGGCGACGACGTGTCGATCTGGCCGGCCACGGTGATCCGCGGCGACGTGAATTTCATCCGCATCGGCGCGCGGACGAATATCCAGGACGGCAGCGTCGTGCACGTGAGCCACGACGGCCCGCACGCCAAGCTGGGCGGGTTCGCCACCCGCATCGGCGAGGACGTGACCATCGGCCACAAGGCGATCATCCACGCCTGCACCATCGAGGACGCGGCGCTGATCGGCATGGGCGCGATCGTGCTGGATGGCGCGGTGGTGAAGAAGCACGGCTTCGTCGGCGCCGGTGCGCTGATCGCGCCCGGCAAGGTGGTGGGCGAAGGCGAAATGTGGCTGGGCAACCCGGGCAGGTTCGCGCGCCGGCTCAGCGATGCCGAGATGGAAGCGCTGTACTACTCGGCGCAGCACTACGTGCGCTTGAAGGACCAGTACCTTGCCGGCGACACGGGCAGCTGACGTGGGCGACTGGCGGCAGAGTGCCATCTCCGGAATTCAGGTATAGCGACGATCAACCGCCATCTGCGTCGCCGCCATCACCCTGCGGCCCCTGCGATGGCGATTGCGTACGTGCACCGATCCGCATCGTCGGGCCTTGTGGGCCATCCACGTCTTTCTGCTCCGCGCGCTGTTGTTCCTGCGTCATCGCCTGTTCCCGCGTCTGCAACACCGTCTGCGAGACCGCCGACGACTGCTCGATCGATTGCGACAGCGCCTGCTCCATGTGCACGCCGATCCTGCGGTGCGCCGGATCATCCAAAGCCCCTTGCACGAGAAACAGCATCCCCGGTCGGCCGATCTGCGGGTCGATTTTCCCCGGCACGGCATGATCCATCCTCGTGAAATTCCAGCCCTCGGCAGACAGCGTTTCGGCGACGACGGAAGCGCCCAGCTTCTGACGTTCGTGCTGGGTTAGTCCGCCCATGCTGGGCGAGGTTTCCACTTGAGCGAGCGCGCCTTGTGCGCGCAGGTACATCCCGTGCGCGGGGTGTGCGGGATCGGTCATCAGCGGGGCCGAAGGTGCAGACGGCGACTGGCCTGCAAGCGCCGGTTCCTGCGCGTCCGGCGTGCCTTGGATGCCGCTGCCGTTGCTGCGCGGGGTCATGGGCTTGTATTTGCCTTCGCTGGTATCGACAAGCGAGAAACCCGCATTACCCAGACGCAGGCCGGTACTTTCAAGCTGTGCCTTGTCCAGCCCCAGTTTCGCCATGTCCAGTTTGACCGTCGGCGGGTCGACCCAATTTTTAGTGTCGTCCGCCAGCTGTTCCACCAGATACGCGCCGTAATAGTTCGTGTAGTTCGCCGCGCCGCCCGCGCCCAGCTATTTGCCCGACTGGTCGAAATGACACTGCGCGACGGGTTCGAGATTGATCGGCCCCGCTTTCGGCAAGCGGGTGTCCGACATGAACATGTCGGCGTCGAGGATGATGCCGGCTTCCAATCTGGCTTTGCCCGGAGGGCCATCCACGCAGTCCGTCGAAGGATTTACACGCTCCAGCATGTCCTTGTGTGATGGCGGCTTGCCTTGGAGATATTCAATTCGACTCGCCAGCGCATTCCAGCCGTGAATCTCCGCCTGCGCTTCGTTGTGTCTGGCATCGCGGATGTACGACCCCACCAGTCCGGTTGCGTCGAACTCACCACCGGGGCCAGCGCCCCGGATACCATCCGTGATCGCCCATGTCGTGTAACCCAACTCCTTCTCGGCCTTCTCCGCATACAGCGCATGCCCGGTCTCATGGCCGAGGGTGCTGGTGATTGCATCCAATAGTTTCTCGGGGCGATTTTTAAGGATCGGGTCCGAAAACGTATCTGGACTCAGGTAGATCGCACGCTTGCCATCATCGTAATGTCCGCCTTCATTGGCACCGGGTACGCCCATTCGGATGTGTTCCAGCGTACCCGCGGTGACTGCCTCGGTCATAATCTGCCGCAGGTACGGCGAACTCGCGATGGCTAGTTCGATTTCAGCTCGCCGGTTCGCCGGAAGCTCGTCCGTCAGGTGTTGCAGATTCGGAGAAATTTTAGTCATTGCGTGCTGATCCCCCGATATCGAACCCCTTGATACACACCTGTTTCACCCCATCGGGCAAAGTCACGTCGTACACGGAAACACCAATCCCAAAGCGCGCGTTTCCTTCTACCGATTCGCGTCCAAATCCCCACACCCAATCTCCGCCCGAGTAGCGCGCACGCTGCCCTCGCTCATACCCCATCGTCACCAGTTTCTTCGCCACCGGCTCGAACGCCAGCGTGCAGTGAGTCGGCGGTTTATCGTTGTCGTAATCGAAGTCGTAGTCTAGGCCGATGCCGATTGTTGAAGGTTCGTCCAATCGATTCAATTTGGCGACAAGGATTCCGTACTGCCACCCCTCGATAGTATGCCCATCGTATCCATAGCCTTCGGCCATCCCTGGATCGCGCTGCAGTGGTACCCGAAGCACTTTTTCCACGTTGTCGCGCTCCAAATCCTCCAACGTCTCGAAGCTTCCCAGCAGCGCCAGAATCTGCCGCCGAAGCTGTGCCGCCGGAATCGCAGGCCCCCGCACGGATTCGGATGCTTGGACATCTGCGGGCGACGCGGGTTCGGCCTCAACCGCTCGCGCTGCGGGCAGAACGGCCTCCACTACCGGCAATTGAACCGGTGCAGGGGCATCCGGCACCGCGACCGCAGGCGGATCGACGCGCGCAGTCGTGCCATCGGCCCCGCACGCCGTGAGCGCGCCGCCCGTTGCGAGTACGGCAACGGCCGCCATCGATTTCCATTGCATCGTCGTGTCCTCTTCGGAAGATGGGGGAAGCTGAGCCATTGGCGGAACGGCCGGGCGCAGGAGTTGGGGCTTGCGTTTGGGGATGGCAGGAAGTCCGCCGGGCGGTAACGGCCCGAACGCACGCATCGTTTGATCACTGATCGTCGGCACGTCGCGCAACAATTGCTGGTCGTGGTGCTTGTCGTTGTGATTGGGCCGTAACCGCTGACGCGGGTCGATGCCGTCGTTCTCCGTCATGGAGTGTCCCTGTCCTGAATCATCCGGCATGGTATTCGGCCCGGTTCCAGTCGTGCCAGCCTTCACCTGCTTGTGTCCGCTCCGGCGAAATACGGCGAGCTGCGCGCGGATGCCGACGGCACCGCCCTGCTGGCGGCGCGGCGCGGCGGGAACCGCAAGCCGCTGTGAGGCTTGAGCGTCTGCTTGAAATTTGCGCGCTTCAACAACGACAACCACAAAAAAACGCATCTTCAATTTCCCGCAGAGCGGCCTTCAGGCCGCTGCGCTCCTCATCGCCAAGGGCCTTTCGAACGACCGGTTCAGTGTCATCAGCCGCAGGCGCGGCTTCCATATCGTCGCGCTTCTGTTTCGTCCGGGGCCGGCCCGAAGGCCCTCCTACAACGTCATCGTTCCGGATCAATCGGGTTGCGTCGCCGTTTCCAGCGCCGCCAACAGCGTCATCGCCTCGACGCGTGAGGCGCCGCACATCGCGGGCTCCGGGCGTAGCGAGACGCAGAACGCCGGGCGCTCGGGTTGGCCGAACAGCCGGCAGCGCAGATCGTCGTCCAATTGCACGCAGGGCATGCCCGCCGGTTTGCCGTACGGCATGCCGGGGATGGGCGAGGTGATGGAAGGCGCGGTGCAGCAGGCGCCGCAGTGCGGACGGCAGTGCATCGGCGTTTGCGGGAGCGCTGCGGCCATGACGAAAGACGTCTCGAAATGCTGGGAAATGTGCGGGTCGTCAAGGTAGAGTAACCGCCGGATGCGACGACAGACGACGGGCCACGGGGCGGAAAGGATGGCGGAAACGAGTGCAGCGACCATCGCGCGTCCGGCCGGACGCCGCCCATGCCGACGCCGGGCCGCCCGGGCCGTTGCCCGATGACGTCACGTCCGTCTGCATCGGGTCAGTTCGCACAGCGCCATTCCGCCCAGAAACCGTCCGCATTGGACACCGTCCGCGACGTCTACACGCCCGAAGGCGTGGCTTTGCGCCTGCCCGCCGCCGGCCCGGTGCCGCGCGCCATCGCCTGGCTGATCGACACCGCGGTGCGCTGGGGCGTGCTGCTGGTGGCGGGGACCGTGCTGGGGCTGTTGGGCAAGGCCGGCATGGGCCTGTACACGGTGATTTTCTTCGTGGTGTTCTGGGGCTATCCGATCCTCTGCGAAACCCTGTTCGACGGGCAGACCCCCGGCAAGCGCGCGCTTGAGCTGCGGGTGATCGCCGACGACGGCGCCCCGGTGGGCTGGATGGCCTCGATCGTGCGCAATCTGCTGCGCACGGTGGACTTCCTGCCGTTCGGCTACGGCGTGGGCCTGGTCGCGAGTTTTTCCGATCCCTGGGGCCGGCGGCTGGGCGACATGGTCGCCAAGACCATGGTCATCCATGCCCCGCGCACCCGTCAGGCGGCCCGCGCGGCGACCGAAGGCGCGCATGCGCCGCTGCACCCGCTGCTGGCGCCGGAACAGATGGCAGTGATCGCCTTCTCCGAGCGCACCGCGCAGCTCACCCAGGAACGTCGCGAAGAGCTGGCCGGCATCGCCGCGCCGGTGGTGGGCGCCAGCGGCGCGCTGGGCGTGATGCGCCTGCAGGCCGTCGCCAACTGGCTGCTGGGGCGTCAATGAGCCGGCTGGCATGGGGCGAGCTGTCATCGGGCATGCGGTTATCGGGCATGCCGTCATGAAGCATGCGGTGATGCGGCAGGAGGCGTTCATCGCCCGCCATCAGGACGAATGGATCGAATTCGAGGCCTGGCTGGTCGCGCGCGGGGACAGCCCGCGTCAGGCGCGGGCCAGCCACCTCCAGTGGCGCGGGCTGCGCGACGAAGACATGCCGGCGCGCTATCGCCGCCTGTGCCAGCAGTTGGCGCTGGCGCGCAGCCGCGGCTACAGCCCGGTGGTGGTGGAGCGCCTGCAGGCGTTGACCCAGCGCGGCCACGCGGTGTTCTACCGCGCCGCGCCGCCGCAGTGGCGCCGCGCGCTGGAATTCTTCCTCGCCGATTTCCCGCGTCTGGTGCGCGCCCAGCGCGGCTGCCTGTGGGCGTCGCTGCTGCTGTTCGTGGTGCCGCTGGTCGGCTCGTTCGTGGCGATGCTGGTGTCGCCGGAACTGGTCTACAGCCTCCACGACCCCAGCGATGTCGCCATGTACGAAAGCATGTACGACCCCGCCAATCCCGAGCGCAAGCTCGGCCGCGAGAGCGGCGACGATCTGGCGATGTTCGGCTACTACATCATGAACAACGTGAGCATCGGCCTGCGCACCTTCGCCAGCGGCCTGCTCGCCGGCCTCGGCACGGTGTACGTGCTGATCATGAACGGGCTGATGATCGGCAGCGTGGGCGGCCATCTGCAGGGCGTGGGTCACGGCGACCCGTTCTGGCGCTTCGTCGCCGGGCATTCGGCGCCGGAGCTCACCGCCATTGTGCTGGCCGGCGCGGCGGGGCTGCGGCTGGGGCTGGACCTGATCGCGCCCGGGCGGCGGCGACGGGTCGATGCCCTGATCGAAGGCGGCAAGGTCGGCGCCCGGCTGTGTCTGGGCGTGTTCGCGATGCTGGTGTTCGCGGCGTTCGTGGAAGCATTCTGGTCGTCGATCGGCTGGATGCCGGCGGCGATCAAATACGCCGTGGGCGGGGTCATGTGGGCAATCACCCTGAGCTGGCTTGCGCTGGGTGGGCGAGGCGGATCCGATTACGCGGCACTGCCGCGTGATCCGCCGAGCGCCCAGCCAAGGGCCCGCGGCACCGCCGCGGGCGGGCATACAAGGATGTATGCCCAGGACTTGCCGGCGAAGCAGGATGCGAAGCCGAGCAAGGCTGGGCCGGGCGATCCGACGCCCGCAACGTCGCGCCATGGACGGCAGCAGAGCACTCCGGCACCCGCAGCATCGCGCAACGAGCACCAGCGGGGCGCTTCGTGAAACTCGAAACCCTCACCGTCGAACTGCGCCCGCGCTCGTCGTGGGAAGCGATGGAGCTGGGCGCGGCGCTGGTGCGCCGGCATGCCGCTGCGATCTGGACGCCGTGGCTGCTGGTCACCGGCGCGGTGTTCGTGCTGCTGAATCTCGCCGCGTGGGCGGTGGACCAGATCTGGCTGGCGTGGGTGCTGATGTGGTGGCTGCGCCCGGTGTTCGACCGCATTCCGCAGTACGTGCTGTCGCGCGCGGTGTTCGGCAGCGTGCCGGGCACCGCCGAAACCCTGCGCGCGCAGCTGCGCTGGGGCTGGAGACCGATGCTGGGCCATCTCACTTGGCGCCGGTTCAGTCCGTTCCGCGCGGCGATGCTGCCGATCGATCTGCTGGAAGGCGCGGACCCCGCGCGGCTGGCCGAACGTCGGCGGGTGATTGGCGTCGGCGTCGGCGGCCCGGCGGTGCTGTTGACTCTCGCCTGCCTGAATTTCCTGATCGCGCTGGTGCTGTCGGCGGTGCTGCTGGTCACGCTGTTCGTGCCCAACGAACTGCTGCCGGAAGCCGCGCGCGCCGCATGGGCCACGCTGAGCGAAGACCCGCCGGTGTGGGCGCTGATCGCGTTCAACGCGCTCGACTGGCTGGCGGTGGCCTTCATCGAACCGTTCTATGTCGGCGCCGGCTTCGGCCTGTACCTCAACCGCCGCACGCAGTTGGAAGCCTGGGACCTGGAGATCGCGTTCCGGCGCATGCGCAAACGCCTGGAGGCGGTCGGCACCAGCGTGCTGCTGGCCCTGGCGCTGTGCCTGCCGATGGCGATGCCCGCGCACGCCCGCGACGACAACACCTGCCCCTTCCCTGAAGAGAGCGTCCCCCAAGAGACCGCGCCCGGAAAAGCGGCGCCCGGCACGACGCAGGACAGCGACAGGCAATCTGCCGAAGAGGCCGCCAAGGCGGCTGCTGCGGCCGCCACCGCGGCGGCCGGCGAGAAAAACCAGCCGCCCGACGTCGACACCCGCACCCTGCGCGAGATCTTCGGCGACGACCGCACCGGGCAGGCGGCCTTCGAGAAAGCGGTCGCCCAAGCCTACAAGGATCCGCTGCTGCGGCCGAAGCTTGAACAGACCACGTGGCAGCCTCGCGACCGCGACAAGAAAAAGGACACACCCATCGACGCCGAGCCGCCGCAGCTGGCGTGGTTGGCGGGCGTGATCGGGTTCCTCGCCGAATACGGGCTGTGGCTGCTGGTCGGCGCGCTGGTGGTGGCCCTGCTGCTCAACGCGAAACGCTGGTGGCCCTGGCTGCTCCGCGGACTGGCGGTGCCCGAACCCGAACCTGCGCCGGTGGAAATGACCCATCTGGCGTACAGCGAACCGCTGCCGCCCGACATCGCCACGGTCGCGCGCCGGCTGTGGGCGCAGGGCCAGCCGCGCCGCGCGCTGGCGCTGCTGTATCGCGCCAGCGTCGAAGCCATGACCGCGCGCGTCGACGCCCATCCGCCGCCGGGCGCCACCGAGGCCGACTGCCTGCGCCTTTCGCGGCGCATGCCCGAAGCCGAAGACCGCGACGCCTTCCAGCGCATGGTCCGCATCTGGCAGTACGCCGCCTACGGCCAGCGTCTGCCGGCGGCCGACGATTTCGAAACCCTGGTGCAGACGCTGGCCGAACGTTTCCGGTGGGCGGCATGACTCAGGGCGGCATGACTCAAGGCGGCATGACCCGGCGCGGCAACGTCCTGCGCATCGTCCTGCTTGCGCTGCTGGGCGCGGGCCTGCTCGCCGTCGGCACGTGGTGGTGGCTGCGCACCTACGAACGCGTAACCAACACGATCGATCTGCCGCCGAAGGGCGAGGCCGGCTACAACCCGCTGTACGCGCTGAAGATCGCGCTGGGCAAGGCCGGCCAGCGCGTCGATTCGCGCCAGCGCCTGAGCCTGGGTTCGCGCCCGTTGAAGGCGGCTGACACCCTGCTGCTGCTCGCCGATCCGCGCACGCTGTCGGCCGATCAGGTCGAAACCCTGCTGGCGTGGGTCGAGGCCGGCGGCCATCTGATCCTGCGCACGCCGCCGCCGGGCGCGGAGATCGGCGACGAAGCGGTACCGCTGCTGGAGGATATCGGCATCGCGGTGCTGGACACCGATCCGGTCTGCCAGGGCCTGCAGGTGGGCGAGATGTCGCAGCACACCGAGTTCTGTTACGGCCGCCGGTTCTATTTCTACGACGATGACGTCGAAACCGCCGCAACCTGGGGCGACGACGAAGAGAAAGAATACGGTTACGCCCGCGTGCCCTGGGGCGAAGGCAGCGTCGACGTGCTGGCCGACACCGATTTCCTGCTCAACGACAAACTCGAAGACCGCCAGCACGCCGCCCTCACCCTTCGGCTGCTGCAGCCGAACTGGGCCGACGGCGGCACCTTCCATCTGATCTACAGCGCCAACATGCCGCCGTTCTGGCGCCTGCTGCTGGACCACGCCTGGCGGGTGCTGCTGCCGGCGCTGCTGGCGCTGCTGCTGTGGCTGTGGATGCGCGCCGAGCGCCTCGGCCCGCTGCGCCCGGCGCCCGCGCCCGATCGCCGCTCGCTGCTGGAACACGTACAGGCCAGCGGCGATCATCTCTACCGCTACGGCCGCCGCGCCGCGCTTTACGCCGCCGTGCACGACGCCTTCATGCGTCGCCTGCGCCGCCGCGACCCCTACGCCGCCGTGCTGGAAGGCGCGGCGCAGATCGACGCGATCGCGACCCGCACCGGCATGGCCACCGCCGATGTCGACGCCGCGCTGCGCTACCCCCGCCCGGGCGACGCCAGGGATTTCGTGCTTCGCATCGCCAGACTTCTGCAGCTGAGAAACCGACTATGACCACGCCCCCCGTCCATGAGCACGCCCACGAGCACGCCCGCGAGTCCGCCCACGGGCACATCGACACCGCGGCCGCGCCGCAGCCCATCGTCGGCGAAGCGCTGGTGGCGCGTGCCGCCGCCGTGCGCGACGAAGTCGCCAAGGCCTTCATCGGCCAGGACGGCGTGCTCGACCAGATCCTCATCGTGCTGCTCGCCGGCGGCCACGTGCTGATCGAAGGCGTGCCCGGCCTGGGCAAGACCCTGCTGGTGCGCGCGCTGGGCCAGGCGCTGGGCTGCGGCTACGGCCGCGTGCAGTTCACGCCCGACCTGATGCCCAGCGATGTCAGCGGCCATGCGGTCTACGACCCGAAGACCGAACGCTTCGCGATCCGTCGCGGCCCGATCTTCACCAATCTGCTGCTGGCCGACGAAATCAACCGCGCCCCGGCAAAGACCCAGTCCGCATTGCTCGAAGCGATGCAGGAACAGCAGGTCACCATCGAAGGCAGCAGCCACCCGCTGCCGGCGCCGTTCATGACCCTGGCCACGCAGAATCCGGTGGAACAGGAAGGCACCTATCCGCTGCCCGAGGCCCAGCTCGACCGCTTCCTGCTGAAAGTGCTGATCGACTATCCCTCGCACGCCGACGAAGTGAGCATGGTCACCGCGGTGAGCCACGGCCGCGCCGCCGCGCATTTCGACCTGTCGCAGGTGAATAGCGTGCTGAGCGCCGAGGACATCGTCGCGATGCAGCTCGGCACCGCGCAGGTGACCGTCGACGCCGCGGTGATCGACTACGCCGTGCGGATCGTCGCAGCCACCCGCAAGTGGCCGGGCATCGCGCTGGGCGCCGGCCCGCGCGGCAGCCTAGCCCTGGTCCGCGCGTCGCGTGCGCAGGCGGTGCTTGCGGGCCGCGATTTCGTTACCCCCGACGACATCCGCAGCATCGCCAAGCCGGCACTGCGCCACCGCATCGCGCTGTCCCCGGAAATGCAGATCGAAGGCCAGACGCCGGATCAGGTGCTCGAAGCGCTGCTCGCCAAGGTCGAAGCGCCGCGGCAGTGAGCGCGACGGCAATGAACGCAACCGCAGCCAACGCGATATCGAAACCCGCGCCCGCAGCGCCGGTCGTCGCGGCCCGCGTCGTGCGCGCGTGGCCGCGCCCCGCGCCCGGACTGGTGTGGGCGTTCATCGCCTGGGCCGTGCTCGGTCTGGTGGTGAGCGTCGGCCTGGCGCCCGCGCGCGTCTGGCTGATCGCATTCGCGGTGTTCGCGCTGCTGGCAGTGTTCGATCTGTGGCGGCTGTTGCGCGCGCCCACGCCCGAGGTCGCGCGTGCGTTGCCCGAGGCGTGGCCGATCGGCGTCGAACGCGATGTCGAACTGCGCATCGAACACTACGGCCGCCGCCAGCGCCTCACCGTCCACGATCTGCATCCCGGCGACTGGGATGCCGTCGACAGCAACACCCGCGACATGCCGCGCACGCTCACCCTCGCCGCCGACAGCGTGGCGACGCTCACCTATCGCCTGCGCCCGCAGGTGCGCGGCAATTTCCGTTTCGACGGAACGCAGCTGCGGCTGCTGTCGCCGCTGTGGCTGTGGCGGCAGTCGCGCACCGTCGGCGCGCCGCAGTCGATCCGCGTGTTCCCCAACTTCGCGCCGCTGGCGGGCTTCGCGCTGTTCAGCGCCGAACAGGCCTCGCGGCTGGTCGGCGCACACATCAAGCGCCGCCGCGGCGAGGGCACCGACTTCCATCAGATGCGCGAGTATCGCGTCGGCGACAGCATGCGCCAGATCGACTGGAAGGCGACCGCGCGCGCGCGCAAACTCATTTCGCGCGAATACCAGGACGAAAAGAATCAACAACTATTGATGGTGGTCGACACCGGCCGGCGCATGCTCGCGCACGAAGGCGGCCTGTCGCACTTCGACCGCGCGCTCGACGCCACGCTGGTGGTGTCCTACATCGCGCTCAAGCGCGGCGACGCCGTCGGCCTGTTCACCGTCGGCGGCGAACAGCGCTGGGTCGCCCCGCAGCGCGGCATGGGCGCCATCGACACCCTGCTTCGCGCCAGCTACGACCTGCAGCCCGCGCCGATCGCCACCGATTACCTCGCCGCGTCCACCGAACTCGCCCTGCGCCAGCGCCGCCGCGCGCTGGTGATGCTGGTCACCAACCTGCGCGACGAAGACATCGAAGACGTGCTCGGCGCAGTGCGCCTGCTGCAGAAACGCCACCTCGTGGTGGTCGCCAGCCTGCGCGAACGCGACCTGGACGAAGCCCTCGACCAGCCCGTCGACGACGTGCGCACCGCCGTGTTCGCCGCCGCCGCCGCCCGCTACATCGCCCAGCGCGCCGCCGCCCACGAAATGCTGCGCAACCACCGCGTGATGGTGCTTGATGTCACCTGCGAACAATTGCCTGCGGCGCTGGTGGAGCAGTATCTTTCGATCAAGCGGAGTGGGTTGTTGTAAATCCGGAGTTTGCCACCTGACTCCGCCGCGCTCCGAGTACTCGGGAGAACGACAATGCGTTGGTCCAGGGCAATGCTGACATGGTTGCTGATCGTAGTCGCCGAATCGATCCACGGCATCATCCGCCAACGGTTCATCGCGCCCGTCATCGGCGATTTGCCGGCGCGGCAGATTGGCGTCTTGATCGGTTCGGGCATCATTTTCGCGATCGCATGGCTGTGCATCCGCTGGATCGGCGCCAGAGCCAGCGGGCAGCAGCTGCGTGTTGGCGCGCTGTGGGTCGTGCTGATAATCGCGTTCGAGTTTGGCCTTGGCCTGATGCTCGGCTACTCGCGCGAACGCATGCTGTCGGATTACGACCTCGCCAACGGCGGCCTGATGGGATTCGGCCTGCTGTTTCTGCTGTTCGCGCCGATGTTGGCGGCAAAGCTGCGCGGCATGCCGTGAACCAGGAAACGAATCGATGACGGTCATGCTGCGCGAAGCGCACAGGAACGATATTCCGGGCATGTGGACGGTGCGCTATGCAGTGACCGAGAACACGCTGACGCCCGGGCGCATTTCCGACGAAGAGTTCCGTCGCGAGATCGAGGACACCGGCAAGGGTTGGGTGATCGAGGTCGATGGCGAGATCCGCGCGTTCGCCAGCTGCAACGCGCATACCGGCAATATCTGGGCGCTGTTCGTGCATCCGCAGGCCGAGGGGCTCGGCTATGGCGACCGCCTGCATGCGGCGATGCTGGCGTGGCTGCGCACGCAGCCGATCCAGCGGCTGTGGCTGACCACCGATGCGCACAGCCGCGCCTGCGGTTTCTACGAGCGCCGCGGTTGGCAGCGCGTGGGCATTACCGAAAGCGGTGAGGTGCGTTTCGAGCGCGACAATCCGCCGTGATCGGTTGGTCGCGGCGCAGCCGGGCTCAGACCCCAGCTCAATCCGCGGTGATCAACGCCGCATGCCGCGCCTGCAGTTCCGCGAACACCTCGTCGGTATCGGGACGCACGCCGTGCCACAGGAAGAAGCTCTCGGCGGCCTGTTCCACCAGCATGCCGAGGCCGTCGATGGCGTGATGCGCGTTCGCGGCGCGGGCCCAGGCGAGGAACGGGATCGCGGCTTCGCCATAGCTGAGGTCGACTGCGGCGGTGCGCGGCCCGATCAGCGACATCGGCAGCTTCGGCAGGCTGCCGTGGCGCGCCGCCGAGGTGGCGTTGACGATCAGCCCGAACTCGCCGAGCGTGCCGAGGTCGTCGAGATAACGTGAGTGCACGCGGCTGGGCACGCCGAGCAGATCCACCAGCGCGTCGGCTTTCTGCGAGTCGCGGTTGACGATGAACAGCTCGCCGATGCCCGCGTCCAGCAGCGCCGGCGCGATCCCGCGCGCGGCGCCGCCAGCGCCCAGCATCAGTGTGCGACGACCGCGCAGGTCAAGACCGTGGCGACTGGTGAGGTCGCGCACCAGACCGGCGCCGTCGGTGTTGTCGCCCAGCCAGCCGTTGCCGTGTTTGATCAGCGTGTTGACCGCGCCTGCGCGCTTGGCGCGGGCGCTGAGCAGGTTGCACAGTTCGGCCGCGCGCTGTTTGTGCGGCAGCGTGACGTTGGCGCCTTCGCCGCCGCTGCGCGCGAACGACGACAGTGTGCCGTCGAAATCGCCGGGCCCGGATTCGATCGCCACGTATTCGATGGCGATGCCGCTCTGGTGCGCGAAGGCCTGATGAATCTTCGGCGACAGCGAATGCAACACGGGGTAGCCGAAGACGGCGTAGCGTTTCATGGCGTGAGTGTCCGTGTGTAGACGTTCTGGGTCATGTGATGCGCGTAACCGATGCGCTGGTAGAACGGATGCGAGTCCTCGCGGGTCAGGCTGGAACGCGCCACCATGTCCTGCACGCCGCGACGCTGCCGGGCCCAGGCTTCGACCGCGGCGACCAGCGTGCTGCCGGCGCCGCAGCGCCGCAGGCGGGCATCGACGACCAGTGCGATCAGCTCAACGCGCTCGCCGAACTGCAGCAGGCTGCGATGTTCGGCGGCGACGAAGCCGGCGATGCCGTCGCCACCGTCGGCCGACGGATCGTCGAGCACGAAGAACGCATGGGTGGAGCGCGTCAGCAAGCGCTCGAAGCGTTGCGCGATGGGCGCCGGATGGAGGTCCGGATCCAGTTGCAATGTGAGTTGCGCGATGTACGCGGCATCCGCGGGACGGGCGCCGCGCACGCTGAAGGTCAGTGGCGAGGTGGTGTTCATTGCGCGTCGCGCAGCCAGCGCGCCGCATCCAGCGCGAAATAAGTCAGCACGCCGTCGGCGCCCGCGCGCTTGAACGCGACCAGCGCCTCCAGCGCGCAGGCGCGTTCGTCCAGCCAGCCGTTCTGCGCGGCGGCCTTCAGCATCGCGTATTCGCCGCTGACCTGGTACGCGAACGTCGGCGCGCCGAACTCGTCCTTCACCCGGCGCACGACATCGAGATACGGCATGCCGGGCTTGACCATGATCATGTCCGCGCCTTCGTCGAGATCCTGCGCGACTTCGCGCAGCGCTTCGTCGGAATTCGCCGGGTCCATCTGATAGCCGTACTTGTTGCCCTTGCCCAGCGCGCCGGCCGAGCCCACCGCATCGCGGAACGGGCCGTAGAAACTGCTGGCGTATTTCGCGGCGTACGACAGGATGCGGGTGTGGATGTGGCCGCCGACTTCCAGCGCCTCGCGGATCGCGCCGATGCGGCCGTCCATCATGTCGCTGGGCGCGACCACGTCGGCGCCCGCGCGCGCGTGCGACAGCGCCTGCTGCACCAGTGCTTCGACGGTGTCGTCGTTGACCACGTAGCCGCTGTCGTCGATCAGGCCGTCCTGGCCGTGGGCGGTGTAGGGATCGAGCGCGACATCGGTGATCACGCCGAGTTCCGGAAATCGCTGCTTGAGCGCGCGCACCGCGCGCTGCATCAGGCCGTCGTCGTCCCAGGCGGCCGCGCCGTCGAGCGATTTGGCCTCCGGTGCGGTCACCGCGAACAGGGCCAGCGCCGGCACGCGCAGTTCGCTGGCCGCTTCGCCGACCTTCAGCAGTTCGTCGATCGAAAGACGCTCGATGCCCGGCATCGACGCGATCGGCGTGCGGCCGTGGAGTTCGTGGACGAACACCGGATAGATCAGATCGTTGGCGGTGAGGACGTGTTCGCGCATCAATCGACGCGAGAACTCGCTGCGGCGCATGCGGCGGAGGCGGGTCATGGGAAAGGTCATGGCGGAATGATACGCCGGGCCAGGCAGGCATGGACTTGCGGACGACATTCGGGCCGTCCCCACGGCTGGTGGCGATGACCTGCCGGTGTTCGCGCTTTTGAAGCGGAACTCCAGACCATCAAGCATCGTCGCGGCTTGCGCCGCTCCCACAGGTCGGCATGGGCGAGGGCATACAATCCACCGATGCGATTGCTGCGATCACTGCCGCCCATGGCCCGCGCGTGTCTGCTGTTCCTCGGCGGGCTGGCGGTGCTGTGCTGGCTGGGGCCGCTGTGGATCGCGTTCGACCCGCACCGGCCCGACTGGCAGGCGCTGTCGGTGGCGCCGGGCGTCGGCGGGCACTGGTTCGGCACCGACGCGATCGGCCGCGACGTGTTCGCGCGCACGCTGGCCGGCGGCCGGCTGTCGCTGACGGTGGGCTTCCTCGCCAGTCTGGTCGCGCTGGGTGTGGGCCTGGGCTTCGGCGCCAGCGCCGGGCTGGCCGGCGGCTGGGCGGAACGGCTGATGCTGCGCGTGCTCGACATGTTCAGCGCGCTGCCGTTCCTGCTGATCGTGATCCTGCTGCTGACCCTGTTCGAGCGTTCGCTGGGGCTGTTGCTGGTGGCCATCGGCGGCTACGTCTGGATCGATCTGGCGCGGGTGATGCGCGCCGAGAGCGCGCGGCTGCGGGAGATGCCGTTCATGCTCGCCGCCACCGCCGCTGGCGCGAGCTTCGGCCAGCGGCTGCGCTGGCATGCGCTGCCGAATCTGCTGCCGCTGGCATTCGTGTATCTGGGCCTGATCCTGCCGCAGGCGATCCTGGTCGAAAGTTTCCTCGGCTTTCTTGGCCTGAGCGTGGACGAGCCCTCGGCGAGCTGGGGCACGCTGCTGTCCGAAGGCGTGCAGGAACTCGACAGCGCGCCGTGGACGCTGCTGTTTCCCGCGGGCTTTCTGGTCGCCACGTTGGCCGCCTTCCAGTTTCTCGGCGATGCGTTGCGCGACTGGCTCGACGTGTATGCGGTGCCGCGCGCCGACGCAGACCGCGAATCCGCCGCCGCATGACGCTGCTGCTGCGCCAGCTTGAAGTGCACGTCGGCGCGCGTCGTTTGCTCGGCCCGCTCGATCTGGAACTTGTGCCCGGCCAATGCCTCGGTGTGGTTGGCGAAAGCGGCAGCGGCAAGAGCCTCACCGCGCTCTCGCTGCTCGGTTTGCTGCCGGCGGGTTTGCGCGCGACGGGTGCGCTCGCGCACGACGGCGTCGACATCATGTTGACGTCGCGCATGCACGCGGCGCTGCGCGGTCGCGCATTGGGTTGGGTGCCGCAGGATCCGCTGGCGGCGTTGCATCCGCTGCGTACGGTCGGTGCGCAGATGCGCGAAACGTTGCGCGCATACGGGCATGCCGACGCGCAGGCGCGCGATCTTCTAGAACGCGTGCGGCTGCCCGATGCCGCAGCCGCCTTGAAACGATGTCCGCACCAGTTTTCCGGCGGTCAGCGCCAGCGCATCGCCATCGCCTTGGCGCTGTGCAGCCGGCCGCGTTATCTGATCGCCGACGAACCGACCTCCGCGCTGGATGCGCGCATCGCCCGCGAGGTGCTGGATCTGCTCGATGCGCTGCGCCGCGAGGACGATCTTGGGCTGATGTTGATCAGCCACGATCTGCCGCTGGTCGGCGCGTATGCCGAACACGTGCTGGTGCTGCGCCGCGGCGACGTGGTCGAACGCGGCGCGACGCGCGATGTGTTCGCGGATCCGCGGCATGCGTACACGCGCGAGTTGATCGAGGCGGATCGATTGCCGCACGCGCCTGTGGCAACGGTGGATGTGGGAGCGGAGGCTGTAGGAGCGGCGGAAGCCGCGATGGGCGTGCCCGTCGCCACTCCGAAAGAGTCTTCCGCGACTCCCATCGCGGCTTCCGCCGCTCCTACAAGGGCGGCGCCGCTGCTGCGCGCCGAAGCCATGCGCATGCGGTACCCGCGCGCGTCGGCACCGGCGTTGGACGATGTCTCGCTCACCCTGCATCGCGGCGAAGGGCTTGCGCTGCTGGGCGAAAGCGGCAGCGGCAAGAGCACGCTCGGCCGCGCGGTGCTGCGGCTGCTGCGCGGCGCGCAGGGCCGGGTATGGCTGGACGATATCGAATTGACCGCGTTGAAAGGCGCCGCGCTGCGCGCGCTGCGCAAACGCATCGGCGTGGTGTTCCAGGATCCGTATGCGTCGCTGGACCCGCGCATGCGCGTGGCCGAGATCGTCGGCGAACCGCTGCGGATCCACGGCATCGGCGATGCGGCATCGCGGCTTGCGAAGGCCGGCGAACTGTTGGCCGCCGTCGGGCTTGATCCGGACATGGCCGCGCGATACCCGCACCAGTTCTCCGGCGGGCAACGCCAGCGCATCGCCATCGCCCGCGCGCTGGCCTGCGATCCGGAGCTTCTGGTCTGCGACGAAGCGGTGTCGGCACTGGATGCGCATCATCGCCGCGAAATCCTCATGCTGCTGGCGACATTGAAACGCGAGCGCGGGCTGGCGCTGCTGTTCGTGACCCACGATCTTGCCGCGGCCGCGGCGGTGGCCGAACGCATCGCGGTGCTGGAGGCGGGGCGGATCGTGGAGATCGGCGATGCGGCCGAGGTGTTGCGCAATCCGCGGCATGCGCATACGCGGGCGCTGGTGGCGGCGCGGGTTTTGTAATGCGCGTCTTTTTTAAGTGCGGTCATTCTCTTTGCATACTGCGCCGCTTCCAGTGCGAACAGCGAAGCCGAAGCGAATAACCTACCGTTACTTGATACGGGTTCGGGCGTCGTGAATACGTATCTATGAAGCAACTGCAGAGCTTCCGCGCTGCGCGCGGGTAACTTTCTTTGTCGCACTGCGCCGCGTGCGGCGCGAACGGCGAAGCCGGCCCGAAGGGCGAACGCCGCAAGCGTGAGTCAAGAAAGTAACCCGCGCAAAGCGCGGAAGCTCTGCAGTTGCTTTCTCGCATGCCACCCGTGGCGCGCGGCGGCATCCCGATCAGGTGCAGGCGGCGAAGGGCCGTCAGATGATCCCGCCGCCGATGCTGAGCCTGATCGCCGCTATCACGATCACAATGCCGTTGAGCAGCAGCCCGGCCTTGCCGCGCCGGCTCTTCTCGCCGCGGAACATGATGCCGATGGCAGCGATGATCGCGCCGACGCCGGCGAACGGGATCACCAGCCAGTTCAGCCAGCCCAGAAAAGGAATCAGGCCGAGCAACATCAGCAGCATCGCGACGATGCCCCAGAGCAGACTGATCAGACCCATGGTGATGCACTCATGACGATGTCCTCATGATGGCCGCAGACGCGCGGACCGGCGATGTCGATAATGGTTGCGATGCGCGGAAATTCAAGCGTGCACGCCGTCGACTTCCACCGCCAGCTCGCGGCGGCAGATCGCCGCGTGCAGCAGCACCCGCGGCACGCTGGCGCCGAAACGTTCGTCCAGCGCCCTGGCGACCAGCGGCAGGTCGTCGGCGTCGCGGACGTAGACCTTCAGCCGGGTGCCGCTGCCGAATCCTGCCGGCAGCGAGGGCTGGTGGCGACGCGCTTCGGCCAGCAGGGCATCGAAGTTGGCGAAGGTCTCGCCGATCTGGCCCAGCAGTTCGCCGATGTGCTGCGAGGCATGGCCGACCACGCTGGCGGTGCCGGACAGCAGCAGCGGCATGGTGCTGCCGGGCGGCGGCAGCATCGCGCGGGCGAAACTGGGCGGCTGCGGCCCGTATTGCCGCGGGTAGCGATAGGCGCTGACCTGACGTGGGTTCTCGACCGGGGTGCCGCGCTGGTCGGCGGACAGCCAGTAGACCTGCAGCGTGCGCTGGCCGTCGCAGCGGCCGATCGCGGTGGCCGCCGGCAGTTCGACGGTGTCGAAACGGCCCAGCCCGCGGGCGCGGCCGACGCAGAACCGACGGTAGCGTTCGGTGTCGCCGTCGCCCTGGGTGATCGCGTCGAGGTAATTCCACACCCGCAGCAGATGCGGCGTGCGGCTGCCGGAGACGAAATCGACCAGCTGCGAGTAGGCGCGTTCGGCGGCTTCGCAGATGTCGCTGTGGTCGGGATGGTCGCCCGGCGGCTCGTCGATCTCGATCACGCCGAAGGTGAGGTGACCGTCGGTAGACCAGCGGATCTGGCCGCCGATCGGGTCGCCGTGGCGCCCGAATTCGACCGGCGCCGCGCAGCGCCAGCGTTCGAACGGCGCAGTGCCGTAGGGCTGCAGCGGGATGCGCAGATAGCGGGGGTCGTCGCAGTGCGGGGCATCGTTGCCGAAACCGAACACCGCCAGGGTGTCGGCGGTGAGCAGCGCTTCGGGCGTGCGCGCCTGCACGTAGTCGACGGTCAGCGCCGAGCCCTGCCCGGCGAGGTACATCGGCGGGCTCATGGGCGCTCCGCCTGCAGGGTGTCGCCGCTGAATCCCGCCCAGCGGCCGCGCCGGATGCGCCACCACGTGCGCAGCGCGCGCGGCGCCATGCCCGCGGCGGTCAGGGCGTAGATCAGCCGGAACAGGCGCAGCCGGCGGACGACGGCCGGGTTGTCGAACACGTCGCCGGCGAGCAGCGAGATCACCGCCTGTTCGATCTGGAACTTGTTGCTGGGGCGCGCGAAAAGGCGTTGCATCACCGGGGTGTTGAAGCGGTAGATGAACCAGGAGAACTCTTTCAGGCCGCGGTCGAGCCGCTGCGTCATCTCGCGCTGAAGCGCCGCTTCGCTGGCGGGCTCGCGCAGGGCGCCGTCCACCATCATCGCGGCGCGCTCGGCGCTGTGCATGCCCAGGTACACGCCGGACGAGAAGATCGGATCGATGAATGCGTAAGCGTCGCCGACCATCGTCCAGCCCGGGCCGGCCATCCGCGAACAGAGATAGGAATAGTTGCCGGTGGCGTGGACCGGCGCCACGCGCTCGGCCTGGCGCATCCGCGCTTCCACCGTCGGTACCCCGCGCAGGGTGTGCAGCAGGAAGGTCTCGGTATCGCCGTCGCGCTGTTTGAGGTAATCGGGCGAACACACCGCGCCGATGCTCATCACGTCGTCGCGCAGCGGGATCAGCCAGATCCAGCCGTGGGCGAAACGCTCGACGGTGATGTTGCCGGCCTCCTCGCCGTCGCGCCGCAGCACGCCGCGGAAATGGCTGAACAGCGCCGCGGACTGGTGTTTCGGATTCTTCCGCTTGAGCCTGCGGCGCGCACCCAGGAAGGTGTCGCGGCCGCTGGCGTCGACGAGATAGCGCATCCGCACCTCGAACTCGCTGCCGTCGGCGTTGCGTGCACGGGCCCGCGTCGGCCGGCCGTCGGCGTCGTCCTCCACCGAAAGCACGGTCACGCCCTCGCGGCTGTCGGCGCCGGCTTCGGCGGCGGCCTCGAACAGCAGCCGGTCGTATTCATCGCGCTTGACCTGGTAGGCGTAGCCGAACTGCGGGTTCAGGGCGCGATCGAAACGGAACATCTGGACCCGGCTCGTACCGTCCGCCAGAGTCAGCGGGAAGTCGGCCCCCGGCTTGTAGACGCCGATCGCGGCGACCCGGTCCAGCACGCCCAGGCGCTGGAGGATCGGCAGGTTCATCGGCAGCAGGGACTCGCCGATGTGGAAGCGGGGGTGGCGCGCTTTTTCCAGCTGCAGCACCCGCCAGCCGCGGCGGGCCAGGGTGATGGCGGCGGTGCTGCCGGCAGGGCCGCCGCCGATCACCAGCACGTCGCAGTCGATGGCAGCGCAGTCGACGGCTTCGTGGTCCACGGTCGCGTGGTTCACGGAAGGGGGTGTCGCGGGTGGCGGTGGCTCCATTTCCGCCGGCATCGTGCGTCCATCGACTGATTCGGCCGTCATGCTCTTCTTGTTGCAGTCTGAGACTGGCATCATACCGCGTGGCGTGTCACCGCCGTCCGGTCTCATGGGGCGGCGACACAGGCTCCGGCATGCCTTCCCCCATCTCAGGCCGACCTGCACTGCCGGTCGGCGCGTCCGACGACGCCGTGCGGCGGCCCTCAGGTGCCCGCTCCGTGCGGCGCTGTTTCCTTCGAATTCTGGATCGTTTGCCATGTCTGCACTGACTCCCGCCGAACTTGAACTGGCGGAACTGCTGGTCGAGAGCCTGAACCTCGACAGCGTCGCCGCCGCCGAAATCGACCCGGACGCACCGCTGTTCGGCGCCGGTCTGGGCCTGGATTCGATCGATGCGCTGGAACTGTCGCTGGCGATCAGCAAGAAATACGGCTTCCAGCTGCGTTCTGACAACGATGACAACCGCCTTATCTTCGGTTCGCTGCGCGCGCTGTCGGCCCACGTCCAGCAGCACAAGGCGGCGTGATCGCCATAGTCCGGCTGTTGTTGCTGGCGATGTATGCGCCGCTGGCGCATTTCGCCGGAACCCTGCACTCGCCGCTGCTGGCGGTGCTGGCGCTGGCCGATCTGGCCCTGATGGTGCTGATCGAGGGCCTGCTGCGCCGACGCCTCGCCGCGTGGCTGGCGCTCGCGCTGTCCGCGGTCGCGCTGTTCGTGCTGGCGCAGTCGCGTCATGCGCTGATGCCGCTGCTGCTGGTGCCGCCGCTGTTCACCGCGATGATCGGCTGGTGGTTCGCGCGCAGCCTGCGTCCGGGGCGCGAGCCGATCATCGCCAAGGTCGTGGGCGCGCTGTACGCGCGGGCCGGCATGCCGCTGTCGGAACGGCATCGCTGTTATACGCGCGGCCTCACGATGGCCTGGGCGGTGTTGCTGGGCGTGCTGACCGTCGTGAATCTGGTCCTCGCGCTGATCGCGGTGCCGGACGGCGTGCTGATGCAGCTCGGAATAGAGGCGCCGCTCACCGTGACCAACGCGCAGTGGTCGCTGGTCGCCAACATCGCCAACTACGGCGTGCTCGGTGGGTTCGCGCTGATCGAATACCACGCGCGCAAGTTCGTGTTTCCGGTCCGGCCCTATCGCAACATTGTCGACTTCGGCCGGCAGATGGCCGCCCTCGGGCCCGCGTTCTGGCAGAGCTTCTTCGATGCCGAAAACGCGAGCATCGGCCCGGACCGCGGTGGTTCCGACAACGCGGGAACGTCGCGATGAATCGGTACGAGAGGGCTCGGCACGATCCATGCGAAGCCATGCCCATGTCCCTTGCCGATGCGTTCCGCCGTATGCCCGACACCATCCTTCGCGAGGCCGCACGCCATGTCGTCGATTGACCTGCAGCGGCTGGGCGTCGATACCCGACGCCACGAATCGGCCCCGGTGCGCGCGCTGTGGTCGTTCTGGAACGCGCTGCAACTCGTCTTCATGCTGCTGTGGACCGGCGTGGGCATCGTGATCGTGCTGCCGATCGGCGCGTTGACGCGCTCGCCGCGGATCCTGCTGCGCACCGCGTCGCGGGTCTGGGCGCCGGGACTGCTGCACGGCGCGGGCGTGCGTTTCTCGGTCGAGGGCGCCGATGCCATCGACTGGTCCAGGCCCTACATGATCGTCGCCAATCACCAGTCGGTGATCGACATCTGCGCCCTGTTCCGCGCGGTGCCGGTGCCGCTGCGCTTCGTGCTGAAGCAGGAAATGACCCGGGTGCCGCTGGTCGGCCGCTACGCGAAGTTCACCGGGATGCTGTTCATCGACCGCGACAGCGGCCGCGCAGCGTCGAAAATGCTGCGCGATGCCGCGGCGCTGCTGCGCACCGGCGCCACCGTGTGCGTCTTTCCGGAAGGCACCCGCAGCCGCGACGGCCGGGTCGCCACGTTCAAGGTCGGCGCGTTCCAGGCGGCGGACGATGCCAGCGTCGATGTGCTGCCGATCGCGATCTCCGGCGCCGGCGCGGTGCTGCCGGCCGAAGGCCTGTTCCGCGTGCGTCCCGGCCGCATCGTCGTGCGCATCGGCACGCCGCTGTCCACCGCCGGCAAGGATCGTCAGGCCCTGGCCGGCGAGGCCCACGCGACTGTCGTCGCGATGCTGGAGCGGGCGCCCTGCGCATGACCCATCCGGCGGCGACGACATTCCCGATCACCCGATTCCCGATCACTCGCTTCACCATCCCCCACGATCACCCCTGCCTGCCCGGCCATTTTCCCGGCCGGCCGATCGTGCCCGGCGTGGTCGTGCTGGACCGCGTGCTGGCCGCGATCGAAGCGCAGCACGGCGCGCTGGGCCGGCTGCGGATGCCGCAGGTGAAGTTCGCGCAGCCGCTGCTGCCTGGCGAGGAGGCGCGCATCGAGCTGGAGCGCATCGAACAGGAGCCGCTGTCGGACGCCACGCCGCCGCGCTGGCGGTTCCGCGTGCTGCGCGACGACGCGCTGCTGGCCAGCGGCGAAGTGCGCGCGGCCGACGACGGCGATCGGAATGACAGCGCCGTGAACACAGCATCGTGAAGACCGCGACATGAGCACCGAATGGAAACAGCGGCCCGAAGGCGGCGGCCGCTTCGCGCTGTGGCTGATCCGCAGCATCGGCCGCTACGGCGGGCGCGCGCTCTCGCGCCTGCTGCTGTATCCCATCACCCTGTATTTCGTGGTCCGCCGCGGCCCCGAGCGCAACGCCTCG
The DNA here is from genome assembly GCA_031364125.1 of Lysobacterales bacterium. Classification (GTDB taxonomy): domain Bacteria; phylum Pseudomonadota; class Gammaproteobacteria; order Xanthomonadales; family Xanthomonadaceae; genus Lysobacter_I. The sequence goes on along the minus strand of JANLVT010000032.1, from coordinate 32,417 downwards.
CGGACGTGGCTCGGTCGCGCGCTGGGTCGCCCGGCCACGCTGTGGGACGCAGCGAAACACGTCCACACTTTCGCCGCGACCATCCTCGACCGCATCTTCCTGCTCGGCGAAAGTCCCGAGCGGCTCGCGCGCCGCTTCGACGTGGCGGTGCGCGGCCTCGACGAACTGCACGCGCATCTCGACCAGGGCCGCGGCATGCTGCTGTTCGGCTCGCATTTGGGCAGTTTCGAAGTGCTGCGGGTGCTGGCGCGGCAGCGGCCGGAATACACCATCCGCGTGGTCCTGGACAAAGCCCACAACAAGGCAGTGACCGAGCTGCTGGATGCGCTGAATCCGGAGATCGCCGCGACCGTGATCGACGCCGGCCAGGACGGCCCCGGCCTGATGCTGGCCATCCAGGCGGCGGTGCAGGAAGGCGCGCTGGTCGCGCTGCTGATCGATCGCGCGCATCCGGGCGGACAGACCGTCATGGCGCCGTTCTTCGGCCGCGAGGCGCCGTTCCCCACCGCGCCGTGGCTGATCGCCGCCGCGCTGAAGGCGCCGGTCACGCTCGGGTTCGGCCTGTATCGCGGCGGCAACCGCTACGACCTGATCTTCGAGAACTTCAGCGACGACGTGGTCATCCCGCGCGCCGAGCGCAGGACCGCGATCGAGGCGTTGATCCGCCGTTACGCCGCGCGGCTGGAGGATGTGGCGCGTACCGCCCCGTACAACTGGTTCAACTTCTACGATTTCTGGAACCACGACGATGATGCATGACCGCGCTTCCGGACTTCCACGCCACGCATTGCGTTTTGTGGCGCAGGCGATGGTGGCGTGCATCCTTGTTTCGATCATGGGCGTCTCGACCGTGCAGGCGCAGAGCGCCGACGCCGAATGGATCCTGCGCGCGCTGGCGCGACCGGCGCCGATGCGCACCGATTTCGTCGAAGTGCGCGATTCGCCGCTGCTGAAGACGCCGCTGCGGCTGTCCGGCGAATACCGCCGCCCGCGCGAGGACACGCTGGTGCGCGAAGTGCGTTCGCCGTACCGCGAAACCACCACGCTGCGCGCCGGCGAAGCCACCATCGCCCGCGACGGCAAGGCGCCGCGCACGTTCTCGCTGTCGCGCGCGCCGGAACTCGCCAGCCTGCAGAACAGTTTCGGCGCGCTGCTCGCCGGCGACCGCGCCGGGATCCAGCGCGTCTACCGCGCGACGGCGCAGGGGAACCGCGCGCGCTGGACCCTGACGCTCGCGCCGAAGGACAAGGCGCTGGCCGCGCGCGTGCGCGACATCACGCTGTTCGGCCAGGGCGCCGAACTGCGCTGCATCGAAACCCGGCCGGTGAAGGGCGAATTGCAGCGCACGCTGCTGGCCAGCGCCGCGCTGGCGGTGAAGGCCGACAGCGATGCGAGTGCGATGCAGGTGTTGTGTCGGAATGGCGTGAAATGAGCATCTTCGTTCGCCCCCTCCCCAGCCCTCCCCCGCATGCGGGGGAGGGAGATCTGCGCGCAGCGCGGATGGGTGGGGGAACGCGCGCATGACCGCCGCCCGACGCACCGCGCTCGCCCTCGTCTGGCTGATCGTATTGATCGGCGCCGGCGTGTTCATCAGCGCGCGCCTGCAGGTCAGCGGCGACCTCCGAAAATTCATGCCCTCCGCCGAAACCCCCGCGCAGAAGCTGCTGCTGGACGAACTGGGCGAAGGCCCGGGTTCGCGGCTGCTGCTGATGTCGCTGGCCGGCGCCGACGCCGAAACCCTCGCCGCGCAGTCGCAGCGCATCGCGCGGACGCTGGCGGCCGACGAACGCTTCAGCCTCGTCGCCAACGGCGGCGAGGACGGGCTTGACGCGATTCCCGAACGCCTGCGCCCGTATCGTTATCTGCTGTCGTCCGCCCTCGATGCGCGCCGCCTCGACGAAACCTATCTGCGCGAAGAACTCGACGCGCGCGTGCAGGATCTCGGCTCGCCCGCGGCGGCGCTGATCGAACCGCTGCTGCCTTCCGATCCCACGCTCGAAACCCTGCGCATCGCCGAAGCGATGCAGCCGGCGAACGCGCCGCAGCGCCTGCACGGCGTGTGGTTCGACAAGGCGGGTCGCGAAGCGTTGCTCGCGATCGAAACCAAAGCCGCGGGCTTTGACCCCACCGGGCAACAGCTTGCGGTGAGCGCGATCGAAGCCGCGTTTGAGCATGCGCGCGGCGATGGCAACGCGACGATGACGCTCACCGGCCCCGGCGCGTTCTCCGTCGAGATCGGCGGCCGCACCCAGCGCGAAGCGAGCCTGATCGGCATGGTCGATACCGTCGGCCTGATCCTGTTGTTGCTGATCGCGTATCGCAGCTGGCGTACGCCGCTGTTCGGCGTGCTGCCGCTTGCGAGTGCTGGCCTTGCAGGACTTGGCGCGGTGGCGCTGCTGTTCGAGGGCGTGCACGGTATCACCGTCGCTTTCGGCTTCACGCTGATCGGCGTGGTCCAGGATTATCCGATCCATCTCTTCAGTCATCAGCGCGCCGGCATCTCGCCGTGGGCGAACGCGCGCGCGATCTGGCCGACGCTCGCCACCGGCGTGGCGTCGACGTGCATCGCGTATGTGACCTTTCTGTTCTCCGGCGTCGATGGTCTGCAGCAGCTCGCGGTGTTCACCATCGCAGGATTCGGCGTCGCGGCCCTGACCACGCGTTTCCTGCTGCCGGCGTTGATCGACCCGGCGCCGCTGGGGTTCAGGGATGGCGATATCGCCACCTCGCCGCGGCTCGCGATGCTGTGGGCAGCGGTCGCGCGCGTGCCGCGCCCGCGCGGATGGCAGCTTGCGTCGCTGGCGGGCATCTGCATCGCCATCGTCGCGTTCGCGCCGGGCGCGTTCTGGCAGAACGATCTGTCCAAACTCACGCCGGTGCCGGCGGACGCGCTCGCGCGCGACGCGCACCTGCGCAAGGAACTCGGCGCGCCCGACGTGCGCTACCTGCTGGCGGTGCGCGGCGCGAATGCGGAAGAAGCGTTGCAGCGCGTCGAAACCCTGCATCCGAAGCTTGATGCGCTGATCGGACGCAAGGCCATCGCCGGCTACGACAGCGTGGCGCGGACCTTGCCCAGCGCCGCGACCCAGCGCGCGCGCCAGGCGAATCTGCCTGCGCCGGACACGTTGCGCGCAGCGCTCGATACCGCAGTCGCGGCCACACCGTTCCGCAGCGACGCGTTCGAGGATTTCGTCGCCGATGTCGAACGCGCGCGCACCTCTGCGCCGCTCGGGGTACGCGATCTCGACGGCACGCCGCTGGCGACGCGCGTCGGCGGGCTGCTGCTCGAAAACCAGGACCACGCCACCGCATTGATATCGATGACCGGCCTGACCGATCCTGATGCGGTCGCGCGCGCCGTGAACGCGCCCGGCGTCGAACTGCTCGATCTCAAGACCGCGTCCGAATCGCTGGTGGAAGCCTATCGCGAGCGCGTGCTGCTGGCGCTCGCCGTCGCCGCGCTGCTGCTCGCCGCGACCGTCTGGCTGGCGCTGCGCACGCCACGGCGCGCATTGCGGGTGCTGCTGCCGATGGCGCTGACCACGCTGTTGATTCTCGCAGTGCTGCGCGGCTGCGGCGTCGAACTGACGCTGTTCCATCTGGTCGCGCTGATCCTCGCGGCGGGTCTGGGTCTGGATTACGCGCTGTTCTTCGAACATGCCGGCGACGATTATCAAGACCAGCTGCGCACCCTGCACGCGCTGATCGTCTGCAGCCTGATGACCCTGCTGGTGTTCTTCCTGCTGGCGCTGTCCAGTATTCCGGTGCTGCGCGCGATCGGGGTGACGGTGACCCTGGGCGTCGTCGGCAATTTCGTGCTGGCGCTGTTGATCGCCAGGCATGCGGTTTCTGTCTCTGTGGGAGCGACGCAAGTCGCGACGAATCACGGATGATCCTGCCGCAGCCCGTCGCGACTTGCGTCGCTCCCACAGGAGACTTCCAGTGATTTCTCGCCACGACATCGAAGCGATGATCCCGCACAAGGGCGCGATGTGCCTGTGGGACGAGGTCGTCGACTGGGATGCGCAGCGTATTCGGCTTCGTAGCAATGGTCATCGCGATACCGCGCATCCGCTGCGCAGCGATGGCCGCCTGCGCGCGGTGCATCTGTGCGAATACGGCGCGCAGGCGATGGCGGTCCACGGCGGTCTGCGCGGCGCCGCGGCCGGCGGCGCGCCGAAGGTCGGTTTTCTGGTTGCGCTGCGCGATGTGCAACTGCATGTCGCGCGCATCGACGATCTGGCGGACGCGTTGGAGTGCGAGGCCGAATTGCTGGCCGAAAGCGCGGCGAGTCAGCAGTATTCGTTTCGCATCGTGCATGCGGGTAACGTCGTTGCCGAGGGGCGCGCGGCGGTGATGTTGCAGTGATGACTGTGTTTGTGGAAGCGCAAGCACCGCGACTGGGATATCCATCTCGAAGAACCTCTAATAGGCAACTCGTGGTCCGTTTTTCTCCTCCCCTTGCGCAAACCTCAGGGGGAGGTCGGGAGGGGTTGCTTTTTGCGTCTTCGGGCCGACAGCAAACCCCTCCCCAACCCTCCCCTTCGCTGCGCGAAAGGGAGGGAGTAGTGTTTGCTGATTCATGCCGATGCATGGTTCCATTCGGAGAAGACTGATGTCGAACAACAACCAGCGCCGCGCCCTCGTCACCGGCGGCAGCGGCGATCTCGGCGGCGCGATCTGCCGGAAACTCGCGGCCGACGGCGCGCATGTGATCGTCCACGCCAACGGCAACCTCGCCCGTGCGGAACAGGTGCGCGATGAGATCGTGGCCGCGGGCGGCTCGGCCGAAGCGGTGGCCTTCGATGTCGCCGACGGCGACGCGACGCGCGCGGCGCTGAGCGCGCTGCTGGAAGCCGGCGCCATCCAGATCGTGGTCAACAACGCCGGCATCCACGACGATGCGCCGATGGCCGGCATGCGCGAAAATCAGTGGAAGCGGGTGATCGATGTTTCGCTGCATGGTTTTTTCCACGTCACCCAGCCGCTGTTGCTGCCGATGGCGCGCACGCGCTGGGGCCGCGTGGTCAGCATTTCGTCGGTGTCCGGTGTGATCGGCAATCGCGGCCAGACCAATTACGCGGCGGCGAAGGCCGCGCTGCACGGCGCGTCGAAATCGCTGGCGCGGGAAATGGCCAGCCGCGGCATCGCGGTGAATGTCGTTGCGCCCGGCATGATCGCCGGCAGCATGACCAAGGACGTGTTCCCGCCCGAACACATCAAGCAGATCGTGCCGGCTGGCCGCGCCGGCACGCCGGAAGAAGTCGCCGCGCTGGTCGGTTTTCTGTGCAGTGATGGTGCGGCGTACATTAATGGCCAGGTGATCGGCGTGGATGGCGGGATGAGCTGAAACGCCCGCTGCGCAAATCTGTGGGAGCGACGCAAGTCGCGACGCGCTTCGAAGAAATGTCCGCAGTTCGTCGCGACTTGCGTCGCTCCCACAGGCTATGCGTTGCGCTTTTCCCGGAACGAGCCAGCGGCCTGAAGGCCGCTCTACATGAATCGCTGCGCTCAGGCCGCGGCGGCGTACCAGATCGCGGCGAGCGAGGTTTCCGCTGTCGATTCTTTCAACAGCGCCTCCAGCCCGCAGTCGTCGATATCCGCATGCGTATCGCGTGCGCGCTGCAGGCCTTCCGCCGCCAGCCATGCCATGCGCGCGACGTTGTCGCGGATGCGCTGCTCGAACGCCGGGTTGTCCAGCGCGTCGTGCAGCGCGCGGTTCATCTCATGGAACCATTCGATGTCGTGCTGATTGAGGAAGCGGCCGTCCAGCGGCGAACCTTCGATGCCCGCCGCGACGTTGCGTTCGCCCCAGCCGCGCAGGAACGTCTGCATCGCAAGATTGAGGTCGCGGCCGCGTTCGAACTGCGGACGCAGCCTGCCCAGCAACGGGATGTCGGTGAGTTTGCCGCCGCAGAACAGCGGCGCCAGCAGCGCCCAGTAGTAGGTGTAGTCCCAGATCACCTTGACCGGCATCACCTGCGCGTCGCCGAACAGCGGGTACTGATCCTGATAGATCGTCAGGGTATTTTCGTAGAACGAGAAATACAGCTGCTGGTAGATGTCGGCGTAGGGCGCGAACGATTTTCCGGCGCGGTCCTTGTCGATGAGGTCGCAGATCAGCGTGTTCGACATCGCGATGAAATCGCTGCCCGGCGAATAGAACGGGTCCAGGAACACGCCGGCCTCGCCGGTCAGCGCCCAGCGGTCTCCGCTGAACACCTGTTTGCAGCCGTAGGAGAAGTGGCGCAGGAACAGGAAGTCCTGCAGTCCGTGTTCGGGTTTGTCCAGCGCCTCGGCCATCCGCGGCTGGTGCTCGCGCAGCCAGGCGGTGGCTTTTTCGTGGGTGTTCATCGTCTCCAGCGGATGCATCTTCGCGTCGCAGACGATGCCCAGCGAATGCGCGCCCGACGACAGCGGGATCAGCCAGAACCAGTAGCCCGGCCCGCACATGTGATTGGTCGAGCGCCAGCGGTCCGGCGGCGTGCAGCGCGCCTGCCACTCGGCATCGTCGGACCACAGCTTGGGGTCGACGAAACCGTCCACCCGCCACCACACCGCGTTCACGTCGTGATCGTTGGCCTGCGCCAGATCGAGCTTGCGCTTGATCAGCCCGGCGCGCCCGCTGGCGTCCACCACCCAGCGCGTGGACAGCGTGCTGCTGGAGCGCACGCCGTTGGAGAGCATGCCGTTGGAGAGCATGCCGCTGTCGCTGGCGGATTCGAACGTCACCGCATGCGCGTCCTGGCCGGTGCCGAAGTCCACGCCGCGCACGGTCGCGCCGTCGTGGAAATGCACGCCGAGCCTGCGCGCTTCGTCGCCGAGGAAATTCTCGAAGCGGCCGCGGTCGATCTGCCACGATGGCGCCGGCAGCAGCTTGCTGACGCCCAGTTCGGTGCAGCGGTCGATCTCAGTGCGGCCTTCGCTGAAGAAGAAGCGGAAGCCGAACTTGCGGATCTGTTCGGTGTCCAGATGTTCGCGCAGGCCGAGCACGTTGGCGAAATAACTCGCGCCGATCTCGACCGTCGACTCGCCGACCTTGAACGCCGCTTCGCGCACCGGATGCGCGCGGCGCTCCAGCACCGCCACGTCGATGGCCGGGTCGCGCGTCTTGAGCTGGATCGCGAGGCTGAGGCCGGCGAGGCCGCCGCCCAGCACCACGACGTCGTGCTGCGGGCCGTGCGTCGTCGCTGCGTCTGTCGCCGCTGTCTGAGTCATCGTTGCGTCCTCGAAGAGAATTCGCCGCTGGTATCGTCGATCACCGGCGGGTGCGCGCGTGCGCGGCGGTATTCGCGAATCACGTGGCCCTGCTTCACCACTTGTACCACCACATGCGAGGTGATGGCGTGCAGATCGCGGAACAGGCGGAAGTGGCTTTTGCGGAAGGTCTGCGGCGCGTCCGCGCACTGGTAGCGGGTCTCGATAGGCACCCCGACCACGCGCGCGCCCGCGCGGCGCGCGGCGGAGATCAGCAGCTGCGCCTCGAACACGAACCCCTCGCCGGCCACGTCGCGCAGAGTGAACACCGATGCCGGATACAGGCGCTGGCCGCTCTGGGTGTCGCGCACCCGGAAGCCGCAGCCCCAGGCGATGCCCCAGTCGCCGAAATCGTTGCCGATGCGGCGATAGATAGGCTGCGAAGCGCGTTTGCGCAGGCGCGCGCCGATGATCACGCTGCCGGGATGGCGGTTGGCGGCGGCGATCAGCCGCGGGATGTCGCCGGCCGAATGCTGGCCGTCGCCGTCCATGGTGGTGACCGCGGCCATGCCCAGGCGCTCGGCTTCGCGGAAGCCGTCGCGCAGGCTCGCGCCCTTGCCCATGCGCTGCGGATGGCGCAGCAGGGTGACCGGCAGGTCGGCGATCTTCGCGGCGGTGTCGTCGTCGGAGCCGTCGTCGATCACAATCACGTGGTCGCAGGCGCCCAGTGCGCCTTCCACCACTTCGCGGATGCGCAGCGCTTCGTTGAGCGCCGGGATGACGACGGCGACGTTGTGGCGGTCGAGTGCTACAGCGCCGGCATCAGTCATACGCGATCTCCAGCGTCAGCACGCGGCCCGGACCGGCTTTCAGCGAAGCGTGCGGCACGCCTGCAGCCAGGGCGTCGAACAGCGGCAGCATCGGCGCCATCGGATTGGCGCCGGCATGACGGCCCAGCGCGCCCGGCGCCGACGCTTCGCCATCCGCCAGCGTCGCGACCAGCCGCGGACCTTTGCCATGGCGCGACAGCACCAGCGCGCCGCCGAGCAGGCCGGCGCAGTCGTGCACCGACAGCAGCGGGCCCACCGAGCCGGTGTCGTAGCCGACCAGCAGCACCGCATCGTCGCCTTCGGCGAGCTGGGCCATGGCCTCGATCAGGCCCTGGGCGAAGCTGGCGTCGTAGGCGCTGATCGCGGTCGCTTCGCGCATGCAGCCGGCGCCGATGGTCCAGTAGCCGGCGGCTGCGTTGTGCACCGAGTTGTGGAATTTCGTCGGCGAGATGTCGCGAGGTGCGGTGGCCAGCGTCGCGCACATGTAGTCGGTGATCGACAGATCGCCGTGGGTCGAAGTGAACACCGACGGCAGGTCCGCGGGCGCGCGCCCGGCGTCTGCGCACGCGGCCAGTGCCACTTCCAGCGCGACCGCGACCGATTCCGGCGAGCGCCGGCGCTCGTTCGGTGCCAGCAGCTGAGGCGAGGGTTTGGCGGGCGCGCGGTCGGGCAGCGCGCCGGTGGCGACGAACGCGCGCGCGGCCTGCCACGACGGCAGGCCGTTGGTCCAGAAGCCGATGCTTTCGATATGCGCGGTGAGCATGTGGGTGGATGCGGTGGTCGTCATCATTCGCGCCCGAAGACCAGCGAGGCGTTGTTGCCGCCGAAGCCGAAAGAATTGTTCATGGCGTAGCGGATGGTGCGTTCTGCATTGTCGAAACGGATCTGCGGGCCGCAGGCCGGGTCGGGCCGCGTGTCGCCGGCCTCGTCGCTGCCGAGCATGCCCGGCAGCAGGCCGCGCTCCAGCGCGAGCAGCGCGAACACCGATTCGACGATCCCGGCGGCGCCGAGCGTGTGCCCGGTCCAGCCTTTGGTGGAACTGGCGTGCAGGCCGTGATCGGGCATGCCGTCGTCGAGCACGCCTTCGCCGAACAGCCCGCGCACCGCGATCGCTTCGGTGGTGTCGTTGGCCGGCGTGGCGGTGCCGTGCAGATTCAGATAGCCGATCTCGGCGGGCGCGAGACCCGCGCGGGCCAGTGCGCCCTGCATCGCCAGGCGCGCCCCGAGGCCTTCGGGATGCGGCGCGGACATGTGGTGGGCGTCGCTGCTTTCGCCGTAGCCGCGCAGGGTCAAGCCCCGCTGCGCGGGGTCGTGGCGTTCCAGCAGCGCGTAGCCGCCGGCTTCGCCCAGATTCAGGCCGTCGCGGCGGGCGTCGAACGGCAGGCAGCGCCGCGTCGACACCAGACCCAGCGCGTTGAAACCGAACAGCACGCTGCCGCACAGCGTATCGACGCCGCCGACCAGGGCAGCGTCGACCACGCCCGCGTGGATCAACCGCGCCGCCTGCGCGAACACTTTCGCGCTGGACGAACAGGCGGTGGCCACGGTCACGCAGGGGCCGAGCAGGCCGGTCGCGAGCTGCACGAAATAGCCCGGCGAATGCGGGGTGTGCAGCAGCGGGCGGCGCAGGTCGGCGGGGAACACACTTGCGGGAAGCACACCGTCGTCGAGGCGCGTGTAGGCCTCTTCGCTGGCGCCGATGCTGGACGTGGACGTGCCGATGACCACCGCGACGCGCTCGGCGCCGTGGCGCTCGCGCAGTGCGGCGATGGCTTCGGGCAGGCCGTCCTGCTGCAGCGCCAGCCAGGCGAGGCGGTTGTTGCGGCAGTCGTAGGCGGCCAGTTCGGGCGGCAGGGCCAGCGTTTCGATGCCGTCGACCCGGCCGATCCAGGTCTCCAGACGGGCGTCGGCGGTGGCGCCTTCGCCGAAATCGTTGCGGCGCAGGCCGCTGCGGCGCGCGCGCAACGCCTCAGCCTGGGCCTCGCGGCCATGGCCCAGCGCGGTGGTGGCGGTATACGCGCGGATCGCCAGTGGCGTCATCGGCGGGAAGGATATCGCTGCGAAAGACACCAGATCGCCTGATTTCGAAAAGAGCCGGATTATAGCCGTGGCCGCACATTCCCGGCTGATTCCCGCCGAACCGCGCGTTATCCTGTCGCCGCCGGACGAAGGGTCCGGATTCCCGTTCAGTTTCTTTCCATCCGTCGTCTCCACAGGGGGTTTTCGTGCGCTTTTCCGCCATCGTGCTATCCGTTCTTTCGCTGCTCGCCTTCAGCGGCGCCGTCCAGGCCCGCCAGGCGCCGCTGGTCGATCCCGACCCGGTTGCGATCCCCGCCGGCCTGTCCCAGGAAAAAGCGATCAAGGACATCAAGCGCGCCTTGATCGGCCGCGGCTGGACGATCACCGCCGAGCGTCCGGGCGAAATCGAATCCACCCTCAAGCTGCGCACCCACACCGCGAACATCCTGGTGACCTGGGACACCCAGGCAGTCCGCATCGCCTACGTCAGCAGCGACGATCTCGACTACAAGCAGCGCAAGGGCAAGCGCTTCATCCACCCGAACTACCTGGGCTGGATCAGCAACATCGCCAAGGACATGGGCACCAACATGCAGCTGTCGGCGATCGAATAAGCGCGGCCTCGCCGTTTCAACCACGCGGGGCGCGGCAGTATGCACGCGCCCCGCTGTGTTTCCGGGGCGTATCGCCGTACTTATTGATCCGGCTCGAATATGTCTGAATTCGATGGCTCTGCTCACGTAGGAGGGGCTTCAGCCCCGAGCAGGTTGTTGATAGGGCGTTGGTGTAAAAAGATCGAGCCTGAAGGCACTCCCACGAACGCATGCAGAGTTCGAAACTTCTCTTGGCCGGATAGTTGGCCGGATCAATATGCAACATCGCCCGATGCCATAATCCGGCGGCAGCTGTTGCCGATCGCCGTTCCGGAGTCGATGTGCGACGCTGTGGGGGCCTGCATTTCCACTGCATTATCTGCGTTGGACAGGCTGTGAAAAAGATCCGCTCACGCGGCTCGACGATCATCATCTGAACCTGACATCGTGAAAACACGTGCAGGTTGGATCGATGCGGAAACCGGACATCAAAGAGGCCGCCATGAACATCATCGGGATCGTCATTGCCGCTGTCATTGCGCTGTCGGCGGCGACGCTGCCGGCGCACGCGCAGCGCGTATCCGCGGACGCGCAGAGACAGGCGCAGCGCGACGGCGAAGTGCGCGTGGTGGTGATGCTGCGCGACCGTTCGGCGAACAACATCGTCGCTGCGAACGGCCGGCTACCCAAGCGCGATGTCGCGCCGAAGCTGCACCCGCGCGTGCGCAGTGATGTCGATGCCGTGCTGTCGGCGCTGCCGGCGCGGGCGGGCGCCAAAGTGCTGCGGCGTTTCGAGCGCGTACCGGCGTTCGTGCTGTCGGCCGATGCGAACACCCTGGCGGCCCTGGCGCGCGACCGCCGCGTGGTGCGCGTCGATCCGGATATCGGCGGCGCCGGCCACGCGGTCGAACCGGACGCGGCGTCGGTGCAGAACCACGTGCACCAGCTCGCCGCGCTGGGCGTGGGCGGCGCCGGGATGAAGGTCGGCGTGATCGACAGCGGCATCGATACCGATCACGCCGATTTCCTCGGCCGGATCGTCGGTCAGGCCTGCTTCTGCAGCGTCGGCAGCGGCTGTTGTCCGAACGGAACCAGCAGCCAGTCGGGTGCGGGTTCCGCCGAGGACGACCATGGCCACGGCACCAACGTGGCCGGCATCATCGGCGGCGACGGTACGGTCGCACCGCGCGGCGCGCTGCCTGCGGCGAGTCTGGTCGCGGTAAAGGTGATCGATCGCAACAACCGCTTCAACTCGACCTCCGACGTGGTCGCCGCGCTGGACTGGCTGGCCACGCAGCATCCCGATATCGACGCGGTCAATCTCAGCCTGGGCACCGACGCGCTGTTCCCGGGCGACTGCGACACCTCGACGGCGTGGACGCAGGCGCTCGCGGTGGCGGTCGCCAATCTCAACGCGCTGGGCGCGGTGGTCACCGCCTCTTCCGGCAATCAGGGCAACCTCGGCGGCATGGGCGCGCCGTCGTGCGTGCGCAACGTGGTGTCGACGGCGGCCACCTGGGATTTCACCGGCCCGGCGATCACCTTCCTGGGCTGCACCGAGGCCGCGACCGCGCCGCTGCAGCCGGCCTGTTTCTCCAACCGCACCGCCACCACCGATCTGTTCGCCGCCGGCGCGTTCGTGCGTGCGCCCGGCTTCAACGGCGCCACCTCGAATTTCGGCGGCACCTCGCAGGCCGCGCCGATGGTCGCCGCCTGCGCGGTCGCCTTGAAACAGGCCGCACCCGCCAGCACGGTCGCACAGCGGATGGACGCGATGAAGCTGTCGCCGACGCGCATCCAGGACGGCGCCACCGGCCGCAGTTATCCGTATCTCGACTGTCGCGATGCGCTGAAACTGCTGAACCCGGCGATGTTCAACCCGATGCCGGTCGAAGGCGCGCGACCGCTGCTCCGGCCGCGCGGATGAAGGGGCACGGAAACATCCACACCGGAATGACGACGTAGGGCGTGCTCAAGCACGCCGTCCTTCTGGCCGTTTAGACGCCGTCGCCGCCGCCGCACACGTGCGCCGATCCGCCATCGGCGGATTCGATATGCTCACGCGCATATCCACGCCGGAATCGCGCATGACCCGCCTCACGCAACGCAGTCGCTTTCTCCACGCCGCCCTGTTGCTGGCATTGGCCGCGCCCGTGGCGTTCCCGGCGCGCGCCTTCGATGCCGTCTTTGAACACATCGACTGGCAGATGGTTTGCGACAACACCCGCACCTGTCGCGTGGCCGGTTACCAGCGCGACGATGTCGACATGCCGGTCAGCGTGCTGTTCACCCGCAAGGCCGGCGCGGGCACGGCCGTCGCGGGCCGGGTCACGCTGGGCGACGGCTGGCAGGAGAGCATGCTCGACGCGCTGCCGGCGCAGTTCCGCGTCGCGCTGTGGATCGACGGGAAAAACCACGGCGAACACGGCGCGACGAAGACCGTGCTTGCCGCCGACCTCACCACAGCGCAGGTCGCCGCACTGCTGAAGGCCTTGGCGCGCGACAGCCGCATCGAATTCCGCGCCGGCAAGGTGGTCTGGGCGTTGTCCGACAGCGGCGCCGCCGCGGTGCTGCTGAAGATGGACGAATTCCAGGGCCGCATCAGCACCGTCGGCGCCGCATTCCGCAAAGGCAAACAGCCCGAAGCGAAGGTACTGCCGCCGCTGCCCGCGCCCATCGTGAAGGCCGCACCGCTGGCGCCGGCCAAACCCGGCGACGCGCGCTTCATCGCGCAGCACGGCGATGCAGTACGAAAGGCGCTGCGCAGCGCCACCGATGAGGACAGCTGCGGCGATCTGCATGAAACCGGCGAGGAAGCGGAAGCGCTGGAGATGGTCCGGCTGACGAAGACCAAACTGCTGGTCTCCACCCGCTGCTGGCTGGCCGCCTACAACGCCGGCAGCGGCTATTGGATCATCGACGACACCGCGCCCTATCGCCCCGAACTGGTCACCGCCGACGCCACCGACTTCGACAACGGCACCCTGGGCTCCACCCAGAAAGCGCGCGGTATCGGCGACTGCTGGGGTTCCGAACAGTGGACCTGGAACGGCACCGCATTCGTGCAGACATCCGCATCCTCCACCGGCATGTGCAAAGGCTTCGCGGGCGGTGCGTGGGAGTTGCCGACGCTGGTGACCGAGATCCGCTGACCGCTTCGCACCGAAACCCGCTTCGCGTAGCCCGGGTCTCGCCATCGGCGAGACCCGGGATCGCCACCAGGATGTCTCCCTTCTCCCCGCTGAGCGGGGAGAAGGTGGCGCGAAGCGCCGGATGAGGGGCGCTTTTTGCGATGCGTAAAAAACGCTGCGGTCGACCGTTGCCGACCACTCAACCCTCGATCGGACGTTCACCGCGTTGTCCATTCGGCGCAGAAGGGTCAGGTTCACTTTGGGGGAAGTGAATCTGGCCTTTGGGATGAAAGCCGCGCCGTTACGGTTTGAAGCCGCGGCGCTGGAGCATCCGTACTCCGACGATGATGAAAGTTTCATCATCGTCGGAGTACGGAGCCGCAACTTCGGGCTTCGATGGTCCCAGCGCCGGAGCTTTTTTCTTGAATGCCTGAGCTGCGAGCTTCGCGCGCGGAGTCGTCGATCACTGGCGTCGAGGCCATCAATGTCAACGCTGAAGCCTTGCGCCTCGACGCCGTGCACAAGTGGTCAGTTTCACTTCGGGAAGTGAACCTGACCCTTGGGATGTGACCCTTGGGATGGCGTGGGCGCCTGAGCATGGCGTGCCTATTCGGGAAAGCGGGGAAGATGTGGCCAGGTTTCCGGCGAGTGGGATTCCGGTGAGGCGGAGGGATTGATTTTTTGGAGCCTGCAGTTTTGTGCCGCAGCTGTCGATGAAACTGCATTGACACCTTTAAAGGTGTCGGATCAATATCTGGTACCGCCCTTGGATGGGCAGAATAGACGTCAGCTCTCATCATGATCACACCCGAACCAGGACCCGATTTCAACGCGGTCTCTCGGCTACAGTCAGAACTTCGAGGAGAATCTCCAAGAGGGATAGTCTTAGTTTCTGCAGCAATGCTCGAAGAAGCGCTGAAGGAAATAATGATTGGACATCTGGTCCCTAATTCATCAGCCACCGACACGCTCTTTGATGGGCCGAGTTCACCTTTCGGTTCTTTCAGTGCAAAGATTGACGGCGCATATAGACTTGATTTAATCAGTCATCAATTCTGTCGTGATTTGCATATAATTCGTCGCATTCGTAACGAGGTTGCGCACCAACCAAAGGGGTTCACGTTTGATGAGCGCAACACAAAGGATCGTATCTCGGCGTTGTCTCAATCCCACGGCATTTTTATTCGTAGTCCGAAATGGGTGATAGAAAATGGACAGCCATCATTGCAAGATCAATTTCTAGAAGCAGCTACTTGGATGCTTTTCTTTCTTGCAGCAGAACGGGAGCGTGTCAAGGTGCTGCAATCTCGTACTGCAGAATTCGGCTACAAAGCGACAATGGATCATGAGTCTGGATTATCTCCAGGCATGTTTTAGCGCGTTGCGGGTTGCTCTGATAAGACCGAAAGCCGCACCCGGGAATCTTTTGAACATCACAGATCAATATCCGGCATCGCCCTATGGATAGGGCCGAATCGGCGCGAGGCGTTATGAACCACATCGAAGGTGAGCCAAGACAATGAATCCACATCCAATCGAGACATGGCACCGGCTTGTCGAATCCGTCGATCCTTCCGGCCTGGATGAGCTACTGGCCGATGATGCCGTGTTCTTCTCCCCGATCGTCCATACGCCGCAACGCGGCAAGGCGCTCGCAAAGGCCTATCTCGCTGCGGCTTTGCAGGTGTTTTCCAACCCGAGCTTTCGCTACGTGCGCGAGATCATCGGCGCCTCCGATGCGATGCTGGAATTCGAGACCGAGATCGATGGGGTATTGGTCAACGGGGTCGACATCATCAAGTGGAACGAGGCGGGCAAGATCGTCGAGTTCAAGGTCATGATCCGCCCACTCAAAGCAATTGGCCTCATCCATGAGCGCATGGGCGTTATGCTTGCAGCGAAGCAGCCCGGGTAAGGCTGAAGGCCGCACCCGGGAATCTTCGGAGAGGTTGAGCTTGAGTCAGCCCGGGTGAGCGCGTTGCGCTGACCCGGGCTAATCCGCCAAGTACACTTCTCTCGTTCTTATAGGCGGAACTTGTCGGCAACGTGAAATCAGAGGCTCCATCGCCTGCCGAAGATCTTGCCTTTAGGCTTGCCAACTTTGACTCTAGGAACGACTTTGGCGATCGTTTCGCCAAAATTGTCGAGCGCGCGCTCCGCTTCTTCGTTGATGTTTGTGCCGAGTCGCGCGATTTCCCGGTTTACGTCTACGGCAGCCCTGGCCATCATGTTCGGATCGCTTGCCAGTCGCGCCGCACGCCAGGCGGTGTAGGCCGGATTCGACTTGCCAAGGGCTTTCGCAAGCTCGTCGTCGATCCGCTGATAGGCCTGCGAAATCGTATTGTTCTTGCCGAAGCAGCCTTGGTCGCCGATGCCTTGAGTCAGGCACTTGTCCAACTCGTTGGCCAGCAGCCTGCCGCCGGTGCATATGGCAAAGGCCTTCGGGTTGCCACCGGTCTGCATCGCGCATTCGATGGCGATTGTTGATTCGGTATTGGGATTAAGCTGCTGCCATAACATTGGCCCGAACGCACAGGCACCGAGGCTCCAGTAGTTGGGTTGCTGTCCGGCCTGGAAATTCTGGCGCGCGCATTCAACGAGGTTCAGTACGTTTGGGTCGACGCGGCCGTCAGCCAGGCAGATCGGATAAGCATTCCAATTTGTTCCGTGGTTGGCGTAGCACCGACGCACCCGCTGGAGATCGGCTTGCTCTTGGCTTCCAAAGTTGATGGCAACCAGGCACAGTGAGACTTCGTTCTTCGATTTCGAATTCCGATAACAGTCGTAGATTCTTTGCTCCTTGCCTCCTAACGACTGCATCAGAACGCAATCGTAGAACTTGGCATCACTACCATTCGAGCTGGCCAGACAATTCGGGAGTGATGATTCCTTGACTAGCACTGGATTTGAAATATGGACGGCTTCGCCGAACAGCTGGGCCGGCACGTTGCCGGACTGCAGCGGGCTGGTCGGCAGCATAAATTCTGGCACGTCATCGATCAGCACAGAACCATCGAATCCCATGCTGTATGTCGCGAAGGTTGTTGGCTGCGTCGGTAGCGCCCGCGGAAACTGATTGGCAAACGCTTGGTTGAAACTGCATTTGCCGATTCTGGTGACTAAGCCGTCGTACCGGATCGTGATGAAGTCACCGCTGCGCGCAATCCAGAACTGAAGGCCAGCGATGGCAGACTGCACCGCCAGAAGGTGTATGCCGGAAGGATCCGGGGCTGCGCTGACAAGCGTCGGCGGATTGTACGGGCCGTACTGGTATACCTGAAGTCCAGCGGTCTTATAGAAGAAACCGTTGGGAGCCGAATTGGTGAATTCAAGAAGCGGATATCGTTGCTTCGCTACATCGTCGTCGCAGTATCCTACGACGACAGGCGGATAAGACTGTGCTGCCAAGTCCATGCACGCGAATGCTGCAAGAAACAAGATGGCTATACGTGTGGCCCATCCTTTCATGACTCTCCCCCCCTTGATTTTGTTCGATTCGAGCTGCTGAGCGCGCGGTCGACGATCAAGCTTGAGCTCGTACTTTACTGAACGGTCGCTATGTCGGGTTCCAAATCAGTGGCGAGCCCAACGAATTGATATGCACCCATTGTCCGAGGCCGACATGCCATTTCCTAGCCCTCTCCCAGCAAGCGCTTGGCTAGCTTGCCGCAGCTCAGCGTCCGGCTCAATAGCCCTCACTGCATAGGTATCAAGATCGATTTCCAGCGCAGAGCAAGTAGCCCGGCCGTGCACGCAGCGCGCACCCGGGGCGAAGTTGACGCAGATTTCATCCAATCCCGGATACGGCCTCTGGCGGCATCCGGGCTACGGCATCGTGCAATCAGAGGTTTTCCGTATCGTCATTCGGCGTGCTTGAGCACGCCCTGCGATGCTGCGGATGTCGGCATTGCGGATGGAGTGAGGCTTGGCGAAATGCGGAATCGCAGCGGGTGCGAAAAATAATCGAGCTGTCGCTTCAGCTGATCTGCGCGATCCAATCCTGCAGGTTGTAGTAGTTCGTGACCCGCGCGATCTTGCCGGAACCGCCGTCGGGAAACACGATATCGAAGAACGCGCCGCCGGGCAGCACGTACTTCTGTCCGTTCGCGGGCGGCAGACCTTCATCGGCGACGAGATATTCGCCATGCACGACATATTCGGCGGCGGCGCGGGCGCCGTCGGGCGAGGCCATCACCACGATGTCGCGCAGTTGTTCGCGATAGCTGCGTTCCATGCGCGCGAGAAACACGGCGAACGCATCGCGGCCGGTTTCACGCGCGCCCTGGTTGAGATCGTGGGCCACGTCGTCGGTGAGCAGCGCCAGCATCGCGGCCCAGTCGCCGCGATTGAAGCCTGCGTAATAGGCAAGGATGAGCGTGGTGGCGCGGTCGTGGGCGCGGGTGCCGTCGATGATCATGGAGGGATGCTCCTGGAAGCGGTTCAGCGCGGCGACACGAACAGATCGCGGTGGAAGAAGTACACCTCGTTGAGCAGGAAGCGCCAGCGCGTGTCGAAGCTGCGGTAGCGGCTGGTCGGCGTGGGCGAGCCGAGGCAGGCGATACCGACTTCGACGCAGATCCGCAGCGCGCGCGACATGTGCAGCGGGTCGCTGACCACGATCGCGCGGCCGAGTTTGCGTTTGCGCATCAGCGCTGCGGCTTCGCTGAGGTTCTCACGGGTGTTGCGCGAGACGGTTTCGATCATGATCGCGCTGGCGGGCACGTCGCGACGCAGCGCATAGCGGCGCGCGACCTGCGATTCGGAAAACCGCGCGCCGTTGCCGCCGAAGCCGCCGGTGAAGATCAGCGTCGGCGCCAGGCCGCGTTTGTAGAGATCGATGCCGTGGCGGATGCGTTCCTCGAACACCGGCGACGGCCGCGCGTCGTAGGCGGCGGCGCCGAGCACGATGATCGCATCGGCGCGGACCTGGTCGCCGGCGGCTTCGTCGCGCCCGCCGACATGCATGATGTACAGCGCCACGCCGCACAGCCACAGCAACAGCAGGACCAGCAGTCGACGCAGCCAGCGGAACAGCCCGCCGCGCTTGCGGCGTTTTCCGGACGCGCGCTGGATCAACGGCGGCAGCGCGCTGCGGCTCATGCCTGCGTCTGCCAGGGCAGGGTGTCGAGATCGACGTTGCCGCCGGAAATCACGATGCCGACGCGGCGCCCGGCGAAGCGTTCGCGATGGCGCAGCACTGCGGCAAACGCGATCGCGCCGGAGGGTTCGACCACGAGTTTCAGCCGCTCCCACAGCAGGCGCATCGCTTCGATCACGGCATCGTCGTCGATGATCAGGATGCCGTCGATATGACGCTGCAGCAGCGCCAGCGTGCGCGGCGCGAGATGTCCGCGCAGGCCATCGCAGATCGTGTTGGCGGTCATGTCGGTGATGCAGCGGTTTTCTTGCAGGGAAGCGTACGCATCGGCGGCGCCTGCGGGCTCCGCGCCCCAGATCTCCAGATCCGGCCGCAGCGTGCGCGCGGTCAGCGCGCAGCCCGAGAGCAGGCCGCCACCGCCGACTGGCGCCAGCAGCGCGTCGAGTTCCGGTTCGCTGCGCAATAGTTCCAGCGCCACCGTGCCCTGCCCGGCGATCACGTCGCTGTCGTCGAAGGGGTGCACCAGATGCCCGCCGGTCTGAGCGACCAGCGTGTCCGCCGCGGCGTTGCGCGCGGCCATGGTCGGGGCGCAGCGGACGATGGCCGCGCCGTAGCCGGCGATCGCCTTCAGTTTCACCGCCGGTGCGCCCTCGGGCACCACCACGGTCGCGGGCACCCCACGCAGGCGGCTGGCCAGGGCCACCGCGGCGCCGTGGTTGCCGGAACTCTGGGTCACGATGCCGCGCGCTGCGGCGTGGTCGTCCAGCGCGAAGATCGCGTTGCAGGCGCCACGGAACTTGAACGCGCCGACCCGCTGCAGGTTCTCGCATTTGAAATGCAGTTCGCAGCCGGCGATCTCGTCGAGCGACCGGGAGCGCAGCACCGGGGTGCGCTGGGCATGCGGGGCGATCCGCGCCGCGGCCGAAAGCACGGCGGCAAAGTCGGGCAAGGTCGGTACGGCGGCGGTCATCCGGACATCGTAACAGGCGCTACCAGTCGGCCCGGGTGTCGTTGGTACTGGCGCGCCCGGAACGCGCCGCGGAGATTGCATGCAGAATGGCGGTTGTAGCGTGGCGGCAAGTCGTGAACGCCCACGGTAGCCTGCCGAATATGAACGATGGACGGGTTGTTCGGTCGCCGATGCGGAGATCCAGTGACGTGGCGCACGGATTTCTTAAGGACGGGTTCAATGCGACGGGTAGATGCTCGATACTCCAACGGGCCGATCCCGTCGGCAAAGATCACTCAGGGGTACCGCCATGTTCCGTCTTGGTCTGCTTGCGACACTCTCAGCACTGATTCTGACCGGCTGCGTCAGTAGTTACGCGTATCGCGACGATGAGGGTGGCGACTATTACTATTCCGAGCCGTCGGTGCAGTATCACGATGTCTATGGCGCACCGTACGGTTCGATAGGTTATGGATATCCGGGCAGCTGGTACGGCAGCTTCGGCTATGGGTTCGGCTACGGCCATACCCCGTATTCGCGTTTCGGTTTTCCCTATCGCTACGACAATTACCGCTACGGTTTCCCGTATTCGTACTACCCCTATCCGCACCGCAGGCCGCACCACCCGCGCCCGCCCAACGTCATCCCCCCGGGAACGCCGCCGCCCGGCGTGATCGATCCGCCGCCCGGCAACGGCGGCCCGCAGATCGGCGACCGCGACCGAGATGGCGGCCCGTGGCGTCATCTCGATCGTCGTCGTCGTCCTGTCGATGCGATCCCGATGCCCGGCAGCCTCCCTGCCAGGGTGGTGCGGGATGATCGTCCGCAGCGTCGGATCATGGTCACACAGCCGGGCCTGAGCGGCGGCGGCGACAGGCAGCCAGGTGCGGTGCCGCAGGTGCGTCGCGCACCTGTTTCAATGCCGGAAGCCGGGACGCAATCGCGGCCGCGGATGGAATCGCCGAGGCCGCGGATGGAATCTCCCCGGCCTTCGCCGCCCGAACGGCGGATCGAACCGCAGGAACGAGAATCCCGTCGCGATACTACGCCCTGAAAGCGCTTGCCAAGCGCCCGAATTGGTCGCAAGCTAAACCAGTCTGACCGGATGCGTCGGAATCCGACGTATCACGGTAAGAATCGCCGACCCCCGGCGGGGAAATCCGGATCCCCCCTGTTCCGCTCCCCGTCGGGCGTCGGCACCTTATAACGGTCAGTCAAGACCAGCAGCGACGGCCCGTGTCTCGCCGGGATGTCGCATAAACGCCTTTGAATCGCCCGTCGAACCTGCCCGGTTCGATTGCGCGTGCGGTCGACGGACGAGATTGGTCGACATCGCGCCAGTCCGGAATCGACGGACAAAAAAAGGGGCCGAATGTCCCCCGACATTCGGCCCCCGGCTCCCTCATCGCGCACGTGGCCAGCCCTGTTCCACCCCGGCCTGCGCTTTCGCGCATGCCGCGCTGAGTGCCACTTGAGATAAGCAGATTGCGTGCCAACTTTGGCGTCGCGGTTCCGGCGACGAGGTCCGCCGGAGCGTCATTCGTTAGAATGCGCCGCAGACCAAGGTGGCGCGATGCCGCACGCGGCCATCATCCAGATCGCGACAACGACCGCGACGACAGGTACCCAGATGAACGACTTCTATCGCTTCGACGTCATCGTCATCGGCGGCGGCCATGCCGGCACCGAGGCCGCGCTGGCGTCCGCGCGCGCCGGTGCGCGTACCCTGCTGCTCACGCACAACATCGAGACCGTCGGCGCGATGAGCTGCAATCCGGCCATCGGCGGCATCGGCAAAGGACATTTGGTCAAGGAGATCGACGCGCTCGGCGGGGTCATGGCCCGCGCCGCGGACGCCGCCGGCATCCAGTGGCGCCGTCTGAACGCGTCGAAGGGCCCGGCGGTGCGTGCCACCCGCTGTCAGGCCGACCGCGCGCTCTACCGCGGCTTCATCCGTCGCGCGGTGGAATCGCAGCCCAACCTGACCGTGTTCCAGTCGGCGGTCGACGACCTCATCATCGAGGGCGACGCCGTCCGCGGGGCAATCACCCAGACCGGCCTGCGCTTCGAGGCGCCTGCGGTAGTGCTGACCGCCGGCACCTTTCTCGCGGGCAAGGTCCATATCGGCGAGACCCAGTTCGCCGCCGGCCGCGCCGGCGACCCGCCGGCGACCACGCTCGCCGCGCGACTGCGCGAGCGCCCGTTCCAGGTCGACCGGCTCAAGACCGGCACGCCGCCGCGCATCGACGGCCGCAGCCTGGATTATTCGGTGATGGAAGAGCAGCCCGGCGACGATCCGCGCCCGGTGTTCTCGTTCATGGGCAGCACCGCAGACCATCCGCCGCAGATCTCGTGCTGGATCACCCACACCTCAGAGCGCACCCACGAGATCATCCGCGGCGCGCTGCACCGCTCGCCGATGTACAGCGGCCAGATCGAAGGCATCGGCCCGCGCTACTGCCCGTCGATCGAGGACAAGGTGGTGCGTTTCGCCGAAAAAACGTCGCATCAGATCTTCGTCGAGCCCGAAGGCCTCGACGTGACCGAAATCTATCCCAACGGCATTTCCACCTCGCTGCCGTTCGACGTGCAGCTAGAGGTGGTGCGCAGCATCCGCGGCTTCGAGCGCGCGCATATCACCCGCGCCGGCTATGCGATCGAATACGACTTCTTCGACCCGCGCGGGCTGAAGAATTCGCTGGAAACCAAGCTCGTGTCCGGCCTGTTTTTCGCCGGGCAGATCAACGGCACCACCGGCTATGAGGAAGCGGCGGCGCAGGGTCTGGTCGCCGGGCTCAACGCCGCGCGCCACGGGCGCGGGCTCGACGCGTGGTCGCCGCGCCGCGACCAGGCCTATATCGGCGTGCTGATCGACGATCTGATCACCCACGGCACCAAAGAGCCGTATCGCATGTTCACCAGCCGCGCCGAATACCGGCTGCAGCTGCGCGAAGACAATGCCGATCTGCGCCTCACGGAAGCCGGTCGTGCTCTGGATCTGGTGGACGATGCGCGCTGGGAGCGCTTCGCGCGCAAGCGCGATGCGGTCGTGGCCGAAACCGGGCGCTTGGGCGCGCTGTGGGCGTCGCCGAACAACGCGTTGGGCCGCGAGGCGGTGGCGACGCTGGGCATCGAACTGAGCCGCGAAACCCATGCGCTGGACCTGCTGCGTCGCCCCGAACTCGACTACGCGAAGCTGCTGAGCGTGCCGATGCTCGGCCCGGCGGTGGACGATGTCGCGGTGGCCGAGCAGGTCGAGATCGAAGCGAAGTATTCCGGTTACCTGGCGCGGCAGCGCGAAGAGATCGCACGCCAGCAGCGCCACGAGCACACCGGCATTCCGGACGGTTTCGATTACGCCGCCGTGCGCGGCCTGTCGTTCGAGGTGCAGCAGAAACTCGAACGCGTGCGCCCCGAAACCGTGGGCCAGGCGCAGCGTATTCCGGGCATGACCCCGGCGGCGATGTCGCTGTTGCTGGTACATCTGACCCGCCAGCGCCGCGGTGCCGCTGCCTAGGTCTTGGCGCCGTTCATGCGGACGAATGACGTACCCTGAGCTTGTTCAAATTCTCAGCGCTCTTGCAATGGGCAACCATCAAAACGCGTTTTTATCCCCGGTAGAGCGGCCTTCAGGCCGCTGAAACGTGACAGGGCCATTCGAGCAGCGGCCTGAAGGCCGCTCTACCGGCTTGATCGGCAGATTTCAAACAGGCTCCAAGACCATGCGCACAGCACTAAGCCCGCTCGCTCTCGTCGCCCTCGTCCTGCTTTCCGCATGCAGCGAGAAACCCGTCGCCCCGAAACCGGTCGTCACCGGCGATCTGACGATCGAAGCCTGGCCGCTGCCGGCGATGCCCGGCTCGGCGCAGCCGGATCTGGCGCTCGCGCCCGACGGTCGCGTGCTGCTCAGCTGGATCAACAGCGCCAGCGGACGCCGGCCGGCGTTCCAGTTCGCCGAGTTCTTTCCGGATGGGCATTGGGAAGGTCCGCGCACGGTGGCGGTGGGCAATTCGATGTTCACCAACTGGGCGGACACCCCGCATATCGCCGCCACCGCCGACCGCGCGCTGTGGGCGCACTGGCTGCAGAAATCCGCCGATGCGCCCTACGCCTACGACATCATGCTGGTGCGCTCGCTCGATCACGGCATGAACTGGAGCGCGCCGCGCAAGCCGCACGACGACGACACGCAGACCGAGCACGGTTTCGTGTCGATGTGGCCGCAGGGCGACGGCAGTATCGGTATCGCCTGGCTTGACGGCCGCAACACGGCCGATGCTGGCGGGCGGAAAGAAGGCGGCGGCCACGACGATCATGGCGACAGCGGCCACGACGACAGCCGCGGCGGCGGCGCGATGACGCTGCGCGCGGCGGTGTTCGATGCGAATCTCCGTGCCAGCGCCGCGGCCCAGATCGACGCGATGACCTGCGACTGTTGTCAGACCGATGCCGCTGCCACCGCCGATGGCGCGGTGCTGGTGTATCGCGGGCGCACCGAAGACGAGATCCGCGATATCTACACCACGCGCTTCGACGGCAAGGTCTGGTCGACGCCGGCGCGCGTACATGCCGACGACTGGAAGATGCCGGCCTGCCCGGTCAACGGGCCGTCGGTCGCGGCGCGCGACAAGGACGTGGTGGTGGCGTGGTACACCGCGGCCGGCGATACGCCGACGGTGAAGCTCGCGCGTTCCGTCGATGGCGGCGCCACGTTCGCGACACCCGTTGCGGTGGATACGGGCGTGGCGACGCAGGGCCGGGTGACGGTCGCGGTCGATGCGCAGCAAGTGTGGCTGCTGTGGATGCGCGAAGAGGCCGGCGCGCAGTCGCTGTGGCTGGCGCGCTACACGCCTGACCTGTCGAAACAGTTGCAGCGCACCAAGCTCGCCGATCTGCAGGGCAAGGGCCGCGTCACGGGCTTCCCGAAACTTGTCCTCAACGGCCTGGCTACGCATGTGGTGTGGACCGATGTGGTCGACGGCGTGCCGGAGCTTCGCGGCGTGCGCATCGGCGCGTCGCGCTGAGGCTACAGTCGGCCGGTATGATCGGATCATCGGCCCGTTCACGCTGCGACGGCGCTCTTCCCTGAAGCCGAGCCCATTGCGTCATACCGGCTTGATTGACTGAAACGCTAATGATGCGATCTGATGAATCGGATCATCCAGAATGATCTTCGACGACAGGACGTCTCATGGACCTCATGCTCCGCTCTGTATCTGATTCCTCCGGCCAGCCTGTCTCCGTGCAAGCGGTCGCAGGCGCGCATGCAGCAGTCGATGCCCCGTCTTTGACCGATGCCAGGCATGGGGGAGGCAGGGGTTCCGCCGCTGTCATCACTGCGCAGTTCATCTCGGCTCCTTTCATTGCCCGTTTCTGCGTGGCTGCTCTCGCATGCGCACTCGCCGGCTGCATCTCGACCCACACGACCCGTACACAAGCGAACGACGCCCAGGAGTTTCCGATGATCGCCACCGAAGCCCCCATCACCGCCGAGGATATCGGACGCCGCGTAGTGAAGCTGATCGACACGCTTCGCAGCGCGGAGGACCTTGCTCCCGAACGTATCGAACAGACGACCGGAATCACCGTGGAATTCAACAACGAGGACCGCAACATCTACGGCTTCGGCGGCAAGCTCACCGACGAATGGTCGTACAGCCTGGTCTCGACGCCGGAGAATGCGGGCGAAAAGCCGAGCAGCCTACGGTTCTCGTTCGACGATACCAGCGGGAAGCAGGCCGATCCGGCACCCATCTGCAGCCTGGATCTGGCGGGCTACGCGCGCGCGCTGACCGAGGCGGGATTCGTCTCCAAACCCATGCATGGTTACCGCGGCGTCGAGGCCCTCTACTTCGCCCGCGACATGATTTCGGTCATGGCATACCCGCATGGCCCCAACATCCCGGATGACGGCCGGGTCTGTATGGCCTCCCTCGTCATCAGTGCCGCTGCGGAACAGGTAGAGCGTCATGGCGACTGAGTCCGAAGAAAAACTGGAACGGATGCTGCTCGCTTTCGAGCGGACGCAACCTCTGGCCGGGGGCAATTTCCGGACGCTGCTCGGAAACACGCCCGAGCTCAAGGCAGGCATGCTCGAGGCGATCGAAAGCGGAAACCTCGAAAAATTCACTGAACTCGATCCTCTAAAGCTCGCCGCAGGAAAGCTTGGCGAATACACATCGCGCGAGAAAGCGATCGCGTTGCCGGTGAGCTATCTGGAGGTCGCCGACCGACGCGTCGATATCGCCAATACCATGCGCATGGTACTGACGCATGAGTCCGAACATGCAGTGAACCGGGATGCCATCACGAGAACCAATGAGGGGTTCTACGACAAGGTAGGGGCCATTGCGAACGGCCCGTCGCCTCACGATTACACCGAAGTCATCAAGGACCTCATCCAGAACAAACGCGTGACGGAATCGAACGACCAGATCGCAGGGTTCAATGCCGTTGCGGGCTACGTCCGCAGACAGAATCCCGATGCGACGCAGCAGCAGCTCTACGGGAAAATGTACGATGCCACGCCGGAGATGCAGCCGTACTTCGACAAGACCGGTAGCGGTCCGAGCGCGACTTACACATTGAAGAGCGGGTTCACGCTGGGGGCCGACGGCAAGCTCGCGCCGACGCCGGAAAACATCGATGCGATGAAGACGCACTTCTTCGATGCGCCCGCGCGGGACTATCCCGGAAACTACAGACACCAAGCGCTCAATTACATCTATGGTGTCGAGCGGCGGACACAGGTCGAACATCCCGATCGCCCGACTCCCGAGATTCGTGTCGATATGCGGGCCCTTGATGCATTGGGTAAGCCGTTGCCGCCCGGATTCATCGACAGCAGCCCGAGTCGAGTGCCTAGCCCCATCACGCCAACGGAAGTGCCGCACGACAGCAGCCGGGCCGCGCAGCGCGACAGCCGCACCGCCGAAGCCGTGCCCGCGCTGTATCTGCAATCGGTCAATGCCCTGGAAAAACTCGGCCCCGGTGCCGGCATCCATGGCCGCGACCAGCTGGGTGCGGTCGCGGCGGCGATGGCGTCCAAGGCGCAGACCGACGGCCTGCGTCAGATCGACGCAGTGGTTGCCAGTACCGACGGCAAGGGCCTGATCGCGATCCAGGGCGATCCCGGTTCGGCGCAGGCCAAGAACAGCTATGTCGACCGCGCCGAAGCGGCGCAGCAGCCGATGGCGCACAGCCTGTCGCAGTTGGAGAAGAACCCGCCACCGCCTGAAGTGGCGCAGCAGCAGGCGCAGGCCGGGCCTTCGCGCTGATCGCGGCGCAGGTTGCGGAGCCATGCTCCGCGGTCTGCTTCAACCGCGATGTTCCAACGCCAGATATTCGGAGGACTGCATCTCGATCAATCGCGATGCGGTGCGCTCGAATGCGGCGCGAAGCCGTTCGCCGCGATAGAGCTGGGACGGCACCGCATCGGCGCTGCAGATCAGGTTGACGTGGCGGTCGTAGAGTTCGTCAATCATGGTCACGAAGCGGCGCGCGGCATCGTCGCGCAGCGCGTCGAACACCGGGATGCCGCCGAGCAGCACGGTGTGGAATTCGGTCGCGATCTCGATGTAGTCGGCGCTGCCGCGCGGACCTTCGCACACCGCCGCGAAATCGAACCACGCCATGCCCTTGGTGCGCGCGCGCACCGGGATCCGGCGGCCGTCGATGACGATGCCGGCGTCGCGGTGTCGGGTTTCGCCCAGCACGCCGTCGCCGCCGAGTTCGTGCCAGCGCGATTCCAGCCACGCGTCGCTGTCGCCGTCCAGCGGTGCGCGATACACCGGCGAACGGGTGAGCGCGCGCAGGCGGTAATCGTGCGGACTGTCGAGATGCACGATGTTGCAGTGGCGTTCGAGCAATGCGATCGCGGGCAGGAAGCGCGAGCGCTGCAGGCCGTCCTTGTACAACTCCGACGGCGCGGCGTTGGAGCTGGTGACCAGGATCGTGCCTTCCTCGAACAGCCGCTCCATCAGGCGCCCCAGCAGCATCGCGTCGCCGATGTCGCTGACGAAGAATTCGTCCAGCACCAGCACGCGCAGCTGCGCGCGCCATTCGCGGGCGATGACCGCCAGAGGGTCGCGCTCGCCCGCGTGCGCTCGCAGGCGCTCATGGACTTCGCGCATGAAGCGGTGGAAGTGCGTGCGCCGCTTTTCGCGGATCGGCAGTCCGGCATGGAACAGATCGATCAGGAAGGTCTTGCCGCGGCCGACGCCCCCCCACAGATACAGGCCGTTCGGCGCAGGGGTGACCGGTTTGCCGAACAGGGCGTCGAACAGACCCTTGCGTTTCGGCGGCGCGCACAGCGCCGCATGCAGGCGATCGAGTTCGCGCAGGGCCGCATGCTGCGCGGGATCGTCGTTCCAGTCGCCGCGGGCCACGCCCTCGGCATAGCGCACGGACGGCGCCGCCGCGCCGCCGCTCATCGGGATGCCGCTCATGATCCGGCGTCGGGCTCCGGCAGCGCGTCTTGCGCTTGAAGATGGCGCTGCACGCCATGTTTGATCGCGCCGCGCAGATCCATCAGTTTGCGATGGAAGAAATGGCTGGTGTCCGGCATCCGGATCAGCTCGGCCGTGGCATCCGGCGGCGCAATCTTCGCGAACCAGTCGTAGACCGCCTGCGGGTCGACGATCTCGTCTTCCTCGCCCTGGATCACCAGCCACGGCATCGTCGGCAGCGCGATGCTGTCGAAGTCCCAGCGCCCGGCCGGCGGCGCGATCGAGATCAGCACCGCCGGTTGCAGTTCCACCGCGCCGCGCAGGCTGACGTAGGCGCCGAAGCTGAAGCCGCCCAGCCACAGCGCCGCGTCCGGGCGCGTTGCGCGCACCCAGGCGACGACGGCGCGGAGGTCGTCCAGTTCGCCCTCGCCGTGGTCGAATTCGCCCTCGGAGGCGCCGGTGCCGCGGAAATTGAAGCGCACGGTGGTCGCGCCCAGCTCGCGCAGGCTGCGCGCGGCCATCGTCACGACCTTGTTGTGCATCGTGCCGCCCTCGGTGGGCAGCGGATGGCAGAGCACCGCGACGATCGGCAGGGCGGCAACGGGCTGCCCGGCCACTTCGGTCTCGGGCGGATCGACGGCGACTTCGAGCGCGCCGGCCGGACCCGGCAGGGTCAGGGCAGCAGCGGCGGTGGGGAAGGCGGGAACGGTCATGCGTTGATGATAGCCGGGCGGATGCTCAGGGCTTCTGCAGCCGGAAACCGACCACCAGCGGATCGTGGTCGGAACTGCGCCAGGGCGTGCGGTCGCCGGGCCGTGCCTGGTAGCCGCGGCTATCGGGTTCGTCGGCGTTGCTGTGCCATTCCGCCGCGCCGACCAGGCGCGCGGCCATTGCGGGGCTGAGCAGCGCGTGGTCGAGGCGGCCGGTCAGGCCGTCGTAGACATAGCTGTACGGCGCCGGCCCGCGCTGCGCAGCGAAAGCGTCGCGCCAGCCGGCGGCGGTCAGCGTGGTGATCGGATCTTCCATGCTGTAGGCGTTCAGATCACCGACGATCATCGCCAGATCGCTGCCGGAGCGGGTTGGATCGGTGCGCAGCCAGGCGTCGAGCCGACGTGCGGATTCGGTGCGGGTCGCGTTCCAGCAGCTCTGGCCGTCCTTCTGGTCGGCATCGGCGCCGCTGGCATTGCCGCAGCCTTTGGATTTGAAATGGTTGGCCACGACCGTGAAGGCCGGGCCGCTGCCGGCGCGGAAGGTCTGTGCCAGCGGCGGTCGGTTGCGGGTGCCGAACAGGTCGTCGGTCAGCGTCGCCGCCGTGCCCACCGGCGACACCCGCGAGGCGCGGTAGATCAGGCCGACCCGGATCTGGTCGCCGCCCTGATTTGCGTCGGTGACGATGACGCGCCAGTCGCCGCCGCTGGCGTTCAGCGCGTCGACCAGCGTCGCGATCGCGGATTGCGGGCCGAACCCGTCGTTCTCCACTTCCATCAGCGCGGCGATGTCCGAATCCAGCGCCTGGATGGTCGCGACCAGCCTCGCGCGCTGGCTTTCGAGTTCGGCCGGGTTTCGGGCGCCGCGTGGCGTCGGAAAACCGCCGCCCTGGCCGTCGCCATTGAAGAAATTTTCGAGATTGAGAGCGGCGATGCGCACGTCGCCGCCGACCTTCGGCGCCGGCGGCGGTGTCATGCGCTTGAACGCGGGCTTCGCGGTGAGCTGCAGCCGGTAGCCGCCGCCGCGCTGGTCGACCACGCCTTCGACCCTGGATAGACGGGTGCCGGTACGCGGAAGACCGGTTTTGGCGAGATACCAGACCGACGCAGGCTGCTCCGCGTCGCTGCCGTCGTCCAGGCGCAGCATGCGCCGCGCATTGTCGGCCGCCAGCGCGCTCGCGGCATCGCCGGGCGCCACGGCGTCGGACGGCGTGCGCAGTCGTTCGCCGAAGTTGACCAGCAGTTCGCCGTATTTCTCGCCGCGATGCGTGCCGGCCACGGTCAGCGGCGCGGTGATC
Organism: Lysobacterales bacterium; assembly: GCA_031364125.1. Taxonomy (GTDB): domain Bacteria; phylum Pseudomonadota; class Gammaproteobacteria; order Xanthomonadales; family Xanthomonadaceae; genus Lysobacter_I. The sequence goes on along the minus strand of JANLVT010000032.1, from coordinate 2,148 downwards.
CGCACGCGCGTGTTCTCGTAGCGCTCCCAGTCGGCGGGCGGTATCGCGATGGGGACGCTGCGGACCTTGCCCTTGCCGAGCGGCGTCACAGTCGTCGGCCGCAGGCCGGTGCGGGTGCCGTTGCCGGCATTGAGTTCGACCACCGTGCCGTGGACCCGCACGCGCTGGCCGGCCGTCGGTGTGTCCCCGGCGACCACGAACAGCGCATCGGAGGTCGCCGCATCGCCGTCGCCGGCATCCTGCAGGAACCAGCCGCCCAGGCCATTGCCGAAAGCGGCCGTGACCACACCCTCGACCACGACCTCCCGACCCGCCAGCGGACTGCGCTCGCCCGTGCCCTGCACTTGGCCGATAGCGATCGGCGTGTCCTGCGCCGATGCGACGGTCGCGAACAGACCGCCGCCGAAGCAAAGCAACGACAGCGCGGACAGGTACGGATGGCGCATGCGGCGGATGTCCAAAAGATCGATCTCCGGTCTGGGAGCGGGAGGCGGAACGGACAACGCCGCCCGGAGGCGGCGTTGCGGAAGCGGCATCACTGATGCGGACCAGAGACGCGTACGCCGGGCTCAGACCTGGTCCAGCATCCAGTCGACGGCGGCCTTGACCTGATCGTCGGTCAGGGCTGGATTGCCGCCCTTGGCCGGCATTACCCCGGCACTGCCGGTGTAGCCTTCGATCGCGTGTTTGTGCAGCGTCTCCTTGCCGATGCCGGCGCGCGCGCCCAGACCCGCGGCGGTGAGCATCGGCGCGCCGCCGACGCCAGCCTTGTGGCAGGCCGCGCAGAGGTTGTCGTAGATCACCGCGCCGTCCAGGGTGCCGCCATAGGCGACCTGCGAGGCCGCAGCGGCTTTGGCGGCAGCATCCGCGGCGGCCTTGGCGGCTTCGCCGCTGGCGCCCGCGAACACCGCGCCCGCAGGCGCGATCCGGTTCTCGGTGCGTTTCGCTTCGATCGGGCTCACCTCTTGCGGCAACGAGCCATGGAGATAGACCGAGAACAGGATCAGGCCCAGTGTCACCGCCATGAGGAAGGCGATCACCATCGAAAAATGCTTCAGAAAGTCCAGATCGTAATTGCGCACGACTCACCCGGGAAAAACGACATGATTGGCGGGGCGGCCGGGCTGCGGCCGCACAATCCGCGCAGTATAAAGGCTGTGGCGTCCCGGATTCGAGTCTGTTGCGGAAATGCAGGCCGGTCCGCGTGCCTGGGCCGGTGCCTGCGGGCATACAGCCCCGGCGGATCGGCGACCGCCGGCCTCAACGCACATCGCCCGGGGTTGCCGGGCGATGTGGTTCTAACCTTTGGTCGAGCCGTTCCGTAGCCCGTGCAGGAATTCCTTCAGCGTGAGCGGCAGCGTCGCCCGGCCAAGCTGCCGCGTCGAACTTGGGGCCGCAAATAGCGCGCGTCCGCTGTGTTTCCGATCGCTGGCATATCGTTTATTCGATGACGCCGCCGGCGCCTGGCCGCGGCGCGCGGCGCTAGGCGCCGTAGAACAGCGCGCCGTCGCCGCGTTCGGCCGCTTCCTGGAAAAACGCGGACAGCACGTCGTACTGGTCGATCAGATCGCCTTCCTCATGCTGATACACCGCCTGGTGGTAGAGCCCGGCGTCCTCGTCGATCGCGCGCAGGGCTTCGCGCACGCGCGCACGGCTCCAGACGGACAGTTCCTTCGCCTGTTCCTTCACCAGTTCGGGCGAAACGAAATCGCAGCCGTTGCTCAGCACGCCGTCGGCCACGCCGTCGCTGCGGAAACCGGTTTCGTCGAGGATATGCCGCAGCACATCCCAGGCGGTCTCCACGTCGACCGATGCCGTGCAGCGCTTTTCGCTCTCGACCCAGGCGTCGATCAGGTCGTGATCCTCGCGCATCGCTTCGAGATCCTTGGGCGCGAACGCCTGGAAAAACATATTCATGCTCATGTGTGCAGGCCCTTGGTGTCGATGCGGCAATGATGTCGAAATAACAGCGTTCGCGAAAGCGCCGGACGCCGAGGGGTCGGCTCCTAACAGGTTGCTGAAATACCTCCGTCCAGGAGGTATTTCAGTTCGCACGTCCGGCACATGTCCGGACGTGCTCACGGCGAATCAATCGCTTACGCGCTTGTTTCGCCGGCGCAGCCATCCATGGCTGCGTTAACAGGCCAC
>JANLVT010000083.1:0-10585 GCA_031364125.1 Lysobacterales bacterium | reverse complement strand
CGCTGGGCCTGCTGTGGGCGGTGAGCGTGACGGCCGCCAGTGTGCAAGATCGGGATGACGCTCACCCGGTGGTCGCCGCAGCGATATCGAAATACCCAGGCATCGAGACGATCTTCGCCGACAGCGGTTACGCAGGCCAATGCGCGCAGACGCTGTCGCAGTGTCATGACATCCGCGTGCAGGTGGTGCGGCATCCGTGCAACAAGAACGTGGGCCGCTGGGTGCGCCCCGAGCAGCCGGACCTGTTCGCAGTCGCGGCCGATACAACGGGTTCATCGTTTTAGCCAGACGCTGGGTGGTCGAGCGCACACACGCCTGGAACGAGCGTGCGCGCAGGTTGATCATGCATCACGACCGATTGTCCGCAGTCTCGGAAGCTTGGGTATGGTTAACCGAAGCCAGAATGCTGCTTCGGCGATTGACAAGCTAATTTTGTAAACACCCTCCAAGGAACCGCTGCCTTCGGCGCCCGTCCGCTGCCGCGAAAAAAAGCCGAAGCGGACGCTTCGGCTTTCGCGATCATGACGGCGGCAGCTTTCAGACGGGATCGCCCGCCTCCTTCACCTGCTGCTCCAGCCGCGCCTTCAGGCTGTCGTCGAGCTTGAGCTGACGCGCCAGTTCGTCCAGATACGCGCGCTCCATGAAGTTCTGTTCGTCCGCGGCGAGCAGGCTGGCGAGGTACATCTCCGACGCCATTTCCGGGGTGGTCGCGGCGCGCGCCACTTCGGCAGGGTCCAGCGGCTTCTCCAGTTCGGCCTGCAGCCACTGGCGGACTTCGGGCGCGGCATCGATCCGGCTGAATTCGCCCTCGATCACCGCGCGCTCGCGCTCGTCGACGTGGCCGTCAGCCTTGGCCGCGGCGATCAGCGCCTTGAGGATGGCCTGACTGTGCGATTCGGCCTCCGGTGCCGGCAGCATGTCCACGGTGCGCGGTTCGACGGCCGCACCGGCGCCGCCCTGCTCTTTCTTCCAGTCGCCGTAGGCTTTGTAAGCCAGCACGCCGACGGCGGCGAGTCCGCCGTAGACCGCGACCTTCCCGCCCATCTTCCGCGCCTTGCGGTTGCCCAGCAGCATGCCCAGCGCGCCGCCGGCCAGTGCGCCCTTGCCGAAATCCGCGCCGCTCTTCACGCCCGCGGCGTTGCCCAGCCCGCCGGCGCTCTGCTGCGCGGTTTTCAGCAACTGGTCGAGAAAGCCTTGGATCTTCATGCGCAGTACTCCGGAAAAAGGTGAAAGGAAGAATTGCAATGTGGGCCGGAGCACCCGGCTTCAACCCGCCGGAAGTCATGCGCGCTGCCCGGCGTCCAGCATGTTCAGGCAGACGCAGCCCATCCAGCGCAAGATGATCGCGCCGCAGACGGCCTTTCAAGCGACGCCATCGCCAGCCCGTTAACCCGGTCACGGCAGCCGGATGCGCAGTCCGCTACAAGATCCCACCCACTTCCGACGTCGAGGCACTCCCCCATGCCCCAGTCCAACTCCCTCGTGTTCACCGTCAGCCTGCTGCTGACGTCCTGCACCGGCACCATCGGCAGCGATGGCGCCCGTCTCGAAACCACCAAGGCCGATCGCGAAGCCGCCGCACTGCGCCGCGAGCGTCCCGCCCGCCCGGCCAAGCCCACCGCGCCCGCGGCCGAAGCCGCCGAGAAGCCCAGGATCACCGGCGGGCCGAATCGCCCCACGCAGTTGCCCAATCCGCCGTTCAACAGCACCTCGTTCGGCACCTTCAACGAACCCTGGGCGATGACCTTCCTGCCCGACGGCCGCCTGCTGGTTACCGAAAAATCCGGGCAGCTGCGGCTGTTCAATACGGTCACCAAGACCATCGGCACCGTTACCGGCCTGCCGGCCGTGGCCTATGGCGGCCAGGGCGGCCTGGGCGATGTCGTGCTGCATCCGCAGTACGCCAGCAACCGCTACGTCTATTACAGCTACGCCGAGGCCGGCACCAGCGGCACCCGCGGCGCGGTGGTCGCGCGCGCGCCGCTCACGCTGGACGCCAACGGCAGCGGCAGCCTGGGTACGTCGCAGATCGTCTGGCGGCAGTCGCCCAAAGTCGGCGGCGATGGCCACTACAGCCATCGCATCGCCTTCGGCGCCGACGGCAAGCTGTGGATCACCTCCGGCGATCGCCAGCAGGCCACGCCCGCGCAGGACATGACCAAGAATCTCGGCAAGCTCATCCGTCTCAACGACGACGGCAGCCTGCCCGCCGACAATCCGTTCGCGAACCAGGCCGGCGTCGCCAAGGAAGTCTGGTCGCTGGGTCATCGCAACTTGCTCGGCATTGCATTCGACGGCGCCGGCAAACTCTGGACCCATGAGATGGGCCCTGCCAACGGCGACGAATTGAATCTGATCGAACGCGGCAGCAACTACGGCTGGCCGCTTGTCTCCAACGGCAACAACTACGATGGCAGCAACATTCCCGACCACGCTCCCGGCGACGGCTACAACGCGCCCGAAGCCTGGTGGAACCCGACCATCGCCCCATCGGGTTTCATCATCTATTCCGGCGACCTGTTCCCGTACTTCCGCGGCAGCGGGCTGATCGGCGGCCTGGCCTCGCAGGCGCTGGTGCGGGTCGAGTTCAACGGCACCACCGCACGGGAAGCCGAACGCTACGCGATGGGCAAACGCATCCGCGAAGTGGAACAGGGTCCGGACGGCGCGATCTGGGTGCTGGAAGACGGCGCGGGCGCACGGCTGCTGAAGCTCACCCCCAAACCGCTTTAATTCGCCCCTCTTCCCGCGCGCACTTCCCGCGCAATCGCCAAGGCCCCGCATCGCGGGGCCTTTCTTTTGCATGGCGCGAATGCGCGTTGTCGTGCACCCTGCATGGCGATGATGCCGGGATGCACGTCAAAACCTCGATCGTCATGCGCGATCGGTCGGCTGTTCCGCGATTCAGCCGGCGATGGACATAGTCGGTCGCGAACGGTCCGTCGCCAGAAGCTCGACGTTCCGCGACCAGCAAGGCGCGACGAATGCCGGCTGCCCAGCGACGATCGCGACATCCCGCGGGCTCCCTTTCCCGCTTGCTTCATCGAAGGAGAATCCGATGAAAACCAGACACGTCTTCCTGATGCGCGACCTCGCGTCCGCGCGCACGGCCGTTGCTTCCCTGCACACCTCGGGCATGCCGGAAGAAGATATTTCCATCGTCGCGCGCGCCGATATCGAGATGGAGCGGATTCCCGACGATTACCGCAACGCCAGCACCGACTTCATCCCGGCAGCGCTGCGCGGCACGGTCGGCGGCGGCAGCGCAGGCCTGTTGGCGGGCCTGATCGGCGTCGCGGTACCGGCCATCGGCATCACCGTCGCCGGCGTCGCGGCGCTCACCCTGATCGGCGCGGCGACCGGCGGCTGGGCCGCAGCGCTCGCGGGATCCGCGGTACCCGATCCGATCCGCCGGCGCTACGAACAGGAAATCGCCGACGGCAAAATCCTGGTGGTGGTGGATGTCGACGACGACGATCCGGAAGACACTGCGCGGATCGAACGGATCGTGGCCGAAAACGGCGCCGAGCCGCTGACGTTCTCCGAACCCAGCGCGATGCGATAAGCGCACCGCACCTGGACACACCCGGCGTCGATCGATCCGCCGCGGATTACCGCCTGCTCACAGCACCGTGCAGGTCACGTTGAAGGTCAATGATCCAGTCACCGGAAGCGTGGCGATCACCACGCCGCCCGCGGACTGCAGTGCGGCGATGCTCACCGCCGGGCAGACGGCGCCGCCGGTCGCGCTGCCGCAGGTCACCGCCGTGCAGCTGAGGTTCGTCGGCGCCGGGTCGCGCAGCACCGTGCCGTTGGCGGCATTCGGGCCGGCGTTGCTGACCACGAGGGCGTAGTTGACGGTACTGCCTTGCACGACCGTATCGGCCGCCTGATCGACGTTGCCGTTCACGCCGGGCGTATTCGTCTTGGTGACGCTCACGTCCGACGACGGGCGCGCATTGGTGTAGCGGCACGCGATCGCCGCGCCGGTATTGCCGACGGTCAGCGTGCTGCCGCTCAATGTGGCGGGGCCGGTACAGCTCAACGTGGCGGTATAAACGCCGGCGTTGCCGCCGCCCAGCACTTCCGCCAGCGTCAGGGTCTCGCCTTGGAACACCGTCACCGGCGTGACGTCGCTATCCACTTCCGTCGCGGTATTGGCTGTGGATACCAGCGAATCGATCACCGTGCCGGCCCGGCTCAGGCTGACGGTGGCGGTATCGTTGAGGGCCGCACCCGACCAGGACTTCTGCAAGGTGAGCTGCGACGTCACGCACGTGACGCTGTTGAAACTCAGGAACGCCTCGTCGAAATTCGCATTGTTGTCGAGGTTCACCACGTAAGAGATGGTGCTGCCTGCGGTCACGTTGACGGTGCCGGAGACGAACACCCACGGTGCGTTGCCCGACGTCGACGGCGGCGTGGGCGCCGGCATGGTCGCACTGGCGCTGGCCAGGATCGTGCCGGTCAGGCCGGCCCCTTGGCGAATGGCGATGCTGCCGTTACCGGCGAGGTTGTCGCGTGTCGAGAACCAGCCGGAGAAGGTTGCCGTGCGCACCTGACCCGCACTGCCGCCGCAGATCGGCACGACGAAGGACTGGTAGAAGGCGTTGGCGCCGGACGCGATGTCCAGATAGTGCTGCTGCACGCCCGTACCGCTGGCCGGATTGGGATCCAGGGCAGGACCGCCGTTGCCATAGTTGAAATTCACGCCCCCATCGACCTTCACCACATTGGAGGTCTGGCCCGAACCCAATATCCAGGGCGCGATCCCGTAGCCGATGTTGTTGCCGAAAGCAGGCGGCGGATTGTTCTCGAACCCGGGATTGGAGATCAGGTTCTGCGCCGCTGCCGGCAACGCCAGCAACAACGCTGCAACAGCGCCCACTCCCGCCCATATCCGCACGTTCTTCCACGATCTGGGCTGCATCGTCTAGCCTCTCCCATGTCGAATTTCGGGCGCCGCCCAGCAGAAACTCGTGATGGCCGGCTAGAAATTATGTGACATGGTACGCGATTCTGCGCTCCATACGGGACGAGGGTATTTTGCATGGTGGGGGTTGGCGATCTGGATATCCGCGGCCGCAAGCGCGCTGGGTACATCGGCGTGTGCGCCTTGAAGCAATCCAATAGAAGACGTAAGCCGTGATTCATTGGAGTGGTGCGCAAACAACAATTGAGAGCTTCCCCCGAGAAGTTGTCGCACCTTCAGGGGAGGATCTATTGTGGGCGATGCAATTTCGGTACGACTTTTTACTTCGAAGATTGAAGCGATTCGGGAATACGAATCGGCTCGGGCATTTCAGCGTTTCAGATTGTGGGTGTCCCAGTCTTTCCAATTTCGCGATGAGCCCCATGATGTAAGGAAATTGCCCACTCGTGTGCCGGGAAATTCCGAGGAATCGGGTGTCCTGGTCTTCTGCTGCTCACCATCAAACGCAGCGAACTCTGACGCCCAGTGCGCTTTCGCATCGCGCGCGAACTCGCGCGTCGTATTCATTTGAAGGCGATGCGGGTACTGCTTGTTGAGGTGCTGCCTCGGCGTCTTCGCAGGGCACTGAAGTGACACTGGAGGCGACCCAGGAAGAGTCCGTGAGTGAGATTACTGCCGCAGATACTTAAGTCGCTGATGAGTAGTGAAAAATTCTGAAGCGCCGACCGGATACGGGAGACACGATGAATGGATCACACAGATAGGCATCGCAAAAAATATTCATTCAAGAGCCATTAGCGTTTACGAATCAGCACTTCCCATAAGAACAAGCAAGGTCTCTACTTCACGCATAGCCATTGCGCTGAGTTTTCTGATTTCCGCGCGCGCTATTGCGTTTGGAGCAATGCTTTTCCCCAAGCCCTGGTCAATAGTGCCGTAAGCCAGCAACGCGCAATTCAAAGTCCCGTAAAACTTTATCAAACGAAGTTCGGCAACCCGCCAGACAATGCCATAAGCTGACGATGGCAACGAATAAACCCACATCAGGGGCTTCACTGATGGTGCTTTACTAACAGGAGAAATCACAATGTCTGAATTAGGTCTTTATCTGCTGAAACTGAAATTCACTCCTCCGCTGGGCGTCGTCGGCGCTGGCTCAATGACGCTGGCGCTGACTGTCGACGCGGCCACCGGCGTTCTGCACGGTCAGGCGCAAGGCACAATCCTAGAAGGGACACAGTCTGCGCCAACTTTCACCGCCAAGGTTTCAGGAGCGATGCATAGCACTGGCTTTGGGCATATCGTCAGAGTCGGCGCCGTCAACGGTGAAGCAGCCGTAACCTTGGCCCCTCCGGCGATCGGCACCTATCTTGCCCCATTCTCGGCCAGTTTCAGCCTTGACGAGAATTGGGCGGGTCAGGGTCAATTCTCGGTAGGTTCAAACAGCTATCAATCAGTTGTAAACCGGGCCGAGTAGAGTCCAGAGGTACAAGTAAAGAGACACCCACTTCCCAGAACACTCAGCTATTCGCGGAACAGTGGGTGTCCCTGTTTCTTTTTTTGCCGTGCAGCGGCGTATGCACCTTACTGCCTTGATCAGTGTTTTTCCGACCCGGGTCTTTGGATCGCCAAACGCGCCCTTGAGCGCCGCATCCGCGACGAAGCCGGGGAAGCTGAAAAGCTGTCGCAAGCTTCGGCCAGTTTTCATGCGCGACACCATCCCCGAAAGCCAGAACAGCGTGGATCGTGTCGTACCGGCTGGCTAATTGCCTGTTTTTATTAAAAATCTGATCGCGGACGATGACTGAAGACCCACCCGATTCCGCGATGAGCCTCTTTACTTTCGAATTTAACCAGAGAGCTTCCAATGACAAATACACAACACATACCAGCCTTCACTTTGCAAAGCGAACTGCTTGCAATGTCTTCAAAAGCGTCTGGCCAGCGAGTTGACAGTACGCTAATGGCGACAGCAGACGCAGCCGATCCGCCACCGGCCACCTTGTTCGATATGTTGCACAGCGACAGCAAGGCCCCATCGTCTACAGCGGTTGCTGTTATTCCAACGACCGATGGCAAGCCAACGTTGAGTGAGGATCAAACGCAGCAGTTGGAAGACGTCATGATGTTGACCTCCTTCATCTCGGTAGCCTCAATGAGGCGCCTGTACCAGACGGTTTACCAAAAAGCCCCGCCTGACATCACGACGCCCTCTGGCGCTGCTCTTTTTGTGCAGTCAGCCGCGAATGCGAAGAATTTTGTCTTGACGAGCGCACTCGGCGGATACCTTTCACTGAACACCAGCGCAGCGCGATCTTTCAAGCAAAGCACAACTTCAGCTGACCTGCATTTGGGCTTTCTCACGACCCTGTTCGATGGCTTCAACTTTCCGAAAGCAACGCTCCGTGAACTGGATGGGGTGCTGACGTCCGTCACCCAGACGCTCGACGGTCTCAAAATGAGTTGGTCAGATCAAAGCTCGACACTTGATCACATGATCTTCCTGTACTACTTCGATTCGGTTCAGGGCATAGACGTCAAAATTCCAAAGGTCAGGCTTTATTTCCTGCACATTGATCAGTCCTCGTGGACAGCGTCTGTCGGCAAGTCTTCCGTGACCCACATCGATTTCAATATGAATTTTCTTGACAGCGTCTACGACATGGACGTTCAATCCACCGCCAGCGACAGACAGAAAATCAAGGACTTGCTCCACACCATGTCAGGACAAGACCTGGACGCGTTGAATCAGTTGCTCTCTCCAAAGGTCGTCAATCAGGAAGGCGGCTAGTCCGACGCACTTGATCTGGAAAACACGGGTCAGAGAGCAATGGCACTTTCTTAAGCCCAGAATCGCCGCGCGATCAATGACTTGAGAAGGTGGGCTGAGAGCCCGTCAGCGGGTACTCTGCAGGTGTCTAAGCCATTGAGTGCACTGCAGGATCAGCCCTGATGCAGCCTGCCAAAAAAACGCCTGCGCGCTGCCATCGAGCACGAGCGTGCGCAACTCGCGTCTGACACCTGTCATCGCCTGCTTTGGAAAAAGGGGTCAGGTTCGAATGGCACTTACTTAAGCCTCGCCACGCCAGAAAAGACGGAGATCCAGCCTCTTTGCTGGCCGTAAGCATCTGAAATCACTGGGTTGGAACTTTTGCAATAATCGAAAAATTCGGCAGAAAGCGCTTAAGTAAGTGCCATTCGGGTCAGGTTCATATTTTCGGATCCTACATGTGTGAGACGAAGGCCTGTCTTTCAGCGCTGCTGGTTGAGCAGGGACATCCGCGATGGGATAGCAAATGAACCTGCCCCACTTTGGGTCGGAACACGCGCATGCGCGCCGCGGCTGGCGACAACGAATCGCCGAGGCCGTGAAGCAATCGAATAGGCGATCTATGTAACTGATTTATATTGATTATTTTTCATGTCGTCGGCGAGATTACTCACAATCTTACTCACTTTCTGACGCACTCCCGGCCATGCCCCGGACGATGCACGCTTGAATGGAAACGCCACGCTATGCGGCGGGTTCAATCAGGTCCGCGCCCTCACTGCGCGCTGTTGACCCCGGGGCGATGCCGGATAGTGCGCGAGCGTTGGAGTTTCCAGCGTCGCCAGCATCCGGGCTGCATCGGCCGGGGTTCCGTTGATCCACTTTGCTAGTCGTGCATGGTCAATGATGCCGATGCCCCGAATCCGGCTGCGGCCTCATGTTCGCCGCCGTGGCCCTCATGCCCGCCGTGGTCGGTCATGGCCGCGACGCACGCACGCTGCTCCGGCGTGAGCTGCCGATGCCATGCGGTTTGCCATTGCGCCCACTGCTGCGCGGTGAGTGCGTTGATGCGCGCGGCGTAGCGCGAGCCGAGCCCGGCCCTGACCGCCTTCGCCGCATCGCCGCATCCCCGCAGGCCTCGCGCAGCGCGCGCGCATGGCCACCGTTGTCCACAGCGCGCCGTCCAGCGTGTCGGCGCAGCCGTTCGCGGTCGCGAGATGAAGCCCGCGCGCGGCGGCCTCGCCCGCGCCGTCCGCGAACGCGGCGGGAAGTCCGAGTTTCAGATACGGCAGCACGCGGTTGTAGTCCGCGAAAACGCCGTCCGGAGTGGGCATGGAACGCCACGCCCACCAGCACCTTCTTGCCGGCGATATCGGTGTACATCAGGTTCGAAGGCCGCGCGAAATCGATGGGCTGGCCCGACACGTAATCCGGACCCGTTGGCCGGTACCAGTGCTCGCCCATCAGACGCTCGTCGCCTCCGAACCGCTTCCAGCCTTCCTTCTGCAGCCACGACGCATCGCGATAGCGCTTGGTCGCCGCCGCGACCTGCGCCACCTGCTTCCCGGTGGTGTCGGACAGCGGCTATAAGCCGGCCACCGACGGCTGGGCCAGCGCACCGGATGAAACAGAGGCCAATATGAGTGATCTGCGGATCATGGGATCTCCAGCGGGCGGGTGGTACGCCCCGGCGGCGGTGCCGGCACATTCAATCTCATCGTATATGCCCTGACACCGGATGTAGCTCTGCACACAGCGGAAGCGCAATACCCGGAATGTCTTCATAGCCCGTCCGCGCCCACTGAAGAACGCTGGCTTATCCAACCTTCCGTTGCTGCGTCAGCGAGTGGATAGTCTTCAGTAGGTCCGGTGGCTGGCGGACAAGATGGTAAGACCAACGGCCGAACCGTCCGTCGTTGTTCACAGCGTTGCACCAACGCTCCGCGGCGGCGGCCTTGATTTCAGCATCGCCAAGCTCGCCTTTGATTTCGATGATGAGCTGCTCCCCAGTGGTCAACTCTACGATGAAGTCAGGCAGGTAGCGACGCCGCACTCCATCCTTTCGGTATGGAATGACGAAGCCGAGATGGTCGTTCTTGACCCAACGTCGGACTTCCGGAGCTGCGTCCAAAGCAGTAGCTGCTGCCTGCTCCCACGTCTTCGTATCGGCGACGATGGCATTCAGATGACACTTGCTGGCTGGCCATGGCTGCCGCCCAGTGTAGAACTCCACGAATCGCGTTGTGCGCTCACCAGCAGGCCCGGGGGCTATGACGGGCCGCTCCTTGGTGCGGCCGCTCTCATCGACCGATTGGAGTGCGTCGTAGAGGATTCCCACGGCCCGTAGGAAGTAGGGGTTGAGAGCTACGTCCTGCGGAAGGCTGTTTCCCCGACGCTCCACCTTGGTCGTCAGGAATTGTTGGGCATAGCTCAGTAGTTGCGGAAAAAGGCGGTGAGTTGGGATGGTATCGCCTTGTTCCTGCTGCCATTGCTGAGCGACAACCTTGGCCAACGTGAATGCCACTTGCTGAAGCCGAATTCGACTACGCCATTGGTCGAGTGTGACGACGGCCGACTCACCTGGGCCGTAGGCCGCCAGGGCACCATCAACGGTTGTCAGTCCTTTCATCAGGGTCAGGTCGGGAACCTCCATGGGGTCGAGCACCAGGGTCGGCACCTTCGCCCAATCCACGACCAGACGTGTGATGCCCGGGTCGGTGTATCCCTCGACCACGGGGAATGTTGAACCTGCCCCCTCAAACCGGACGCCAGGAAGCGATACTTTCATCGCACCCTGGAGGTTCTTATGCAAGGCATTACCCGTCGTCGCTACACAGACGATTTCAAAGCTCAGGCAATCCTGTTGGCCGAGTCGCTCGGCC
>JANLVT010000053.1:0-31794 GCA_031364125.1 Lysobacterales bacterium | reverse complement strand
TGCCGAGGGCGCGTTTGCTTGCGCGCTCCTTCAAGCAAGGGGCGGATTCGTTCAAATTGCTCGCGAGTCACGTCGCTGGGATAAGTCTTCTTTCTCATCCGTCAATGATCGCCTCTTCGGCGGAGATTTTGAACAGGCTCTTAGACCCGCCAATACTGCCCATTCGGCAATGATCGTATCGATGATGCCGCTGTAGTTGTGGGTCGGGCCGTAGCGCGTGCGCCGGCTATCGATCAAGGCCAAGGCGTCCGGGCTGGGGTAGTAGTCGATTCGTGCCATGCGTGCGCGTCGCTGCCGTTGCCGTCCGGCGATGTGTTCCCGGTCCTTGGACAGATAGTCGTCAGTCATCCTGCCGCCTTGCCGTGGTGGCTTTGCTTTTCCACGTCAGAAAACAGTGCGCAGTGAGTCGGCACGCAAAAGCAGTGACAGTCAGAGACGGGCACAAACACGCTGCCGCTTGGTAAGAATTTATAAAGGTGTACGGATGGCGTAGCGAGGCGACGGCCGAAAACCGTCATTTTCGATACGGATGGCGTAGCGGTCATGGTGTCTTTTCCGGGCTGTCGATACGGTTGGCGTACTGGTCTGCTACGGATGGCGTATAGGGCTTGCGATTTTTCGCGGGCCGGATGAATGGCGGTTTGGGGTGTTTCCAATCGCCGGATGCGACAGCGGTCGCCGCACAATCGAGCTTCCCGCCGCATTCGTGGATGGGATGCCAGGTCAACGCATAGAGGCTCGCGCCAAGGTAGAGGCCGCCTTGTCGGGTCAAGGTAATGAATCCGTAGTGGCGCAGTTCCCGCGCCGCATGCGTGACCGTTTCCGGGGATGTCCAACCCTTGGGCTTCAGGACCGACATTGAGGCGCAAAGGTCGCCATTGTTCCGGCCGTTGTACTGCCGGGCGATGTCGCACAGCAGCTTGATGGCTGTCCCGCTGGCCTGCCGCCAGTTGGCGGAGTCTTGAACGTTGTGCGGGATCGCCGTGAACGTTCCCGACTCCCTCCGCCCCTTGTGCTTTAACCGGCTGCGGGGCTTCATGCGGGGCAGCCCCGCCAGTTGCCGCGCGATGACGCGCGCGCGCCGTGTGCGTCGATTGGTGCGCTTCTAGCGGGGGGCTGCATGGTCTGCCGCGCCCCCGGTTAACGGCCGGTCCTTGCATCGCGTGCGGCGATGCGTGACGCGATCCAAGCCGTGACCTCATGTTCCGGCCACGCGCTGGCGCGCTCGCCCAGCTTGATCGGGCTGGGGAAGTCGCCTAGTGCAACTTTGCGGTAAATCTCAGACCGGGAAAGCCCCGTGCGGGCTTTGACTTGGGGGAGCCGTTCGAGCGTCAACCCGGAATCGGGAAGCATGGACGTGTGGGACATTAGGGCGCTGCCTGCGATGCCCGGAAACCGTCCGGGCTATGGCTGGACAGCGTGCCGTTCCCGCATCGGCGCGGGTATTGCGACGGAGCTGCATAGTCATGGATTGAGCTGCTCAGTCATCCCCTCCGATGGGAATGGCGGCCAAGTATCGGCGCAAGGTGGTGACGGACGCGCCGGGGTTGTCTCTCGCGAACATTTCAGCGACCGCGCCTTTCGACAGTGCCGGATTGCGCCGGTTCTGTTCTAAGGCGTACTCAATGAAGCGTTGCTTCGTCGAGCCCGTGAATCGCTTGGCGGCGCTCTTTCTGGCGGCGATGACCGATGAAATGCGGTTGAACCGCTTCAAGCCATCCGGGTCGTCCGTATGCGCCTTGACTGCGTGCCAGAAGAAATGCGCCAGTTCGTCCGAAAGAGCCGCTGCCATAAAGCGAGCGTCGCCGTCCGAAAATTTCAAATTCTGCCGAGATTCTCCGTTCTCAAGATCGGCTATCAACTCTTGCGTGATGCGCTCAGCTTCTTTGTCACAGAAAGCAATGAACTTCCCAACAAACGGACTCTGTGGCTTCTTGTCTTTCATGGCTGGCGCGTTCCCCTCGCTCTAGTCGTCGCGTCGACGCCGGCAGCATGTCCGGCGTTCGCCTCAATTGGGCTACGCGCAGCGCGAGCGTAGCAAGCCGTTGCGGGATGACGTGAGCCTTCCCGCGTCAGTCGTCGCAGCCCGCCGCTTCCCGTAACGCCTTGGCGGTCTCTAGCGCGAACTCGCACAGATAGGCCGTGCTGCCGTCTGTCCCGGCTTCGATCGATCCGGCCAGCACGCGGCGCACGGCGTCCTCTAGGTCGCTTGCCTCCCGTGTCGCAGTCCGGCTGTCTAAGCCTGCGGACACAGCCAATAGGCGCATGCCTTCGGCGGGAATCTCCCGAAACCCGGTGTCTACGGTGGTCGGGCGGGCGTCTGATAATCTGCTGTGAGCCATGATCGTTCTCCGGAACGGTGGTGGTTAGGCCGGCCGGGGTGTTCACGCACCCCGGCCGACCGCTTGTTACCGGCTTTCGCCGGATGCTTTGCGCAGGGGCACGACGTTGCCGCCTTCGCGGAGTTGGTCCAAGTAGTCCGCCCATCCCTGCATCATCTTGCGACGCTCGGGCAGATGGGCCGTGCGGTTGTAGGCGCGGCCGTTGGGATCGCGCACGGCGTGCGCCAGCTGGTGTTCGATGTAGTCGGGCCGGTAGTGCAGGACTTCATCGAGAATGGTCCGCGCCATCGCGCGGAAGCCGTGGCCGGTCATGGTGTCGCTATCGATTCCCATGTATCGAAGCGCGGCATTGATCGTGTTTTCGCTCATCGGCCGGCGCGCGCTGCGCACCCCGCGAAACACGAACTCCCCGCGGCCGGTCAACGGGTGCAACTCGCGCAGGATCGCCACCGCCTGCGAGGACAGCGGGACAATGTGCGGGGTATCGGTTTTGGTGGCGATGTAGCGCCATTCGGCGGCGTCCAGATCGATATCCGCCCAGCGGGCCGCGCGCAGCTCGCCGGGGCGCACGAACACCAGCGGCGCCAGATTGAGCGCGGCCACGGTCACGGGCGAGCCGGTGTAGCTGCGGATCGTGCGCAGCAGCTCGCCGACACGCTCGGGCTCCGTCACGCTCGCGAAGTGCCGCACGCGCGGTGATTCGAGTGCGCCGGCCAAGTCGGCCGCGGGGTTGCCCTGCGCCCGCCCGGTGGCGATGGCGTAGCGGAACACCTGCCCGGCGAGCCCGCGGGCGCGGTGTGCGGTCTCGATCACGCCCCGCTGTTCGATCTTGCGCAGTGCGGCCAGCAGGGCCGGCGCGGTCACGTCGGCCACCGGCAGACCGCCGATGCGCGCCAAGTCCTTTTCGATCAATCGGCGCTCGCGGACCAGCGTGCCGGGGCTCAATCCTTCCTTCGCTCGTTTCGCCAGTAACTCAGTGGCGACTGCGGCGAAGGTGGTCTCGGCATGCTCCAGCTTGGCCGCACGCTCGACCCGGGCGACGTGCGCCGGGTTGCCCCCACCCTTCACCAGCACGCGCAGCCGGTCGCGCTCGGCGCGCGCTTCGGCGAGGGACACGGCCGGGTATTCGCCCAAGCCGACCATGCTGGCCTTGCCCGCGTAGCGGTAGCGATAACGCCAGATGCGCGCGCCGTTGGTACGCACTTCGATGCACAGGCCGTTGGTATCGGCGACGCGGTAGAGCTTCGCTTTCGCCTTCAACGTGCGCAACTTGGTATCGGTCAGCATGTGAGTACGCCGGTAGTGAGTACGGCCCGCAGGATGGGGTGCCTGTACTCACAGGCTTACTCGCTTTTGGCGGGGATGCAAGGGCACCCCCCGGGATCACCAGGGACAAAAAAGCCCGCGTTGTGCGGGCTTTCTGTTGCATCCGGGACGGTTCGGGATGCCCCGGGTGTACTATGTGGCGCGCCTGGAGGGATTCGAACCCCCGACCAACGGCTTCGGAAGCCGCTACTCTATCCGGCTGAGCTACAGGCGCGTGATGCCTATTGTCCCCGATTCGAGCGGATGGCGCGAGCTTTCCGAGCAGCGACCCCAGAACGATGAGCGAACACCCGATCCATTCCACCGGAATTTCCGCGTGGCGCGAACGCTTCGGCCAGTACTGGGCGCTGGTGCGCGGCGACCGTCCTATCGGTTGGCTGCTGCTGTTGTGGCCGACGTGGTGGGGGCTGTGGCTGGCTGCGGACGGCGTGCCGCCGTGGTGGACGCTGGTGGTGTTCTCGCTGGGCGTGTGGCTCACCCGTTCGGCCGGCTGCGTGATCAACGACTACGCGGACCGCTGGCTGGACCCGCTGGTGGAGCGCACCAGGGGCCGGCCCTTGGCGACCGGCGCGGTGCGCGGGCGCGAGGCGCTGGCGGTGTTCGCGGTGCTGATGCTGGTCGCGTTCGCGCTGGTGCTGACGATGAACCGGCTCACGATCCTGATGAGCGTCGTCGGCGTGGCGTTGGCCGCCAGCTATCCCTATCTCAAACGCTACACCTATCTGCCGCAGGTCTATCTGGGCCTGGCGTTCGGATGGGGCATCCCGATGGGGTTCGCGGCGATCCGCGGCGAGGTGCCGCCGATCGCCTGGGTGCTGTACGTCGCCAATATTTTCTGGACCACCGGCTACGACACCTGGTACGCGATGGTCGACCGCGAGGACGACCTGCGCGCGGGTTCGAAATCCACCGCCATCCTGTTCGGCGACCTCGATCTGGTCGCGCTGGGGGTGCTGTACGCGCTGTTCTTCATTGGCCTGGTGTTGATCGGGCGCGAAGTCGGGCTGGGCCTGGCGTACTGGATCGGGCTGGGGGTCGCGTTGTTGCTGGTGGTCTATCAGTTCGCGATCGGGCGGTGCCGGGAGCCGGCGTGGTGTTTCCGGGCGTTTCTCAACAACCATTGGGTGGGAATGTCGGTGTTCGTGGGCTTGGCCGTGGCGTTGTGGATGAAGGGCTGAAGCCAGAATCCGGCGGCTTTCCGTTCGAGGGCCAAGCGCGCGGCTTCGGTGGGGTTACGGTTTCAAAACCGGAGTGCTGCGTTGCCCAGCGTCTGTTTCGCCTTCTCCGCGATGTGTTGAAAATCACCGGAGATATCCGGGTCGTCGAGGATCGCTTGCCAGAAGTCCAAGGCCATGATCGCTGCTCGGCGCCAATCGCTGCGTTGTTCTGGTAAAGGCAGACGGACCTCGTATTCCCGGGCGACGACCTCGCCATTCGCCGAAGGCCTGAAGCGCATCGGCAGCATGTCGTAGACGGGCGCCAGGCGGAACGGACGTTGATCGGACAGATGCAGGCCGATGTTTCCCGAGTGCATGTCGTTGTTCGCGATCAGATCTCCGAACCAGCCGATGATCCGCAATGCATCCGCGTCTCCGGTATCGATCCAGCCATCGCGTTCGAGTTCGTCCGCGAATGTTTGCCAGCGGGGATCTCCATGTCCGTAGAACGCAGCATCGATGGCGGCCAGGTGGATCAGGCCGCGGCGACCGAGTACTGCAGTCCTGTCGAAGCGCGTCGACTCCATGAAAACACGGTCCCCGGCCTCGGCTGCGGTGGATCGCGCCGTCGCGATGCCATGTGCCTGCAGGATCCTTCCTGCAACCGCCTCCGCGCGCAGCAGGTCCGCCCAGCGGCGTCCGCTGGCGGTGTCGATGCGGTCGCTGAACTTGACGATGACCGCGCGATAGGTGTCTCCCTCGGACAGGGTGACCGCGAATTTCGGCTGTTCGCCGCCCGCTGAGGAACCGACGATGTCGCCTTGCAAGGTGTCTTCGGCAAGCTGGGGATAGCGTTCCAGCCTACGATCCGCCGCGATGATGCCTTGCGGCGAAAGAAGGGCCATCTGCGCAAGTTGCAGACAGTGCTCGCCGAGCACAAGGTCGCCGGCTTCGTCATCGCCATGCCGCAGGAGGGCCAGCAGGACATCGTCCAGTTTCCAACGCGCCAAGTCGTTGGGAACATCGATATCCGTGGCGATGCGTCGCGCCAAACTCCTGCCCAGGAAGCCCTGTGGCCGTTGAATATCGAGGAACCACGGCAATCCCGGGAACAGCCCATTCTGGAATTCCCCATGCAGGAATGCGGGCAGCTCCAGTTCCGCTTCGAAATGGAAACGATCGCCGTGAAGTGCGGTGAGGATGCCCATGCGTTGGGCGATGCCGTTGTCGTCGAGCCGGTACAGCGGCCAGCGACTGCCGGCGCGCGCGATGTCCCGGGTCAGCGCGTAACGCGTCGCTCGGGCGCGACCGATCTGCAGGATTCTTGGCCCCATGTACGCGATCAGGCGCGACACCGTGGGCTGGCTCACGTCCAGCGACAGCGCCAGATCCGTAGCGGAACACAGACCCTGTGACCTCAGCAAAGCCTCGATTCGAGCGATGCGGGTATCGTTCATGAGATCGATTGAATAGATTCAAGAATAGAAAGTCAAAGAATAAAGTCGTCTTGGCATGACTTCTGTGCGGTTATGCCTATCTGTTGGAATAGATTTGAGAATTGATTTCAGAATCCACCAATGACGCTGCCGCCGCGCATGGCGGGGCGGCAGCGCCAATGTCTGCTGAGCTGGAATGCAGGTGTTGTCAGCGTGCCGGCAAGCGGATCACCAGATCGTCCATCACCTTCGCTTCCCCCGCCCCGCCGCCGCCGAAGGTATTACCGGTGGCCTGCGGCGCCAGCGGACGGTAGCCGCCGTCGTAATCCCAGGTGGACACATAGAGATGTGTGGCCGGCGGATGGCGCGGGTCGCCCAGCGCATTCGCAGGCACGGTGAAGGTCACCGTATCGGCCTCATGGTCGACGTCGATCCGCGGCGCCGCGCTGACGACAGTGCCGTCTGCGGTCGCCGAGGCGCCTGTCGCGGAGAACAGCGCGTTCGACCAGCCGTGAGCGCGCAGGCGCAGGTGCCAGCGCAGGCCATCAGGCAGGTCGGCGTTCTGCTGCGGCATCGCGGGAATGCCGGCGTCGTCGCCCTCGCGGGCGAAGAACACGCTGAAGGCGACGTGGTCGAAGCCGTTGGGCGGGTTCCAGTCGGTGACCACATCGCGGAGTTTCAGGGTGAGCCGCAGCGCGCCGCCGGAGCGCCAGACTTCGGCGCCCAGCAGGTCGCCCGGTCGCGGCGTGCGCCAGCCGGCATCGTCGGGGTAGGTGTAACGGCCCGACGGGCCGGTGTCATCGCCTGCGGGGTCGTCCACCGCGACCAGCTTGGTCCATTCGCGGGCGACCTTGAAGACATGCGCCGCGGTCGCCGTGCCCGTGGCCGGATCCCAGGCCACCGCGCGGTGGGCGATGCCGGGTTCGATCATGGCGTCGGTCGCCACGGTCGCCCGCCAACGGCCGTCGCGGCCCACCGGGACGGTCTGCGCCGCATCGATGTCGCCGTCGATCACCACCTGCACCGACGTCATGCCGCGGGCCTGGCCCGACAGCGCGAGATTGCCGGTGACGGCGTCCGCAGCGGGATCCAGTGCCAATAGCGGGCGCTTGCCGGAGACCGGTCCCGCCTTGCCGGGCCGCACCGACCACACCTGCGCGCTGAGCGGCGGCAGCACCAGACTGGTGCGGCCGCCGCTGCCGACGACGAACGGCTTCGCGTCCGCAGCCAATCCGAACAGCGGCGCCAGCCGGGTGCCGGCCGGCAAACCGATGTCGAGATTGTCGAGCAGGCTGGCATGGGACGCGGTGTTGAACACCACCAGCGCCTGCTCGTTCAGGGCATGCTTGTTCGAGCCGTCGTCCTGGCGGCCGGCATCGCCGTCCACCCGCCAGGCGATCGCCCCGGCCATGGCGGCATTCGCGGCCAGCACCGTCGGGGTGCCGCGCGAAAACAGCCGGTGTTCCCGGCGCAGCGCGGTGATCCGCTGCAGATACCGGTACAGCGGCGCGGTGGTGTCGAAGCGGTCGCGCCCGCCCGAGCCGTGACCGCCGGCGAACATCGCCGCGCGCTGTTCGCGAAAACCCTGCTCGGTGCCGTAATAAATGGTCGGAATGCCGGGCAGGGTCATCATCGCCAGCAGCGCCTGCTTCAGCCCGGTCTCGTCGCCGCCGGCCAGGAAGCGGTCGACATCGTGGTTGTCCACGAACGTCGGCATCCGCCACGGGTCGGCGTGGACCTTCATCATGTTGTCGATGCGGAAACCCAGCTCGGCCGGCGGCCGCCCGCGCGCGAACACGTCGCCCAGCGTCCCGTACAGCGGGAAATTGATCATCGCCGGCAGCAGCGGCCGGCCGTCGTCGCCGCGCGCGTAGGTCTCGATCTTCCGCGCCATCGCGTCTTCGTAGGGCCTGTCGATCCCGAACCCTTCGCCGAACAGGTGGAAGTCCGGCTTGCCGGCCGCCGCCGCGACCTTCAGCACGCCCGGCTGCCGCGGATCGTCGGCATGCAGGAAATCGGTGAAGTAGTCCGGCGGCACGTAGAACGCGGTGTCCACCCGGAACGCATCCACGCCCACCTCGCGGATCCAGTGGCCGTAGCTGTCCCGCAGCGCGGCGCGGACCACGGGGTTTTCGGTGTCGAGGTCGTCCAGATCCGCCAGCTGCCAGTCCAGCTCCTGGCGGCGGTCGGCGAAATCGCGGATCTGCGGCGTCCAGTGATAGATCCCGGCTGCGCGGTCTTCTGGCTTGCGCACATCGTTGCGGTCGAACGGCGGCTGTGTGGGCGCGGTGCTGTCGTCGGGCTGCTGTCGAAGCTCGAACCCTTGTTCCGGACGGGTGGGATCGTAGTCGCCAGGCCAGCCGAAATAGTCGCCGGTATGGTTGACCACGATGTCCTGCACCAGCCGCAGGCCGCGCCCGTGCATCGCATCGGCGAGGCGTTTGTACTCGCCCAGCGTGCCGAAATGCGCGTCCACCGCCTTGAAGTCGCTGGCCCAGTACCCGTGATAGCCGCCGAACTGTGCCCGGTCGTTCCACCATTGGTTCGCCACCGGCGGGGTGATCCAGATCGCCGTCGCGCCCAGGCCCTGGATGTAGTCCAGACGCCGCTGCACGCCGGCCAGATCGCCGCCGGAGAACTTGCGCCCGTCGCCCGGGTCGTATTCGCCCGCACCCTGATTGTTGTTGCCCGGATCGCCGTCGTCGAAGCGATCCAGCATCACGAAATACAGGATCTGGTCGCGCCAATCGGTGGCCTGCGACGGTGCCGTGGGCGGCTCGGCGGCGGCGGCGGCCGCGGCCAGCGGCGACAGGGCGAGCAACAGGGTGCATATCTTGAGCATGGGAACGCTCCGCGCGGATCGGCCGTGGCCGGATGCGGCGGGTCGCCGCATCCGACATTTCACCCCGATTACGCGCCCATGACCCTGACTTGACCGGGTTTTTGCATGAATACGTATGCAGGCACCTTTCTGCACTGCGGCCACGGACTACCATCGCGCTGCGTGCCGGGGACAGGCTGGACTCCGGACATGCCGGGAACTGCGGACCAACCCGCTCAGACGGGATTCGCGCATGGACCTGCCAACAAATTCCAGTTGCTGTGGAGGGGATCCATGCAACCTTTGAAACGAAACCTGTTGAGCATGGCGTTGGCGTCCGCAACGCTGATGCTGGCCAACGCCGCCTACGCGCAATCGGCAGACCAGAGCCAACCGCAATCCGAAGCCGGCGATCTCGATGCCATCGAAGTCGTCGGTATCCGCCGCAGCATCCAGGAATCGAACGAGACCAAACGCGAATCGACTTCGATCGTCGAAGCGATCTCGTCAGAAGACATCGGCAAGCTGCCCGACACCTCCATCGCCGACTCGCTCGCGCGCCTGCCGGGCCTCACCGCGCAGCGCTTCGGCGGTCGTCCGCAGGAAGTCAATATCCGCGGCTTCGCCGGCGACTTCTCCACCACCACCTTGAACGGTCGCGAACAGGTCAGCCTCGGCAATAACCGCGGCGTCGAGTTCGACCAGTACCCGTCCGAACTCGTCAGTCAGGTCCTGGTGTACAAGACTCCCGACGCGCAGCTGGTGGGCCAGGGCCTGTCCGGTACCGTCGATCTCAAGACCATCCGTCCGCTCGCCTACGGCAAGCGCGCGTTCGCCGCCAACCTGCGCGGCGACCAGAACAAGGTCGGCGACGAAAAGGAAAACGGCTACCGTTACAGCTTCTCGTACATCGACCAGTTCGCAGACAACACCGTCGGTATTGCGCTCGGCTATGCACACCTCAACAACCCCGGCCAGAGCAAACAGTTCGGCGATACCTGGGGTTACGACGGCGGCGGCATCTATGGCGGCGGCAAGCTATACGACCTGGAGAACGACAACGAGCGCGATGGCCTGATGGCAGTCCTCGAGTTCGCGCCGAACGACGACTACCGCATGGTGCTGGACGTCTTCTATTCGCAGTTCGATCGCGAAGAGCAGAAGCGCGGCATGGAATTCGCCGCTGCGTTTGGCGGCACGCAGCCTCCCACGGGAAACACGCCCGCGCAGGCGTCGTTCACCAATATCAACCCCGTGATCCGCAACGATTTCAACGCCACCTACGACGATCTGTTCGCGATCGGCTGGAAGCATGAGCTGACCCTCAGCCCGAACTGGACCGCATCGGCCGACATCAGCTATTCCGATGCGACCCGCGACGAACGGATACTGGAGACCTACTCGGGCGTCGGCCCGGGCCGGCCACGCGACAGCCTGACCGTCACCCGGAATAACGAAGGCTATTTCGATCACGACTTCGGCTACGACTACGGCGATCCGAATATCCTGCGTCTTGGGGATCCCGGTGGCTGGGGCCAGGACGGTTACATCAAGGATTTCGAAGTCAAGGACAGCCTTACTTCGCTGCGCTTCGACTTCGAACGCACCTTCGACGACGGTTGGTTCAGCAGCGTCGAATTCGGCGCCAATCTGACCGACCGCACCAAGAGCCGCGCTTCGAACGAAGCCTTCCTCGATCTCACTGCCTGCCTCGGCGGCGTGTCGCCGACTTGCCCGGATGGCGTTTCCGCGCCGATGCCCACCAATCTCGCATCGTCATCCGCATACAACGCTTTTGGCGTGTCGTCGATCTACGGCTACGACGCGCAGCGTGCCTATGAAACGCTCTACACGCGCCGCGCCAACGCCAACGGCGACATCAGCAACAAGAACTGGGAAGTCAACGAGCAGGTCACCACGGCGTTCGTCCAAGCCAACATCAACACCGATATCGGATCGGTATCGATAAAAGGCAACGCCGGCTTTCAAGTGGTAAGCGTCGATCAGAAATCCGATGGTCTTCGTACTTACCCGGGCAATGGGGTTGGCGTTGATATCTCGGGCGGGGCGTCATACACCGATTTCCTCCCAACTCTGAACCTCTCGTTCGGCTTGCCGTGGGATCAGGTCGTACGATTCGGTGCTGGCCGCCAGTTGGCTCGTCCGAGAATGGACGACTTGCGCGCAAACGCAAGCGTCGGTTACGACAGGAACTATCGCCGTCCGAACAATACGATCGTTCCCACCTGGACTCAAAGCGCAGGTAATCCTGAGCTGCAGCCATGGGAAGCGAATGCTTACGATCTGTCTTACGAGAAATATTTCGGCGACAACAAAGCCTACGTCAGCGTTGCTTATTTCTACAAAAATCTGAAGACCTATATTTACAACGAAACAACGTTGTTCAATATCGCGGACATCACCGAATTCCCGCCTTCCCAGTATCCTGCTGACGCGCCCACCGATCCGATCGGCTATTTCAGCCGCCCGGTCAACGGCGAAGGCGGCACCATCAAGGGCTACGAGCTGGCGGTTTCCTTGCCGCTCGATGTTCTGTGGGAACCGTTGCTGGGCTTCGGCGTGCAGGCAAATTATTCGGATACCACGAGTAGCATCCAACCGCTTGGCCCAGCTTTTCCCAACGAGCCATTGCCGGGTCTCTCGAAATACATTTCGAACATCACGGCCTACTACGAACGTTTCGGTTTTTCCACCCGCGTCAGCCAGCGTCACCGCTCGCAGTTCGTGGGCGAGGTGCAGGGCTTCGGCGGCGATCGTACCAGACGCACCTTCGAAGGTGAGACGGTGACCGATGTGCAGTTGGGTTACACCTTCCAGTCGGGCGCGATGAAGAATCTGTCGATCCTGCTGCAGGTCAACAACCTCGAGAACGAACCCTTCCGCTCCTCGTTCAACGGCGACAACAATCGCCCGCGCGAATACTTCGAATACGGCCGCACCTATCTGTTCGGTCTGAACTACCGCTACTAAGCAACACCGCTCTCAACAGGCGAGCGTTTGGCCCTTGTCCGGTCCCTGGCCGGCAAGGGCCTTTTCTTTAGGGAGGCCTGATTGCGCACAGCAATGGGCCCATGACGTTGAGAACTTGGAAGTAATGGGCTAGCCTGATGAAGCCGAAATCGCTTTGTCAAGGAAGCTCCCATGCCGTATTGCTTTGCGCGCCTGTCCATCCCCTTCCTTTTGATCTTTACCGCTTCGATGGCGCCTGGGCATGCCGTTGCGCAAATCAGCACGCATATCCCCTATGAAGATCACATCAAGAAAAGTAGGACTTATGCCCCGTTAGACGAAAACATGTTCGGCGACAAGATCAGTCTTCAGGATGGTGCGGTGTCTTTTGCGCAAGACGATGTAGTCCTGCACACCAACAGTAGCTTGAAGGTATCTATCGGGCGAATGACGCCTACGCAATACCGGGGGAACACTCCTCAATTCAATGTGTTTGGTTACAACTGGGATCTGAACGTGCCATACATGACGGCAACGTATGATTCCAGGGATGGATGGAATGCGATGCACAACACGGCGGATACTCGTCGCTGTCGCTCTGGCGGCATTGCGCCAAAAGAGCGAACAGGCCCTTGGCCTTATTACCATACGCAGTCCATCTATGCACACATGTATTGGAAGGGCGTGCAAATCAATATTCCCGGGTACGGGCAAGAGCAGATGCTTAAGCTCAATGCTGGGCAAGTCACGCCGACAAACGGCAACACGTATTACGGCACCACTAAATCGCGTTGGATGATCGGCTGTCTCGACACTGTATCGAATGATCCAGGCGAAGGCTTCAAGGTCACGTTACCCGACGGCGTCACCTATCACTTCGATTGGATGGTGAAACGAAAAGCTGTGGATCTCACCAGCAACGCAAGTGTGGACAGCCAAGGTAATGGTACCGAGCCGTGGCATCTGCTCGCACCGCTGACAGAGATTTATCTTTTCGCGACCAAGGCGATCGACAGATTCGGCAATACGGTCACGTACACCTACGATACGGTCAATCCTCAGCGTATTAAGAAGATCGAATCGAGCGACGGTGTTCGGCTTGATGTTCAATACAACTCAGAGGGACTAATTTCGACGATTACCGCGGCGGACAGGACTTGGACCTACTCATACAATGGCAAGTTGCTTACTGCCTTGGAGCTGCCAGATGGCTCCAAATGGTTGTTTTCTGATGGGTTCTATGGATTGTCTGTAAGTCCGGACACCATGAATTTTTGGTCGAATGGCTGTGGCCAGAATCAGGGCAATATGAATGCTGCTAATGCTCCAGAGCAGAGTTCTCTCTGGACTGTCAGTATTACTCATCCTTCAGGAGCAAAGGGAGATTTTACTTTTCGGCCTCTCTACCACGGCATGAATAATGCGCCTGGTGGCTGTGCGTACTTCGGCGATGGCACATCCGGATATTGGGGGACATGGGGTGTCCCTAGCGCATATGGGGTTAATTCGCTTTATCAGAAGAAAATATCCGGTCCCGGAATGGATGACCGGACATGGGACTATTCGTATCAGCCGAGTTGGTCGTTCCAATCGCAGTGCAATTCCGGATGTGCCGACTCATCAAAAACGACCGTTAATACGGGTGATGGCGAATCAAGGGTCTACACTTATGGAAACGGCTATAACTCTAACCACGGCCAGCTTTTGGCCGAGGCAGTCAAGAAAAACAATGCCGTCGTAAGATCCAGTACATATTCTTACGTCAATAACTCCGCAGGCCAAGTATTTCCTGACAATACAGGGGAGATTGCTATATCGAACGGTGTTGCCGATCTTTACGGAAATCCCTTTAAATTTAAAAACCGGCCGCTGAAAAACGTGGTTATTGCGCAAGATGGTTCTACATTCACGCATATGGTTGCCGCATTCGATATTTTCGCGCGGCCGACTACGGTTACCAAGCAAAGCTCCAGTGGATACAGTAAATCGGACGTTACCGATTATCACGATAATCTAGGGCTGTGGGTATTAGGACAGAAGCAGCGTCAATACAGCTTGAACTCCGCCCCGAATGGCGAATTGACAAGCGGAGCAATGATTTCGTCAGAGGTCGTTTACGACACGCAAGCGCTTCCTTGGAAAACGTATGTTTTCGGCAAGCTCCAGCAGACGATTGCTTACAACACTGATGGCACCATCGCCGCCGTGACGGATGGGCGCAACAATACGATAACGCTTTCGAGCTGGAAACGCGGTATTCCGCGATCAATCCAGCATCCGGCTACGCCCGAGGCACCGACAGGCGCGACCGAATCCGCGGTCGTCAACGACAACGGCTGGATCACATCGGTCACCGACGAGAACAGTTATATCACCGGCTACGCCTACGATCTGATGGGTCGACTGACCGGCATCGCCTACCCAACCGGAGACTCGGTCGCTTGGCTAAGCAAAGGTTTGGAGTTCCGTCCGCTCATCGCTGGCGACTGGCTACCGCCCGGCGTTTCGGTCGGGCAATGGCGTCAATACGAAGGCCAGGGGAACTACCGCAAGTTCACCTACTTCGACGTAATGTGGCGCCCGGTTCTGGTGCACGAATACGATGCGACCAACGTCAACCCGACCTTGCGATCCACAAAGTTCGGATACGACACCAACGGGCGCCAGAATTTCCAGTCGTACCCGACGTCCGACATCATTCCACCGTCCACCGGCACGCGTACTTTCTACGATGCCCTGGATCGCGTTGTGCGCACCGAGCAGGACACCGAGCTTAATGTTCTTGCGACCACGACCGAGTATCTGGCCGGGCTGCAGGTGCGCGTCACCAATCCGCGTAACTTGTCGACCACGACCGGCTTCATGGCCTGGGATCAGCCGGGCTACGATCTGCCGCTGTGGAGCAGCCAGCCCGAAGGCAAGGTGATCGAAATCTCGCGCCATCCTCAGTTCGGGTGGCCGCTGCAGCTCAAGCAGCGCAGTGCCGACAGCAGCGCGCAGGCCGTCCGCAAATACGTGTACGACGGCAACGCGCAGCTGTGCAAGACCATCGAGCCAGAAACCGGCGCTACGGTGACGGGCTACGACGGTGCGGGCAATCCGGTCTGGTCGGCGGCGGGGCTGGACAGCACCGCCTATGCCTCGACCACCGATTGCAACCACGCTGCGGCCAACGCCTCCGGCCGGGTGGTCAACCGCGCTTACGATGCCCGGAACCGCCTTACCCAGCTAACCTTCCCGGACGGCCGCGGCAATCAGATCTGGACCTACGAGAAGGACAATCTGCCGGCCAGCGTGACGGCCTACAACGGGACCGGCAACACCATTCCCGTGGTGACGGCGTACACCTACAACAAGCGCCGGCTGCTGACCGGCGAATCGTTGAGCCAGCCGACCTATCCCTACACCTGGAGCATCGGCTACGAATACGACGATACCGGTAATCTGCGCTGGCAGTCGTATGCGCCGTCCGGCCTGAAACTGGACTTCGCCCCCAACGCGCTGGGGCAGCCGACGCAGGCGCGCAACGCCAACCAGAGCTCAATCTATTACGCCTCGGGCGCGCAGTACTACCCGAACGGCGCGCTGAAGCAGTTCACCTACGGCAACGGCATCGTGCATACGATGACCCAGAACGCACGCCAGCTGCCGGCGCGCGTGACCAGCAGTGGCGGCGTGAACGACTTTACCTATAACTACGACGCCAACGCCAACATCACCAACATTTGGGATCTGGGGCGCGGCGATAATTACAGCCGCTGGCTGACCTACGACAACCTCGACCGCCTGACCGCGGCCGGCTCGGGCAGCTTCGGCGGCGACGCTTGGCACCACTTCACCTACGACGCCATCGACAACCTCAAGTCGTGGAAGCTGGCGGGCGTGAAGGACTATGCGGATTACGTTTACGACGCGCAGAACCGGCTGACCAATATCCGCAACACCGCCGGCGCGAGCGTGGTGGGCATCGGCTACGACCTCCAAGGGAATCTGGACAACAAGAACGGCCAGGCCTACGACTTCGACTACGGCAACCGCCTGCGCACCGTGGCGAACAAGGAATCGTATCGCTACGACGGCCTCGGTCGCCGCGTGCAATCGACGAAGACTGATGGCAGCAAGACGACGCTGTGGCAGTACAGCCAAGCCGGGCAGATGGTGTTTTCGAGCGATTGGGATGGCCCCGGTTATCTGAATCACAAGACCCACGAATTCGTTTACCTCGGGGGCAGCCTGATCGCAACCATCGATCTCAACTGGCCCAGCAACGCCGTCATCGCGACGAAGTACCAGCACACCGACGCGCTGGGCAGCCCGGTGGCGGTGACCAACGAAGCGGGCGCGGTGATCGAGCGCAACGACTATGAGCCGTGGGGCGCGATTATTGGTAAACCGACGCACGATGGGATCGGGTATACCGGGCATGTGATGGATGGTGGTACTGGACTGACTTATATGCAGCAGCGGTATTACGATCAATCGGTTGGGCGATTCTTGAGTGTTGATCCTGTGACGGCGCATGAGAAGCCGGGGCAGAACTTCAATCGGTATCGATATGCGAATAACAATCCGTATGTATTTGTAGATCCAGACGGACGAATCTCAAAAAAAATGGAAAAGATGGGGTACGTTGATCTTAAGGATGGTTATGTCGCGCGCGTGGATCGAGTAAATGTAGGTGGTGAGGCCAAATTTGAGGTGCACGTGTATAAGGCCGATAAGGGATTCGACCGAATTGCCGAGACTCGAGATGCAGCGGGGCTGGATAAAGCAGAAGTTAACACAATCAGGACCGATGGTGGATGGGGTAAGCATGGGAAAAATGGTGTCATCAAAAGCGATATAGCTTTCGAGAATCTTGAAAAATTAGTTGACAATGAAATGGAGAGGCATGGGGTGGTGAGGAATATGGAGAACAGGTATGTGCCGAAGTCTAGTAATTTGGGGAAGTTGCTAGGCTTGGCGCGTCTTTTGGGGCTAGGGGCGTTGGCTAGAGAGGCCACAACGCCATCCCTTGTGAGAGCTTGCGATACATGGCAGAGCACGGGAGAAGGTGAGAGTGTCTGTAACTAGATTCCGCTATTTAGAAAACCTGGGTGCGCCAACATCATGGGACGTAACGAGGTTTGAGTTGTATAGAGACCGAATTAAGTCGGCACTACCATCCGACTTGCAGTCTCTTGTGGCCAATTCGCGATATGAATTGGATTCGGATAACACCTTCTGGTTTTCGGTGCTGGAGTTTTTTCAATACTCTGACAACGCCTTTTCGTTTCAATCCATCAGCAGATGGAAGCGGAGAAGGTTTTATCTGAAATATGGGGGTATTAGGAGAATTGTTCTTCCGCATCAGAATATATATTTTCCACTCCAATTTATTGTTCAGGAATTGACCGTGTTGCGTAATGGTTTATTGAAACATGTATGGTCGGACACTGCAGGGGAGGAGCTTGAGATTGTCTGCACTGATATCCTTTTTCACGAAGAAGAGATCTGATGACCGACCTGCTTTTCCAAGAAAGCCGTAAGGCGCAATCGTCGGACCGTAGGGTTGGCTTTATGCCCAACAATGAAGCCAGAGCGTCAAGGACAATGATCGACAGGCGTGTTTGGCTTCGATCATTGTTCGCTGCATCGGGTCTGTCAAATGAACTGTGTATCTGAGTTTTTCATAGCGCCGCCAACGGTACGCGCTCTTCGCCGAACATCGTCTGGAAGCTCTGCAGCGCAGGCTTCCAGTGATGGATCGACTTCCAGTTCTTCGACGCTTCCCGAATCGACAGGAACAGCGACTTCAGCGCAGAGTCGTCGTTCGGAAAGATTCTCCGGTTCCGCGTCAACTTCCTCATCACCATGTTCAAAGACTCGATCGCATTCGTCGTGTAGATCACCTTCCTGATCTGCGGCAGA
Source organism: Lysobacterales bacterium (assembly GCA_031364125.1). Classification (GTDB taxonomy): domain Bacteria; phylum Pseudomonadota; class Gammaproteobacteria; order Xanthomonadales; family Xanthomonadaceae; genus Lysobacter_I. Next base: position 13,832 of record JANLVT010000053.1, on the reverse strand, counting down.
AACTGGAAGAACGGAATGATGTTGTCCCAGTTTCCACGCCACAACCGTACGACCGCCTTGTACTTATCGCCCCAGTCCGCCTCGAACGCATCCAGCTCCCGTGCCGCTTCCTCTGCCGTCGCCGAGCCGTACAAGAAAGGGGTCAGGTTCGAATGGCACTTACTTAACGCCAAGTGCCTGATTCTGATCTAAAAAAGCGGGCCGACCCCGAGTGCTAAGGTGGAGTTGCGAACCATCACCCACAGCACACAGGAGCCGGCCCGTATGCATGCTATTCGCAATGCCCGTGCCCAGCAATCGCGCATGCTCAGTCGTGCCGTACGGACCACAGACGCCCATGCGTTCTTCAATCTGCTGACTGACGACTCGACGCTGGATCAGGTCGAAGTTCAGCTGCCGATGCATCGAGAGCGCTTGTTGCCGCCCACCGAGACCTTGGCGATGTTTTTGGCGCAGGCGTTGAGCGCAGATCGCTCCTGCCAGCATGCCGTCAATCGATTCGTTGCCGGCCGGGTCGCAGGCGGCTTATCGGCCTGCAGCACGGCTACCGGCGCCTACTGCCGAGCGCGCAAACGGTTGTCGGAGGAGATGGTCCGTCACTTGGCTCGCCACACGGGCCGATCAATGACAGCCGCTATGCCTGTGACTTGGACGTGGCGAGGGCAGCCGGTGCGTTTGGTCGATGGCAGCACGGTGTCGATGCCTGACACCGCCGAGAATCAAGCCGTCTATCCGCAGCCGCATACGCAACAGCCTGGGCTTGGATTCCCGTTGTGCCGTGTTCTGGTGCTGATGTGTCTGGGCAGCGGCGCGCTGCTGGATGCAGCTACCTGTCCCTATCATGGCAAGCGTAACGACGAACAGACGCTGCTTCGCGGCCTGCTGGACAACTTGAATACAGGGGAGATTCTGGTTGGCGATGCTTTCTTTGCCAGCTATTTCCTGTTGGCGGAACTCGGACGACGTGGTGTCGATGGCGTGTTCGAGCAGCATGGTGCCAGGCGGCGCAGCACCGACTTCCGACGCGGCCGTCGGCTCGGGGCGCGGGATCATCTAATCGAGATCCACAAGCCCGTCCAGCGCCCTGCGTGGATGACATCAAGTCAGTTCGATGCCATGCCCGATACGCTGACGGTTCGTGAATTGCGAACTGGCGGCAAGACGCTCGTCACCACATTCTTATGCCCAAAGAAGACTTCCAAAGCCGATATGAAATCGCTGTATCGCCAACGCTGGCATGTCGAACTGGATCTGCGCGCCCTGAAAACGACACTTGGCATGGAATGCCTCAGTTGCAAGACGCCTGCGATGGCGATCAAGGAACTGTGGGTGTATCTGCTGGCCTACAACCTGATCCGCCGGATGATGGCGCAGGCAGCGCAGAGTGCACACATATCGCCGCGATGTTTGAGCTTCAAACATACGCTGCAACTATGGATCGCGTGGCATCAGCAAGGAATCGATCCAGATAATATCGAGAACGTTACTCTTCTGATGGCGCTCATTGCGCAGCGGCGCGTCGGCAATCGACCGGGGCGGATCGAACCTCGCGCCGTTAAACGAAGGCCAAAACCATATCCACTGCTGACCAAACCGCATGCGGTTGCTCGCGAAGCCGTCAGAGTCCACGGCCACCCGAAAAAGCTTAAGTAAGTGCCATTCGGGTCAGGTTCACTTCTCTCGAAGTGAACCTGACCCCTTTCCCGCTCAACACATTGAGTGCCAACACCAAGCCAATTGCCGGCGACTTCTCCCGCCGTTATCGTCTGCAATCAGCCCCATCGCCGAGAGCCTTGCCGATGTCTTCATCCCCCAGCCCCGTATCCATCGCTCTGGACGAGCTGATCCTTGCGCTTGATTGGGTATCCGATCTTTCGAGCACCGACAACATGGCATTCGTCTGCCGCGAGAGCGGGCGGGTGTTCATGACGTCGGACGAGGATTTCGGCGTCGAGCTTGAACCGGATTTGCCGCTGGACATCGATGATGAGACGAAATACGCGATCGTGCCGACGCGGCAGGATCTGCGTCTGGGCAAGCGGCTTGCGGTGCGTTTCGTGCAGACATCGCTGCCGGCGCGGTTGGAGGAGACTTACACGATGTTCGCGGCGCGTGGCGCCTATGCGCGGTTCAAAGGCATGCTGGAAAGCGAGCAGGCCCTTGAGGCTTGGTATGCGTTCGAGGCCGAGGCGGTCGAGCGTAGCTTGCGGGACTGGGCGGAGTCGGAAGCGCTCGTGGTCGCGGGGAGCGATTTCAAGCGGTGATGCGCACCGGGTTTAAATGGGTCAGTTCATTATTGATGACCCACCAACGACAAAGGCCGTAAGGTGCAACCGTAGGGCGGTACCTGCGAGGCAGATGCCGCCCTATTTCCAGCGCGCGCTCTCAATAGATCAAGCGCTAAATGTCAGCACCCGTCGCCTTTCTGATCCCACGTGTCGTCTCCCGGGGATTTCGAGTATTTACCGTCGAGCTGCTCGTACTTCGTCGCATTGGTGGACAGCGTGCGGACCACGGTGCTGCTCTGTGCGGCGGAGGGCACGGGCCGGCCGGTGCATTTGACGCTGGCGGCCGGGTGGCCCATGCCGTCGAAGTAGTAGCCGGCGGCGAAGTTGTGTTTATTGGTGAAGTCGAACGCGCCGTACATCCATGGCTTCACTTCGACGAAGGCGACCATATCGATCAGCCCCTGGTTGGCGTCGCCGATGAAGCCGTTGCTGGTCGCGCCGGAGCTGCGATAGGCCTCATAGATGATCTGGCTGCGGTTTTCGTTCACCAGCGCGCGACCGACTTCGCCGGTCCACTGGTTGTTGATCCACGCATGCGGGCCGCTGAGGTATGCGGTGTCGAGCAGCGCGACGCGAGTGGGCACCTGGTTGGCGGGAAGCTGACCGGCGTTTTTCTGTTTCCACAGCGCGGATGCGCCGGTGATCGCCAGCTGCGCGCCCAGCGAATGTCCGGCCAGGCGCACTTCGCTGCCGGTGTAGCCGGCCATGGCGGAGCGGTAGGCGTTGACGAACTGCTGGGTGACGGTCAGCGCCGGGCCCGGACGGTAGGCGCCGCTGGAATCGCGCCAGCGCGTGGCGTTGGTGAACTGGCTGCTGTTGACGGTGTAGATTTTGGCTTCAGCGTCTTTGACTTCGCCTTCGTCGGCGAGCTGGTTCCAGTAGAAGATGCCGACGTTCCAGCCGCGGTCGAGCCAGGCGCGGGCGACATCGGCGTTGCCGTTCAGCGCTTGCCGGTCGAAGCTTTCGCGTCGCAGCGCGGTGGTGGTTCCGGGCTGCCAGCCGTGGATGTAGATAATCGTCGGCCGGGATGGATTGAAGTACGGATTGGCCTGGCCTGCGATGGCGCGTTGGTTCTGATTGTTGGGGCCGTACCAGTAGATGTTGACGTCGAGCTGCTGGAAGTTGGCGGCGCCCTGCGCGCTGATGGTCTGGGCGTGGGCGCTGCCGGGAATGGCGATCAGGCTCGCCAAAGCGAGGCCCGTGGCGAGAGCGATGCGGTTGATGACGGTCATGCGGTGTCCTGTGGAGTGATGAAGGGTGTGAGGCCTGGCTTCCATGCTCCTCGAGGCGTGGGATGCACTGCGTGACTGGGCTGCAGCGTATTGGCGCTGGCTACGGACGACATCCTGAAGAGCGCCTGTGACCGGGGCATGTTGCGACGTACCAACCACCGTCCGGGTGAGGCAATGCCCGGTATCGGTCGCCAACGTCGTCAATCGATAATCATGCGCATCGGGCGCGGCTCGCGTCGCTGCCGAGCGATTACGTGCGCAACGCCGCCGCCGCTTTCGCCAGCGCGCCGATCCGCGCCCAATCCTTCGCCAGCAGGGCGTCGTTCGGCACCATCCAGGATCCGCCCACGGTGATGACGTTCGGCAGCGCGAGATACGACGGCGCCTTCGCAGCATCGATCCCACCCGTAGGACAGAACTTCACCTGCGAAAACGGCCCGCCGAAACCCTTGAGCGCAGCAATACCGCCACTCGATTCCGCCGGAAAGAACTTGAACCGCTTGTAGCCATGCTCAAGTCCGCGCATGAGTTCGCTGGCGGTGGCGATGCCGGGCAGTAGGGGGATGTCGGCGTTACGGGCGGCAGCGTACAGCGCGTCGGTGCCGCCGGGTGAAATGGCGAACGCAGCGCCTGCGGCCTGCACGGCGGCGAGGTCTTCCGAAGTCAGCACGGTGCCGGCGCCTACGATGGCGCCGGGGACGGTGCGCATGCGGCGGATCACGTCGAGCGCGACTGGCGTGCGCAGGGTGATTTCCAGCACCGGCAGGCCGGCGGCGACGAGGGTTTCGGCGAGCGGGATGGCGTCGTCGAGGTCGGCGATGGCGAGCACGGGCACCACCGGCGCCTGGCGCAGGATGTCGTCGACGAGTGCGGTCATGCGATCATTGTGGGAATGGCTCATCGTGCGCGCTCGCTGTGGGTGTTGTTGGCATCGTGGGCGCGCAGCGACATCGCGGCGCCCAGCAGACCCGGGCCGTTGTGGGTGATGACGCGGATGGTCACCGATTCGAGATACGCGGCGAAGCGGCCCTTGGCGAGGAAGCGTTCGCGGAAGGCGCTGCTGCGCAGGAACGGGATGAAGCGCGGCACGATGCCGCCGGCCAGCATGACGGTGCGCGCGCCGTGGATCAGCGCGGCGTCGCCGGCGACGCTGCCGAGGACAGCGCAGAAACGCGCGAGCGTGCGTCGTGCCGCAAGGTCGTGGCCTTCCAGTGCGGCGGCGACGATGTCGGCGGGTTCGCGCAGATCCTGGTGCTGGCCGGTGGCGTGATCGACCGCGCCGCGCAGTACCGCATCGATATGCGACAGGCCGCTGCCGCAGAGCAGGCGTTCGTTAGAGACGCGACCGAAGCGCGCGGTGAACCAGCGCGCGATGCCGAGTTCCTCTTCGCCCAGCGGCGCGAAACTGATGTGGCCGCCTTCGGTTTCCACAACTTGCCAATGAGGATCGTTGCCGACCAGCATCGCAACGCCGAGGCCGGTGCCCGGGCCGAGGACGCTGATCGGGCCCTGCAGCGGCGCGTCTTCACTGCCGTGCACGGTGATCTGCTCGCTGTCGGCGAGCGCGGGCACCGACCACGCGACCGCGCCGAAATCGTTGAGCACGTGCAGTCGATCGAGTCCGAGCGCGCTCTGCAGTTCGCGGCGCGTGAACGACCAGGCGCGATTGGTGAGCCTGATCTCTTCGCCGTTGACCGGGCTGGCGACCGCGATCGCCGCATGGCGCGGCTGTACGCCGACGGCGGCGAGGTAGTGCTCGGCGGCATGCTGCAGGCTGGCGAACGCGGAGGCGTCGAGACTGCGCGCATCGATCACCTGCGCGGTGGGCGCCGACAGATCGGTCAGCGCGAATCGCGCGTTGGTGCCGCCGATGTCGGCGATGAGCGCGAGCGATGCGGGGTTCACGGTGTCTTGCATCGATCAGGGCTCCGCAGAAGTGTCCGCAGCGGTCTCGACGTCGGTCTCAACGAACAGGCTGCACGCGCCCTGTTCGGCCGAGCCGACCTGCGCGCGCATCAGTCCAAACAGTTCGCGGCCGACGCCGTGCGCGTTGCCGCGAAGATCGATCGCCGCATGCGCGCGTGCGCTCCACTCGCCCTCGGGCACATCGGCGTGCATCGTGCCCGCTTCGGCATCGATACGGATGATATCGCCGTCGCGGAGTTTGGCGATGGCGCCGCCGCAGGCGGCCTCGGGCGTGATGTGGATCGCCGCGAGTACCTTGCCGGACGCGCCGGACATGCGGCCATCTGTCAGCAGTGCGACGTGCTGGCCGCGATCCTGCAGCAGCGCGAGCGTGGGCGTGAGCTTGTGAAGTTCGGGCATGCCGTTGGCGCGCGGGCCCTGTCCGCGGATCACCGCGACGAAATCGCCAGCGAGTCCGCCGGCCTTGAACGCATCGAGCAGCGCGTCCTGCGAGTCGAAGACCTTCGCGGGCGCGGCGATGGCGCGATGTTCCGGCGCGACCGCGGAGATCTTGACCACCGCGCGGCCGAGATTGCCCTGCAGCCGGCGCAGTCCGCCCTCGCGGTCGAAGGGTTCGGCGACGCCGCGCAGGATGCTGGTGTCGCGCGATTGCGCGGGCGGCGGCGCCCAGCGCAGCGTGGTGCCGTCGAGTTCGGGGACCTCCGTCTGCTGGCGCAGATCGCCGCCGTGCACGCACAGGATGTCGGCGTGCATCAGGCCGGCGTCGATCAGTTCGCGGATCACGTAGCCGATGCCGCCGGCGGCGTGGAAATGATTCACGTCGGCGCTGCCGTTCGGGTACACGCGGGCCAGCAGCGGCGTGGCCTGCGACAGTTCGTCGAGGTCGTCCCAATCGATGATCAGACCCGCAGCGCGCGCAATCGCGACCAGATGCAGCGCGTGATTGGTCGAACCGCCGGTGGCGGCGAGTCCGACCATCGCGTTGACGATCGCCTTCTCGTCGATGGTGCGGCCGAAAGGGCGGTAGTTGTCGCCGAGCGCGGTGATCCGCAGCGCCTGTTCGGTCGCGGCGACCGTGAGCGCGTCGCGCAGCGGGGTATTCGGATTGACGAACGCGCTGCCCGGCATGTGCAGGCCCATCACTTCCATCAGCATCTGATTGGAATTGGCGGTGCCGTAGAACGTGCAGGTGCCTGCGCTGTGATACGACGCGGATTCGGCTTCGAGCAGCTCATCGCGCGTGGCCTTGCCTTCGGCGTAACGCTGACGCACTGCGGCCTTTTCCTTGTTCGGCAGGCCCGAGTGCATCGGCCCGGCAGGCACGAAGATCACCGGCAGATGGCCGAAGCTCAGCGCGCCGATCAGCATTCCCGGCACGATCTTGTCGCACACGCCCAGCATCAGTGCGGCGTCGAACATTTCGTGCGACAGCGACACCGCGGTGGCCAGTGCGATGGTGTCGCGCGAGAACAGCGACAGCTCCATGCCGATGCGGCCCTGGGTGACGCCGTCGCACATCGCCGGCACGCCGCCGGCGACCTGTGCGCTGCCGCCAGCGTTGCGCGCGGCCATGCGGATCAGCGTCGGATACTGCTCCATCGGCTGATGCGCCGAGAGCATGTCGTTGTAGGCGGTGACGATGGCAAGGTTGGCGCTGCGCCCGGAAGCAATGCTGGCCTTGTCTTCCAGCGCGGCGGCAAAGCCGTGCGCCAGGTTCGAACAGCCGAGCGCCTCACGCCCGCCATGCCGCTCACTCTCGCGGTCCATCAGATCGAGGTAGCGGCGGCGGCCGGCGCGCGATTTTTCGATGATGCGCTGGGTGACGCGGGCGATGGTACGATGAAGCTCACTCATGCCACGTCACCCCGCCACGCTCGGCCAGTGCTATCGCCGCGCTCGGTCCCCAGCTGCCGGCGGTATAGGGCTTCGGCGCCATCCCGTGCTCGGCCCAGCTCGCCCGGATCGCGTCGATCCAGTCCCACTGCGCCTCGACCTCGTCGCGGCGGACGAACAGCGTCTGGTCGCCCTCGATCAGGTCGAGCAGCAGCCGCTCATAGGCGATCCGCTTGGTCGGCCCGGCGAAGGCGTCATCCATCGCGATGTCGAGCGGCACGCTGCGCAACCGCAGCCCCTCCCGGTCGAGCCCGGGCACCTTGGCCATCAGTGACAGGGTGATGTTCTCCTTCGGCTGGATACCGATGACCAGGCGATTTGGCTCGCTGCGCGCGCCCTTGCCGGCGAAGATCGAATGTGGCACGCAGCTGAAACTGACGACGATCTCGGTGGTGCGCGCGGGCATCCGCTTGCCGGTGCGCAGGTAGAACGGCACACCCTTCCAGCGCCAGTTGTCGATATGCGCCTTGATCGCGACGAAGGTCTCGGTCCCGGACGGTTTGCCCAGTTCCTCGGCATAGGACGGCACCGCTTGGCCATCGATGGCGCCCGCCCGATACTGGCCGGTAACTGTCTCTTCCGGGCCGACCAGGCGCAGGCTCCGCAGCACTTTGACCTTCTCGTCACGCACCGCCGTCGCCTCGTAGCTCGCCGGCGGCTCCATGGCGACCAGGGCGAGCAGCTGGAGCATGTGGTTCTGCACCATATCGCGCAAGGCGCCGGTGCCGTCATAGAACCCGACCCGGCCTTCGAGGCCGACCGTCTCGGCGACGGTGATCTGGACATGGTCGATATGCGCCGCGTTCCACAACGGCTCGAACAGAATGTTGGCGAAGCGCAGCGCGAGCAGGTTCTGCACGGTTTCCTTGCCCAGATAATGGTCGATCCGGAAGATGCGGTTTTCGGGAAAGGCACGGGCGACGGCGTCGTTGATCTGGCGGCTGCTCTTGAGATCGGTGCCCAGCGGCTTCTCCAACCCGATCCGCACCCGCTCCCCGGCCAATCCGCTGGCGGCGAGGCCGGCGATGGTCGGCTCGAACAGCGACGGCGCAGTCGACAGGAAAATGGCCAGCCCGTTCGCCTCCGGACCGACCTTCTGCGCCAGCGCCCCGAAGCTGTCCGCTTGCGAGGCGTCGAGCGGCTGGTAGCTCAGCCGTTCGAGGAACCCTTCGATCGCCGGCCTGCGGTGCTCGGGCAGATATTTCTCCAGCGCCTCGCGGGCGAAGGCGCGGTAGCTGGCGTCGTCACGCGGCGAGCGCGCGGTGCCGACGATCTTCAGGTCTTCCGCCACCAGCCGGTCGGCGTGGAGCGCGCACAGCGAGGGCAGCAGCATCCGCTGCGCCAGATCGCCGGTCGCGCCGAAAATCAGCAGCCGGTCGGCAACGAACTTCATGGCGTTTGGCTCATTCGGGGGACTCCAGCGCAGGGGACGGCTCCGCCAGGCGTTCGGCAACCGCCGCCACCGTCGGGGTCAGGGCCGTGCGATCGGCAGCAAGCAACTGGGCCTTCATCCGCGGGTCCCAATACAGGTGGATATGCTTGGCGGTTGCGGCAATGGCCTCGCCCGCGCCGCCAGCGGCAAAATTGCGGGCGATCTGGTCGGCCATATAAGCGAGGCGCTTCAACTCCATTATTCGGCCGGCTCCGCCGCCACGATCCGCCGGGACCGCGCGGTAAGCTCGGCATAGTCCTCCTGCCATTCGCTCGGCCTGTTGGACGGCGCGACCTGCACTGCGGTCACCTTGTATTCGGGACAATTGGTCGCCCAGTCGGAGAATTCGGTGGTGACGACATTGGCCTGTGTCTCGGGGTGGTGGAACGTCGTGTAGACCACGCCCGGCGCAACCCGGTCGGTAACCTCGGCGCGCAAGGCGGTGGCGCCGGTGCGGCTGGCGAGGCGGACCCAGTCGCCGGTCTTGACCCCGCGGTTTTCGGCGTCGGCGGGATGAATTTCCAGCAGGTCCTCCGCGTGCCAAGCGGTGTTCGCCGTGCGCCGGGTCTGCGCGCCGACGTTGTAGTGGCTGAGGATACGCCCGGTGGTCAGCAGCAGCGGAAAACGGGGCCCGGTCTTCTCGTCGGTCGGCACGTAATCAGTAATGACGAACTTGCCACGCCCGCGCACAAACCCATCGATGTGCATGATCGGCGTGCCATCCGGCGCCGCCTCGTTCACCGGCCATTGCAGCGATCCGGCCGCCTCCAGCCGGTCGAACGAGACCCCGGCAAAGGTCGGGGTCAGCCGGGCGATCTCGTCCATGATCTCAGACGGGTGGGTGTAGTTCCAGCCGAGGCCCATGGCGTTGGCCAGCGCCTGCGTCACCTGCCAATCCTCGAGCCCATTCACCGGCTCGATTACCTTGCGAACCAGCTGGATGCGGCGCTCGGCATTGGTGAAGGTGCCGTTCTTTTCAAGGAAGCTGGAGCCCGGCAGGAAGACATGGGCGTAATTGGCGGTCTCGTTGAGGAACAGGTCGTGGACGATCACGCAGTCCATCGCCGCCAGTCCGGCAGCGACGTGGTGGGTGTTCGGATCTGACTGCAGGATATCCTCGCCCTGGATGTAGATCGCCTTGAAGCTGCCATCGACCGCCGCGTCGAGCATGTTGGGGATGCGCAGGCCCGGCTCGGGGTCGAGCGCAACGCCCCAGTCGGCCTCGAACAGCGCGCGGGTGGCCGCGTCCGAAATGTGGCGATAGCCGGAAAGTTCGTGCGGGAAGCTGCCCATGTCGCAGGCGCCCTGGACGTTGTTCTGCCCCCGCAGCGGGTTCACCCCCACGCCGGGCCGGCCAATGTTGCCGGTCGCCATGGCGAGGTTGGCGATCGCCATCACGGTGGAGGAGCCCTGGCTGTGTTCGGTGACGCCCAGCCCGTAATAAATCGCGCCGTTGCCGCCGGTGGCGAACAGGCGGGCGGCGCTGCGCAGTTCGGCGGCGGGGACGCGGGTAACGGCTTCGAGCACCTCGGGACTGTGGCGCTCCTCCGAAACGAACCGCGCCCAATCCTGGTATTCATCCCAGTCGCAGCGCTCGCGGATGAACGCCTCGTCGGCCAACCCTTCGGTCACGATGACATGGGCCATGGCTGTCAGCACCGCGACATTGGTCCCGGGCTGGAGCGCGAGATGGTGCGCCGCCTCGACATGCGGCATGCGCACCAGATCGATCCGGCGCGGGTCGATAACGATCAGCTTCGCGCCCCCATCTACGTTCAAATCGGGCCGCAAGCGCCGCTTCATCATGCTGGCGAACACCGGATGCGCATCGGTCGGGTTGGCGCCCATGACCAGGATCACGTCCGACTGCATCACGCTGTCGAAATCTTGCGTCCCTGCCGAGGTGCCAAACGTGGCCTTCAGCCCGTAACCGGTCGGCGAGTGGCAGACGCGGGCGCAGGTATCGACATTGTTGGTGCCGAAACCGGCCCGCACCAGCTTCTGGACGAGGAAGGTCTCCTCATTGGTGCAGCGGCTGGAGGTGATGCCGCCAAGCGCCCGCGCGCCGTGTTTCGCCTTGATCGCCGTCAGCCGGGCGGCGGTGAAAGCCAGCGCCTCGTCCCAGCCGACCTCGCGCCAGGGCTGGTCGATAGCATCGCGGATCATCGGGGAGGTGATCCGGTCCTGATGCTGGGCATAGCCCCAGGCGAACCGGCCCTTGACGCAGGAGTGCCCGTGATTGGCCTTGCCATCCTTCCACGGCACCATGCGCACCAGCTGTTCGCCCCGCATCTCGGCCCGGAAGGTGCAGCCGACGCCGCAATAGGCGCAGGTGGTGATGACCGCGCGCTCTGGCATGCCGATCTCCTTCACCGCCTTTTCCTGCAAGGTCGCGGTCGGGCAAGCCTGCACGCAGGCCCCGCAGGAGACGCATTCGCTGGAGAGGAAATCGTCGCCCGCTTGGCCCGCGCTGACTTTCGAGGCGAAGCCGCGCCCCTCAATCGTTAGCGCGAATGTTCCCTGAACTTCGTCGCAGGCGCGCACGCAGCGCGAACAGGCGATGCATTTGCTGGGGTCAAAATCGAAATAGGGATTCGATCTGTCCGCCGCCAGCCCGAGGTGATTTTCCCCCGCATAGCCATAACGCACATCGCGCAGGCCGACGGCGGCGGCCTGGTCCTGCAGTTCGCAATCGTTGTTGGCCGAGCAGGTCAGGCAATCGAGCGGGTGGTCGGAAATATAGAGCTCCATCACCCCCCGGCGCAGCTTGGTCAGGCGCGGCGTCTGGGTGCGGACAGCCATGCTGTCTGTAACGGGCGTGGTGCAGCTCGCTGGCGTGCCTTTCATCCCGTCGATCTCGACCAGGCACAGCCGGCAAGAGCCGAACGCGGCGATATTGTCGCTGGCGCAGAGCTTCGGGATCGAGCTGCCGGCCAGCGCGGCGGCGCGCATCACCGAGGTTCCGGCGGGCACGGTCACCGCGCGCCCGTCGATGGTCAGCGTGACTTGCGTGTCCGACAGGACTTCAGGAGTTCCAAAATCCGGCTGGGGCTCATAGCCCACGGCGTTTCTCCAGTTCGGCCAGATCGGCCGGGGTGTTGATGTTAGCAGGAATGCCAGCAGATTTCACCGCTCTTGCGCCGATCGCCTCGGCGAATTGCAGCATCGAATGCCTGCCGGTGCCGGTCAGGATCGCCTCGATCGCTTCAAGTGCGCTGGCCGGCCACAGCCCGATCACCGGCTGCTCGGCGAGATAGGCCGGCGCGGGCGCGAGCAGTTCGGGCAGGCCGTCGGGCAAGAGGGCGGAATCGACCCCGCAAGTCAGCACCGCCTCGTAGCCTTCGTCGCGCGCGTGGTGCAGGGCGGCGGCAATCCCGGCGAGCGGGCCCATGCCGGGGCGCGGCCAATCGGGCAGGGTCGGGGCAGGCGCGGTTTCGCGGCCCACGACGACGACATATTCGCACCATCCCGACAGCGCATCGACCGCGCGGGCGATCAGCGTGCGGCCTTCAAACTCGGCCAGCGCCTTGTCGCTGCCGAAGCGAGTGGACAGGCCCCCGGCGAGAACTGCGCCGAGGATCATGGCTTGGCTCCAGCGTTGTGCCTGGCCTTCGACGAGCTCAGGCTGAGCGGGGTTTTTTCGTGGGGCAATACAAATTCCCGCTCATGCTGAACCAAATTCCGCTCATGCTGAGCTTGTCGAAGCACACGCGCAAACCTCACGAAAAATCCTCCGGCCAATGTTTCAGCGCACTCAGCACCGGAAACGGCGTGAACCCACCCAGCGCGCAAAGCGAGCCGAATTTCAGTGTCTCGCACAAGTCTTCGAGCAAGGCCACGTCGTCCTCGCGCGACCTTCCCGCTTTGGGCGCATTGTGCATCTGCGGGAGTTTTTCGACTCTGTCCGCTGCGCGCGCGCTGGACCGTATGCGGTCGATCAGCTCCACCCCGCGGACCGAGCCGATCCGGCAGGGCGTGCATTTGCCGCAGCTTTCGGCCGCGCAGAACTGCATGGCAAAGCGGGCCATGCGGCCCATGTCCGCCGTATCGTCGAACACCACCACCCCGCCGTGCCCGATCAACGCATCGGCAGCGGCATAGGCTTCATAGTCGAACGGCAGGTCGAACTGGTCAGGATGGATATAGGCGCCGAGCGGCCCACCGACCTGCACCGCCTTGACCGGGCGACCGGAAGCCGTGCCGCCGCCAATGTCATAGATCAGTTCGCGCAAGGTGATGCCGAATGCAGTCTCGAACAGCCCCCCCTGCTTGATGTTCCCAGCCAGCTGGATCGGCATGGTGCCCTTGGAGCGGTCGATCCCCAAACTTGCGTAAAGTGCCGCACCGCCCCCCGAGAGGATATGCGGTACGGCCGCAAGCGTCAGCACGTTATTGATCAACGTCGGCTGGCCAAACAAGCCTTGGTGCGCCGGCAGCGGCGGCTTGGCCCGGACCTCGCCGCGCTTGCCTTCAAGCGAATTGAGCAGCGAAGTTTCTTCGCCGCAGATATAGGCCCCTGGCCCCCACGCGGACCTCGATCCGGAAGGGGGAAATGCGGCTCTTGGTCAAAGCTAAAGCCGAGTTGAGCTTTTCTATAGCGTGGGGATATTCGCTACGGATGTAGATGTAGCCCTGCCCCGCCCCCACCGCATGGGCGGCAATCGCCATGCCTTCGATCAGGGCGAACGGATCGCCTTCCATAGCCATGCGGTCGGCAAAGGTGCCGCTGTCGCCCTCGTCGGCGTTGCAAACGATATACTTGCGGAGGCCGGGCGCGTTGGCGACGGTTTGCCACTTGATCCCGGCGGGAAAGCCAGCCCCGCCCCGCCCGCGCAGGCCCGACTGGGCGATCTCGGCGATGATTTGGTCGGAGGTGAGCAAGCGGGCGCGGGACAGGCCCGCCCAGCCCCCGGTTGCGGCGTAGTCCTCAAGGCTGAGCGGACGGGTGCGGCCGGCGCGCGCGAAAGTCAGCCGCTGCTGGCGGGCGATGAAGGGGTGATCGGCGATGCCGCCAATGCACAGATCCTCTCCGAGCTTGCTCGGGGAGGTGGCAGCGCGCAG
>JANLVT010000040.1:0-9613 GCA_031364125.1 Lysobacterales bacterium | reverse complement strand
GTGGCCTGTTAACGCAGCCATGGATGGCTGCGCCGGCGAAGCAAGCGCGTAAGCGATTGATTCGCCGTGAGCACGTCCGGACATGTGCCGGACGTGCGAACTGAAATACCTCCTGGACGGAGGTATTTCAGCAACCTGTTACGGCTGATCGAACTCGGCGGAAGACCTGCGCGTGAAGTATCCAGCCAGTGGTTCAAGGTATTGACCGACATGTGCAATTGCCGAGCCGCCTTGGCTGGGCCGATCAACTCTGCCAGCGAGAGCGCCCGAGTCTTGAAATCGTCTGTGTAACGACGTCGGGTAATGCGCTGCATGGAAAGCTTCAGGGTGCTACGAAAGTATCGCTTCCTGGCGTCCGATCTGAGGGGGTAGGTTCAACCCGCGCCCTCCACTCCGGGTCCCCGCTTCGCGCGGACCCGGGCTACGGGTTTTGGCGGTCGTTGATCGGCCGCGGTGATGCGGCTGGTCTCGCGTTACGATGAAGGCCTTGGTGAAGCACGCATCCTCGCGCAGTCGCAGACGATAGTCGAATCGCCTATCGCGCATATTCTCCACCGCAGCCGCTGTCCTCGCCGGGACCGCGTTCGATGGTCGCCAGCAGCGCGGCCGGGGGCGCGATCGTGCCCAGCGACAGCGCGAGTGCGCCGCGCAGGCCCAGGCGCATGAAGTCCGGACGGAACGAGGGGTCCTTGAACGTACCGTCCACGACCAGCGGCGAGCGCAGGGCGAGGATGCTGCGGTCTTTCGGACGCGGGCGCAGTTCGAGATCCAGGGTTTCCTGCTTCAGGCTGATCGTCCCCTTGCCCACGATGACGGTGTCATCGGTGTCGAAGGCCAGCGCACGCGACCGCATGGTGCCGTCCTTCACCGCGAAGTCGCCGAAGGCGCAGCGGATGGGCACCGTGCGATCCTTGGTGATCAGGAATTTGAGCACTTCGGCGATATCGATCCCCGCCAACTCCATCAGCAGATTGCTGATCCGGCCCTTTCCCATGCCCAGGGCGATATCGCCATCGGCGGTGCCCAGCATCGCGGCGATGGAATTGCCCGACCCGGTGAGCGAAATCTCGCCGCCCACCCGCCCCACCGCGTCCTGGGTGAGTTTCACATCCGGGAACAGCTTCGACAGATCCAGCCTGCGCGCCGAGATTTGCGCACGGGTCCTGATGACGGAATTGCGCGCGTCCATGCGGATGGTCGAGCGGATGTCGCCGCGGGCCACGCCGAAATTCAGCGGCATCAACTGCAGCACGCCTGCGTCGAGTTTCAGATGCGCATCCATGTCGTCGATGGGCAGGGACGGCGCGTTGATGCGTCGCGCCTTCAGACGCACGTCGGCATCCATGCTGCGCAGCTTGGTCAGATCGTAGGGCGAGTCCGGAAGCACCTTGCTGTCGGCGGCGAGCTGCGCGGATTGCGTCCTCAGCTCGGCGTTGGTCGCCTCTTGCCCGCCGGTCTGCGGCGGCGCGCCGATGAAGCCGGCGAGGTCGTCGAAGTCGAGCCGCTTGGACACCAGATCGGCCACCAGCAGCGGCCGCACCCGTCCCACCGTGACCGCCGCCGATCCACTGAGATCGCTGTCGCCGACCAGCCCGCTGAATCCGTCGTATCGCCAGGTGTCCGCGTTGCGGGTCAGGCGTCCATCGAAGCGATACGGCGGCGTCGCGGGGGTGACGATGCCGATCAGCGGATACAGATCGTCCAGGTTTTCGCCCAACAACATCAGCCGTAGATCGAAGTTGCGCAGGCGGAAGGGGTCGACCAGCGTGCCGCGTGCGTGGGCACGGGTGGGTCCGGCGGTGGCGCGCAGGTCGATGCGATAGGGCTTGGCGGCATCGGTGAGCTGCAGGGGCGAATCGCCCCGTCCGGAGAGCGTGAACGGATTGCCGCTCCAGCGGCCCTTGCCCTCGACGTCTATTGGCGGCGCTGCGCGATGCGGCGCCGCGCGATCGTTGTTGCCGGCCTTCGCGCTGTTCACGCTGATATCGATGTCGGTTTTCCGGCGTGCATTGAGATATTGCAGCCGACCGTCCTCGATCCAGATGCCGCCGTAGCGGATGGGATCGCCGTCCGAATCCTTGCCGAAGCGCCAGTTGCCTACATCGTCCGGGCCGGTCTCGAGCCGCAGCTTGGGCTTGGTCAGGCGGATCGCGGGGATGCGCGTCTCGCGCCGCAGCAGCAACGGCCAGATTTCGACATCGACTTCGACGCGATCGGCGCTGGCCATGAGCGGTTCCTTCGACCACGCCGCATTCGCGAAACGGATCCGTTCGGCCGCGACCCTGGTCACGCGTCCGAGGTCGACATCCAGATTTCCGTGGATATGCAGCGCCCGCCCAGTCCTGGCCTGCACCGCGTTCTCCAACGGCCGCTTGAACCAGTTCCAGTCGAACAGCACGATCAACAGGACCAGTGCGACGAGCAATACGCCGAGCACGACCCGTGTGCGCGGCGACGGCCTGCGTTCGAACCACCGGGGTTTATGCGTCGAGGCGATGTTCATGCCTCCAATATAGGAAGCGCATGTTCATATTTCGCAAACGCGCATGGCGCCGTTAAGGTTAGCCAGGCCCCGGCGCATGCTTCGACAATACCTTTGGCAGCAGACATGCCCGACTTCGGGGGTTAAGTCTCACCAGGTGAGACGGCCCACCTGTATCTACCCGGCTCCACCGGAGCCGATCATGCACGCAGTTTCACCCTATCCCACTCCGATCGACCCGCGCGAAACCCGTGCGCTGGCAGCGGCCGGTGGCGGCTCACTTGCGCTGAAGCTGCAGCATAAATATCCGGACCGGGTCACCGGCGCGTTCACGTTACCCGCGCGCGAGGGTCGCTATGCGCCCTTCCCCGCCGATCTGCCGCAGGCGTTGGCCGAAGCGCTGCGCGCACGCGGGCTGAGCCGGCTCTACAGTCATCAGGCCGATGCCTGGGACGCGACGCAGCGCGGCGAGGATATCGTCGTGGTCACGCCCACTGCGTCCGGGAAGACGCTGTGCTACACGCTGCCGGTGATCGCAGCGGCCATCGCCGATCGATCCAAGGCGCTCTATCTGTTTCCGACCAAAGCGCTGGCGCAGGATCAGGTCGCCGAACTGCTCGAACTCAACAAGGCAGGCGATCTCGGCCTGCGCGCCGCGACGTTCGATGGCGATACGCCCGGCGACCAGCGCCAGGCGATCCGACTCAACGGCGATATCGTCGTGACCAATCCCGACATGCTGCACCAGGGCATCCTGCCGCATCACACCAAATGGGCGCAGTTGTTCGAGAACCTGCGTTATATCGTCATCGACGAGATCCACACCTACCGCGGCGTGTTCGGTTCGCATCTGGCCAATCTGCTGCGGCGTTTGAAACGCGTCTGCGCGTTCTACGGCGCGAACCCGCAGTTCATCCTGTGCTCGGCCACCATCGGCAATCCGAAGGAGCACGCCGAGGCGCTGATCGGGCGCGCGGTGACGGCGATCACTGAATCCGGCGCGCCCACCGGCGAGAAGCACGTGCTGCTGTGGAACCCGCCGGTGACCAATCCCGATCTGGGCCTGCGCGCATCGGCGCGTTCGCAGAGCACGCGCATCGCGCGCATGGCGATCAAGGCCGGGCTTAAAACGCTGATCTTCGCGCAGTCGCGGACGATGGTCGAAGTGCTGACCAAATATCTCAAGGACGTCTTCGATCACGACCCGCGCAAGCCGCCGCGCATCCGCGCGTATCGCGGCGGTTATCTGCCCACCGAACGCCGCGATGCCGAACGCGCGATGCGCGCGGGGCGCATCGACGGCATCGTCACCACCTCGGCACTGGAGCTGGGCGTGGATATCGGCAGCCTGGATGTGGTCGTGCTCAACGGTTATCCCGGCAGCATCGCCTCGACCTGGCAGCGCTTCGGCCGCGCCGGCCGGCGGCAGCAGGCATCGATCGGCGTGTTGATCGCCAGCTCCGATCCACTGGATCAATACATCGTCCGCCATCCCGAGTTCTTCACCAGCGAGCCGCCCGAGCATGCGCGGATCGCGCCCGACCAGCCGGTGATCCTGCTCGATCACATCCGCTGCGCCGCGTTCGAACTGCCGTTCCGCAATGGCGATTATTTCGGCCCGGTCGAACCGCAGGCGTATCTCGATCTTCTGACCGAAGACGGCGTGCTGCACGCCGAAGGCGTGGTCTGGGAGTGGATCGCCGACAGTTATCCGGCGAATGCGGTGAGCCTGCGCTCGGTCGCCGACGGGAATTTCGTCGTGGTCGACCGCACCGACGGCCGTCAGGTCATCATCGCCGAAGTCGATTACAGCGCCGCACCGTTGACGCTGTACGAAGGCGCCATCCACATGATCCAGTCCACGCCGTATCAGGTCGAACGGCTGGACTGGGACGGCCGCAAGGCCTTCGTGACTCGCACCCATGTCGATTACTACACCGACGCGATCGACTACACCAAGCTGAAAGTGCTGGAGCAGTTCGACGGCGCGGTCGCGGGCACGGGCGCCAGTCATCACGGCGAAGTGCACGTAGTGCGACGCGTGTCCGGATACAAGAAGATCCGCTACTACACCCACGAGAACATCGGCTACGGCCCGGTGAACCTGCCCGATGCCGAATTGCATACCACCGCGGTGTGGTGGCAGCTGTCGCAACCGGTGCTCGACAGCTTGTTCGCGTCGAAACAGGATGCGCTGGACGGCTTCCTCGGCGCCGCTTATGCATTGCATGTGATCGCACGCATCGCGGTGATGGCAGACGGCGCCGATCTGCAGAAAGCGGTGGGCAGCGGCGACGGCGCGTGGTTCGCGGTCGCGGATGCGCGGGGTCGCGGGCAGTTGCGGCGCGGTGAAGGCGCGCCAGCGACGCCCGAGGATCTGGCCGCGTTCACGCCCACCATCTATCTCTACGACAATTTCCCCGGCGGCGTCGGCCTGGCCGAGCCGCTGTGGATCCGGCAATCGGAACTCGTCGCCCGCGCCGCCGGGCTGATCGACGGCTGCGACTGCGCCAGCGGCTGCCCGGCCTGCGTCGGGCCCATTCTTAATATCGGCTCGACACTCAACATCGAAAGCGCCCCCCGCGACGCCACCGCGAAAGCGCATGCCCGCCGCGTGTTGATCGCACTGTCCGCCGCCGAACCCGCATGAGCGAAACGCTGGAACGCCTGCGGACGCTGCGCGCGCAGGCCGGCAAGCAGTCGGGCATCCAGGCACGGCCAGCACCGCCGCCGATGCCTGCGCGCGCGTCGCGACCGGACGCCGCGCAGACCGTGGCCGATCTGCGTCGGCTGTTGCGCGTACGTGCGCCTGCCGGTTTGACGCGCACAGCAATCGACGCCGACCGCACGCTGCCCGGCGACGAGATCGCGCCGGGCTTGCGTCTGATCGAAACCGCGTTTCCGAGCGATTCGCCGCCGCAGCAGTTGTGCGGCGCATTCGACCGCCGTGAGGCGATGATTCCGACCAGCAACGTAATGTTCTTCGACACCGAGACCACAGGCCTGGCCGGCGGCACCGGCACGCGTGCCTTCATGATCGGTACCGCGCAGTGGCGCAGCGACGGCCTGCATATTCGTCAGTGGCTGATGACCACGCTTTCCGCCGAGCGCGACCTGCTCGTCGCGTTCGCGGACACGCTGCACGCCGACATCATTCTCGCCAGCTACAACGGCAAGAGCTACGACGCGCCGTTGCTGGCGACCCGCTTCCGCCTGGCACGTCTGCGCAACCCGCTCGCGGGACTGGATCACATCGATCTGCTCTATCCCACGCGTCGCAGCTATCGCGGCCGATGGGAGAACTGTCGCCTCGCCACGATCGAACGCCAAGTACTGGGGATCGTGCGCGAAGACGACCTGCCCGGCAGCGAAGCGCCGGCTGCATGGCTGGGCTATCTGCATGGCGGATCGGCGCGCAATCTGCGGCGCGTGGCGGACCACAACCGGCAGGATCTGGCGTCGCTGGCCGGGCTGCTGCCGCGGCTTGCCAATGCCGGTGGTGTCTGAGCATGCGGTTGTCGCTTCTATTGATCGCGAACCCGGGCGATGCGTTCCGATGCTTGTTCGCAGGTCCGATATCACAACGGCGGGCCGGGGCCCGGCCTACACGGACATGCCAGAGGCATTGCCCGACGCCCACGCCCACTGGAAATTGTAGCCGCCGAGCCAACCGGTGACGTCGACGACTTCGCCGATGAAATACAGCCCCGGCACATGCTTCGACTGCATCGTCGAGGACGAAATGCCGTCCGTATCCACGCCGCCCAGCGTCACCTCCGCAGTGCGATAACCTTCGGTGCCGCTGGCGACTAGCGGCCAGCGCTGCAGTTGTCCGCCGATCGCGCGCAGTTCCGGATCGTTGAACTGTTTCATCGGGCGGCTCTGGAACCAGACCTCGCACAAGCGCTCCGCGAAGCGCTTGGGGAACAGTTCGCCCAGCACGGTACGCAGTTCCGCCGCGGGTCGCTTCGCGCGCAATTTTTTGAGCGCATCGAAGGCATCGTCCTGCGGCAGCAGATCCAGATGCAACGCATCGCCGACGTTCCAGTACGAGGAGATCTGCAGGATCGACGGGCCGCTGACGCCGCGATGGGTGATCAGCATGAAATTGCTGAATTCGCGACCGTTGCAGTGCGCGGTGACCGGCAGCGCCACGCCACTGAGGTCGGCAAGATGGTCCTGATGTTTGCCGGTGAGCGTGAGCGGCACCAGTCCGGCGCGCGTCGACAGCACGGTGTGGCCGAACTGGCGCGCAAGTTCGTAGCCCAAGCCGGTCGCGCCCATGCTTGGGATCGACAAACCGCCGGTCGCGATCACCAGCGACGGCGCGCGCAGCTCGCCCAGCGTGGTCTGCACCCGGAAGCCGTCGTCGGTGCGCTGCACGCGTTCGACGCTGCATCCGGTGTCGATGCGCACGCCGACGTCGGCGCATTCGTCCAGCAGCATCTTCACGATCTGCTTCGACGAGTCGTCGCAGAACAACTGCCCAAGTTCCTTCTCGTGATACGCGATGCCGTGACGCTCGACCATCTCGATGAAGTGCTGCGGCGTGTAGCGCGCCAGCGCCGATTTGCAGAAATGCGGGTTGGCGGAGATGAAGTTGGCCGCGGTGGTGCCGGTGTTGGTGAAATTGCAGCGGCCGCCGCCGGACATCAGGATCTTCTTGCCGCAGCGGTTCGCGTGCTCGATCAGACGGACGCGGCGCCCGCGCTGGCCCGCAACGCGCGCGCACATCAGGCCCGCGGCGCCGCCGCCGATGATGATCACATCGGTCGAGCCGGCATCTGCAGAAAAGTCATCTGCAGAGCCGGCAGCGGCCGACGCGGATGCGGTCGGGGTTGGCGCCATCGCCATCTCCATTGGGAAATACATCCGGTTCGTCGTGCGGTCGGCCATTGTAGGCGGGCGCAGGAGCTCATCGACAGGCACAAGCTCCTCGACAGGCAAGCCTCCTCGACAGCTCGAACACGGCGCGCGCGCTTGCGCCCGACCCCCGACCTCAACGAGCATTGCGGCTTCACCCCAGCCGAATCGCCGAATGTTGCGTCTGACCGAACTCAAACTGCCGCTGGACCACCCCGAGGAAGCCTTGCGGGCGGCGATTCTGCAGCGTCTGGGCGTGGACGACGGCGATATCGTGGGATTCACGGTCCATAAGCGCAGCTACGACGCGCGCAAACGCAGCGCGATCCTGCTGATCTACACGGTCGATGTCGAACTGCGCGAGACCACCGCTGCGGCCGTGGCCGGACGCGGTATCGCTCACATCGCACCCAGCCCGGACATGCGTTATCGCTTCGTGGCGCAGGCGCCGACCACGCTGAAATCGCGGCCGGTGGTGATCGGTTTCGGTCCCTGCGGCCTGTTCGCGGCGCTGATCCTGGCGCAGATGGGTTTCCGGCCCATCGTGCTGGAGCGCGGCAAGGCGGTGCGCGAGCGCACCCGCGACACCTTCGGCCTGTGGCGTCAGGCGGTGCTGGATCCCGAATCCAACGTGCAGTTCGGCGAGGGCGGCGCCGGCACCTTTTCGGACGGCAAGCTCTGGAGCCAGATCAAGGATCCGCACTACTACGGGCGAAAGGTGCTGGAGGAATTCGTGCTGGCCGGCGCGCCGGAGGAAATCCTGTACGTGAGCAAGCCGCACATCGGCACGTTCCGGCTGGTGAGCATGATCGAGAAGATGCGCGCGACCATCGAATCGTTGGGCGGCGAGATCCGCTTCGGCGCGCGGGTCGAGGACGTGCGCATCGTCGACGGCCGCATGCAGGGTCTGGTGCTGAAGGATGGCGAGGAACTGCCCTGCGAACACGTGGTGCTGGCGATCGGCCACAGCGCCCGCGACACCTTCGAGATGCTGCACGCGCGCGGCGTGCACATCGAAGCCAAACCGTTCTCGATCGGCTTCCGCATCGAGCATCCGCAATCGATGATCGACAACGCCCGCTTCGGCGCGTTCGCCGGGCATCCGCTGCTGGGCGCCGCCGACTACCGCCTCGTCCACCACGCCCGCAACGGACGCGGCGTCTACAGCTTCTGCATGTGCCCCGGCGGCACCGTGGTTGCGGCCACGTCGGAGCCCGGCCAAGTCGTCACCAACGGCATGAGCCAGTATTCCCGCAACGAACGCAACGCCAACGCCGGCCTGGTGGTCGGCATCAGTCCTGCCGATTATCCGGGCGGTCCGCTCGCCGGCATCGCGTTCCAGCGCCATTGGGAACGGCAGGCGTTCGCGCTCGGCGGCGGCGATTACTGGGCGCCCGGCCAGCTCGTCGGCGACTTCGTGCGCGGCCGGCCCTCGAAAGACTTCGGCGACGTGCAACCGTCGTACACGCCCGGCGTGCGCCTGGGCGACCTGTCCACCGCCCTGCCCGACTACGCCATCGCCGCGATCCGCGAAGGCATCCCCGCACTCGACCGCCAGCTCAAGGGTTTCGCGATGCACGACGCGGTGCTGACCGGCGTCGAGACGCGCACGTCGTCGCCGATCCGCATCACCCGCGGCGCCGACTATCAGAGTATCAACACCCGCGGCCTGTATCCCGCCGGCGAAGGCGCCAGCTATGCCGGCGGCATCTATTCCGCCGCGATCGACGGCATCGAAGTGGCGCAGGCGCTGGCGTTGACGATGACCGGCGAGTGATGGTCCGGCCGCGGTATCGACGCGCAGACCATACGCGCTTGTTAGCCCCCACACAGCCATCGGTCTATGCTTCAGCCATTTGAGCGTGTAGTCGATCGCGTTGGCGCTGCCGCTGTTGCCCATGATGTTCGGTCGCAATCGGATGAGCCAATCGAACAGGGTATCGATGAGTGGTGTGCTGTTTCGCTGTCGGTGCGCATACCGGTCTTCTGCGCTCATCTGCCGCGCCTGTTGTTCGATCACGTACAGCATCGCGATCCGCTGCAGCGCCTCAGCGACGATCCGGCTCTTGTTCGCCTTGTGCAGATCGAAGAACTTGCGCCGTGCATGCGCCCAGCAGCCCAGTTCAATGGCTCTTCTTGAAAGAGCGTGGGTCAAACCGACCTGATTTCGCATGAAATGTCATTCCTGATCAGCTGGTTACCCCCCTCTTTGGCGGCCATTTTTCGCGCATCATTGCCTGATGCAGCCACCTGACCAACCCCAAGCCC
>JANLVT010000039.1:0-61245 GCA_031364125.1 Lysobacterales bacterium | reverse complement strand
GTGGCCTGTTAACGCAGCCATGGATGGCTGCGCCGGCGAAGCAAGCGCGTAAGCGATTGATTCGCCGTGAGCACGTCCGGACATGTGCCGGACGTGCGAACTGAAATACCTCCTGGACGGAGGTATTTCAGCAACCTGTTAGTCCGTCGCGACTTGCGTCGCTCCCACAAAAAACGCGGGTTGCGTGCCGATCAGCGCTCCGCCATGAACGCTTCGATCTCGTCCGCGCTGCGCGCGAGTTTGTCGGTCAGCACTTTGTGGCCATCTTTCGTGACCAGGATGTCGTCCTCGGTGCGGATGCCGATGCCCCGCCACTTTTCGTGCACGCTCTTGTCGTCCCGGCCGATGTAGAGGCCCGGCTCGATGGTGAAGACCATGCCCGGTTCGAGCAGGCGGGAGTCGCCGTCGAAGCGGTATTCGCCGACATCGTGGACATCCAGGCCCAGCCAATGCCCGGTCTTGTGCCGGTAGAAACGCTTGTAGCTGCCGTCGGCGATGTTCTTTTCCAGTCCGCCCTTGAGCAGGCCCAGTTTCAGCAGACCTTCGGTCAGGGTTTCCACCGCGCCGACGTGTCCGGCCTCGTAGGGCACGCCGGGTCGCGCCTGCGCCAGCGCCGCGCGCTGCGCCGCGCCGACCAGATCGTGCAGCGCGCGCTGTTCATTCGTGAAACGACCGTTGACCGGGAAGGTGCGGGTGATGTCGGCGGCGTAGCCGCGATATTCCGCGCCGGCGTCGATCAGCACCAGCGCGCCGTCCTTCGCCTGGGCGTTGTTGGCGCGGTAGTGCAGCACGCAGGCGTTGTCACCGGCGCCGACGATGCTGCCGTAGGCCGGCTCGGCGTCGTGGCGGCGGAACACGCGCTCCACTTCGGCCTGCAGTTCGTATTCGTGGATGCCCGGCTTCGCCGCGCGCATCGCCGCGCGGTGCGCTTCGATGCTGATGTCGGCGGCGCGCTGCATCAGTTTGAGCTCGTCGCGATCCTTGAACAGCCGCATCTCGTCCAGCAGATGGCCCAGTTCCAGGAATTCGTGCGGCGGCTGCGCGCCCATCCGCATCTGCGCGCGGACGCGGTTGAGCCAGCCGATCAGCTTGAGGTCGAAATCGGTGTCGCGGCCGAAGTGGTAATACACGCGACTGCGACCTTCCAGCAGACCGGGCAGGATCTCGTCCAGATCGTCGATCGGGTAGGCATCGTCCATGCCGAAACCTTCGACCGCGCCTTCGGGGCCGCTGCGCGGGCCATCCCAGCCCTCGCGCTCGGGATCGCGGTCGCGGCAGAACAGCAGCGCCTCGCCGTGCTTGCGGCCCGGAATCAGCACCAGCACCGTCTCCGGCTCGGGGAAACCGGTGAGATACCAGAGGTCGGAATCCTGGCGATAGGGGTAATGCGTATCGCGGCTGCGGATGCGCTCCGGGGCGGAGGGAATCACCACGATGGCGTCGTCGCCGGCCATACGCATCAGCTGGCGGCGGCGGCGGGCGTAGACCTGCGCGGAGATTCCCGTGAAGAGCGTGCCCGTGGAGAGCGTGCCTGTGGAGAGCGTGCCTGTCGAAGTCATCCCGGTCGCGCTCATCGGGTCAGTGCAACTGGCGCCGGTGGCGCGCGCCCATCGCGCAGTCGCCGTGCAGCAGCAGCGCCGCAACGCGGACGAACTCCTCAATCTCGATCATCGCCGCTTCGTCGTCCTCGTCGCCGTCGTCCTGCGGACTGGCGGCGGCCAGTCTGGCCAGATCGCCCAGCGCCTCGGTGCTTTCCTCGGACAGCGGCGGATTGGCGCCGGCCGCCAGGCCGAACCCGCCGAGAAAGCCGCGGCACCAGTCGAACAGCCCGCTGCTGCGGTCCACCAGCGTCGCTTCCTGGTCCGGCACCAGCAGTTCGAAGCCGAAATCGCGATCTTCGATCTGGGCCACGCTGACCGCGCGCAACCGGTCCAGCACGCTGCCTGACGCCGGCGCGGCCAGTTCCTCGTCGACCAGCACCTGCGACAGCCAGCGCGGCGAATCGCTGCCGCCGCCTGCCAGCCAGCCGCACAGCGCGCCGTGCAGTTCGGAGGCGCCGACGCCCAGCCCCTGCGCGCGGACCGCGTCTTCGACCTCGTCGAGATCGGGCAACACCGGGCTTGGCTGTTCGGACATCATCGGGCGGTCATCGGCGTCCTTGGACAGGGCCGGCAGTGTACAACGCGGCCATCCCGACAGCCGATTCGGCATTGGTCGCGCAAGCCCGTACACTGGCGCCATCGTCAGGGCTACCAGGGGCTGCCCTCGTGTCCGATGTCGCGGAACTCAAGCTCATCGCCTCGCTGGCCCTGGTCGGCTTGCTGGCCGTTGTGTTGCTGGTCATCTGGACCCGCCGCGGGCGTGCCGAGAAACGCCATACCCTCGAACTGTGCGAGCGCGAAGAACGCCTGAAACTGGCGCTGTGGGCCTCGTCCGAACAGTACTGGGACTACGATCTGCAGACCGGACACATGCGCCGGATCTGGGCGGACTCGCGCAGCAACCGTCCCGACGTCCAGGTGCTGTCGACCACGGACACCCACCACACCATCCATCCGGACGATCTGCCGCAGGTGCGGGCGAAGCTCCGCGATCACCTGCGCGGCGAAGCCGAGCTCTTCATCTCCGAACACCGCATCCTCGATCCCCGCGGCGAATGGCTGTGGGTGCGCGCGCGCGGCCGCGCGGTGGAAACCGGCGCCGACGGCCGGGTCCGCCGCATCGCCGGCACCGCGCGCGACATCACCCTGGTGCGCCAGGCCGAGCGCGAACGCCGCATCGCCATCGCCGTCCTGCGCAGCATGAACGAGTCGGTCGCGGTGCTGGATCGCGATTTCAACTTCATCTCGATCAATCCGGCCTTCACCCGCACCACCGGCTACAGCGAACGCGAAGTGATGGGCCAGAACGCCGGCCTGCTGGACAGCTCGCAGCACGACGCCGCCTTCTACAACCGCCTTCGCCAGAAGCTGGCGAGCGAGGGCCACTGGGCCGGCGAAATGTGGCAGAGGCGCAAGAACGGCCAGGAATTCCTCTCTTCGATCGAATCCACATCCACCGAAGACATCTACGGCGAACACCGCGTGTACATCGCGGTGATCTCCGACATCACCCAGCAGAAGCGCGCCGAACAGGAACTGCGCTATCTCGCCAACTTCGACACCCTGACCAACCTGCCGAATCGGGCCATGCTCTCGGAACGGCTGTCGCAGGCGATCGTGCGTGCGCGCCGGCAGAACCACCGCGTCGCGGTGCTGTTCCTCGATCGCGCCCGCCTCAAGGACATCAACGACTCGCTGGGCCACACCGCCGGCGACCGCATCCTGCGCGCCGCGGCGATGCGCCTGCGGGACACCGTCGGCGAACACCAGACCGTGGCGCGGCTGGGCGGCGACGAGTTCACGGTGGTGCTGGAAAATCTCGATCAGCCGGGCGACGCCGACAAGATCGCGCGCGAGATCATCACCGCCTTCGAAGCGCCGCTGGTACTGGACGACCGCCAGGAAGTGGTGATCTCGCCGTCCATCGGCATCAGCCTCTACCCGGACCATGGCCAGGTGCCGACCGAGCTGTTGAAGCAGGCCGACACCGCGATGTACCAGGCCAAGGCCGCCGGCCGCCGCACGTTCGTGCGCTACGACGACAGCATGGAGATCGCGAACCGCCGCCGCGCGCAGCTGTCCAGCGCGCTGCGCAAGGTTCTGGAGCGCGGCGAGCTGAGGCTGGTGTTCCAGCCGCGCCTGTCGCTCGCCACCCGCCGCATCACCGGCGTGGAGGCGCTGCTGCGCTGGACCAGCGGGGAATACGGGGAGATCCCGCCGGTCCAGTTCATCCCGCTGGCCGAGGAAAGCGGCCTGATCCTGGAGATTGGCGAATGGGTGCTGCACGAGGCCTGCCGCACCCTGCGCCGCTGGCACCAGGCCGGGATGACCGACCTGACCATGGCGGTGAACGTCTCCGTGGTGCAGCTGCTGCGCGGCGATTTCTCCGAGATCGTGCGCCGGGTGCTGATCGACACCGAAGTCCCGCCGCACGCGCTGGAACTGGAGCTGACCGAAAGCGTGCTGATGGCCAATGCCGAACAGACATCGGCCAAGCTGCAGGCGCTGCGCGAGATGGGCGTATCGCTGGCGATCGACGACTTCGGCACCGGCTATTCGTCGCTGGCGTACCTCAAGCGCTTGCCGATCACCACGCTGAAGATCGACAAGACCTTCATCACCGACCTGAACCGCGACCCGGACGACACCGCCATCACCACCACGGTCATCACCATGGCCCATTCGCTGGGCCTGACCGTGGTCGCCGAGGGCGTCGAGACCGAAACCCAGCTGCGCTTCCTCGACCATTTCCGCTGCGACGAGATCCAGGGCCACTGGCTGTCGTACCCGGTCGATCCCGACGCCTGCCTGCAGTTCATCCGCGACTGGGTGCCGGCCAGGGCCAGCGGCGTGGCGCCCGTCATGCCCCTGCGCACCCCTATCGATCACGCTTGACCCCCGGCGACCGCCTGCCTATCGTGCCGACCATGGACACGTCCGAAGTGATCTCCCAATTGCGCGCCCTCGCCGACCGCGTCGAGACGCTGGCCCAGCGCGTGCAGCGGCTCAGCGAAGAGAACCGCAGCCTGCGCCAGCAGCAGGAGCAGTTGGCGAACGACCGGTCGCAGCTGCTTGCCAAGAACGAACAGGCGCGGTCGCGGGTCGAAGCGATGATCGCGCGCCTGAAGTCGCTGGAACAACACACGTGAGCGGTCGTCCATGAGCGAAGCGGTCAACATCCGGATCCTCGATCGCGAATACACCGTCGGCGTCGATCCCGACGAGCGCGAAAGCCTGCTCTCGGCCGCGCGCCTGCTGGAAAGCAAGATGCGCGAAGTGCGCGGAAACAACCGCATGGCGGCGATCGATCGCGTCACGGTGCTTGCAGCCCTGAACCTCGCTCACGAACTCGAACAACTCCGTAACGAAAACGTGCTGCGCGACCGCGAGATCGCACGCACGTTGGTTGAGCTGAATCACCGGATCGACACGCTGTCCGCAGCCGACTGAACCGCACCAGAACCCTTGAAACACGGGGTTTTACGCGGAAACTTTTTGCGACATGTATTCGTTTCCGATGCCGCGGCGCTTGCGCTTCCCGGGCACGCGCCTATACTGCATCTGCGTCCTCTGCCCTGAACGACCGCGTGCCAAACATACACCTTGGCCCTTAAATACGACCACGGGGATGTGACGGAATCCGGGAGTGCATGTCCGCCTCGTAGCGGGAAGCCCGATGGAACCAGATCATCCCCACTTGAACCCCGGGTTCAAGGTCGTTTAGCACGCATCGTCAATGGCGGAGGATGCCTTTTTTCCGGATGCCGCATCGCGACATCCACGCCGTGAAGGCGAACGAAAGCCCGCCACGCGCGGGCTTTTCGTTGCTGGCTTTTCGTTGCCGGCTTTAATTGCGGACTTTTTCGTGACCTCCCCACACCGCGAGACGACATGACCGACGACCGCGCCGCCCTGCGCCGCACGCTGCGCGACCGCCGCCGGCAACTGCCGCCCGCGACCCGCATCGCCGCCGCCGAAGCCCTGTCCGCGCGCCTGCTGGCGCTGCCGTTCGCTCCGTCCACCGGCCACGTCGCCGGCTACTGGGCCATGGACGGCGAGATCGCCCTGCACGTCTGGCAGATGCGGCTGCCGGCGGAAGTCCGCTACTGCCTGCCGGTACTCGGCGACGACGACCGGCTGCGGTTCGCGCCCTGGCGTCCGGGCGAAGCGCTGGTCGCCAACCGCTTCGGCATTCCCGAGCCGGCCGAATCCGAAGCCCTGCCGGCCGAGGCGATGGCCATGATCGTGATGCCGCTGGTGGGGTTCGACGCCCAATGCCAACGGCTGGGCATGGGCGGCGGCTGGTACGATCGCAGCCTCGCTTTCCGCCTCGACCGCTTCGCGCCGCCGCCGTGGCTGGTTGGCGCCGGTTTCGCGGTCCAGTGCGTCGACGCCCTGCCCATCGAACCCTGGGACGTGCCGCTGGATGCCGTCTGCACCGAATCCGACACCTTCCCCCTGCCGCCCTCAGCACCATGACCGCACGCAAACATTATTGGCTGATGAAGTCCGAGCCCGAAGACTTCTCCATCGACGACCTCGCCCGCGTCGGCGTGGAGCCCTGGACCGGGGTGCGCAACTATCAGGCGCGCAATTTCATGCGCAACATGCGACTCGGCGACGGCTTGCTGTTCTACCACTCCAACACCAAAGTGCCCGGCGTCTATGGCCTGGCCGAAGTCGCCGCCACCGCGTATCCCGACCCGACCCAGTTCGATCCCGAATCGAAGTATCACGACGAGAAATCCACGCGCGAGGAACCGCGCTGGGATCTGATCGATGTGCGCTACGTGTGCACGCTCAAGCGCCCGATCACGCTCGACGACATGCGTGCGCAGGCCGAGAAGCTCAGCGAGGAGTTCGCGCTGATCCGGAAGGGGAACCGGCTCTCGGTACTGCCGGTCAGCGCCGCGCAGTGGAAAATCATTCTCTCTCTCGAGTAACTCTCCCCAATGTCCGAAGCCAAAAAACTCGCCGCGCTCAAGGCCCTCGAATACGTCGAGGACGGCATGATCGTCGGCGTCGGTACCGGCTCCACCGTCGCCTACTTCATCGACGGCCTGGCTGCCATGCGGCACCGCATCAAGGGCGCCGTCTCCAGCTCCGAACAGAGCAGCGCGCAATTGCGCCAGCACGGCATCGAGGTGCTGGAACTCAACAACACCGGCCCGCTGGCGCTGTACGTGGACGGCGCCGACGAATGCGACGGCAACAAGCGTCTCATCAAGGGCGGCGGCGCGGCCCTCACCCGCGAGAAGATCATCGCCGAAGCCAGCACGACCTTCGTCTGCATCATCGATCCCAGCAAACAGGTCGGCATCCTCGGCCGTTTCCCGCTGCCGGTGGAAGTGATCCCGATGGCGCGCAGCCTCGTCGCGCGCGAAATCCTGCGCCTGACCGGCGGCCAGCCGGTGTGGCGCGACGACGTGGTCACCGACAACGGCAACTGGATCCTCGACATCCACGGACTGGCCATCGTCGACCCGGTCGGCATGGAGCGCGACCTGAACCAGATCCCCGGCGTGATCAGCGTCGGCCTGTTCGCGCGCCGCCCGGCGGACGTGGTGATCGTCGGCGGCGAACCGGCGAAGGTGCTGTAACCCGGAGTTGATGCGTCGCAGCCGGTTCGTCCAAGGCTGCGGAGAAGACGTGCGAAATGCGTCGCGACGACAGCAAAACTGCGGCCGCCTCCTGATTGGTAACAGTCCTATTGAAACAGTCCTATTGAAACAGTACGTATGTGTGCTGAGCAGGATCAGAAAAGACATCGGAGGCGTCGAAACGCCTCCGATGCAGATCAAGCCTTTGCCACCAAACCGATCAAGGAATCGGACCGGTCGGGCAACTGAAACTTCTGGTGCTCGACACCGCGCCAGCGGCGTTGGTGACCGTCACGGTCACTGACGGACGCGAACCGCGAGCGCAACGCCCCATGTACTCCAGGCCGCCGGAGCCATTCGGCCAACGCACCGTCGCTGGCATCGCCGAACTGTAGTTCACTCCGCACCAGTACATCCCGCCGCCGCTATTCCCGTAATCAGGACACAGGAAGCCCGTGATGGTCGGCGGCGTGCCGCCGCCCGGCGGAGCCGCGGGGTCGAGAACCGGCGCAACGCTCGACGAGTTGTTGAACACGCGACCATCGTCGTCGCGGCTGCCACTGGCACGCAGGCTCCAGACGGGGGAGCTGTTGTAGATCTTCGTGGTCGTGGTCGCTGCCCGGGAGGGCACGGTGACAGTGGTGACCTGGCCGGCCGGGTCAACGATATCAACGAGGTAGTTATTCTCGAAAGGCACGCAAGGGCGCATCGAGGTATTCAACACATGCTCGTACTGGCTGCCGTTGAAACTGCCTGCCTGCTGGCGCAGCACCGGCGAGAAGATGCTCGGCGACCCGCTGTCGGTGTAGTAAAGACGCCGGTTCCACAGCGGCGTGTGGTTGTCCTCGGTATTCAACACCTTGTGCAGCGCGCCGTTGATCTTGCGGCCAGCCCATCCGCCGACAGACACGTAACGCACCCTTTCTCCGCCCAGGAACGACCAGGACGACACCAGGGAAACGCGCGCCTGAAGGTCGGCGAAATAGGTGTTGACCAATTCGTTGGTGCCGTCCTTGTTCGCATCGCCGCAGGCATTACCGTAATACCCGTAGACCTGCAGCGGCGCAGAGAACTTGAAGCCGACGCCCGCAGAAGCCAGATACCAGTTGCCCACCGGATACACGCGCCCCTCCAATCCCACTTTCACGAACGGGTCGAATGTGGCATCAGCCTGTATCGCCCAGTTCGGGTTGGGGTTGGAAAGCCTGACGGTCGAGGTATCGCTGGTGCCGCCGCAGTTCCCGTTCGCACAGGTGTAGTTGAAGGTGATCTGTCCGGAGAGCTGCGAACTGTATTCCACCGTGGTCGATGCGCTGAGAATCACTTTGTAACCGTAGTCCATCGGAACCGCGAAGGTGTACCAGACCGGGATTGGCCCCAACCAGACGACTCCGTTCGACTTGTACAGATCATGCCGGCTGGAATCCTCGGCCACAGTGGTGCTGACCGACGCGGTCAACGCCAGGCGGGCGTCGTTGAGGTTGATACTGCCCACTGCGCCCGCTTCTTTGAAGCGCACAGTGTAGGGAATGCACAGGCTCCAATCGGATTTCTTGTATTCGAGCACGATCCTGATGTTGGCCGACCCGTTCATTCGACCGTCGAACGTGAGGCTGCCGCCCAGGACACCCTTGGAAGCATTGACCGTGTTGAACGGAATATCGCGCGCCAGCGTGTACGTCCGCCAGCCGCTGTTGCAGAACAGCCCCTGCGGAGTGATGTTTGTCCGTACCACACCACTGCTTGCGCTTTCGCGCCCTTCGGTGGAGTTGTACCCCGTGGCAGAATCCGGCTCGATGTATTCGGCGAATCTGGTGGCGGCCGTGCCGTCCGCGATTGCATTGACCACATCGCGATCTACATAAATCGGGCCGTCGCCGAATCCATCGGCAAGGATGTTGTCTTTGGCCGACGATGGAATCGGTGCATACATCAAACCGGTGGCGTTGTCGATCTCGATCAATACCGCATCGCGGGTCGTATAAGTGCCCACGGCCTGCGCGGTTCGCAGGCTGGTGCCGGCCATGGGCATCGAAATCTCGCGCCAGCCAGGCCCTTGAACGCCGGTGTAATTCTGTGCCTGGGCGCTGAGGCTCAGCAACGCCAGTGCCGCGCCTGCGCAGGCGCGCCCAATCAACTTTTTCATATGTCCATACTCCCTGATGATGAATATCCCCGTGCAGGCGCCCCCAAGCGCCCGGCACCCGGTCTCATGAGCACGCGTGCGTTTCAAGTATGGCAAGAAACGCGTCCAACAAGCGAGCATTCATTCAGGTGAAAAAGCGTCCACTCACCGTTCGCCTGATCGCTTGGCCGAAAAAAACACAGCACCGGGCAAATTCCTCTATCCCGTGCGGCATACGGACGATGCCATAATCTGTCGAATACGGTCCGGCGACCGACCACCGATCAATTCACCCGCATGCGCCGTTGGGGCGGACGTGCCGCAGACCCGCTGCGATCCGCCCATGACCCTGCGCTGCCTCTTCGTCGATTTCAATTCCTACTTCGCCTCGGTGGAGCAGCAGGACGATCCGCGCCTGCGCGGCCGCCCCATCGGCGTAGTCCCGGTGATGGCCGAAACCACCTGCTGCATCGCCGCCAGCGCCGAGGCCAAGACCTTCGGCGTGAAGACCGGCACGCCGGTGCGGGAAGCGCGGGAAAAGTGCCCGGACATCGTGCTGATCGAAGCGCGGCCGGCGCGCTACGTGGAAGTGCATCACCAGTTGATGGGGGCGATCGAGGATTGCATCCATCACGAGAAAGCGCCGTCCATCGACGAAGTGCCGTGCTGGCTGATGGGCCGCGAGCGCCAGCGCGAGAATGCCGAAGCCATCGCCCGCAACATCAAGCGCACCCTGCTCGACCGCGGCTTCGACGCCATCCGCTGCTCCATCGGCATCGCGCCCAACGAGTTCCTCGCCAAGACCGCCTCCGACATGCAGAAGATCGACGGGCTGACGGTGCTGGAAATGGCCGATCTGCCGCATGCGCTGCATCGGCTGGCGCTGCGCGATTTCTGCGGCATCGGTCCATCGATGGAGCACCGTCTGCAGCGCGCCGGCATCCACACCACCGAACAGCTCTGCGCCGCCAGTCGCGAACACCTGCGCGCCGCCTGGGGCAGCATCGAAGGCGAACGCTACTGGCTGCAACTGCGCGGCTTCCATCTGCCGCGCCCCGAAAGCCAGCGCGGCTCGGTCGGCCATTCGCACGTGCTCGGCCCGGAACTGCGCAACTACGACGGCGCGCGTTCGGTGCTGTTCAAACTGCTGGCGAAAGCGGCGATGCGCCTGCGCAAGGAGCAATTCCTCGCCGGCGGCCTCGCGATCCGCATCCGCTTCGTGGGCAAGGACAAACGTTTCGAGCGCGACCTGTCGTTCGCGCCGATCGACGACACCCCGACCTTCCTCAAACTGCTGGGCCGCGAACTCGAAGCGCTGGAACGCGCGCTCGCCAACGGTCGCTGGAACCCGAAGCGCTACCCGCCGCTGTCGGTGGCGGTGACCCTGGTGCAACTCGAAGCGCGCGGCAGCGTCAGCGGCGAACTCATGCCCGAACGCCGCCGCAGCCGCGAGATGAGCGCGGTGCTGGACAAGATCAACCAGCGCTACGGCAACAACGCCCTCTACTTCGGCGCAATGCAGAACGCGCTGTCGCAGCAGGCCGCCCCGATGCGCATCGCCTTTGGACAGATCCCGAACACCGACGCAGAAGAAGACGTCAATGACGGCGGCGCACACGAACTGTGGCTCAAACGCGAACGCCAGTTCAAAGTCCTCGCCGAAACCGCGCATCGCGAAGCGCGCGAGAACGGCCGCGGACAACGAAGTCGCGCGTAGGGCGGGCTCAAGCCCGCCATTGCGATGTGTACGCGCGCGCAGGCCTTCGGCCAAAAAGCAAATCCCCCGTCAATCGCTCCGCGATTGCCCGCCCCCTTTTTCAAAGGGGGCAAATGCACAGCATCCCGCGCCTCCGCACTTTGCAGGGGCGATGAATTGCAGGAGCGACGGAAGTCGCGACGCTTTTCGCCTTTGCCGTTTGTGGGAGCGACGCAAGTCGCGACGCTTTTCACCTTTGCCGTTTGTAGGAGCGGCGAAAGTCGCGACGCTCTTGTCTATTGCACCGGGCGGAATCAACACCAGTAGCGAATGCTCTTCTCCTCCCCTTGCGCATCGCGCAGGGGGAGGCCGGGAGGGTTGCTTTGCTCTTGCAGAATCGACGCATATCGCAACTTGACGCTTCAATCGTAGCTGGTTTGAGACCGTTCTACCTATTCTGCCTTACGAACTGGCCCAATTGCACCATAAGATCTTGATCATGCGATAACATCAAGCGGCAACCCACAGGGAGTTACGAAATGACGGAACCTACAATTTATGCCTTTTATAACAACAAAGGCGGAGTTGGAAAAACAACTCTTTGCCAAAATGCAGCAGCTCTTTATGCAGAAAATCACCCAAAAAAAACAAGTTCTTGTAATTGACCTCTGCCCACAAGCCAATATTTCTCAATTCATGTTAGGCGGAGGTCATGCAGGATATGAAGCGAACCAAGCATTGCAAACTACAAGCTCGCGAAAAAATATCGTGGGGTTTATGGATTTTTTGCTAAAAGGAGGATCAGGGTTCACAAAGATTCGAAGGTCTTATGCAGTCAAGGTAAGCGATCACAATGAAAATATTACTGATAATTTATATCTTATTGCTGGCGATTCTTTTCTGGAGTCACTGTCCCTTGCTCTGAACTATGCCGTGATAAATCCTGCAAACACCAAGGCATGGAGTGAGTACATGACTGCCATCAGAAGGCTTTGCACTTTAGAATTTAAGCCAGATGAATATGAATCATTGACAGTATTCATAGACTGCAACCCAAGCTTCTCCATTTATACACAGATGGGCCTTGTTTCGTCTGATTATTTAATTATACCCATGATGGCCGATTACAGCTCTCTTGAGGGCATCAAAGGCATACTAAGCTTACTCTACGGGGAATATCCCTCTGCAGCACTTCAAAAGTATGCAGAAGATGTAATTACATTCAACAAACAAGTCCATCAATTTCACTTAGATCTTCCTGTAATGTACGAGTTTGTTTTCAATAACTTCACTTCAAATGCTGGCGTTGCCACAGCTTATGAGGCAGTTAGAAATGAACTTGTGTCATTTTGTTATGAAACGTACAAAAACAAGCCAAAGCTATTCGCCCCTCCTGCGGAGAAAATTTCAAGCATAAAAGCATGGGAGGCCGTTTATGTAAATGACACAAAAGATTTCCACACATCAGGAAAAGTATCAGCAGGCCTAGGAATTCCTTTGCACCGTCTACCAGCAAAGTCATCTTATGTCATGCCTGATGGAACGCCAATAGGCTTACCAACCAGCAATTATGCTGAAGCATTAAAACACGTGAAAAGCTTTGTAGCCGACCTGATGTAAAAAACAAAATAAGCTGTCGTGGATAGAAAAACGGCGCCCAAAGGCGCCGTTTCAAAAGCAGGTGCGCCAAGGCGCACTCTATGAAAATCAACCGTTCGCGAAGCCTTCGCGAGTGAGATTGATCGGCTCACCCTCAGTACAAACCACATCATCCTCGATCCGAATCCCGCCATACGACTTGAACATCGCCACCCGATCCCAGTTCACGCTCGGCCCCAGCCCTTTGTCCTTCAATTCATCGAGCAACATATCGATAAAGTAGATGCCCGGTTCGATGGTGACGACCATACCCGGGCCGAGTTCACGGGTCAGGCGCAGAAACGGATGGCCTTCCGGTTTGCCGATGGTGCCGCCG
Organism: Lysobacterales bacterium; assembly: GCA_031364125.1. Classification (GTDB taxonomy): domain Bacteria; phylum Pseudomonadota; class Gammaproteobacteria; order Xanthomonadales; family Xanthomonadaceae; genus Lysobacter_I. The sequence continues at coordinate 48,248 of JANLVT010000039.1, read as the reverse complement.
GCGTCGGAAGCGGCGAAGCCGGCGACGTCGTGCACTTGCAGGCCGATACCATGGCCGATGCCGTGCGGGAAGAAGGCGCTGCTGACGCCGGTTTCAACGGCGACGTCCGGGGACACGTTGATCAGCTTGAAATCGCGCAGGATCCCGGCGAGCGCGAGGTGCGCGTCGAGGTGGATGCGCGTGTAGTCGGTGCCGGCGCGGACCTGTGCGCACATCGCCAGCTGCGCGGCGTCGACGGCGTCGATCATCGCCTGGAACTCGCCACCGGTGTCGGCGGCATAGGTGCGGGTGATGTCGCTGGCGTAGCCGCGATGGCTGCCGCCGGCGTCGATGAGGAAGCTGCGGCTGTGCGCGGGCGGGATGCGGTCGCGATCGGTGTAGTGCAGGATCGCGCCGTGTTGGTTGAGGGCGATGATGTTGTTGTAGGGCAGATCGTTGGCGTCCTGGCGCGCGGCCTGGCAGTAGGCGAGATGGATGCCGAATTCGCTGGCGCCGGCGCGGAAGGCGCGCTCGGCGGCGCGGTGGCCGCGCACGCCGACGCGGGTGGCTTCGCGCATCATTTCGATTTCGTAAGGCGTCTTGTAGCCGCGGTGGTAATGCAGGTAATCCAGCACCGGCTGCGGGTTGTTGGGCGCGAACGCGCCGTACGCGTCCAGCGCGCTCTGCGCTTCGCCGAGAATGGCGCAGCGCGAGGCGATCTTTGGCAGATGCTGTTTGGCGTCTTCTGCATTGCGGATGATGTGGATGTCGAAGTGTTCGACCCAGTCGCCGTTCGGCGCCTGCGGGACGACGTGCCAATAGTCGTGCGGCTGCAGATAGATCACCTCGGGGCGTTCGCCCGGCGTGTAGACCAGCCAACTGCCCGGGATATGGGTGAGCGGCAACCAGGCCTTGAAGTGCGGGTTGACCGCGTACGGATAATCGCGGTCGTCGAACACCTGATAGTGCGAGGTGCCGCTGGGCACGACCAGGTGCTCGAAGCCGCCGCGTTCGAGCGCGACATCGGTGCGCGCGCGCTGGGTGGCGAGATGATCGGCGTAGAGGCGGGAAAGATCTGCGGACATGGCGATTCGCTCTGGAAATACGTGAGAAGCCGGAGCGCGCATGCGGCGTTCCGACGGCGGGTCATTCTGATCGAACCCCGGGCCGCAGCGAGGCGATGCACGGTTACGGTTCAGGCGCGCGTCGGTGTCCACGAACACCAGGCCTGGGCCGGCCAGGGCTCGGTCGCAGGATCAATCGTGCGCTCAGTCGTAATGGGCGCCGGGCGCGCCGACCCAGTTGTGGAGGCGGTCGCGGTGCGCGTCGGAGAGCGAGATGAACCGGAACCCGGCCCACGACTGCCCGGGCGAACTGGCGCGATCGAACCACAGCAGATGCGCGCCGACTTCGATATCGCCGGCTTCGCCCGGCAGGCGGAAGCGGAACTGGTACAGCGCGTCCTCGGTCAGCGGCACGCTGGCCATCAGCAGCATGCCGCCCTCGGACAGATTGCCGATGCGGCCGGCGACTTCCTCGGTCATGACATCGCTGACCAGCACGGTCTCGTCGACCTTCCGCCGCGGCAAGCGCCGGTGCTCTTTCGAACTCATCGGGAATCTCCGCTGGAAGACCCGGCCGAACCCGTGTCGGACGCGTCGGGCATGGTTTCGTCGTGCGGGGCCGCGGGGCCGGAGCGCACCGCGATATCGCCGTCGTCGTCGCGACCTTCGCGACGTCCGGCGCCGGTGAGGCTGCGCAGGGCGTTGATCGCGGCATGCCAGGCGCGGTCGACCAGGCCGGCGCGCTGCGCCGTGACCACGCGCACCTGGTCCTTGGCCATCATCCGCGCGAGGCTGTCGAGCGAATGTTCGCCGACGCGCTGGCCGCGCTGGTTGACGAACAGCGCGGTGCCGGTGACCGGGCTGAACCACGACATGCGCCGTCGCACCACTTCGCCCTGCTGGTTGGTGACGAACTCGATCCAGGTGCCGAACGGCAACAGGCGCAGCTGTTCGTAGCATTCCTGCTCATGAGGCGAGCGCGCCGGCAGATCCGGCTTGCGCGCTTTCTGCGCGTCTTCGCCCAGGCGCACGCGCGCCTTGAGCTTCATCGTCAGTTCGGTGCGGGACTCGCCGTCCTCGTCATCGCGCACGCTGCTGGACAGACGCTTGGCGATAACCTCGGCTTCGGCTTCGTGATAGCCGACCTGCTTCAGCGCCGATTCCACGTGCGCCTTCAGCGCCGGATGCTCGGCGTTGGCATCGCGATCGGTGCAGGCGGCGGCGATCTGGCGGGTGACGTCGATCTGCCGGTTCCACTCCTCCGATCCCTCGCCGTGGCGCAGGAAGGTGAGCGTGAGCACGTCGGCCCAGGCCTGGTTCAGCAGCGCGCGGGTGAATTTGGGCAGCGGCTGTTCGCCGACGATCTCGCTCAGCGCCTGCTCGGCGCGCAGTTTGGCGGCTTCGAGTTTCTCCTTGCCGCGGGCGGCCTCGACGTGACGCCGCTCCAGCGTTTCGGCGCGGCGCACCTGGGTGTCGATGTGCGCCTGGAGCTGCTTGTTGCTCTGCTCGAAGACTTCGAGATTGCCGTCGTAATGCTTGACCGCGTGGGTCACCGCCTGCTGCAGCGGCGCCAGCAGCTGCGGGTCGATATCGTCGTCGGCCAGCCATTTCGCCGCGGTTTCCGACACCGTTCCCAGCAGCTTGCGGGCCGGATGATCGGGGCGGACGAAGAACGAGCGGTCCTGCAGGGCCACGCGCAGCAGGGTGAGCTGCATCCGCTTGACCAGCGCCGCCGCGGGCGCGTCGTCGCGGATTTCGCGCTGCAGATGGGTGTAGAGCAGGCCGACCAGATCGAAGGTGTCGCTGTCGCTGGGCGCCAGCGCCACCGGCTTGCCGGTCTGCTGACGCGCCTGGGCCAGCAGCGAGCGCTTGACGTCGGCGATGCTGGGCGCGCTGCCGTCGGGCAGGGTCGGCTCGGCGTCCATCCGGCCGAGCGTCTGCAGCAGGTCGCGGGTCGCGATGGGCGTTTCCGCGCGCTGGCTGGGCGGCACCGGATTCAGCCGTTCCGCCTGGTTGCGGCGCTGCGACAGCAACTGCTGCAGATCGTGGAAGGCTTTCTGTTCGTCGACTGCGGGCGCGGGCACCGCCTGCCCCATCCACACGGTATGCGGGCGATCGCCGTCGTAGGGATCGGCATATCGGGCGGGCGACGCTGCATCGCCGGAGGACGACGCGCCGCGCTCCGCGGGCAGGCCGCCCATGCCGGTTCCCGGCGGCGGTTGCTGCCCGGACGGGCGCGGCCCTCCGCCGGCGGCGGACCCGCCGGACGCACCCGACATGCCGGCCTGCGCATGCGACCCGGCAGATGCGCCGAACTGCGACGCGCCGGCCTGAGACGGGCCCGACTGCGACGCCATCCCCGGAGACTGCCCGGGCGGCGAACCGCCTGGGCGCCGCGCGGCCGCGCCGGTCTTGGGCGCGTCGGCGTCGGCATCGGTTCCGGCCTCCGCATCGGGGTGACCGTGGTCATCGTCGCCGCTTCCGGCGCGGGTGCGGATGGGCACGTAGCTCAGGCCGGGCAGCACGCCCTCCTGGGTCAACAGCGCGTCCAGCTTCTCGAACAACCCCAGGCACTGCACCATCACCCGGCGGTCGAAGATGCGGTAGAACAGCAGGCGCGCACCGTGATCCAGCTGCATGACCTCGGTCGCGTGCCGCACCGCGCGGCACAGCGCCTGCGGGCCGAGCGGAATGCGCTCGCTGTCGAATGCGGGCGCCGCGGCCAGCACGCCGAACCGCTGGCCGAGCAGATGCAGGATCAGGTTGGCGCGCGATTCCTGGCGCGACGCGATGGCGTACAGCACCGCGCCTTCGTCCATCACCGATTCGTCGACCAGACTCAGATTACGGAAATTCAGCGCCGCACTGGGCATCGAGACCTGGCGTGACGGCACCGCCAGCGGGACCGGCTTGCGCAGGCCGGCGATGTTGCTTTCCAGCAACTGCATGAAGCGTGGGGCCAGATCGTGACGATTGAGCCGCACCACGCGCAGGGTGTGCATGTAGTCGACCGTGGCGCCGCCGGTGGTGCCGGAGCGTTCGGCCAGACGGAAAAGCTCTTCCTCGAACTCGGTGATCGCCGAAACCAGATTGCGTTCCAGATCTTCACCGACCAGCGACAGCGCGCGCTCCAGCGTGCGGCGCACCCGACGCGGCAGCCCGGCGGAGGCCAAAGTCCTTGGCGCGGCGGAATCCTGTGGGTCGGTGGGTGCAGCCATTTCAGCCTGGGGAAGTGCGACGAAGACCGCATTTTTTAACATGTTCGGCTACCGCGAGCCAAATATCGCGCTGTGGCACCCCGGGATTCATGGCTTCGGCGCGGGTCATCCGTCCGCCGATGCGTCGATTGTCGCGTCGTCGGAAGCGTCGCCGAGGAACAGTGTCATCACGTCGTTGGCGAAGCGCAGCCCCGATTCGGTCGGCACGATTCGGTCATTGCAGGCGATCAGCCAGCCTTCGGCGACCGCGCGACCCAGCGGCGCATCGATCGCCGTACGCGACAGTCCGGTGCGGGCCTCGAAACGTTCCAGCGCGAAGCCTTCGCGCAGCCGCAGCGCGTTGAGCATGAACTCGAACGGCAACTGCGCCGGCGGGATCACGGTATCGGCGCCGATCGCGGCGGCCATGCCGGCCTGGGCCAGATAGGCCGCGGGGTGTTTGAGCTTCCAGCGCCTCAGCACCCGGTCCGGGGTGCCGGCATCGGTGGCGGGCAGGCTGAGCTTGCCGTGTGCGCCGGCGCCGATGCCCAGGTAATCGCCGAAGCGCCAGTAATTGAGGTTGTGCGCGCACTGGCGGCCGGGTTTGGCGTAGGCGCTGATTTCGTACTGCGCGTAGCCGGCGTCGGCCAGCAGCGCCTGGCAGTGCTCCTGGATGTCCCAGGCCGCGTCGTCGTCGGGGATGCCCTGCGGCGGCCGGGCGGCGAACACGGTGTTCGGCTCCAGCGTCAACTGGTAGTGGCTGACGTGGGCCGGCTGCAGCGCGAACGCGCGCGCCAGATCGTGTTCGGCCATCGCCAGCGTCTGCCCGGGCAGCGCGTACATGAGATCGAGATTGAGATTGTCGAACCCCGCATCCTGCGCCAGCTTCACCGCGGCCTCAGCCTGACCGCTGTCGTGGATGCGACCGAGCCGTTGCAGACAGCCGTCGTCGAAGCTCTGGATGCCGAACGACAGCCGGTTCACGCCGGCCTTGCGGTAATCCTCGAAACGGCCGTGCTCGGCGGTGCCGGGATTGGTTTCCAGCGTGATCTCGCAGCCCGGCGCGAAGCGCAGGCGCGCGGCGGCGGCCTGCAGGAAACGGTCAACCGCGGGCGCGGGAAACAGGCTGGGCGTGCCGCCGCCGAAGAATACCGTCTGTACAGTGCGGCCCCAGACCAGCGGCAGATCGTGATCGAGATCGGCGATCAGCGCGTCGACATAGGCCTCGAACGGCAGCGCGCCGCCGCCCTTGTACTCGTGCGAATTGAAATCGCAGTACGGACATTTGCGCACGCACCACGGCAGATGCACGTACAGAGACAGAGGCGGAAAGCTCAACATTATTTATTCGCGCCGCACGGCGGCGAGCAGTTTTTCGCGCATCGCCGCCAGCGCAAGGCCGCGATGGCTGATGCGGTTCTTCAGCGCCGCGTCGAGTTCGGCCGCACCCATGCCGCGCTCCGGATCGAAGAACACCGGGTCGTAGCCGAAACCGCCGCTGCCGCGCGGCGCGAACAGCACGCGGCCTTTCCACACGCCTTCGGCGATCAGTGGCTGCGGGTCGTCGGCGTGGCGCAGCAGCGCGAGCACGCTGACGAAGCGCGCGGTGCGGCGTTCGTCCGGCACGTCACGCAGCGCGTCCAGCAATTTGGCGATGTTCGCGGCGTTGTCGCCGTGGCCACCAGCGTAGCGCGCGCTGTACAGGCCCGGCGCGCCGTTCAGAGCATCGACGCAGAGGCCGGAATCGTCGGCCAGCGCCGGCAACCCGGTGGCGCGCGAGGCGTAACGCGCCTTGAGGATCGCGTTCTCGACGAAGGTCAGACCGGTTTCCTCGGCATCCTCGACGCCGAATTCGGTCTGCGCGTGCAGATCCACGCCGGCATCGCCCAGCAGGTCGCGCAGTTCCGCGAGTTTTCCCGGATTGCTGCTGGCCAGCACCAGTTTCATGACTTCAGTTCCAGCAGATCCCAACGATTGCCGTACAGATCCTCGAACACCACGACGATGCCGTAGTCCTCTTCGCGCGGCGCTTCGACGAAACGCACGCCACGCGCCAGCATCGCCGCGTGGTCGCGGCGGAAGTCGTCGGTGTGCAGGAAGAAACCCACGCGGCCGCCGGTCTGGTCGCCGATGCGGGCGCGCTGCGAGTCGTTGGACGCCTGCGCCAGCAGGATTGCGGTCTCCGCGCCAGGCGGCGCGACCAATACCCAGCGCTTGCCGCCGCCGCGCGGCGCATCTTCGCGCAATTCGAAGCCAAGGTCGTCGACGTAATGCGCGATCGCCCGGTCGTAATCATCGACCACCAGCGCGAAACAGGCGATATGGCGTTTCATCGATGCAAAGCCCGAATCAGCCGCCGGTCATTCCGCCAGCGCAGCGCGCTGCGCGGCCACCAGTTCGGCGATGCCCTGCTCGGCCAGGTTCAACAGCGCGTCCAGTTCGCCGCGACGGAAGGCGTGGCCTTCAGCGGTGCCCTGCACTTCGATGAAACCGCCGCCGTCGTTCATCACCACGTTCATGTCGGTGTCGCAGTCGCTGTCTTCGGCGTAATCCAGATCCAGCACCGGCACGCCGCGATACACGCCCACCGACACCGCGGCGATCGCGCCGTGGATCGGGTCGCGTCCGCTTTTGGAAGGAACGATTTCCCTGCGCGACTGCAGCAGGCGCACCGCATCGACCAGCGCGACGTACGCGCCGGTGATGGCGGCGGTGCGGGTGCCGCCGTCGGCCTGCAGCACGTCGCAGTCGAGAGTGATGGTGCGTTCGCCCAGCGCGCCGCGATCGACGCAGGCGCGCAGCGAGCGGCCGATCAGGCGCTGGATTTCCAGGGTGCGCCCGCCCTGCTTGCCGCGCGCGGCCTCGCGGTCGCTGCGGGTGTGGGTGGCGCGCGGCAGCATGCCGTATTCGGCGGTGACCCAGCCCTCGCCCTTGCCGCGCATGAACGCCGGCACGCGGTTCTCGATGCTGGCGTTGCAGAGCACGCGGGTGTCGCCGAAGGACACCAGCACCGAACCTTCGGCATGGCGGGTGTAGCCGCGCTCGATGCTGACCGGACGCAGTTGCTCGGGCGTACGGCCACTGGGACGGGCGATGGTCATGGGAGGTTGTCTGCCGCGAAATGGCCGGCGAGTTTAGCACCGCCCCTTCGCCGGCCCCCTCTCATCGCCTTGTCACCTGTTCGAAGTCGGTTCGATCGTGGCGGTGCATCCGCTGGAATGATCCCGGAGATGGGTAGATCGGCTTTCGTGGAATGGCCTGAAGGCTGCCGCAAACGACTTCCACAGTTTCATTATCCACCGGCCGTGGGGACGGCCCGCATGTCGTCGCAGGTCGAAGGTCTGCGTGGCCCCCCACAATCCCCGCCCGATGCCCGACAATGGCGCCCCCTGCCGGAGACCCGGCCAGGACGACCGACCAAGGACTCCACCGCAATGATCCGCAGCATGACCGCCTTCGCCGCCGGCGAACGCAACACGCCCTGGGGCACGCTCGGCTGCGAACTGCGCGCCGTGAACCACCGTTTCCTGGAGCTCGGCGTGCGCCTGCCCGACGACCTGCGCGCGGTGGAGCCGGCGATGCGCGAGCGGATATCGACGCGGATTTCGCGCGGCAAGCTCGATCTCAGCCTGCGCCTGCGCAGCGGCGACAGCGAAGACACCCTGCAGCTGAACCCGACGCGCGTGGCGCATCTGGCGGCGATGGGACGCAATTTGCAGGAACACTTCCCCGCGCTGCGCGTCGAACTGATCGATCTGCTGCAATTCCCGGGCGTGCTGCAATCCAACGCCGCCGATCCCGCCGCGCTGCACGCCGAGGCGCTGTCGCTGCTGGACGAAGTGCTGGGCCAGTTCATCGAAGCCCGCGCCCGCGAAGGCGCCAATCTGGCCGCGAACATCCTCGAACGCGTGGACGCCATCGCCCGCCACGCCGCCGATGCGCGCACGTTGATGCCGGCGATCCGCGCCGGGCAGAAGCAGAAACTCGTCAACCGCCTCGCCGACCTGCCGCAGCCGCTGGATCCCGGCCGTTTCGAGCAGGAACTGGTGATGGCGCTGCAGAAACTCGACGTGGACGAAGAACTGGACCGCCTCGACAGCCATCTCCTCGAACTGCGCCGGGTGCTGGTGCAGAAGGAAGCCGTGGGCCGGCGCATGGACTTCCTGCTGCAGGAATTCAATCGCGAAGCCAACACCTTCGGCTCGAAATCCGTGGATGCCCGCACTTCGGCGCTGGCGGTGGAGCTGAAAGTGCTGATCGACCAGATCCGCGAGCAGTCGCAGAACATCGAATGACTTGCGGCCGGAGTTGAGGCATGCTGCCGCGACTTCGGCTCCGGTCTCCGGCCAGTCCTCAACCTATGCGCGGAACTCTCTTCATCGTCGCGGCACCGTCCGGCGCGGGCAAATCCAGCATCGTCAACGCCTGTCTGGCGCGCGATCCGAACATCGCGCTGTCGATCTCGTTCACCTCGCGCGCGCCGCGCCCGGGCGAACGCCACGCCCAGCACTACCACTTCATCGGCGCCGACGAATTCCAGCGGATGATCGATGCCGGCGACTTCTTCGAGCATGCGCTGGTGCACGGCGACCTGAAGGGGACCGCGCGGCAATCGGTGGAGCCGCAGCTCGCCGCCGGCCGCGACGTGCTGCTGGAGATCGACTGGCAGGGCGCGCGCCAGGTGCGCGAGAAAGTGCCGGATGCGGTGGGCGTCTTCATCCTGCCGCCGTCGCGCGAAGCGCTGGAAGAGCGCATGCGCAAGCGCGGCCAGGACAGCGACGACACCATCGCCCGCCGCCTCGCCGCCGCGCACGAGGAAATGTCGCATTACCACGAATTCGACTACGTGATCGTCAACGAAACCTTCGATGCCGCGGTGGTGGAAATGTGCTCGATCTTCACCGCCAGCCGGCTGCGTCGCGATGCGCAGGCGCTGCGCCACGCGACGATGATCGCGGAGTTGCTGGGCTGAAAGAAAACAGGCCGTCTTTCGACGGCCTGCCGGTATCGCCTTTGCCGATATCGAACGCTTTACCGGGCGCCCATCGCAATCCTGCTGGGTTCCTGCTGCTGTTCCGTCGGCTGCTGCGCCGCCGGCGGCTTCTGGACATCGCTCATCGCGGTGCTCTGCGCGACCGTCTGACTGGTCGCCTGGTTGTAATCGATATACGCGTTCTTCGCCGCCGGGCTGGTCGGATCGCCCTGCACCGCCACCAGAAACGACTGCCCGTTCGGCCCGCTGGTCTTGCTGATGTGGTCGATCTGGTTCAGGCCCGTCGCCTTCGCGTCCGCTGCCACCGATGCCGCCGCTTTCTCCAGATCCTCGCGTGATCTGAAGCCACCGCTGGGGCCCAACTGCTCCAGATTCGACACCGCCTGCTGATAGAGCTTGTGGTCCGGATGGTTCGGATTGGACATCAACGGCCGATCGTTCTGGGTCGGCTGCGACACCTGATCGTTCGTCGTCGGCGGCGCCTGCGGCCTGTCGGGCGCGGGATTCGCAGGCGCTGCGGGATTCGCCGGATTCGGCTGCGCATTCGCGGGAGGCGTCTCCGGCGAAGCCGGCGGCACGTTCGCAGGGGGTGTTGAAGGCGTTGCGGGATTCGCCGGATTCGGCTGCGCGTTCGTGGGAGGCGTCTCGGGCGACGCGGGCGGTACGTTCGTAGGCGACGGTGAGGTCGGTGCACTCGGCGTCGCCGCGTTCGGCAGCGGCACGATCTGGGTCACACCCAGGCTGTTGAGCGTTTCGCGGTCGGCGGTACCGGTCGCCGGCAGACCGTTCTGGCGCTGGTACTGCTCGACGATGCCGCGCGTACCGTTGCCGTAGAGACCGTCGGGGGTCAGCTCGAAACCGCGCTGGCGCAGCGCCTCCTGCATGCGCGCGACTTCCGGGCCACGCTCGTTCACGGACAGCGAGCCGTCCGCCATCGGGCTGCCGGGCATCGCGCGAGGCGTGATTCCCTGCGCGGAGACGCGGTCGATGATGTCCGGCAGGTTCTGTTCCCAGGTCCGCGCGAGTCCAGCGATGTGGGCGGCGCGATCTGTGCCGTTGACGACCGCGCGCGCATCGGTGTAATCGGCGTTCTGCGAATTGATGTAACGGTCCAGACCCACGCCGGTATAGAGGCCGCGCGACATGCCGACCACGGTGGTCTGCGCGCCGAGCGTGGCTTCCTGGGCCACGATATCGGGATTGGTGCGGATGCGCGGGTCGCCGAGCGTCGTCGCCATCCGGTCGTAATTGCGGTCGTGGGTCACCTGCACGTAACCGCGACCGTAGTAATTCTCGCCGCCGCCGTAACCGTTGCGGATCGCCTGGTTGGCGCCGTCGTATTCGCGCGACGTAGCGAAGTTGTCGGTCTCGTGCTGCGCGGTCGCGACGATGTACGCGATCTGGCGGCGGTCGGTGACGCCGTATTCCAACGCCGTCCTGACCAGCAGTTCGACGTTCTGGTCGCGGGTGAGTCCATAAGCGCTCATGCTGCGTTCTCCCTGAAAGATGGGTTGTTTCGACGCTCGACGGACGCTTCAGATGCGTCGCTAGCGGTACCGTCGATCATTGCTTCACTTCGCGCATGCGGCCGTCGACGAGTTTCGAGACCGTTCGTTTCGGCGCCGCGCGATCTTTGGTGGCGTCTTCGACGATGCGTTCCACCAGTTTCGGCGCATTCTTCTCGACCACATGGAACTCCTCGGTGTGCAGGCAACATCCGCTCTTGGAGGTCGTGCGGATCCTGCCGTCCACGATCGCGAAGAAGCCGTCCCTGCCCACGGTGAGTTCGGAGAACGCGGCGCTGCGCACGAAGGTTTTTTTCGTCGCATCGAACAGATGGATGTCGTACGACGCGCCGCCGTAGCCGCCGCGCGTTCCGGTCCACAGCGCGAGGTCGTCGCGGCCGTCGCCGTTGACGTCGGAGACGATGATGCTCTGGCTCGCGCGCCGGTCGCGCTGCGCAACGGCGCCGCGGTACAGCGTCGCGCGTTCGTTGAGGTACAGCGCGGCGGGCCGCAGCGTCTGGCTGGCGCCATCGGCGCGCGTCGCGGTCAGCTGCACGTTCCCCTCGCAGACCGACAGGCCATCGGAGACGGGGCGGCAGGACGGCGCGCTCAACGCGAACCGCATGTCGCCTGCGCTGAGGGTCATGCGTCCCGCTTGGTCCAGCGCAGCGTTCGCTTCGATGCGCGTCTTCGCCGGGGCACCGCCGCCGCTACCGTCTCCGCGCAGCATGGCTTCCAGTTCGCCCGCACGCAGCGCGGTCGCATCCAGGCGACACTGATTCGCCTGCAGACGCTGCGCCGAACCCTCGGTCTTGGCGTCCCAGATACACTTGGCGTCGCGCCCGGCGATCCAACCGCGCTGCTCGGTACGCAGTCCCGCCATCTCCGACTCCCCGAGCGAGCGCTTGAGCTTCGCGTAGGCCGCATTCAAACGGCCGTCCTGGTACTCGTATTCGTTGCCAATGCAGTCCTGCATCGCCGAATCCACCCCGCCCGCGGCTTGGAGGCACGTCGCGTACGCATCGCGCAGCGCGCGTTCGTCCGCGGACGACGATACGGCCGCATCGTCCTCGATGACGACCTCGACCTGCGCATCGCCCGTCGCCGGGGCCTCGCCCGTCGCCACCACCGCCTTAGCTTCCGCATCCTGCGGCGCGGGCTGCGGTTCCGCTGCGGCCGGCTGCTTGCTGCAACCCGCCAGCAGCGCGAGCGCCAACAGCGCCGCCGCGTACCCGCCGTGGACATCTCTGCGTTGGCTCGTGCCCATTCCATTCATGTCGTCGAATCCTGTCTTGGTCGAATCTGTCGTTGTCGCCGAAATTCCGGCGGGTGTCGAGCGCCGGTCGGTGTCGCGCCCGGCGTACCTCGCTCGAATCGCACGCCGACAGTGCGGCATCCGCCGCACTGTCGGGGAGTGGCACCGTCCCTGGCGCCTTTGCGCTTACCGGCCGCCGAGGGCGACCTTGTTCTGTTCCTGCGGTTCGGCCTGCGGCGCAGGTTTGCTGGCGTCCGCCATCTTCGTGCTCTGCTCCACCGTCTGGCCCACCGCCTGGCCGTAGTCGATGTAGGAATTCTTCGCCGCCGCGCTGGTCGGATCGCCCTGCACCGCGACCAGGAAGGTCTGGCCGTTCGCGCCGGTGGTGCGGCTGATGTGATTGATGTCCTGCAGGCCAGTCGTCTTGGCGTCCACCGCCACTGCGGCGGCCGCTTTTTCCAGATCCTGCCGCGACGCGAAGCCCGCGCTCGGACCCAACTGCTCCAGGTTCGACACCGCCTGCTGGTAAAGCTTGTTGTCGGGATGGCTGGGATTGGAGATCAGTGGTTTGTCGGTCTGGGTCGGCGGCTGCGGCTGGCTGTCGGCGGTCGGAACGGACGGCTTGTCGCCGTTGACCGGCGGCGGGGTCTGGCCGTTGGCCGGCGGCTGCGTCTGTCCATTGACCGGCGGCGTCGGCTTGTCGCCGGTGACCGGCCTGGTCTGCTCGGGCGCGAGCAGGCCCAGCGCGGTCAGCGTGTTCTTGCCTGCCTTGCCGTCGTCTTCCAGCCCCTTCTGCTGCTGGTATTTGATCACCGCGGCTTCGGTCTTGTCGCCGAAGTAGCCGGTGGTCGGCAGCGGCTTGCCTTCCGCGTCGCGGATGCCCGCCTTGTTCAAGGCTTCCTGCAGGCGCTGCACCGCGGGGCCTTCTTCGCCCTTCTTCAGCACGCCGTCGGCCATCGGATCTTTGGCGCGCCCGCCGGTGGCGTTCGGCGCCGGGCCTTTTTCGAGGTCGATCGGCACGCTCACGCCGGCTTTCTTCAGGGTCTGCTCGTCGCGGGCCAGTTCGGTCAGCTCGGTCTTCTCGTTCTTCGCGCGGTCGCGCAGGCCGGGCCACAGGTCGGGCGAACCGCTGAACAGGCTGTCGTTGCGCTTGAGCTTGTAGTCCTGCACCGCGCCGACGATCTGCTCATCGGTGAGCTTGGACAACTGGTAGCCCTCGCCGAACTTGTCCTTCAGTCCGTTGGCGACGACGTTGGGCGTGAGGTTACGGAACTGCACCGAGGTGCTCCACAGCATGTCCTGTACCGCGCGGCCGCGGTCGCTCAGATCCACGCCGCGGCCCTTCAGCGCTTCGTTCTGGACATCGAAGAATTCCTTCTTGATGAACGTGTGCTGGTCGGTGGAGAAACCCTGCGGGTCGCGCGCCGCGACTTCCTTCCACTTCGCGTCGAAGGCCGCGGACGCGGGCGTCAGCCCCTTGAATTCGGCGCCGTACTTGTCCGACTGGCCCACGTATTCGGCCAGGCTGCCCTGAGTCGACGACAGCTGATACAGGCCGTAGGACTTGCCGCCCAGATCGCCCTTGCCGGTGGAAATGAAGCCCGGGCCGCGGTTGCTGGTCTCGAACTGCGCCGAGGTCTGGCCGAGATGCCAGGATTCGATATTGGTTTTCGCGCGCTGCACGTCGGCCGGCAGGTTCTGCGCCGGCGGCTGCACCGGCGTCGGCTGTGCGGGGGCGGGCTGCGTCGGAGCCGGTTGCGTCGGCGCGGGCTGTGTGGGAGCTGGCTGTGTGGGAGCTGGCTGTGTGGGGGCTGGCTGCGTCGGCGTCTGCTGCTGGCCGCCGATCACGCCCAGTTGGGTCAGGGTCTGCTTGTCGGCGACGCCGGTCGCGGGCAGGTTGTTGGCCTTCTGATAATTCTCCAGCGCCTGCTTGGTGCCGTTGCCGAAATCGCCGTCCTGGCCGATCACCCGGCCCTGCGCGTCGCGCGCGTTCACAGCCCGCAGCTTCTCCTGCAGCAGCGCGACGTCCGGGCCTTTCTCGCCGAATTCGATCTTGCCGTCGGCCAGCGCCTGCTTCGGCGGCGCCGGGAACTTGCCGGAGATAGGCTCGATCGTCGGCGTCTCGTTGACGATGTTCGTCGTGTTGGCGGGACGCTTGTCGGTGGTGATCGCGCCGCTGGCCATATCGCGCACGTAGCGATCCGCCTGATCCAGATACTTCGCGTTGGCGTCGATGTGGAGATGGGTGCCGTAGTAACCAGGATCGCCCTTGCCGTAACCCGACTGGATGCCCAGCGGCTGGCCGTATTCGACCTTGACGCCCGGCTTGATGCTGTCGTCGATCTTCATGTGCCGCAGCTGGAACATCATCTCGCCGCCGGGGCGGTCGAGGATCGTCACGGTGCCGTTGCTCTTGTTGATCTCGCCGATGTAGCCGTTGGCCGGCGAAGGCACGGGCACGTTGGCGCTGTTGTTGGTCGCGTTCTGCAGCACGATGTCCTTGGAGACCATCAACTGGCCGCCCGGACTGTACACGGCGGTGCCGTTGTAGTTGCCGGCGACTTCTTCGGCCTTGCCGTTGACCTTCGCGTAGACGCGCCCGTCTTCCTGCAGCTTGTCGCTGGGATGATGGTGTTCGATGTCGGACCACTTGGTCACCGGCTGGGTGCTGCGACCAACGCTTTCGACGATCTTGTATCCGGGCATGACTGTGTCTCCTTGATTCCGGTATCGCTACGGATGAGCGGGCGAATGGGGTGCTTGAACGAATGCTTCAGGGGGCCGGCGTCTGGCTCGCCAGCGCCCAGCACCCGTCGGTGAACTCGAAGGTGTATCGGGCGGTTTCTCCGTAGGTCTCGACGGTCTCGTCGTTGTTGGAGAAACGCGCCCGGGTGTAATCGACGGTGTAGGTATTGCCTTGCAGCGAGCGCTTCAGTTCCACGCGCGGCGCGTCGGCGGCCTCGACCGCGGGGTCCACCAGCACCCAGCGGTTGTCGACCAGACCGATCCGGAAGCCGTCGAACTGCGGATGCGCCGCGGCGGCGTCGGCGGCGATGCCGGCCTTGAGGTCGATCCTGCTGTAAGCGCGTCGCACATCGGCGGATTCGACGAACTGCTGGAAGAACTCGCGGCCGCCCTCGAGCGTGCAGGCTTCGGGCGGCAACGCGGGTTTCGGCGCGGGTGCTTCGACTACGGCCGGCGAAGCGTCCGGCGCGGGCGTCGCGGCTGTCGGTGACGTGGTGTGGGGCTTTGCATCGGCAGGCACCGGGGCGTCGGACGCGGGCGCCGAAGGCTTGCAGGCCGCAGTGAACGCGGCAGTGACGAGCAGCAGGGCGATAAGGGCAGTCTTGCGGAACATCGGCTCAGAACTCCTGTGGATGGAAAACCGGGACATGATGGCCTGAAGCGGCGATCCGATGGCTCCGGTGGCTGGAAGTGCGCCGTCCCTGGCGCGTTGCATCGCGTCGCGTGCGTCAGCGTCCGCAGGTGACGATGATCACTGAGCAACGGACTCAAATGCCCGCATCGACGATCAATCGCCGCCAAGTCCCATCGAATATTCCTCGATCGCGGAGCGCGGCACCCAGCCCGCCGGGCAGGCCATGGTGTAACGGCTTTCCTCGCCGACCTCGCACGCCCCTTGCGGAGCGTTGCCGCGCCACTCCGGCGCAAAGGGCACATCGCCACAGGACGGGTTGCCTTCGCAGCGCTTGACAGATGCCGTCGGAATGGCGGTGACGTAGGCCCAGCCTTCCCCATCCGCCTTAGCATCGGCGACAAAGTGCACGCAGAGAAACTGTCCCTTGGGAAGCTTGGCGATCGCATTCGCGCCGCTGCCGGGAAAACGGTCCAGCAACGTCACGCCGGCATCGTCAAGTACTGCGCCGAACCCGGTGTCCTCCTCGGTGCAGGCGCGATCGGCGCCGCTGATGTCGTAGCCGGAGGCTGTGCAGGTATGGATGCCCGATTCCGAACGAATGCAGTTCACGCCTGCAACGTAGCGCATGCCCATCAGCGGGTCGGCCTCGGGATTCGCTTTCGGCACCGCCGGTGCGGGTGCCGAGGAAACCGGCGGTGCCGCCGCATCCGGACCGGCTGCAGCTGTCGGCGACTCGACCGTAGAGACCTGTGGCTCACTGCGTTCGCAGGCCGCAATGAAAAGCATGGCAATGACCACACCCTGCCACAAAGCAACGCCGGCGGGACTGCGGCCTTGTCGACAAGGATCCGGACCGCACATGCCGCGTTCGTCATTGGGCATTCTTTCACTCATCATCCGTCTCCATCCGTTTCTCGATTCCACGCATCCACGCATCCACGGGCAGGAAGCGCGCTTCCTGCCCGTGGATGTCAGGCGAACGCGCGGCCCTGTTGATCCTGCTTCGGCTGCGTATCGCTCCGCACCGCCTGGACCTGTTGCGCCAACTCCGAGGATTTCTGCGCTGACTGATCCGCGACCTGCTGTTGATCGACATAGATGCGCTTGTGCGACGGATCATCCAGCGCACCTTGCACTACGAACATGCCGGGGCCGTGGCCGAGCGGTTTGACGTTGTCGATCTGATTGAACCCCGAGACCTTCGCTTCGAACGCGATCGCCGCCGCGACGTTCTCGCGTTCCTGCGCGCTCTTCAACGCACCGGCCGGCATTTGTTCCAGCCCTTTCATCGCCTGCTGGTAGAGACCATGATCCGGGTGAATGGCGTTCGAAAGCAGCGGCGCCTGCGGTTTCTCGATCGCAGCGGTCGTCTGCGCATCGACACTTTTCGTCTGCGTCGTCTGCTGGGCTTCGATCATCGGACGCGCTTTGGCCAACGGATCGGTGGCGAACAACTCCACGCCGTTCGCCTGTTTACGCTCGAGGTATTTGTCGAGCGTCGTCAGTTCGACGCCTTCGCCGCCGCGCGACTGGCTGACCATCAACTGGCCGGTCTTCGGATCCTTCACTACCGTCGTGATGTGGTCGATCCCGTTGTAACGCCCTTTGTCCCATCCCTTCTGGCCGTTGTCCTCGCCGATGATCATGCCTTCCTTGAGCTGGGACTTGTCCAGCGGCGAACGCATCAGCGTTCCCGTCGTCTGCACACTGTCCTTGATGATATCGGCGGCGGCCTGATTGTTCTTGTCGAAGAAGTCCTTGCCGCTGAAAACGGTCTTGCCCGCCTTCTGGTTGATCTCCTCCATGGTCGCGTTCTGCATCTGCGATACCCAACCGGAGCAATCGACCTTGCCGGAAGCGAGATTCTTCGAACCGAATCCGTATTTCACGTCGTCGTATTTGACGCTCATGTCGTAAGCGGCGTTCAGGGACATGCCGGCCTTCCCGGTCGTCTGGCCGCCCTGTCCCTGGCTTTGCGCCTTCTCGGCCGCATCCAGCGCCGCGAGCGTCTTCGGGCCCACCACGCCCAGACCTTCCAGCCCGTGCTCCTTCTGGAACTTGATCACCGCGGCTTCGGTGTTCGGACCGAACTTGCCGTTCTCGGCCAGCGGGTCGCCGTCCGGGCGCCCGTAGCCCAAGGCGTTCAGGCGCTTCTGGAGCACGACGATCTCGGCCCCCTCTTCGCCGCGCTTGAGCTGGCCGTCGGCACCGGCGGGCTGGGTGGTCGCCTGCGACGAGGCGCCCGGGGACTGTCCCTGGCCCCCGCGGCCCATGACTTGATTCAGGCCGTCGCGATTCTTGACGATGTCGTTGTAGTAGTCGTAAGGGGACGTGCCGTTGGCGTCCGAATGCACGGATTTGCCCTGCAGAACGTTGCGGCCTGCGCCATACCCGCCGATATGCGACGCCTTCAGGAAACCGGCGACTTTTTCGGGCGAATCGTCCGCATCCAGCAATCCGTTCTTGACGGCCCGGTCGTAGAGCTTGTCGCTGTTGGTCTTGAAGGCCTTGTCCTGCAGATCCGCCGAGGCCTTGTACTGGTCGAGGTCGAGTCCGTTTTTCCAGTTGAAATCGCGCTCGAGGAATTTCGTCATCCCGCCGGACACCGCCCAGTCCCATTCGGATTTGTGACCCGAGGCCTTGTATGCGGCGTTGTATTTGTCGCGGTCGACGTAACCGGCCTCGACCAGCCACGAGGCGCCGGCCTGATAACGGCCGACGTAACCCTGCTTGTTGGTGACGGCGAGGTCGCCGCCGTGGCTTTCGGTGAGTACCGTCGATGCGACGAGCCGGCGGGTCGTCGCATCGTCGAGCCCTTTGATGTTGCCTTGGTCATACGTACTGGCAGTGGCCGCTGCCTTGCGTCGATCATCAGCCGTGGTCATGGCGATTGCCTCTTGAGTGGAAGTCGACTTGGGTGGGTGGGAATGTCCGGCCGTACGCTCGCGATTCGCGATATGTACGGCCTCGCGATGGGATCAGGTCACTGCTGCGGCGCCTCGCGGCACGCCAGTTCGGCGATTCTTCGTTCCTGCTTGTCTCTGGTGAACACGAACGTCGTTGATCCCGGTCCGGACTCTTCGTCGACATAGCTTTCGACGTGCGCGAACGTGTCGCCATCCAGATCGATACGGTAGAAGCGGTTTTTCTGGCTGTCGGCGTCGTCGGCCGGGCACACGGCCTCGAGCACGATCTTCGCGGCGGCCGGCAATTGGTTGCGGAGAATGGTTTCGTAATCCTCGCTGGGGTAGAACTTGAGGACCACGACTTCGTTCACGCGCTGGGCGTTGCCGTTGAGCGTCAAGCCCGATTCGCCTTCGTTGCCGCGGCGCAGGCCTGCATCCGCACCGGTCTCGCCATCGGGCAGATCGGTTTCGCCGAATCCGGCGAGCGTCAGTCGGCCCGAACGCGAAAAACGCAGCTCGGGATCCGACACATCCGGCATCTCGACCGCCTGCGCATCCCGCCACTGCACGCCGGCAACATCGTCGTAAGCCTGCCAGTCGGTCCCCGTCTCGCCGGCGAAAACGAGCAATACACCATTCATCGCTGTCATGCGGTTTTTCCCTTCAGCCGGATCCTTGTCGGCGACCGGCTGCGCGGTCGCGTGTTGTTCTGCAGGTGCGACTGTCATCGACGCAGGCGTTTGGGGCTGACAGCCTGCAAGGCCCGCTATCGCGATCGCTCCAAGCAGGCGGAACGATGTCGAACGGCGTGAATCATCTGGAATAAGTGCGCGCAAATCAGTCTCCCGAGCCGAAATATGCGATCCATTCGGCCGACCAGCGAGTGCGATCAGCGTCCGGTGCCGTCTCAACATAGCAGAAGCGCATTGCCTCGAAACCCGCCGCAGGCACGCATCCCCAGCCTGCGCCGAGCGTCTCTTCGGCGCTCGCGAGCACCACGCTGACGATACGACCCTCCTCGA
Organism: Lysobacterales bacterium; assembly: GCA_031364125.1. GTDB lineage: Bacteria > Pseudomonadota > Gammaproteobacteria > Xanthomonadales > Xanthomonadaceae > Lysobacter_I. The sequence continues at coordinate 28,948 of JANLVT010000039.1, read as the reverse complement.
TGCCGAGCACCAGATCGGGCCAGGGCGAGGGGTCGTCTTTCGCGGCATCGGCGGCGTAATGCTGGCACACGCTGTCGAACGACAACCGCGGATCGCCATTGACGCATTGCCCCTCGAAATAGCGGTCGAGATACGCGGCAACCTGGTTCGCATCGGCGTAGGTGCCGGTCGGGGCTAAAGCGTTCAGCGCTGTGACAGGGCCTCCGATATCGGTCTGCCGTGCCGGCACGGCAGCAGCGGTTGCGGACGCATAGACGCCAGGCTCCGCAGGCCCCGAGTCGGCCGCTGGCTGATCGGACGACTCGCATGCGGCTATCGACAATAGGAGCACCGCTGAGCAGGCGACACGGGTGATACGGAGAATCATCGGGAGGCAGGTTCCATGGGATGGGAGTCGAATCTGGAAAATACGGACGCGCGATCATGCGGGAGGGCAAACGGGTGAAAGGCCTGGCGGCGGTTCGCGGCGTTCGAACGCCCGCATCGTCGAAGCCTCCCTGGGCGGCCACCGGGTCGGCCGGATCGCGATGCTTCCGGAGGAAGCCCGCGCACGCCCGGACACGCGGCGGATTTGCCTCAGGAGGCTGCGACGATGGAGAGATCGCGGTCCGGGCCCATGACCACCTTCCACAGGGAATGCGCAACTCCGGCCTGCGGAACGATCGGCCCCGGCGCCCCAAGCACATGGGCACGGCGACCGCAGGGAAGCCCGGTCCGCGACGGCCGGCCATGGGGGTGGCCGGAATGCGCAACGGTACCGGCCCGGACGAATGCCGGGCGCAGGGGCTGGAAGGTGTGGGCAAAAACGGATGAAGCCGCCGGTTCGCGCGTCGCAAAGGGTTCGGACGGCACAGCCACGGCGTGAGCGCCGGAACCGGAAAGGCCTGTGGGGCCGACGACGGCGAACGCCGCGACGGATTCCCGGATCACAGCGGACACATGCCGCCGGCGATCATCGGCAGTGGCCACTGCCTGCAGTCTCGTATCAGCCATGACAGCTTCCTCGTTGGATACGACTGGGGTGAATTGGGTTGTGGGTGCAGCGGTGACGCGTGTCGCCCCGTTCTGACCGGAACGCCACGGCCAACTGTATAGCACGGGTTTTGTGACGATGTCGCGGGTCGCGGGCGTCGCCCGTTCGGCGATGGATACACCCGAATCGGCGGGTTTCCGCGAAGAACCGCCGGCAGGGCATTGATTCGCAAGGCCTCCGCCGGGGTCGCAGTCCTACGGGCGCGGTGCGCTAAAATCGCGGCTCTCGCGCTCATGGACCGTCCCGCATGCAACTTTCCAACGCCCGCGCCATCGTCACCGGCGGCGTGTCCGGCCTCGGCTTCGCCGTCGCCCGACACCTCGTCGCCCATGGCGGCAAAGTCGCGATGTTCGACCTCAACGACGACAAGGGCGCCGTCGCCGTCGCCGAACTGGGCGACGGCAACGCCCGCTATTTCCGCACCGATGTCAGCGACGAGGCCGCGGTCTCGGCCAACGTCGATGCCGCCAAAGACTTCCTCGGCGGCCTGAACGTCGCCGTCAACTGCGCCGGCATCCTCGGCGCAGGTCGCGTGCTGGGCAAGGAGGGTGCGATGCCGCTGTCGCAGTTCCAGACCACGGTGATGGTGAATCTGGTCGGCAGCTTCAACGTCGCCAAGGCCGCCGCGGCGGCGATGCAGCACAACGACCCCGGCGCCGACGGCGAACGCGGCGTGATCGTCAACACAGCCTCGGTCGCGGCCTACGAAGGCCAGATCGGCCAGGCCGCGTATTCGGCCAGCAAAGGCGGCGTGGTCGCCATGACCCTGCCGATGGCCCGCGAGCTCGCGCGCTTCGGCATCCGCGTGATGACCGTCGCCCCCGGCATCTTCTGGACGCCGATGGTCGACGGCATGCCGGAATCGGTGCAGCAGTCGCTGTCGGCCTCGATCCCGTTCCCGTCGCGCCTGGGCAAGCCGGAGGAATACGCCGACCTGGTCGCCTACATCCTCGGCAACCCCTACCTCAACGGCGAAACCATCCGCCTCGACGGCGCGACGCGGCTGGCCCCCAAGTAATGCGTAGGGCGGGCCCTGGCCCGCCATTACGATGTCTCCGATCGGTGCAGGCGATGATCGAAGTCGTTCTGATCATCGAACCCAAACACAAACTGATCGCAACGGCGGGCTTGAGCCCGCCCTACCGGAATCCATGCAATGAAGGCTTACGACATCAAGAAAGGCAACGTGGTCGAACACAACGGCACCGTCTATCAGGTGCGCGACATCGAGCGCAGCTCGCCGCAGGGCCGCGGCGGCAACGTCAAGTTCCGCTTCACCATGTACAGCGTGCCCGGCGGCAACAAATACGACCTCAGCGTCGGCGGCGACGACGATCTGAAGGAAGTGGAACTGGCGCGGCGCCAGGCCACGTATTCGTACAAGGACGGCGATGCCTTCGTATTCCTCGACGATGAGGACTACACGCCGTACACGCTGGATGCCGATGTCGTCGGCGATGCCGCGGGTTACATCACCGACGGTCTCACCGGCTGTTTCGTGCAGATCATCGACGACGCGCCGGTGGCGCTGCAGTTGCCGCAGAGCGTGGTGCTTGAAGTGATCGAAACGCCGCCGGAACTCAAGGGCGGCACCGCGACCAAGCGTCCGAAGCCGGCGAAGCTCAACACCGGCATCGAAATCCAGGTGCCGGAATACATCACCAACGGCGAAAAAGTCTGGGTGAACACCACCACCGGCGAATTCGGCGGCCGCGCGGACTGAATGCTTTTTCGTAAGGTGGGCCCTGGCCCACCATTGCAATTTCTTCGACGCGGGTTGGAACGGTCGAAGCGGCTTCGATCATTGGTCGATGCAAACGGAAACATCGTAATGGTGGGCCAAGGCCCACCCTACGCGCTCACGATCCGGTTGATCGCAAACGCAGGTAAGCATCGGCGTATTGCGCAACTGCGAACCGCATCAAAACCGGCGGGACGCGCAGGCTCAGTCACCCGCGCTGTCGTGTCTGCCCGCCCATTTCCGCGCCATCCGCGCGATCGACGGATCGATCAAGGGATCGTCGAGCAGCCCCGCGATGTCGCGCCACGCCAGCGCATGCGATTCGTCGCTGACCGCGAAGTCCTCGCTGCCGGTCGCGCGCACCACATAGCGCACGTCGTAATGCCAGTGCCCGGGCACATCGCCGCGCTCGGGGATCCAGTGCCGGTCAAGGTCGAAGATCTCCGGTAAGACCACCAGATCGACCAGCCCAGATTCTTCTTCCGCCTCGCGCAGCGCGACCGCGGCCAGATCGCGGTCGCCGTCGGCATGCCCGCCGAGCTGCAGCCAGCGATCGAGCTTGCGGTGGTGGGTCATCAGCAATCGTTCGCCGGCGGCATCGACCAGCCAGGCCGATGCGGTGTAGTGTCCGGCCAGACGTCCGCGCGTGAACGGGTCCCCGCTTTCGCAGGCGGCGAAGAGGGCGACGAATTCTGCCGCAGTCTCCGACTCCTGCGGCCAGCGGGCGGCGTAGCGGGACACATGCCGCGGCAACGGCGTGTCGGCAGCATCCTCTCGGACTGCGGGCGACACCGGTACGGTTGACGACATGAAGGGCGCTCGCAGGCGAAAAGAGCCGTCATTATCGCTCCGGCCATCGGCTTGCGTACGCTCGGGCCTGCGGAGTAAGGTGCGAGGTCGCTCGGACCGCGTTGCGGGAACGCCGGACGATACGGATCCGGCAAGATGCCGCACAGTCACACACACGCATCTGCGCGCGCACCACCACACGCGCAGCACCAATCACGGGGATAAATTGATGGCGACCGTTCCGAAACAGGGTTTGCTTGCGCGGATGCTGCTCCGCAAGAGCGTCGAACAGGTCCAGCGGGAAACCGAGACCAGCAAGCTCAAGCGCAGCCTCGGCCCCTGGAATCTCGTATTCCTCGGCATCGGCTGCATCATCGGCGCCGGCATCTTCGTGCGCACCGGCAACGCCGCGGCGCTGCATGCCGGCCCCGCGGTGCTGCTGTCGTTCCTGGTGGCCGGTATCGTCTGCGCGCTGGCCGGTCTGTGCTATGCCGAACTGTCGTCCACCCTGCCCGTCTCCGGCTCGGCCTACACCTACAGCTACACCACCATCGGCGAGTTCGCCGCCTGCGTCATGGGCGGTTTGCTGCTGCTCGAGTACGGGCTGGCGGCCTCGGTGGTCGCGGTCGGCTGGTCGGGCTATATGGTCAGCCTGCTCGGCGATTATGGACTGGTGATTCCGCCCGAGCTGACCGGCCCCTACGGCCATGCGCTGATTCGCGACGGCGTGGCCGTGCTGGATGCCGCCGGCAATCCCATGACCACCCTGTTCAATCTGCCCGCGTTCATGATCTGCATCGCGCTGGCGGGCCTGCTGGTGGTGGGCGTGTCGGAAAGCGCCAAGGTCAACAATGTCATCGTCGCGATCAAGATGACGGTGATCATCGCGTTCATCGTGATCGTCGGCTGGTATGTGATCCAGCATTTCGACACGCTGAAATCCAACTGGGACCCCTTCATTCCCGAACCGACCGGAGAAAAGGGCGAGTTCGGCTGGGGCGGCATCCTGCGCGCCGCCTCGATCGTCTTCTTCGCGTATATCGGCTTCGAAGCGGTCTCGACCGCCGGCCAGGAAGCTAAAAACCCGAAGCGCGACATGCCCATCGGCATCATCGGCTCGCTGATGATCTGCACCGTGCTCTACATCCTCGTCTCCATCGTGATGACGCTGATGGTCAACTACAAGCTGCTGAATGTGCCCGATCCGGTGGCGGTCGCCGTGGATGCGCTGGGCCCGCAGTGGGGCTGGTTCGCCAAGACCGTCAAGGTGGGCGCCATCATCGGCCTGACCTCGGTGATCCTGGTGCTGATGTACGGCCAGACCCGCATCTTCTACACCATGGCCCGCGACGGCCTGCTGCCCAAAGTCTTCGCAACCGTGCATCCGAAGTACCAGACCCCGTGGGTCAACACCCTGCTGGTCGGTCTGATCACCGCGGTGGCGGCTGCCTTTTTCGATATCAACACCCTCGGCGACATGACCTCGGTCGGCACCCTTGCCGCCTTCGCCATCGTGTGCCTGTCGGTGATCTGGCTTCGCACCACCCATCCGGAGATTCCGCGTGGCTTCCGGGTACCGCTTTATCCGGTACTGCCGGCGCTGGGCATCATCGCCTGCATCGCGCTGATCTTCACCGTGGAAGCCCGCGTGTTGATTTTCTTCGGGTGGTATTTGCTTGGGGCCATCGCCTTCTACTTCCTGTACGGCTTGCGCAACTCCCGCCTGCAGAAAGGCCTGCAGCAGCACGACTGAAGCGGCAATCGCACGCCGCGTCCGCATCTCGGACACGGCGTGCGATACCGGAACCAATACGCAAACGGCGCGGGCAACCGCGCCGTTTTTCGTTGCCTATGCTGCGCAGCGGCCGCCTGATGGCGACAAGATCATTGCGCGCGCAACGTGGTGATAGGGTGGATGCCGTTATGGCGTCTCATGCGCTACATCCACCCGAACGATGAGCTCCCGATCCGGATCATGCGCGCAAGTGCCGTACATGCAGCGGCCGTATACGCAAACGGCGCGGAATCCCGCGCCGTTTGCGTGTCCCAACCGGGCGACCGACTCAGCGCAGCTCACCGGAAAGGCGGCGCGCCTGATAACTCTGCAGCTCGCGCTTCACCACCGGCATCAGCATGTACACGCCGATCAGGTTCGGGATAGCCATGATGAACAGCAGCGAGTCGGCGATGTCGACGATGCTGCCGAGATTCATCGTGCAGCCCACCACCGCCATCGACAGGAAGAAGAACTTGAAGCCGTACAGCACCACCTTCGACTCATTGGCCAGAAAGCTGGCGGCCTTGGCGCCGTAGTAGGCCCAGGTGATGATGGTCGAGAACGCGAACAGGAACACCGCGACCGTCAGCAGATACGGGAACCAGGACGAGACCGAAGCGAACGCCTGCGAAGTCAGCTGCACGCCCTGTGCGGTGCCGCTGAGCGCCGACCCCTGCAGTGCGGCCAGCTCGCCGGAGATGATGATCACCAGCGCGGTCATCGTGCAGATCACGACGGTATCGATGAAGGGCTCCCACAGTGCGACGAAGCCCTCGGTCACCGGCTCATTGGTCTTGACCGCGGAATGCGCGATCGGCGCGGAGCCCAGCCCCGCTTCGTTCGAGAATGCCGCGCGGCGGAAGCCCTGGATCAAGGCGCCGATCACGCCGCCCGTGACGCCCTCGGCGGTGAATGCGCCCTCGAAGATCGCCACGAATGCGGCCGGCACCTGATCCAGATGCACGCCGATCACCACCAGACAGCCCAGCACGTACAGTGCGGCCATCGCCGGCACCAGCTTCGAGGTGACGCTGCCTATCCGCTTGATGCCGCCGATCACCACCAGCCCGGCCAGCACCGCGATGACGATGCCGAACAGCCAGCCGCGGCCGGCCAGCGGCCCGGCATCGCCGCCGGTGACCGCGAAGAACTGCGCATAGGCCTGATTGGCCTGGAACATCGAACCCGCACCGATCGCGCCCAACATGGTGCAGACCGCGAACACAGTGGCCAGCACCGTGCCGAAGCCTTTCAGACCCGGATAGTTTTCGGCGATGCCGCGGCTGAGGTAGTACATGGGGCCGCCGGACACCGTGCCGTCGGCTTTCACCAGACGGTATTTCACGCCCAGCGTACATTCCACGAATTTGGTCGACATGGCCAGAAAGCCGGCCAATATCATCCAGAAAGTCGCCCCCGCGCCGCCGATGCTGACCGCAACCGCCACGCCGGCGATATTGCCCAACCCCACCGTGCCGGACACCGCCGATGTCAGCGCTTGGAAATGGCTGACTTCGCCGGCGCTGTTGGGGTCCGAATAGTCGCCGCGGATCAGCTTGAAGCCATGGACGAAGCCGCGGATGCTGATGAATCGGAAATAGAGCGTGGAAATCAGGCCGGCGAGGATCAGCCATCCCACGATCAGCGGAAACATCACCGGCGCCTCGTCGGTGCCGCCCACCCGGACCGCAAAGAAGATGGCGCCGGACACCGCATCGGCCACTGGTTTGACCGCGGCATCGATCCGCTGGTCCAGCGTCAGGGTCGGTGTCTCGGCCACCGTTGCGGCGGTCGTGGCAGCGGCATCCTGCGCATGGACGCCAACGCCGGCCGCCAGCCACAGCAGGCAGATCAGAACAAAACGAATCAGCATCGGACAAGCTCCTCCTGGGTCAGACCGCAGTCTACAGAACGCGGACACGACGGGTCGGGGCTGCCTGGCACCGGCGGCGGCGCGCGTCCGCGCCCCCGGAACTTCGGCGCAGGGCGCTTTGCGGCACAAAAAAAACGGCGCGGAAACCGCGCCGTTGGATCATTGGCCGATGCTTGGCGGGCGGATCAGATCTTCTTCGCCCAGGCGCTGCACCAGCCTTTGCCGACCACGCTGTTCTTCGGGAACAAGGTGCAGGGGCCGTTGGCCGCGCCCTTGGCGGCCTTGTAGAAGTTGCAATTGATGCAGTTGCTGCCGGCCTTGAACGCAGCGTGCTTCACTTTGGTGGCGTCCTCGACGTAGGCCAGCGCTTTGGCGGTGGGATCGGTGACCGCCAGCTTGGGCAGCGGCTTGGCGGCTGCAGGCAGCGGTGCGGCGGCCTGCGCACCAAAGGAACGCAGCGCCAGCGGCGCGGTGGCCGTGGCGACGACGGCGATGGTCAAAAAACGGCGGCGGGAGGCATCGTGGCTCATCTGGCTGGGTACCTGTAACGGGAGGAGTGCCCGAAGTCTATGCCTCGCGCCCCGCCATCGCATTGAGCTGGGTCAAATCCGCGACGGCCCATGCCACCGCGGGCCCGGGCAACGCGCAGGCTTCCGCTAAACTGCCGGCCATGAACGCGCCCCTCTACGACACCGCCCGCCTGCACGCGCTGGCCGATGAGCTGATCGCCAATATCCGCGAGCTGGCCGTCGCCGGCTGGACCCCGGCCACCAGCAGCAATTTCTCCCAGCGCCTCGACGACCGCCACGCCGCGATCACCGTCTCCGGCCGCGACAAGGGCCGGCTGAACCGCGACGACATCATGGTGGTCGACTTCGACGGCCAAGCGGTCGGCAGCGACCACCGGCCGTCCGCCGAAACCCTGCTGCACACCCAGCTCTACCGGCGGTTTCCGCAGATCGGCTGCGTGCTGCACACCCATTCGCACAACCAGACCGTCGCCTCGCGGCTGTACGGCGCCGCCGGCAAAGTGCATCTGGCCGGTTACGAACTGCTGAAGGCCTTCGACGGCACCCGCACCCACGAGACCGAACTTGACCTGCCGGTGTTGCCCAACACCCAGGACATGCCGGCACTGGCGGCGCAGGTCGACACCCTGCTCGACGCCGGCCCGATGTGGGGCTATCTGATCGACGGCCACGGCCTGTACGCCTGGGGCCGGACGATGGCCGAGGCGCGGCGGCATCTGGATGCGTTCGAGTTCCTGCTGGGCTGCGAACTGGACCTGCGCCGCCTGCGCAATTGATCGGCGTCATGCGCTTTTGTAGGAGGGGCTTCAGCCCCGAGCTTTTCTTTCCGCAGAGCTCGGGGCTGAAGCCCCTCCTACAACGGCACAGCCGCCCGCGACAACGTTGATCCCCACCCCGCCCAGCCCCACTATTCACCGACCCACGTCACCGCCCAGGATCGCCCCCATGAGCCGCTTGCGCATCTTCGCCGACGAACGCCCCGACGCCCCGCTGTCGGTCACCCACGACCACGCGGCCATCGCCGAAGCGCTGTCGACGATCCGCGTCGATTTCGAACAGTGGCGGTCCAACCAGGCGATCCAACCGGGCGACCCGGCCGAGGCGATCATCGCCGCCTACCAGACCGACATCGACCGGATCAACGCCGAACGCGGCTTCACGACGATCGACGTCGTCAGCGTCGCGCCGGACAATCCGAACCGCGAAGCGATGCGCGCGAAGTTCCTCGACGAGCATCTGCACAAGGAAGACGAGGTGCGCTTCTTCGTCGCCGGCTCGGGACTGTTCAGCCTGCACGTCGACGGCAAGGTCTTTGAGGTGCTGTGCGAAGCCGGCGACCTGATCTCGGTGCCCGACTCCACCACCCACTGGTTCGACATGGGCCCGGAACCCAGCTTCGTCGCCATCCGTTTCTTCCAGCAGCCCGACGGCTGGGTCGGCCATTTCACCGGCACGGATATCGCGCAGCGATTTCCGCGGTATGAAGTTGGTCAGGCTGCGTGACGGCTTCGATCCCTGTTTTCGTAGGCTGGGTCATCGACCCAGCCTTCATCACGGCGGATGCCGGGTGCGAAACACCCCACCTAAGTACCTCATCGAATCTCGGCTCTTAAATGCCTTACGTCAACATCCAGATCACCCGTGGTGCGACCCGCGAACAGAAGGCGGCATTGGTCAAAGACGTGACCGAGTCGTTGACGCGGGTGCTAGGCAAAAAACCCGAACATACTCATGTCATCATCCAGGAAATCGCTGAAGAAGATTGGGGTTTTTCCGGCATGCTGACCGATGATTGGAAACTTCAACAGCCGAAGTGAAGAGAGTTCGCCGATGACGACGCCACTGATCCTCACCGACATCGAAGGCACCACCAGCAGCATCTCGTTCGTAAAGGACGTGCTGTTCCCGTACGCGCGCGATGCGTTGCCGGCGTTCGTGCGCGAGCACGGCGCGCGCGCGGACGTGCGCAAGTGGCTGGATGCGGTCGCGGTCGAACATGCCGATTCGAATCCGGGCGCCGTCTGCAGCGACGATGTCATCGTCGAAATCCTGCAAGGCATGATCGACGAGGACCGCAAGCACACCGCGCTGAAGGCGCTGCAGGGCATGATCTGGGGCGAGGGCTACAGCAGCGCCGATTTCACCGCGCACATCTATCCCGATGCCGCCGCGAAACTGCGCGACTGGCACGCCGCGGGATATCCGCTGGCGGTGTATTCCTCGGGCTCGGTGCCGGCGCAGAAGCTGTTCTTCGGCCACACCGATGCCGGCGACCTCACCGCGCTGTTCGGCGGCTGGTTCGATACCGAAGTCGGACACAAACGCGACGCCGACAGCTACCGCACCATCGCACGCCGGCTCGAACGCGATCCGCGCGGGATCGTGTTCCTGTCCGATGTGGTGGAAGAACTCGACGCCGCGCGCGACGCCGGCATGCGCACGGTGCTGATCGACCGGCTTGAAGACTACCCGCAGCCGCGCCTCGGCGACGCCGCGCACGGCCACCACCGCGTCGAGCGCTTCGACCAGCTTGATCCCGATCTGCTGGACAACCCGGAGTCTTCGACACCGTCATGAACCGCCTGCCGCCCATGCTGTCATGGTGCACGCTGTCATGGTGCCTGCCGCTGTGGTGCCTGCTGGCGCTGATCGGCGCCACGGGATCGGTCGCGGCGCGAGGTCTGACCGACCCCTCGCTGCGCGAACGTCAGCGCACCCTGATCGACGCCGCGGTCGCCGGGCTCGCGCCGCAGCGTCCCGGGCAGCCGGATCTGTACGTCGTCGGCTTCGGCGGCGACAGCAGCGAGGACGTGTTCCGCAACGAGACCGTGTATCTCGACACGCTGATGTCGCAGCGCTTCGGCGCGCGCGGGCGCGTGGTGGCCCTGATCAATCACAGCGACAGCCTGATCCGCACGCCGCGTCCGCTGGCTACCCTGGAAAACCTGCGCGCGGTACTGGCGGGCGTCGGCAAAACCATGGACCACGAGCAGGACGTGCTGCTGCTGTTCATGACCATGCACGGCACGCCGCAGCATCAGCTGTTCGTGCAACTGGCGCCGGTGTATTTCGATCTGATCGATCCCGGCCAGTTGCGCAAGGCGCTGGACGATGCCGGCATCCGCAATCGCGTGCTGGTGATTTCGGCGTGTTATTCCGGCGGCTTCGTGCCGGCCTTGAAGAACAACGACACCCTGATCCTCACCGCCGCGCACAGGAACCGGCCGTCGTTCGGCTGCGGCCCCGATTCGGACGCGACCTATTTCGGCCGCGCCTGGCTGGTGGACGGGCTGAACGAGACCACCGATTTCGTCGCCGCGTTCGAGACCGCGAAAATACGCATCGCCGAACGCGAGAAAGCGGAGGGCTTCCGGCCGTCGCGGCCGCAGATCTCGGCCGGCAAACAGATCCTGCCGCGCCTGCAGGCGTGGCAGTCGCAGTTGGTGCCGGGGCCGAGGGTGGCGTATGCCGTGCCAGCACCGCCGACGCCCGCAGCCGATGCCGCGGCACCTTCGAAGGCGAACAGTGGAAAAGCGTCGAAGCCAAAAAAATAACGCCACATCAGAGGACGATGATGCCGTAGAGCGTGAGTGGAATCAGTGAATCTTCTCGCCGCGCGCTAGCATCGCGACCAGCGTTTCGACACGTTTCGCCTTGGTTTCATGCTTTTTCGCGGTCTGCACCCGCCAGCACACCGCGTAGCGATTGGTCTTGTCCAGCGTCTCGAAGAACGTGCGCGCCTTCTTGTTCTTCGCCAGCGCCGCCGCCAGCTCCGGCGGCGTTTCCATGTTGCGCGCGCCGTCATAGGCGGCGTCCCAGCGGCCATCGGCTTTCGCGGCATCCACTTCGCGCTGCCCGCCGGCGCGCATCCGGCCGTCCGCGATCAATCGTTCGACCTTGCCGATATTGATCTTCGACCACAGGCCTTTCGACCGCCGCGGCGTGAAAGGCTGCAGGAAATAATCGCTATCGAAACGGCGTATCTGTCCGTCGATCCAGCCGTGGCACAGCGCGACATCCAGCGCATGACCGTAGGTCACCGTGGCGATGCCGCTGTCCTTCTTGGCGATCTTCAGCCACAGCCCTTTCGACGCGGCGGTCGCGATCAGCCATGCTTCCCACGCCTCGCCATCGGCGAACGGCAGGATCGGAAGATCGGAAGGAAGATCGGCGGCAGGCACGGTCATGGCGACGCCTCCCACTCCTGCAATCGATATTCGCCCTGCGCCCGCACTTCGCCGCGCCAGGCATCGAACGCGCGCACCTCGATCCGATGCGCGCCCGGCGCCAGATCGGTCGGCAGCGCACCGCGCCACAGATGCGGCGAGAACGTCGCTTCGGCCGAACGGTCGTAGCTACGCAGCGTATCGGCATCGGCATCCAGCATATTCTCGCGCAACACGCGCGGATCGGGCGCGATGGTCCGGCGCATCGGTGTCCACTCGCCGTCGTCGATGCGGAACTCCACGCGCGTGTCGGCGCGACCCATGTAGACGTTCGCGTACACGCCGTGTGCGGGATACGCGCCGCGCCGCAGCACTTTCGGCGCATGCAGGCCGATCTGCGCGTCCTGCGGATCGCGGGCGACGTGCCAGGCCAGCGTGTAACGGCCGTCGCGGCCGATGCCCAGGCTGGCGTAACCGTTCGGCGTGCCGTCGGACATCGTGGTATCGGGAATGCCGTCCGCGTCCTTCACTCCTGTCCAGTAGGCGCCGCAGGCCGCGCCGACGTTGTATTCGTGCAGCGGCGCGGCGCCCTGCCAGCCGGTGCGCGCATCGTGCATCCAGTGCTGCTGGGCGTGGCTGTGGCCGCTGAGGATCAGCACGTTCGGGACATCGCGCAGCAGCGCGAACAGCCGCGCGCGATCGGCGTCGCGGAAGGTGTCGCGGCCTTCGTACTCGAAGAGCGGAATATGCATCGCCAGCACCAGCAGACGCTGCTTCGATACGCGCGGCAGATAGGCTTCGAGAAACGCGAACTGGTCTTCGCGCAGACCGCCGATGTAGGCAGGACTCTGGCCCGGTCGATAGATCACATCATCGAGACCCACGAACACCGCTTCGTCTTCTTCCCAGGCGAATGTGTCGGGGCCGAAGCTGTTGCGGAAGGTCAGCAGCGAGTCTTCGTCGCGCGCGACATCGAAGTCCAGGTCGTGATTGCCGGCGACGTGCAGCCACGGCACGCCGATGCGCCGGGTTTCCGCGTTCAGGGCCGGATACAGCGACAGTGCGTCGTCGACGATATCGCCCAGGCTCAATCCCAGCTCCGGCGCGCGTCGCTTCGCATCGTCGGGGGATGCGCGTTCGGCGAGCACGCTGTCGACAATGTCGCGGGCGTAGTAGCCGACATCCGTTTGCGACTTCACCTGCGGATCGGCGAACACCCGCACCTCCAGCCAGCCGTCGCCGGGCGGCGCACGGCGCACGGCGCAGGCCGATATCGAAACTGCGCGGCATCGGGCCGGATGCGATCCCGCCGTACTTCACCGACGGCGGCGCGAGCGCCGGCACGTGCCGCCAGGCGCCGGGACGCGCCAGGTCGTTCTGCGGCAGGCGCCAACCTGCAGGTTTGATGGCGAACACCGTCTGCCCGGGCGCGACCGCGATGCGGTAACGCCCGGCCGCATCGGTTTCCGCCAGCGCGCGGCCGTTCGAGACCAGCACGCCCGCGATCCCGGGCTCGCCGCGATCGCGTCGACCGTCGCCGTCGCGATCGTCGTAGACCAACCCGACGAGCGCTGCCGGCGTATCGGCCGCCGCTGCGCCCGCGGCGCAGAACAGCAGGCCCAGCATGCACACACCTTCGCGAACCCGCATCGTCGCCTCTTTTCTATCCGGACCGGTACAGGATTATCAGGTTGCTGAAATACCTCCGTCCAGGAGGTATTTCAGTTCGCACGTCCGGCACATGTCCGGACGTGCTCACGGCGAATCAATCGCTTACGCGCTTGCTTCGCCGGCGCAACCATCCATGGCTGCGTTAACAGGCCACTGAAAACCTGCTAACGCAGGTATTTCAGCAGCCTGTTATGCCTCCGCGTGCCCCTGGGAACACCGCGATCCGTGCAGGTGTGCAGTAAGATCAGCCCTGATCCGGCCCGCAGGGGAGACGCATGCCGTTCCGACGTGTTTGGCTTTGGGCCGTGATCATCGTGGCTGCGCAGATCCTGTGCGTACCCGCGAGCCGGGCCGCAAATCCGCAGCCGCCGGCGGAACTCATCGAAGGCACCGCTTCGCTGTCGCTCACCCCACATCTGAGCTATCTGCACGACAAGGACGCGATCGACAGCGCCGACGACGCCTGGCGGCGCATCGCCATCGACGGCTTCCAGCCGGTGCCCGCAGGGAAGACCGCCTTCGGTTTCCAACAGGGCGCTTACTGGTTCCACGCCACAGTGGTCAATCGCGACGCAGACGAGCGCCACTGGATGCTGGTGCAGCGCTTCGCGCTGCTCGACCGCATCGATCTGTATCTACGCTATCCCGACGGGCGCATCGTGCAACAGGCCAGCGGCGATCTGCTGCCGTTCTCGGCGCGCAGCATCTCTTATCGTCATCCGAATTTCCGCATCGAACTGCCGCCGGGCCAGCCGGTCGACATCCTGCTACGCGCGCAGAGCCAGAGTTCGATGCAGGTGCCGCTGGAGCTGTACACGCCAGCGGCTTTCACCTCGCTTTCGCGCGACTCGCAGTTCGTGATGGGCCTGTATTACGGCATCCTGCTCGCGCTGTTCGTCTACAACCTGGTGCTCTGGCTGACCCTGCGCGATCCCAGCTATTTCTGGTATCTGTCCCATATCTCCGCGTTCGGGCTGGTGTTGTTCACGCTAAACGGTTACAGCTTCGAATATCTGTGGCCGGATAATCCGTGGCTGGCGAACGTGGCGGTGCCGCTGTCGATCTGCTTCGCCATTATCGGCATGCAGCAGTTCGCACGTACGTTCCTGGAATTGCCGAAGCGCTTCCCGCGCGGCAATCTCGTCAGCATCGCGATCATCGGCATCTGCGTCGCGCTGGGCGCGGCATCGCTGTGGCTGCCGTACAGCGTCTCCACGCCCTGGGCCACGCGCACGGTGATCATCAGCGTGCTGTGGACCGTCATCGCCGCGGTCGTGGTGCTGCGCCGCGGCTATATGCCGGCGCGGCTGTTCCTCGTCGCGTGGGCGGTGTTCCTGGCCGGTACCGCGACCATCGCGGCGCTCGCGTTCGGCCTGGTGCCCAAGAACATGCTCACCGAATACGGCGTACAGATCGGTTCCGCAATGGAAATGCTGCTGCTGTCGATCGCGCTGAGCTATCGGTACGCATCGCTGCGCAACGAGAACGAGCGCATCGCCGCCGAAGCCACGATGCAACTGGAGCGCAAAGTGGCGCAGCGCACCCAGGAAGTCCGCAGCGCGCTGATGCAACTGGAGGACGCCCACCGCCGGCTGCACGATTCGAGCCGTCGCGACGGGCTGACCGGCCTGTACAACCGCACCCACTTCCACGAGAACTTCGAGCTGATGCTCAGGGAATCGGGCGACAAGGGACAACCGGTGTCGTTGTTGATGATCGATCTGGACCACTTCAAATCGATCAACGACCGATACGGGCATCTGGTCGGCGACGATTGCCTGCGCTGGGCTGCGCAGCGGATCGGACAGGCGCTGCGCGTGCACCAATCCGCGCTGCTGGCGCGCTTCGGCGGCGAGGAATTCGTGGTCATCCTTCCGGGCCACGATCTGCACAGCGCCGTCGGTGTGGCCGAAAGCCTGCGCCGCAAACTGGTCGAGGAGCCCTGCGTCAGCGGACCGCACCGCCTGCACGTTTCGGCCAGCCTCGGCGTGCATACCGTCGACCCGGGCGTGGACATCGATTCCGACGCCGCGCTGTCGGTCGCGGATCAGGCGCTGTACGCGGCCAAGGCCAACGGTCGCGACTGCGTGCGCACGTCGATCACCGCCGCGTAACGAAACGACCGAATCTCCCGTAGAGCGGCCTTCAGGCCGCTGCTTCGCGAAAATCAAGACAAGACTGCGGCCTGAAGGCCGCTCTACGCAGCGTGGCTCAACGCGGGACCGGCGGTGGAGCGTTGTTGTGGATGTAGCGCTCGAACAGCTTGGTGTAATCCGCGGTGATGTGGCGGTTGAGCATCGCATCGTTCAGATTGTCGAGCACCGCATTGAAGTGCGAGACCACGCCGGCTTCGCCGCCGAGGTTGTTGAGCTTGAGCATGCCGCCCATCGCTTCGAGCGTACGCACCGCGTTGTCGCGGGCGACGCTATCGCGAGCCTGCTGTTTGCCGATGGCGATCAGCGCCTTGTAGATGTCCTTCACCTGTTCGATGAAGCTCTTTTTCACGTCGATGCTGAAGGCGGATTCGCCGATCGAGAACTTCAGCTCCACGTCCATGTCGAGCGTGCCGGCTGTCTCGATCGCGACGTAGCCGATGCGCTGCGTGGCGTATTCGTAGCGTTTGATCATGCGCTTGCTCGACACCGCGGAATCGCCGTCGACGTGGATGAGCGCGAGATTGGTAAAGCAGTATTCGTCCTTCTTCGACTTGATCAGGAAGAAGATCTTCTCGCCGTCTTCATGGAACAGATAATCGTCGGCGTCGACCTTGTCGTAGTCCGCGGGCGAAACGATCACGCCGATGTCGCTGATGCCCAGCGCTTCGGCGGCGAATTTCTTGAACATGGGGCGTCCTTTGAAGTGGATGAGCGCGTATGGATCGCGCCATGAAATCCTATCAGAGAGAACGTGTCGGGCACTTCGTGACCAATGGCACTGCCGCACACGGATTGTGACAAACGCATGAAACCCGGCCGGGCCGGGAGTCCGCCCTCGCCCTCAGCTTCGCCTCGCGGCTAACACGCGTTCGACATCGGCCAGGGACAACCTACGCATGCGCAGCAAGACCAGCAGGTGGTAGACAAGGTCGGCGGCCTCGCCGAGCAGCGCCTCATCGTCTTCCACCACCGCAGCCAGCGCGGTTTCCAGACCTTCCTCGCCGACCTTCTGCGCGATGCGCTTGATGCCGCTGTCGAACAGCTTCGTGGTGTAGCTGCCGGGCGGGCGATCCGCTTCGCGCTGGCGGATCAGATCGTCGAGTTCGCCGAGCACATCGCCGGCATCATGGTCGGAATCGTTGCCGGGCGCCGACGGAAAACAGCTCGCCGTGCCGAGGTGACAGGTCGGCCCGTGCGGCCTTGCCTGCACCAGCAACGTGTCCTTGTCGCAATCCACTTCAAGGCTCACCAGCGCCAGCACATGACCGCTGCTTTCGCCCTTGGTCCACAGCCGCTGCTTGCTGCGGCTGAAGAAGGTGACCTGACGCAGTTCGAGCGTCTTCGCCAGGGCCTCGCGCGACATATAGCCGAGCATCAGCACGCGATGCGAATCGGCGTCCTGCACGATCGCGGGCAACAGGCCGTCCTGTTTTTCCCAGGCCAGAGTTTCGATATCGAGCGCCGCCGCATCGACAGGGCCGGTATCGACAGGAGCAGCATCGACAGGAATGATTCCGATCACAGCCTCACCTCGATGCCTTGCGCGCGCAGATCGCGCTTGAGATCCGGAATCGCGATCGCGCCGGAGTGGAAGACGCTGGCCGCCAGCGCGGCGTCGACATCGGCCTCACGGAACGCGTCGACGAAATGTTCGGCCGCGCCCGCGCCGCCGGATGCGACCAGGGGCACATTGCAGATCGCGCGCACCGCCTTCAATTGCTGCAGATCGTAGCCCTTGCGCACGCCGTCGCTGTCCATGCAGTTGAGCACGATCTCGCCCGCGCCCAAGGCCTGCGCCTCGCGCACCCAGCCGAGCGTGGCCTTGCCCAGCGCCTTCGTTTTGTCCGGATCGCCGGTATAGCTGCGCACGCGCCAGACGCCGTCGGCGTCGCGCATCGAATCGATGCCCACCACCACGCACTGGCTGCCGTAGGCCTCGGCGATTTCCGTAATCAGCGCGGGCCGTTCCAGCGCGGGCGTGTTGATCGACACCTTGTCGGCGCCCGCGAACAGCACGCGACGTGCGGTATCGACGCTGCGGATGCCGCCGGCGACACAGAACGGGATGTCGATGGAAGAAGCGACGCGCTGCACCCAGTCGACATCGACCGCACGGCCGTCGGGGCTGGCGCCGATGTCGTAGAACACCAGCTCGTCCGCACCCTGATCGCGATACCGGCAGGCGAGTTCGACGATATCGCCCATATCGACGTGATCGCGGAAACGCACGCCCTTGACGACGCGTCCGCCGCGCACATCCAGGCAGGGCACGATGCGGACGCTCAACATGCCAGCGCATCCTCGATGGTCATGCCGCCTTCCAGCAGCGAGCGGCCGAGCACTGCGCCCGAACAACCCGTATCGCGCGCAGCCACGATGTCGGCGACATCGCGCACCCCGCCGCTGGCCTGCAGTTGGAAGCCTTCATCGCGCGCAACGATCATCCGATACAACTCGAGATTGGGGCCGCGCATCATCCCGTCGCGGGCGATGTCGGTGCAGAGCAGATGCTGCGCGCCGGCATCGCGATAGCGACGCAGGCAGGCATCGAGATCGAGTGCGGCACTTTCGGTCCAACCGTGAATCGGCAATCGCCACACGCCGGCCTCGTCCTGGCGCGTGTCGAGCGCAATGGTGATGCGCGCGGCGCCGTAACGCTGAAGCCAGCCTTCGACCAGCAGCGGATCGCGCACCGCCAGCGAGCCGATCACGACGCGCGAGGCGCCCTGCGCCAGCATCGCGGCGACCGCAGCCTCATCGCGCACGCCGCCACCGGTCTGCACCTGCAAGCGGCCGTCGTCGGCGATCCTGCGCAACAGCGGCGCGAGCGTGTAACCACCGGCACGCGCCGCATCCAGATCGACCAGATGCAGCCAGCGCGCGCCGGCATCGGCGTAGCGCATCGCGACCGCGAACGGATCGTGCGGATAGCGCGTTTCGCGGTCGTAGTCGCCCTGCTGCAGGCGCACGACGCGGCCTTCGCGGACATCGATGGCGGGATACGCGGTGAATTCTTCGGCAGCAACATTCATGCGGGAAGTTTCAGGAAATTGTCGAGCAGGCGCAGGCCGGCTGCGGACGAACGCTCGGGATGGAACTGAGCGCCATAGCGTTTGCCGCTGCCGACCACCGCCGCGAAACGCTGGCCGTGATCGCTTTCGGCGAGCACGCAGGCGTCGCTGTCGTCGTCGACCAGCACCGCGTAGCTGTGCACGAAATAGGCGTGCGCGCCGTCGTCGATGCCGTCCAGCAGCGGCGATGTGTCGCCATTCGCATCAACGCGCTTGCGCAGCCGGTTCCAGCCCATGTGCGGCACGCGCAGCCCTGGCCCACCGGCGAGCTTGCTCACCCGTCCTTTCAGCAGCCCCAGGCAGCCGACATCGCCTTCGCTGGAGGTCTCGAACAGTAGCTGCATGCCGACGCAGACGCCGAGCAGCGGCACCTCGCTGTTGCGCAACCCGGCATCCAGCCCACGCGCGCGCAGCAGCGCCATCGACGGCGCCGCGGCGCCGACGCCGGGCAGGATGATGCGCGCAGGTTCGCCGAGTTCATCGGCATCGCGCACAAGGCGCGGATGCGCGCCGATCCGGTTCAATGCGTAACGCACCGAACCCAGATTCGCGCCGCCGGCATCGATCAAGGCAAGATCATCGCCGCTCACAGCGTTCCCTTGGTGCTGGGCAGCGCATCGCCTTCGCGCTTGAACGACTGCCGCAATGCGCGCGCGACCGCCTTGAAACAGGCTTCGATCTTGTGATGATCGTTGTCGCCGCGCACCGAGAGATGCAGGTTCAGGCCCGCGGTTTCGCACAGCGAACGGAACACGTGCGGCACCAGCTCGGTGGCGAGATCGCCGACCTTCTCGCGCTTGAATTCGCCGTCGAATACGAAATACGGACGACCCGACCAGTCCAGCGTCGCACTGGCCTGCGCTTCGTCCATCGGCAGCGTGAAACCGTAGCGCGCAATCCCGCGCTTGTCGCCCAAGGCCTGGCGCAGCGCCTGCCCCAGCGCCAGCGCGCTGTCCTCGACGGTGTGGTGCTCGTCGATGTGCAGGTCGCCATCGCAACGCAGCCGCAGCGCGAAACCACCGTGCTTGCCGAGCTGCTCCAGCATGTGATCGTAGAAGCCGAGGCCGGTCTTCACGTCGGGATCGGCTTCGCGATCGAGATCGACTTCGACCTCGATCCGCGTCTCTTTCGTCTTGCGCTCGACGCGCGCAGTGCGCGGCACATCGACCAGCGCATGCGCGATATCGCGCCATTCGACGCCATCGCCGAACTGCGGCGACTTCAGTTTGAAACCGCGGATATCGAGATTCACCGCGAACTGGATATCGGTCTCGCGGTCGCCGACCATCGCCGAACGCGACCAGTCGATGCCGCAATCGCGCAGCAGCGACTGCATCAGACCCAGCGCCGGCTTGCGGTTCGGCGAATTCTCGTGCGGGAAGCTGCGATCGATCAGGACATCGCGGAAGCGGATGCCTTGGCTCTCGAAGATCTGCAGCATCAGCGCGTGCGGGCCATCGAAATCCGCCTGCGGAAACGTTTCGGTGCCCATTCCGTCCTGATTGGTCACCATCACGAACTCGTAGCCGGCGTCGCGCAGGCGCAGCATCGCCGGAATCACGCCGTCGACGAACGCGAGTTTTTCATAGGCATCGATCTGGAAATCGGCTGGCTCGCGGATCAGCGTGCCGTCGCGATCGACGAACAGGATCGGCTTGGTCGCACTCATGCCTGAGCTCATGCCGCAGCCTCCTCCAGCCGCAGCGCCGCGAACACCGCATCGTTTTCTTCCGGCATGCCGATGGTGATGCGCAGCGCATCGCCGAGCCCCGCGGTCGCGCGCATGTCGCGCACGACCACGCCGGCGGCGAGCAGGCGGCGATACGCGGTTTCGGCATCGTCGAATCGCGCCAATACGAAATTTCCCTCACTGGAATAAACCCGGCGCACGCCGTCGAGCTGCGGCAAGCGCGCGAGCATGCGCTCGCGTTCCGCGCGGATCGTCGCAGCGCGCGCGGCCGCCTCCGCGAGCGCCGCAGGTTGCAATGCGCGCAGCGCGAGATCGGCGCAGGGCTGCGGCACCGGATACGGCGCCTGGCAGCGGCGCAGGACATCGATCAGCGCGGGATCGGCGAGCAGACAGCCGATCCGCGCACCGGCCAGCGCGTGCAGCTTCGACAGCGTGCGCAGCACGGCGATATTCGGATAATCGTCGATCAGCGACGACGCCGACGGCGTATCTGCATATTCGATGTAAGCCTCGTCGACCACCAGCAGCGCGCGACCGGCCAGCGCCTGCGCCAGCGCGCGGATCGCGGCCAGGGTGATCAATTCACCGGTCGGATTGCCGGGCGAACACAGGAACACGATCTTCGCGCGCCGGGCGATGGCGAGGTCGCGCATCGCGGCGAGATCGGTCATCCAGCCGTCGGGACGTTCGCGCATCGGCGCTTCCACCAGCGGGGCGCCCTGCAGCCGCGCGCACACCGCGTACATGCCGAACACCGGTGGCGCGATCACCACCGGATCGTGCTCGGCACGGCACAACGCGCGCACCAGCAGATCGATGGCTTCATCGCTGCCGCGACCGATCATCAGCTGTTCCGGACGCACGCCGTAGACCTCGGCCAGGCGCGCGCGCAGCGCTTCGGGCTGCGGCTGCGGATAGCGACGCAGCGTGCCGGCGGCGTCCGCCGGGTTGGTCCACGGCGATTCGTTGGCGTTGAGCCAGACCGTGCCGTCGACCTTGTGGCTGCGCGCCGACGAATAGCCGGCGAACGCACGCAGATCCTCGCGCACCAGATCGATGATGCCGGCTTTCGTCTTCGCCGCGAACGGTGCGCTCATTGCGAGTCCTTCGCGGGCAGCTCCGCCGCGGGCAACGATGCGATCCGCAGGCTCACCGCATTGGCGTGCGCCTGCAAGCCTTCGGCTTCGGCAATGCGGATCGCGCTGGGGCCAATCCGGCGCAGGCCTTCGGCGGACACTGTCTGCACGCTGATCGCGGTCTGGAAACCGGTGACCGACAGCCCGCTCCAGGCGCGCGCGGCGCCGCCGGTCGGCAGTACGTGATTGGTGCCGCTGCAGTAGTCGCCGAGCGATTCGGCGGCGTAATCGCCGAGGAACACCGAGCCCGCCGCGCGCACGCGGCCAAGCCACGGCTCCGCGTCGCGCAGCGCCAGGATCAGATGTTCCGGCGCGTAGCGGTTGCTGACTTCGAACGCCTGATCGATGCTGGCGACCACGATCAGCCGCGACTGCGCCAGCGCCTTGCGCGCGATGTCGGCGCGCGGCAGACGCGAAAGTTGGCCCACCAGTTCGGCGGCGACGCGCGCGATCAGCGTCGACGAATCGCTGAGCAGGATGACCTGCGAATCCGGGCCATGCTCGGCCTGCGACAGCAGATCGGCGGCGACGAACGCCGGATTGGCGCCGCCATCGGCGATCACCAGCACTTCCGACGGGCCGGCCGGCATATCGATGGCCGGACCGCCTTCCACCGTCGAGACCTGGCGCTTGGCCTCGGTCACCCAGGCATTGCCGGGGCCGAACAATTTGTCGCAGGCGGGCATGCTTTCGGTGCCGATGGCCATCGCTGCGATGGCCTGCGCGCCGCCGAGCTTGAACACCCGGCGCACGCCGCACTGGCGCGCGGCGAACAGTACGGTGGGATCGGCGCTGCCGTCGGTGCGCGGCGGCGTGCACACGATCACTTCATCGCAGCCGGCAATCCGTGCCGGCACGCCCAGCATCAGCATCGTCGAGGGCAGCGGCGCGGTGCCAGCGGGAATGTACAGGCCGACGCGCGCGATGGGCCGCACGATCCGCCGGCAGTGCACGCCCTCGGCGGTATCGACCGCGTACTCGTGCATGCCGCTGTCGAGGTGGAAGGCTTCGATGCGACCGGCGGCATCGATGATCGCTTCCTTCAGCGACGGATCCAGCGCCGCCTCGGCCGTTGCGAATTCCTCGTCCGACACCTCGAACACGCCGAGCACCGCGTGATCGAGCAATCGCGTGAATTTGCGCAGCGCCGCATCGCCGTCTGCGCGTACGCGGGCGATGATCTTGCCCACGCCCAGGCGCACGGCCGCGGCGGAATCCTGGGTGGGCCGGCGCAGTGCGGCGCGTTGGGCCGCATCGTCCAGCGTCGACCAGGTGAGCAGGTTCAGATCGATCCGGTTCGCGAGCGACGCGTTGGTGAGCGACGCGCTTATCGGCGATGCGCCCGGGAACGACGCGTTCGCTGGCGAGGTCTTCATCGATGTACTCATGCCAGCATCCTCTCCACGGGCAGCACCATCAGGCCGCGCGCACCGGCGCGTTTGAGATCTTCCAGTCGCTGCCAGGTCATCGCGCCGTGGCACAGCGCCTGCAGGGCGACATCGCCGGTGCCGTTGCCGTCGGCATCGGTGCCGCCGCCATCCAGCGACATCACCGTCGGCGGCTCGGCATCGGGCAACAATTGCATCAGTTGCGACAGCACCGCACGCGGCGCCTGGAACAACAGCAGTTTACTGTCGCGGATTTTCATGACCCCGTCGAGCCGACGCAACAGCAGATCGGCGATACCGGCACGCACGTCGCTGAAACCGTCGGCCGGGCCTGCCAGCACCGCCTCGCTGTCGAGCACGATCTCCACCGGCTTCAGGCCGTTGGCGACCAGGGTCGCACCGCTGGACACCAGATCGCAGACCAGATCGGCCTGACCCAGGCGCGGCGCGATTTCGACCGAGCCCGACATCATCACCACGTCGGCTGGAATGCCGCGCTCGGACAGCCAGCGCGACAACAGCGCCGGGTAGCTGGTGGCGATGCGCTTGCCCGGCAATTGCGCCTGCGGATCCCACGTCCACTCGTTGGGAATACCGAACATCAAACGACAACGGCCGAAACCGAGCGCGCGCCATTCGCTGAATGCCGGCGCCGCGCCGCGCATCTCGCGATCGTAGGCCTGCTCCATCAGCACATTGCGGCCAACCATGCCCAGGTCGCAGACGCCGTCGGCGATGAGCCCGGGGATGTCGTCGTCGCGCACCAGCAACAGGTCCACCGGCAGCGATTCGCCGTAGTAGAACAGCTTGTCGCGACTCTCCTGCCAGCTCAGACCGGCAGCGGCGAGCAGCGCAAGCGCGGGCTCGCTCAGCCGGCCGCTCTTCTGGATGGCGATACGCAGTCGATCGCGCTCGGTGGCGGCTGCCGTTCGTTGCATGATAGGTGTCCTCATTGCGCGCCGGATCGGCGCGGTTGACGCTGCTGGATGGCCCGGCCATAGCCGCCGGCGCCGTGTTCGAGCGCACGCGCGACGCGGCCGATGGTGGTCACGCTGACCAGCGTGCGATCGTGGATTTCGCGGTACGGTACGCCCTCGATGAGCAACGGCACCACCTTCCAGCGGTCGGCCATGGCTTCGAGTTCGGCCGGGGTGCACAGATCGATCAGGAACGCACGGACATCACCCGGCATCGACAACCCGGCCAGCGCCCGCGCCAGGGCGTCGAGATCGGCCTCGGCATCGCGTTTCGGAACGGGCTGGGGGCGGTGCTTCATGGTCGTGCGCGTCGAATCAATGTATTAGCGTGTTAATACATTAAAGGTCGACGACAAGGCTGTCAACCCAATGCCGAAGGATTCAAACGGCCAAATCGGGAAATGACGAGAACCAAGATTCCCGCAAGCCTCTGGACCGTTGTGGGAACGGCGGCTTCCAACAACCGAACGGTTGGTCAAGCCGCGAAGCCTGCAAAACACCCGATTGCGTCAGCTCATGCCATCAGGACAAACCGGATACTCGCAAAATGATTGCGGAGCTCGTCGCCGGTCTGATCCCGCAAGCCTCGCGACTTGCGTCGCTCCCACAAAAATCATGCTTCGGAGTTCTTGTGAGAACGGCGTCAGGCCGATCGAGCCTGTTTTTGTGGGAGCGACGCAAGTCGCGAAGCCCGGGTAGCAACCGATTACGGCGACACATGCAATCAAAGTAAACCAGAGCGGTATATCGCGATTACCCGCCGCATCATCATTTCGATGTCGCGGGCCTCGCGGCTTGACCAACCCTTCGGTCGTCAAAAACCGCCGCTCCCACAGGCGCGGGCTCAACCTGCCTGACGCGCCGCCGCCAGCACCGCGCCGTCGCGCACCACCGCCAGCGCGGCGGCGAGGTCGACATCCATCGCGCGGTCGCGGGCCAGGAACGGCACGCGCTCGCGGATGGCGGCATGCGCCGCGGCCACGGCATGACCGGGGTGGAAAGGTTCGGCCGCGGATAGTTCGACGCGCAGCGCCTCGACTTCGGCCAGAAACTCACCGTGGCTTTCATCGACGAACTGCGGGCCGCCCTGCACTTTCGCAGCTAGCTGTACGGCATCGGCGCGGTCGGCGAGATCGCGCGCGGCGTTGATCATGTCGCGACGCAGATCCAGGGCCTGCGCGGCGGTCATCAGCTCAAGCGCCAGCACCTTGCCGAGGTCTTCGACCATCGACAGCACGTGCCGCGCTTCGTTGGCGCCCATCGACACATGATCCTCGGCGTTCGCGCTGGTCGGGATCGAATAGACGGACGCCGGATGCGCGCGGCTGGCAAGATCGTTGACGATCGCCGCGGCGGTGTACTGCACGATCATGAAACCCGACTCGGTGGCATCTTCATTGCCTATCAGGAACGGCGGCAGGCCATCGCTGGTCGCCGGATCGACCAGCTTGTTGAGCCGGCGCTCGCTGATCGACGCCAGCACAGGGATGGATGCCTTCACGTAGCTCATCGCCAGCGCCAGCGGCATGCCGTGGAAATGACCGGCGGAAATGACTTGTTGCTCGACATGCTCGGCGCGCGCGTCCGGGAACACCAGCGGATTGTCGGTGACCGCGTTCAATTCGATCTCGAACACGCGCTTGGCCTGCGCCGCTGCGTCGCGCACCGCGCCGTGCACCTGCGGGGTGCAGCGCAGCGAATAGCTGTCCTGCGGCTGATGCTTCTTGCCGCCGCGGAACGGTTTGAAGCGCTTGTAGAACTTCTCGCGGCCATGGCGCTGGTCGGTCGGCACCCAGTCCCAGCCGATATCGAAACTCAGCGCCCGCGACTCGGCGGTGTCCCAGCTCTTCGGCAGCCACGGCCGGAATTTCGGCACCAGGTGATACGCGATGTCGGCAAGCGTCGAACCGGCGAGCAACCCGCGCAGATTCGCCGCAACCTCGACCTGGCCCGGATGCGGACGCAGCGCATGCACTTCTTCCGCGAACGCGCCGAGACGGCCTGCGAAGGCATCGATGGTCATCGCCGCGGCCAGATCGGCGGTGTCCAGCAATTCGTCCAGACGGTGCAGCGCGAGCACGCCGGTGGCGAGCATCTGCGCGGTGCCGTTGTTCAGCGCCAGGCCTTCCTTGTACGACAGCGTCACCGGCACGAGACCGGCGCGTTTCAGGGCTTCCGCGCCGTGCATGCGCTCGCCTTCGTAGAACGCTTCGCCACCGCCCAGCAGCACGATGGCCAGATGCGACAGCGGCGCAAGGTCGCCGCTGGCGCCGACAGAACCCAACTGCGGCACCACCGGCACCACGCCGGCGTTGAGCATCGCGGTGAGCGCCTGCAGGGTTTCCACGCGCACGCCGGAATGCCCGCGCAGCAGCGTGTTGATGCGGATGCACAGCATCGCGCGCACCACGTCGGCGGAAAACGGTTCGCCCACGCAGACCGCATGCGACACGATCAGATTGTGCTGCAGCTCCTGATGCAGCGAGCGGCGGGAAGGCGTCGCGCCCGGCAGCTCACCGCTGCGCAATTCCTCACGCAAGGGATGCGCGCCCAGCAGCTTGTCGGCGTTGCTGCCGAAACCGGTGGAAACGCCGTAGATGGGCTCTTCGCGGCGGACCTGTTCGGCCAGGAACGCGGCGGCGTGCGCGACGTTGCGCAGCGCGCCTTCGTCCAGCATCACCTGGGCGCCGTACGCCACTTCCACCATCCTGTCGCGGGTCAGCGAACGGCCGTCAAGGCGGATCGGTTTCATGTTTTCACCCCGGAGCGCGGCAAAGCGCGCCACTGTTCGCGTTCGACCAGCAGCGTGCGCGCAAGATCGGCCTCGGCGACTTCGAACTGTTCGCCGCGACGCAGGTCTTTCACCGCGACCTTGCCGCGCGCGACTTCGTCTTCGCCGCGGATCACCACGAAGCGAATGCCGGCGCGGTCGGCATACTGCATCTGCTTGGCGAGCTTGCGCGGTTCGAGCTGGGTTTCGACGTTCAATCCGCCCGCGCGCAGTTTCTGCGACAGCGACAGCGCGGCGTCCAGGCCGGCATCGTCCATCAGCGACACCAGCACGTCGACCGAACTGTCGGCGGTCGCCACCAGTCCGGCTTCGCGCAACTGCCAGAACAGCCGCGTCAGCCCAATCGAAATGCCCACGCCCGGCAGCTTCGATTTGGTGTAATGACTGGCGAGGTTTTCGTAGCGGCCGCCGGAGCAGATCGAACCGATCTCCGGGTTCGCGTTCAGTGTGGTCTCGTAGACGATGCCGGTGTAGTAATCCAGACCGCGGGCGATCGACAGATTCAGCGCGAAGCGGTCGTCGGCGACGCCCAGCGCGCGCAGCTGGCGCAGCACTTCGCGCAGTTCGTTGCGGCCTTCCTCGAACAACTCGGTGCCCGCACCCAGCGCGTCGAGCGCGGCCTGCGCCGCATCGTGACCTGTGGCGCGAACGCGCGAGAACGCCAGCAGCGTATCGGCGATGCCGGGCGCGAGCGCGAAGCCCTCGCCGGTCAGGGTCGCGCGCACCGCCTCTTCGCCGCGCTTGTCGAGCTTGTCGATCTCGCGCAGCACCGCGGCCTGACGCTCGCCTTCGCCAATGCCCTGGCCTTCGAAGAAGCCGCGCAGCAGCTTGCGGTGATTGAACTGGATGGTGAATTCGCCGATCGCCAGCGCCTCGAACACCGATGCGATCACTGCCGGGATTTCGGCGTCGTGGCGGGTGGACAGTGCGTCCTTGCCGATCACGTCGATATCGCACTGGTAGAACTCGCGGAACCGCCCGCGCTGCGCGCGCTCGCCGCGATACACGCGCTGCATCTGGTAGCGGCGGAAAGGGAACGCGAGGTCGTGCTCGTGCTCGGCGACGTAGCGCGCCAGCGGCACGGTGAGATCGAAGCGGAGGGCGAGCTCCGGCAAACCGTCGGCGGCACCGCCTTCGGCCGATTTGCTCAGCGCGCCGGTCGACTGCACGAAATACACCTGGCGCTCGGTTTCGCCGCCGGATTTGGTCAGCAGGACTTCGGACAGCTCCATCACCGGCGTTTCCACCGGCAGGAATCCGTAGCGCTCGAAGGTGCGGCGAATGGTGTCGAGCATCC
The DNA here is from genome assembly GCA_031364125.1 of Lysobacterales bacterium. Taxonomy (GTDB): domain Bacteria; phylum Pseudomonadota; class Gammaproteobacteria; order Xanthomonadales; family Xanthomonadaceae; genus Lysobacter_I. The sequence continues at coordinate 862 of JANLVT010000039.1, read as the reverse complement.
GCTGGAAGGCGATCTGGTCGCGCGGCAGCAGTTCGAGGACGCCGGGCGGTGTACGCGGCTTGATCAAGGGAAACTCCGGGGCATGCAGCAGAGACGCCAAGTTTAGCGGGTGAGCGGGCTGGAGGCCGCCGCCGGGCAGGCCGGGACGCCCGGAAATCGGTCTTTCCCGCCATACGCAGGCGTCCGGGCTTGCCGGACGCAGGCCAAGCCCCTAGAATGCCGGGCTGCAATGTCGGGGTGTAGCTCAGTCTGGTAGAGCGCTACGTTCGGGACGTAGAGGTCGCAGGTTCGAATCCTGTCTCCCCGACCAATTAAATCAAGTCTTTACGACAAAACCGCCGGTAGGCGGTTTTTTTGTGCTCGGAAGAATGCAAGGGCGGGAACCAACGTCGCAGCCCCTGAAACGATGAGCTACAGTGCGGACAGAGCAGACGGGGCTATAGATGTTCTGTGCTTGTCAGCGTATTCGCCTCCCGCCTACTCCGGGAAACCACGATTTCAGGGTAGGTTGATTCAGGCGTCCAAGGATGAAGTCATGCATATCACCGCGCGTAAAGAGCAATTGGCTCTTCGTGAACTCGTGTGGGTAAATTCCGCCCAGATCACAGCTCTGGAAGCTGGCAGGTGGGAATCTTCAGTCGCAGTACTCTTCGTCGCGCAGGCCATAGGCTCGACGCGGGATCACCCGGATCTTGTTGTTCAATCCATCCACAAAGCCCAGTGAGACTTTGTTCGCCGGGGTGCAGTACGACACGATGCCGTTCCAGTGCCGCTCGATCATCTCGGCGAAGGCTTCGTACGGTTTGAGCCGCTGCCACTTCAACGCCTCGCGCCAGCGTTCGAAGAACTTCCGTGCTCCGGC
>JANLVT010000015.1:0-5012 GCA_031364125.1 Lysobacterales bacterium | reverse complement strand
CTAACGCCTGAGTTAAGCCGCCCCGCAGCGGGGCGGCGGACGCGTGCTAGCGTAGCGCAGGCACGTGGCCGACGCCACGATGCGGGGTCGGCTTGAACGAATTGTTAGGCCGCGTGCGAGTACTCAACCCACACCACCTGTCCAGGATGATGCAGCCTGATGGTTTCAACAGCCTCATCAATTTCTTCCGGATCACTAGGATCGATCTGGCTATCGAAGTCGGTGATGTTGAAGCCAAGAGAACGCAGAGCCGACAGCTCGTCCACCGAGAGAACACCGCCACTCACCCACAATGGGCTGGTGGGTAGGCCACCTGATGCGGCCAGCTGATCGTAACCGTGTCGAGAGAGTATGAAATAAACCATCAGCGGCCTAACGCCTGAATTGAGCCGAGCCGCGAAGCGGCTTCGGCTTGAATGAATTGTTAGCCTTCTAGCGGGAAGGCAAGCAAATAAAGGCCCGCGCCAGCCTCGCCCCTACTCTCGCCATAGTTCCTGCCGCCGGGCGTATTGCTCGACAGCTGTTCTTGGTCAACGTGGCTTTGGATGCGGTTGATGACAGCCTGCGCCTCGGTAGCAGTAGTGACCTTCTTTCCGATCGGGCACTGGAACAGCTGCTCCGAAAAAAGTCCCCAGCGCATGCCGTGGGCCACTTCGTTATATGGGGTCCTAGCGCGCGTATTGGCGTACCAGACATTCTTATCTTGGGGCTTCGTTGCGTCCGGCCGCCAGAACAGGCAGTGGTGTAGTGCCTCGTCCCGGACGCGCCGGTTGATAAAGGTTGGAAGGCAATAAAAAATCTCACTATTGCTCAGCACGCGCTGGAACTGGGCTGGCGGCTGGTGTAGCGACCAGTGAAGTGCATCGGGGGATGCAGCCCCCTTGGCCAGCTTCGCCTGTTTGAACTGAAGCCCAACAATTTTCGAATCGACATAGAGTTTCTCGTCTGCGGGCCAAACCACCTCTTCGCCGGGGCCAATTGCCCAAATGCTCAAAGGAATACCAATGGCGCGGAAGTGGCGCTCTATGCCAGCCACTATCCAAGCCTCGTACTCGCGTTCAAGCGGCTTTCCGAAATTCGCTTTCAAATGCATTGTCATAGAAGGCTAACGCCGGAGTTAAGCCGCCCTGTGACGGGGCGGCGGACATGTGCAAGCGTAGCGTAAAGCACATGGCTGACGCCACGACACGGGGTCGGCTTGAACGAATTGTTGGGCGCACGCCCTGGCCGAAGCAGGGCAGGGTGAACAACAGCAGCCAGACCCGAATAACGGCCCGAAAGCCGAACCCTCAACGCGTACCCCGACGAACTGCCGACAATCCGAAGCCCGGCCCCGCGAGCGCCCGCACGTGACGCATAGACACCCGTGCATGCATGCGCGCATCCCCGCGCACTCAACCGAAGCAAAGCACGCAGCGCCATGAGCGCACTCCCACAACAGGCCAACTGAAATGACCGAAGTAACGACCGAAACGAGCGGAAGAAGAAAAGCTGAGCGAGACCGCGAACAAGACGATTGCCAGCGCGTCAGCTACAGATGCTTTTTGCAGCCCAACGCTTGAGTTAAGCCGGCCCGTGGCGGGGCGGCTGACATGTGCAAGCGTAGCGCATAGCACATGGCTGACGCCACGACATGGGCTCGGCTTGAACGAATTGTTAGGCGGCAGGTGGACGCCGGTGCAAATCGAACCCTGGCGCACTTGCCGAAAGACGAAGCGGGAAGGCCCGAACGCGCACCCGCGAAATTTCAGCCGCACCTGTCAGAAATGACAGCATCAGTAGTGGATATGCTGACCGACACCAAACATCGTTCCCGAAGCCGGCTAACGCAACGCATGCGATGTGTGAGCGCGTCCCGCAAGCTTTCCGGAGCAATGCCTGATAGCGGAACACAACGAGCGCAGCGGTTAAAAACGGCAACGGCGCAGCAATGAGCGAAGCGGCTGAACGAGCAAGCCTGCGAAGCTGAAACGAATGCTTATTGCCGCCTAACGCCTGAGTTAAGCCGGCCCGTGGCGGGGCGGCGGGTGCGTGCTAGCGTAGCGTGTGCGCGCAGCCGACGCCACGACATGGGCTCGGCTTGAACGAATTGTTAGGCCCCGTCAGAGAGCTTCTATGAACTCATCTGCTGAAACACCTGCTTGCTTGAGCAAGCCAGATAAAGTGCCGATCTTCAACTCGCGGTGCTGTGGCACTACGCATCCTGATGTGCCGCGCCGCATCATTACGTGACTGCCTTTTTGGCGCAGGACAACGAAACCAAGCTTCTGCAATGCACGCACTGCCTCCGCACCTGAAGCGTGCGGAAGGCTAGGCGGCATGGGCAGAGACCTCAATGGTGGTTAGCAAAGGCTTGCCGTATGAAGTTACCGGAAACTCCTCCAAGTACAGTTCAGTTGCTTCTTGGAGATTGGCAAGAGCCTCCTCAATGGACTCGCCCTGAGTGGTGGTGCCTGTCTCAGGATTGAGTGCCACAAAACCACCTTCCTCAGCAGGAATTAGAACGGCAGTAAGTTGCATAGGATTGACCTCGGATGATGTTCTATAAGTGTACCGCTAATCTGTCTTTAGGGGCCTAACGCCTGAGTTAAGCCGCCCCGCAGCGGGGCGGCGGACGCGTGCTAGCGTAGCGCAGGCACGTGGCCGACGCCACGATGCGGGGTCGGCTTGAACGAATTGTTAGGCCCCAACCGGGAGCCCTGCGAGTTCTATCAGCTTGGACAGTACCAATTGACAAGCGTGCTCTAAATGCGGGTACTTGTCTTGGCCCAAGTACGTGCACTCATGGACCAATAAGTTGCGATAACTAATGGCATAGCGAAACTTTTGCCACACATCTTGACCCAGAACTTCTGTTGGAGTGCCAGCGCGAATCCGCTCTAAGAAAAGCGTAACAAGTTTGTCTGGATCATGATTGCGGAACTTGGCATATTGGGTAGATGGGCTTGCGCCTGAGTGGTGCAGCACGAGTGAGCGAGCGAGAGCTTCCACAGCTGAGACGTGTGTGACCAAGGTTTTTGGTCCGTGATCTGGATTGGCCAAGCGTTGCTTGATTACATGCAACCGTTGCCGCGGAGAAACATTTATATAAACGGTGCGAATTCGCTCAAGTTCTGCAACGTAGTCGATTTCTTCCATTGGGGCCTAACGCCTGAGTTAAGCCGACCCGTGGCGGGGCGGCAGACGTGTGCAAGCGTAGCGCAAAGCACACGGCTGATGCCACGACATGGGGTCGGCTTGAACGAATTGTTGGGCGCACGCCCTGGCCGAAGCAGTGCAGGGTAAACAACAGCAGCCCGACCCGAATAACGGCCCGAAAGCCGAACCCTCAACGCGTACCCCGACGAACTGCCGACAACCCGAAGCCCGGCCCCGCGAGCGCCCGCACGTGACGCATAGACACCCGTGCATGCATGCGCGCATCCCCGCACACGCAACCGAAGCAAAGCACGCAGCGCCATGAGCGCACTCCCGCAACAGGCCAACTGAAATGACCGCAGCGACGACCGAAACGAGCGGAAGAAGAAAAGCTGAGCGAGACCGCGAACAAGACGATTGCCAGCGCATCAGCTACAGGTGCTTTTTGCAGCCTAACGCCTGAGTTAAGCCGCCCTGTGGCGGGGCGGCGGACGTGTGCAAGCGTAGCGTAAAGCACACGGCCGACGCCACGACACGGGGTCGGCTTGAACGAATTGTTAGGTGGCGGTGGATGCTGATGCACACCGAGCCCCGACGCACCTGCCGAAAAACGAAGCGGGGAAGCTCGGACGCGCACCCCAGAACTTTCAGCCGAATCTAACCGAAGCGACTGTTTCAGTCGCGGAAAAGCTGACCACGCGAATCACTGTTTCCGAAGCCGGCCAACGCAACGCATGCGATGTATGAGCGCGCGAGACGAACTTGGACGAAGAAGCAACGTGCAGAGAACCTGACCGAAGAGGAGCGCCAACCGAAGTTGGGGAAAGGAGCATTGGAAAGCAAAGCAATCAAACGCTTTTCTGCCGCCTAACGCCTGAGTTAAGCCGCCCCGTGGCGGGGCGGCGGACATGTGCAAGCGTAGCGTAAAGCACATGGCCGACGCCACGACACGGGGTCGGCTTGAACGACTTGTTAGGCGGAACGGAAGCCCGCGACACTGAACTACGGACGCGCCGACCGAAAGCCGAAGCCCGGGCGATTGAGCGCGCCTCGCGGACCTACAGCCGGCCGTTTCCGAAGCAGCGCATCAGACGCAGAAAAACCAACAGATGAAGATCGCCGCCTCCGAAGCCGGCCAACGCAACGCATGCGAAGTGTGAGCGCGCACAACAGACTTGACCGAAGAAGCAACGTGCCCAAGAACCGTCCGAAGAGCAATGCTGACCGAAGCCGACATGTTGCAGCGCTGAGAACGCAACTGCCGAATGCTTTTTGCCGCCTAACGCCTGAGTTAAGCCGACCCGTGGCGGGGCGGCGGACGCGTGCTAGCGTAGCGCGTGCACGCGGCTGACGCCACGACACGGGGTCGGCTTGAACGAATTGTTAGGTGGCGGCGGATGCCGATGCAAGTTGGACCCTGACGCACTTGCCGAAAACCGAAGCGAGAAGGCCCGGGCGCGCACCTGTGAACTTCCAGTCGGGTGTAACCGAAGCGACTGCGTCAGTAGTGGGTGACCTGACAATGCCAATCACTGTTTCCGAAGCCGGCGAACGCAACGCATGCGCAGTGTGAGCGCGCCAGACGAACTTGGACGAAGAAGCAACGAGCAGAAAACATGACCGAAGAGCGGCGCCAACCGAAACCGGGAAAAGGAGCATTGGAAAGCAAAGTCACCAAACGCTTTTCTGCCGCCTAACGCCTGAGTTAAGCCGACCCGTGGCGGGGCGGCGGACATGTGCAAGCGTAGCGTAAAGCACATGGCTGACGCCACGACACGGGGTCGGCTTGAACGAATTGTTGGGCGCACGCCCTGGCCGAAGCAGTGCAGGGTAAACAACAGCAGCCCGACCCGAATAACGGCCCGAAAGCCGAA